>JAZRBZ010000010.1:0-327018 GCA_045635325.1 Alistipes sp.
CATTGCAATCTGTGCATCAGTTATAAATCTACGACCTGTTACATTTAGAGTGCAAGTGTTTGAGTATTTAATAGATATACCTATGCGTTTCTGAACTTTACCATCAGATGCTATCATGACTATATCAGATGGACCAACTTCATCATTCTGCGTTTCAAAAGTCACATCTATAAGTGCCAAACCTAATTTAGATAGTTCAGTTAATATCGGTTTGGTATTTGTTTGATTGATGATACCTATCACCTTATTCCTATCTATGCGCTTCTTTACAGCATCCATAATAACAGGTTTCTCATTTGAAGGTGCCAATTGATAGAATAACGCAATCTCATACTCAACACCAGTATTGATGTTGTTTTCAATTTCAGATAGTGTAGTAGAGTATAGCATAATGATTATATGGTTAGAAGTTCGTTAATCGACATGTCAAGACCAGATGCTATTTTAAGAAGTGATAAGTATGATGGGTTTCTCTCTCCTCTTTCAAGCATTCCAATATAATTTCTATCTACTTTCGCACGAGTAGATAGTTCTGTCTGTGTAAGGTTGCGCTGAATTCGTTTATTCCTTACAATTTGACCTAGTTTAATGAGTTCTTCTTTTCGCATACTAATACCTACAATAAGTATCATTAAACAAAAAGAGCATTGCTTTCGCAATGCTCTACTTTATCATATCTGGAAATAGTAATAGGGTTTGTTCTTTTTCGTTTGGCGGGAATTGAACTTCTAATGAATATTGATGTTGTAGTTCTTTATCGCCAAACATATACCTTGCAAAGAAACTAACCAAACCAACGTTTATACTATTGCCAAATTGCTTATATGCTTGTGCCTTCTTAACATCGTATTGGAATGTGTCAGGAAAACTTTGTAATCTAGCACATTCACGTGGAGTTAAGAAACGCTTCTTTTTGCCGACAATAGACGTCTGAGTGATAGCGACAAGTGCAGGGAAATACGTACCGGGTTTTACTCGCAAACCCGAAGGTCGTATTTGCATAATATGCTCCCAAATGTCAGGATTATCAACGTTTCCAACTTGCCACTCTAACTTCGCTTTTGCGCCAAAGAAATTCTTATTTTTCTTAGCCTTTGGCAACCATTTAGCAAGGAACTCTTTGTTGTTTTCCCACAACTCGTTGTTTTTAATAATGAAATTTTGTTGCCATTTGGGAAGAGTATCCATTTCAGCGAAGAATGGATTGTCTTCTAATGGACACAAACAGTCTGCCCAAATAGGGAAACCGGGTAATTTCTCACATTTAATGTTCTGTATAAACTCATTCCAGTTATCTATCCATTCTATTTGGTCAGGTCTAAGTTGATACGATTTCAAATCCTCAATTTCTAAGTCGTCTAATAGAACATCATCAATGCTACATGTAGGTATTTTATCAATGTTAAAATAAAATGGAGGCAACTTGCCAATATCCTTTCTAACACACATTATAAATACACGTTCACGATGTTGAGGAACGCCAATATAGTGAGGACTGAATATAACAGGTTCGTCAATTACATTATATCCTAGTTCGTCTAACGTATCATGAATTACACGCCAAGTGTTACCTCCGTCATGACTAGCCAAATTACGCACATTTTCTAACAGCGCATATTTTGGCATATGGTGTTTAAGAATACGACAAATATCAAAGAACAAAGTACCTTTTGTTTCATCAGCAAACCCAAGACGCTTTCCCGCCTTAGAAAAAGCCTGACAAGGGAAACCTCCACACAAAACATCATGTTCAGGTATATCTGCGGCTTCAACCTTAGTTATATCTCCATCCGGCTTAATTCCGTAATTACGTTCATATGTTTTTCTGCAATCGGCGTCAATATCACTTGCATACACACACTCGCCACCCAAATCTACCATAGCCTGATGGAAACCACCAATGCCACAGAATAAGTCTATAAACTTAAATTTTTCCATTACTGCATGCTGTTGTTATTAAATGTAGTGCAAATATAAATCATTTTTGTCGAAAAATGATACTTTTTGTATGTATAATTGTGGGCGAATTGAAAATAGTGAAAGCCCTGACAGAAATAAAAAACGAGTGCGAGACGGTCTTAACTACACTCAATATTCACAAATCTCAGAAGTGAATATTGCAAAAGAGGGTTAAAGTGCATATTATCAGCGACTTAGGATATATTTTCTAATTATCATCTAATGGCATCATTCACTAGCGTCAGTTTCTATACAAAAGTGAATGTAACTGAGGTCGTGAGGCTAATCTAATTTTAGCGCATATTCCGGATTGATGATTTATGTTGGCACTAAAAAAATAACTCCGCCGAAAAGCGGAGTTTTTTTTGTAGGTTATATTTTTTTCTAAATATGTTAATCAAGGTCGGGTACAAAATTAAAGTTGAGTTCTCTCAATTTGTCTCCCAGAAATTCTCTAGTATAATCAGCATAAACCTTTTCAGTCACGGCTGTTGATGCATGCCCAAGTAATCGAGATACTTGATACATGTCAAGTGGGTGTGTTTCGTCGTTTAGTGCGTTAATCGCAAAACTATGACGAGCTACGTGGAATGTAAGAGAAAATGGCAATTTGATTTTCTCGCCAACCACATGTAGAGCCTGATTGACCTTTCTGGTTACACTATTACGCTTGTCATATAAAGTTGCCTGGTTTGCAACATCCACGCTGTCTGCAAGCAAATCGAATACATAGCGTTTAGTTCTACCCATATCCTTCCATTTTTGTAATATTTTAATAGCAGAGTCTGTTAGTGGAATTAAGTGACGTTGTTTTTGATATTTTGCAGTCTTTATAAGAACCTTTTTCATTTCTCTTTTCTCAAAGTCAATATGCTTCCATTCTAATGTGAGAATGTCGATAATTCGTAGTCCTCCTGCATGGAATGCAAAAAGGAACATTTCAATATATTCTTTCCTTCGAGTTTCAGTATCTTCTGTGTAGAAATTTACTAACTGTTTTAATTGTTCTTTGCTAAGAAATTTACCATCAAATTTATCATCTGTTGCAACATCGACAATCCTTTTCTCCTCTATGTCTGCAAACACGCTTTCGCTAATATAACCTCTTCTGCAAGCCTGTTCGCATGCGGATATTATAGGTGTTAATGAATGGTTTATTGTGGATGCCTTATTCCCTTTAACATCTTTACGGTACGTAATGTATTCGTCAAGTAAATCGCCACTTATTTCACCAAGGTAGATAGAGTCCGATTTATAAGTACCTTTTCCTTTCGCTTTTAGAAACTCTTGGAAGATTTTCATCGCAGACACCCCATTTTCGTATCTACTTTGTCCTATCTTGTTTAAGTTGAGCTTGCTTGAAAGGTGTGTCTTTACAAATTCTACAAAGTCTTTTCCTTCGTCGTTTCTCGTTTTTGCTTCATCGAATAGGATTGAATGTACAATTTCGGGTGTAAGTTCTCTGGGGTGCTTAATGTTATATTCCTGTATTTTACCATCGGTCTTACGGATATAATCGTGCAACTGATTATTGCAACGGTTATAGTCAGTGCCATAAGAAGGGCGTAATGCACCTATGCCGTTATTGGCATAAGGATTCCAATCCTTGACTTTAACACGAATTTGGGTATCACGAGCCATGTTCTTACGATTGAAACTATAATAGTAGTACAAAGTATAACATTTATCTTTGTCATACTCATTCTTTGGGTATTTCAAGAATAATTTACCTGTTGGAACTTCACGTTTTGCTCTTCCCATATATTGCACTATAAATTTAATATTCCGTAAAGTGATTTTTTTTTATGTCAAATAGACGAACAAATATACGAATTTTTAGAAAAACCACACATAATACGTTGTAAAATAGACGAACATATTTCGTGTTTAGATGAGCAAAAAAAGCGGACGAACAAATTTTTGTCCATCCGCATTCATTGATTTCCAGTAAGTTACGATGCGTAATCTTGGAAATAATTCGCTAATACTCTTCCTCGTTAAAGAAGAAATCCTCCTTCGAAGGGTAATCCGGCCAGATCTCCTCCATACTCTCGTAGATATCGCCGTCGTCCTCAATCTCCTGCAAATTCTCCAAAACTTCGAGTGGCGCACCCGAACGAATTGCATAGTCGATCAACTCCTCTTTGGTTGCTGGCCACGGTGCATCCTCGAGTTTCGATGCAAGTTCCAAAGTCCAATACATAGTGTATAAATTTTAGTTGTTAATACTCTCTTACTCTTATAGGTACGAAGCCCTTTTGAGCGTTACGGGGTGCAAAAGTATAAAAAAATATATTCAAAACAAATATATATGCAATTTTTTACGGACGCCACTCAACTTCCTCGCAACCAAGCAGGTCGGTCGTAACTCGCCCGAGTGCGTAGAAGTAGTCCGAGAGGCGGTTCAGGAAGACCAAAGCTGACGAATCGCTACCGCACTCGGCAGCGGCACGTAGCGCAGCGCGCTCGGCGCGACGGCATACCGTACGGCAGACGTGGCACAGTGAGCCGGTGGCGCATCCACCGGGTATGGTGAACGAGGTGATGGGCTTGAGCTGTGACTGCAAAGCGTCGATACGCTCCTCGATCCACGCGATGTACTGTTCGTCGAGCGCCTTCACCTTGTCGCACCCTTCGCCACTTGCCAGCAGGGCCTCGACGCTCATCAGTACGGAGTTGATACGGTGCAGATCCTCAATGTGCGCGTGCAGATGCGAGGACTGCTCCTCTGCCATACGATCGCCGAGCATAGCAACAAATGCCGTCAGTTCGTCGACCGTACCGTATGCCTCGACGCGCAGGTCGTACTTGGCAACCCGCTCGCCACCGATAAGGGATGTCGTTCCCTTGTCGCCACCTTTGGTATATAGTTTCATAGTCTGAAATGTTGTTTCGGTAAACGATTATTAAAGAAGATGAGGTACGCCCGATTGTCGACCGTAGTCGAAGGGTGCTGCTCGATGAGTCTGCGACACTCCTCGCGACGCTCGCGACTCTCGTATGGCAGCGTAACGATAAGCGTCGTTGCGTGTTGTTGCGCGTTGTGGCACGCCTCCGCAATGAACTCTGTCGGTACATCCGTACCGAGTATCGTAAGGTCTGTAGTGCACGCCGTAGAGTCTATCGCAAACGAGTGAGCATCAATGTAGTACATCGTATTTTGTAACTGCACGGCTCGTTGTTGCGGAACACCTTTTGCGATCAACGCATCGTAGAGTGACGTATCCTCATTTGGCCACAACTCGCGACACATAAACACTCGGCGCACCAACGCATAAACAAATGGCGAGTGCACTCCGTGGCCGCGAAAGTGTTTCGCCCGCAAAAGGCGATTACGCAGCAGCGTGAGCGCGTAGAGCCGGCGTTTTATGTTGCGACCACTCTTCTTCATTATTTCTTAAGCAGACCCGCCAAATGGCCGGTCGAGAAGGCAATCTGTAAGTTGTAGCCACCCGTGTTGGCGTCGATGTCGAGTACCTCGCCTGCAAAATACAGTCCGCTGACGAGCTTCGACTCCATCGTATACTCGTTTACCTCCGAGCAGCGCACGCCGCCCGCGGTAACAACCGCGTAGTCGAACGATGCGTAGTCCGAAATAGGGAACGACCAACTCTTCAATACCTTGATGAGTCGCTCGAACTCCTTGTCCGATACTTTGCTGATATAGAGGCGCGAATGTACGTCCAACTCCTTGCAGATAGGCACAACTAGCGGCTTCGGAACGAGTCGGCGCACTAACTCGGCAAAGAACTCCTCAGGTTGCATCTCTGCGACTTCGCGCTTGATACGCTCGCGCAGAATCTCCTCCGTAAGAGCCGATTTCAGGTCGAACTCGAGCTTCACGCTGCGCTCTTCGAGCAGAGCATCGACAGCATCGCGGCTCAATCGCAAAATGGCAGCTCCCTCGATGCCTCGATCCGAGAAGCTAACCTCGCCAAACTCCTCGCGTGTAATCTCACCGTCGATTACCAGACGGACATTTACGTTGCGCAATAGTACGTCGCGGATATATTGTGCTTGCGGATGCGAAGTGACGAGAGGTGTGAGCGATGGGCGCAGATCCTCGATCGAGTGGCCGAAAGCGTCGGCAAACATATAACCGTCGCCCGTCGAACCGGTACGCGGATAGGATACGCCACCCGTTGCAATGATGACATTCGGTGCCTCGATTTTGCGCTCGAAACCTCGTTTGTTGTAGTACTTTACGCCGTAGATTTTTCCGCCGACGGCAATCACCTCCGATACGCGCGAATGACACTGAATCTCAACGCCATAGTCGCGGCAGTAGAACTCCAACGCGTTGGCAATGTCGGCCGCCTTGCCGCTCTCCGGAAATACGCGGTCGCCACGCTCGGTGCGGAGCTTTACGCCCATTCGCTCGAAGAAACGCATCGTGGCACGATTCGAGAACTCCGAAAAGGCAATTTTCAGAAAGTCGACATTCGTGCGCACCTGCTCGGCAAACTCCTCCTCGCCTCGCGCATTGGTCAAATTACAACGTCCTTTACCCGTAATACGCACTTTACGAGCCGGTTTCTCCATCTTCTCGAGCAGTAATACTCGCGCTCCGTTTTTTGCTGCCGTACCTGCCGCCATCATACCTGCGGCACCGCCACCGATAACGATGACATCGTACGAAGTTTCCAAATACTCTTCCATAATGCGCAAAGATAACCATTTTCGTTGATAGTTTACGCACAAAGAGAATTATTTTCTTAAATCTCGCAAAAATCGAAATTGTTTTTGTAACTTTGCACGATATTTAATTACTTCGTAAAAATTTTAAAAGACACATAATTACAATGAAACAGTTTTTGTACTCTGCGCCATCGTTGCGCAACATCGAATTGCAGTTGGAGCGAGGTTTCGGTGCATCGCTCGAAATCCCAAAGGTAGATCCTGAGCAGGGCTGGGCATTCAACCCTGGCGACGAAGTTGTGGAGGAGTAATGTGTTTGACAGACTTTGCTCTCGACCGATGGAGCATTGCTTCTCGGCCGAAAGCAACGGTATAAACTCTTTTGTAATAACAATTAAAAAAATAACAGATGAAAAAATTTTTACTCTATGTGATTGCAGCAACACTGTTTGCTGCTTGTTCCGTTGATTCGTTTGAGGATGTGCCTATCCAGACAACGGATACTCCGGAAAGACTTTTTGTGTCGTTCGATGAGGAGGATGCACGTATTCAGCTCGGCGAGGCAGGACAGCCGGTTTGGACTAAAGGTGATAAGGTGTCGGTCTTCTACCACTCGAACATCAATCAGAAGTGGTCGTTCGAGGGCGAAACCGGCGTTACAAGCGGTACTCTCGTAAAAACTAATGAGCAGGTTGCTCCACCGCACAATGTAGTAGTTCCGACAACCCGCATCGTTGCCGCGTATCCGTACTTTACGGGTTATTGGTATGATTATGACACGCACGAGATATGGGTATCTCTGCCTGCAAGTCAGAAATATCTTAAGGATAGTTTTGGTGTCAGCACATCAATTATGGTTGCATCGTCCAAGCGTAATAACGGATTGTCGTTCAAGAATGTGTGCGGTTGGTTGAAACTGCAGCTCACCGGTTCGCATACCGTAACAAAAATCGAGTTGAAAGGTAATAACAATGAGCAGGTTGCCGGTACTATCTATATCAATACCCTGGATGCAACTTGCGAGTTGGCTTCGCAGAGCGATATTATCTATGATCCAACCCAGAACGACAATGAGGTAAGTGCTAACGCAACCAGAGTCGATGCTTCGTTGGATGCAACCATCACAAAAACGATTGTTCTCGATTGTAGCAAAGAGGCGAACGGCGGTGTTGCTCTCGATTCTAAGACTCCAACCGCATTCTATATTGCTTTGCCTCCACAGACCTTCAATAATGGTATCAGCATTACTGTTACCTGTGCTGACGGCTTGATAATGAATAAATCGACCTCGAATAAGATTACGATTCAGCGTAACCACATTCTGCCAATGGCATCTATCGAGGTTAAGAAGGAGACTCCTGAAGCAAGCAAGATCGAGGCAAACTTTGCTGCAAACAGCAACATTAAGTGGAACTATGCAGAGGATGCTCAGCAGGATGCATATAAGTATGATAGCGACGATAGCACGCTTGCAGTTTATAGCCGCCAGAATGTGGCACTCGGTGTAAGCGAAGAGATGTTGTCGCAGTTGCAGGCACTGGGTATCGACCAGTTGCTCGCAGATGCAACTCCTACATTCTACACAGTAGAGGGCGAGAACGAGGTTCAGAATACCTCGATTGAGGCATCGGTTACCACAAACGAAAATGGCGATTACCTCCTTAATATCGCTAACTTCGAGTGGGGAAAGACCTATAAGGTTCAGTACACCTTCCAGGAGGAGGGCGTGTATGAGGTTATCCTCAATGCAACCGTTACAACCGATGCGGAGCGTTCGAACGACATTGTTAAGTTGTCAAGCGAAACTACTGTAAAATACCAAGATCAGCTCGCCTTTGCAGCCTTTGCTGAGGGCATGGCTCCGGTTGTGTCCCTAACCGATATTCAGATTCCTTACACTACCGGATTTGATGATACGGCATCGTTCCTTGCAGAAGTTTTGAGTAACACTGCAGGTAAGGAGTATACTATTGTTGATACAATCAAGTCGTATAATGCAAGTGGTGAGCTCGAAACTTTGAGTGAGAATATTGAGGATTTATGGAGCATGAACGATGAGTATAGGGTGTCCGTATGCTATTCGTACGAGATGTTCCAACTGCCACCTAGCAAGGTTGTATACACAAGAGAAGTTGCGTTGTGGTATGGCCAGACAATTCAGATTGTTATGACGGTAATAATTAAGGCGCCAGAGTTTGAGGTTTTACACGATGCTGATTATTTCACAACAGAGAATGGTAAATTGGTGTCAACAATTGAACCTGAATACGAAATGGAAGGTAATGCAATAAAAGCAATTAATTCGCAATTAGATCTTAATCAGGCATTTTATGTCGTTGATAAAAACACTCCGGGAAAAGTACTAACTTATGAGGAAATTGAAGCAGCGGGTCTTAAGTTGGAGTTCTTGCTTGATGACGAATATGAGGGTGTAAGCATCAATGATAATAACATTCTGGAGTATTATGGTCATGTAAGTCAGGTTGGACTTGTTGCGAATTTGTATATATCCAATAGTAATACTCCATTTAGCAGTATTGACACAATTGTAAGGACTAAAAATTTGAGTGTAGTATCCAAACCAAGTGATCAGAATAATAAAGATTTGTATTCTTCTTCTTTGTCATATGGAGATAAAAAGCAGATTAAGGTTAATTTATTGCAGCACATTCCGCAAATAAACCTTAAACGATACTCTAATACTTTACCTATTGTTGATGAACAGACTTGTAAATTTATTACTGGTAATGGTCAAAATGGATTTGTAGAGGGCTTATCTCCTATTGATGCATTCAAGTTGAAATTTAATATAAAGTTGAAAGCTATTTCCGTAACACCAAGTTCTTCTCCGTATGCAGGATCATATGCCGAATTCTTCTCGATTGTAGTTGAAAATAACGAATTATTATTGGTATTTGATACTGCAGGAATGAAAGATGGCTTTGTTGATAATAATGTGAGATTCATTTTGCAGGTTGATATAGTTTCTCCATGGGGAAGTAACTACACCAATCTAAATTGTGTGTTCACTCGCTAAATATTACACAACTCGCCCTATCTGTAATGATTGATATGGGTGAGTTGTGCGTTTTAAGGAAACTAGTCCATTATGTTTGGTTTGCTCCAATGAAACTAAATTTAATGATGAAAACCATAGTTTTTGATTTGGCGGGAGTGGTCTTTGCGCGAAACGTCGAGCGCTGCCCTCGGGAGCTGATGGAGTACTTCGCGTTTATCAACTCCGGCGAGCCGTTGCCAGAGTTTTGGAACGATTACGATCGTGGTACGCGCTCGCTCGAAAATGTGGCCGAGCATTTGGCCGTATATCGTGGCTCGGACTTTGAGACTGCCAAACACAATATGCAGCAGGCAATACTCTATCAGGAGGAGGTCGTGCCGACGAAGCGCCTTATTGCCGACTTGAAAGCGGCGGGCTACCGTCTGATCGTTTTGTCGAATATGTCGCTCGAATATATCGAGTATTTGCGCCGAAAGGAGGTTTACTCCTACTTCGATGGCGAGGTTGTTTCGTGCGATACGCACACCATCAAGCCGGAGCGCGAGATATATGAGACGCTCCTCACGCGCTACGCGCTTGATGCTGCGGAGACGATGTTTATCGACGACCGCCTCGAGAATGTTGAGCAGGCCGCTACGCTCGGTATCGTGCCGTTCCACTTCAATCGCCTGTCACCGGAGCAGAGTTGTGCCGAACTGCGACGGATGTTGTTGTAAGAAAACGAAAAAGGGTATTGCACGCGCAATACCCTTTTTTGTATATACACTTATTTGCTTACTCTTTCAATCGCTTGATAAGCGCGATCACACCCCAGATTAGTGCCACGACCGCAATGGCCAATGTCGCGAGTGGTAAGTCGTGCCAATCGGTGCCGTGATGTACCTTATAAGCAAACACTCCGAGCATTGTCGGTACGACAAGTGCCATCAAAACGACGTAGATTATAAGATAGGTTTTCGATCTCAATTTTCTCATTTCTCAACTGCTTTTAATGTTATTCGTAAATGCGGCGTTTGCGTTCGCGACGCTCGAGGAGTTCGATGCGCATAAGTTCTTGCTTTGTGCGAATACGCACGCGCCAATATTTATAGCAACAGAACAACCACACCACCCACATAGAGATTGACCACAAACTCACGCGGCACATATCGCTCAATGCGTTATCTTCATTCAGCCAGTGTAGAATGAACGGCAGAACACTCCAAGTAAGGGCAATCATACCAACTGCCCACAAGGCACGCTTCCAGCGCGGACGCGGTGCCAGGTCGTGGAAGTAGAAGTAGATGCCGATGAGCATAATGATTGCTGCTATAATAAAAATGATGTCCCTTACCAGCGGAAGATTCTCCCTGATGACCGCACCGTAAGGTACATGTTGCTCCAACAAATCACCCAAATTCAAGTTCAGAGGCAACAAGCATAGAAGTGTTGCCAACGATGTCAGCAGGTCTGCCCAACGGAATTTTCCATCGTCAGGGCCCGGCTTCCAGCGACGCTTGTGTCCAATGCGGAACAAGCGAAAACGCACTAAATTAATCCTTGGTTTCATCTGTCGTGCCATTTGAAGTTTTACGTTTTGCACGAGGCCTGCGCCCGCTTCGACGCAGTGCCTCGGCAATTATCCATTGCAGCTGACCGTTAGTGCTGCGGAATTCGTCGGCCGCCCACTGCTCGATGGCATCCATCGTCTCGGCGTCGATTCGCAACACAAAACTGCGAGTATTGCTCTCCTTTGCTGCCATACGCTAAATCTCTTTTTTAATGGTGCAAAGTACCTGTGTTAACTACCGGCTGTGCCGCCTCATCAGCGCAGAGCACAACGAGCAGATTGCTGACCATAGCCGCCTTGCGCTCCTCGTCGAGTTCGACAACCTCCTCGGTCGACAGACGATCCAACGCAATCTTCACCATCGAAACAGCACCCTCGACAATCTTCTCGCGTGCCGAGATGATAGCATCTGCCTGCTGGCGACGCAACATCGCTGCGGCAATCTCCGGAGCATAAGCGAGGTAGTTGAGACGTGCCTCCATAACCTCAATACCGGCCATTGCAAGGCGCTCATTGAGCTCGTCGGTCAGGCGGTCGTTAATCTCGTCGCCACCCGAACGCAACGTAATCTCGCCGGCTGCGTTGTTTGAATTCTCGTCATAAGCATACATACCTGCCACCTGACGCAGAGCCGAGTCGGACTGTACGGCAACGAAGTTCTCGAGGATGTTCATACGCGTAGTCGAGCTTGTTGTGAGTGTGCCTGCATCCATCGGAGAGTCAATTTCGAATACCGCCTTATATGCGCCATCGCCCTTAATCTTCCATACGAGTACCAGACCGATGAGAATCGGATTACCCGCCTTGTCGTTCACCTTGATAGGGTCTACATTAAGATTACGCGCACGCAGGGAGAGCTTCTTTGCGCTCATCAGTGGATTTACCCACCAGAAACCCGTATCGTAGAACGTGCCGCGATAGTTGCCGAAGAAGAGCAACACGCGCGCCTCATTTGGCTCCAACATCATATATCCGCACGCCATAATTATAGCGGCAAGAACGCCTGCAATACCGCCGATGAACAGCATAGCGCCCATATTGTCGAAGTCTTCCATCGCAAACAACTCAACAAATGACCATATGCCCGCAGCCAAAATTGCCAGATTGATAATGACCGCAATGAAACCGTTAAGCTTCCATCCCGAATAGTGATAATTTTTAGTCTCCATAGTTTTATGTTTTTAAGGTTTTAAAAGTAATATCATTTTGATATCACAAAGATATGGATAAAAGCACTGATTCTCCAAATATTTTTGCAACTTTTTTCAGTTTTTCGCGAAAAAAATATCTCCGACTCTCTTGCAAGAGAGTCGAAAAATTGATCGGTTGTTTGATTGTAAATGGTTGGTCGAAATACGAATAATGCGTTTTATGCGCGCAGTGTAGACAGAATAAAATAGCGAGAGGATGCTTCTTATAACCCGACGGGTGAAAGCTCCTCTCGCTATATGTTTTTGTATGAAGGTGGCGCTCTAAAACAGCTCGTTTTCGCGACCTTCGGGCAACATTCCGAGGTGGCGATAGGCGAGTTCCGTAACCTCGCGACCGCGTGGCGTGCGCTTCAAAAATCCCTCTTTGATAAGGAATGGCTCGTAGACCTCTTCGAGCGTTCCCGGCTCTTCGCTGACGGCCGTAGCAATGGTGTTCAAACCAACAGGACCACCATTGAATTTGGCGATAATGGTTGCCAGAATCTTGTTGTCCATACTATCCAAACCGCGTGAATCGATGTTCAAGGCGTCGAGGGCTACACGGGTGATTTCCAAATCGATATGGCCTTCGCCCTTGACCATCGCGAAGTCGCGTACTCGGCGCAACAGAGCGTTGGCTATACGCGGTGTACCGCGCGAACGCAGAGCTAGCTCCGTCGCTGCATCGTCGTCGATCGAGATGCCGAGAATCGAAGCCGAACGCTTGACGATACGGTTGAGTACCGGAGCGTCGTAGTACTCCAGGTGGCAGGTGATGCCGAATCGTGCGCGCAGAGGCGAGGTGAGCAGACCGCTGCGGGTTGTAGCGCCGATGAGTGTGAACGGTGCAAGCTCGATTTGAATCGAACGTGCCGAAGGGCCCTTGTCAAGCACGATGTCAATCTTGAAATCCTCCATTGCCGAGTAGAGATACTCCTCCACGATTGGGCTCAAGCGGTGAATCTCGTCGATGAACAACACGTCGCCTGCCGAGAGGTTGGTCAGCAGACCGGCCAAGTCGCCCGGCTTGTCCAATACGGGGCCGGAGGTAACCTTCATTTGTGCGCCCATCTCGTTGGCTATGATGTTTGCCAGAGTGGTCTTACCCAAGCCCGGAGGGCCGTGCAACAGGACGTGGTCAAGCGAGTCGCCACGCATCAGTGCCGCCTTGATGAATACGCGCAGGTTGTCAACCGTCTTGTCCTGGCCGGAGAAGGTGTCGAGCTCTTGTGGGCGTATTCTGTTCTCAAATTCGCTATCGCTTTCGATATGGCGCATAGTGTTGTTCTCTCTCAAAAAAGTTTGTATTTCTTTTCGCAAATATACTGATTTTTGCCAAACGATGAAAAAGAATCGAATTAATTTTGTATATTTGCAAAAATACGGACGTACTATTTGCGGGCGCGATGCGCGCGACGTGAAGTGGAAGAGACGAAAAAGGGCCGAACGACATAATCGACCGACCCGACAAGCGTGTGATTCCGAGCGGATTCGAACCGCTATCGTAAGAACCGGAATCTTATATTCTATCCATTGAACTACGGAACCGCACCGCAAATATGCGAAAAAAAAACGTATATGACAAATGTAAATTCGAATTGGGATCGCATATGGCAGGTGATCGAGATGTCGGGGATGACAATAAATGCATTCTCCCAACATATCGGTCTGATGCGTAGCGAGACCTTGTACCAGATAAAGCGTGGCAATAACGGCATTTCACGTAACTTGGCGGAGTGTATCGTCGCGAAGTATCCGGAGATAAGCAAGGTCTGGCTGCTGACCGGCTACGGCTCTATGTATGCCGATTCGAATAATACGGCAGTCCAGATTCCGTTCTTTAATTGCGATATGTTGCGTATAACGGAGACCGACGAGATGACTCCGATGTCGTATATGTTCTTACCGCAGGTGCGTTGCGCCGATTTGGCGATATGTTACTATGGCGACGATATGGCGCCGGTGATTCCGAACGGAACGATTCTGGTGCTTTCGCGCGTCGATGTGCAGTCGATAGTCTATGGTAATGAGTATGTGATTGTCGGTCGAAATCTGGTTACTCTGCGTTGTGTGCGTCGTACCGATAATGACGGCATACTTCGCCTTGAGGCGTACGATCGCAAGCGATTCGACGATATGGAGATTGCGCGTGTGGAGGTTCAGGCAGTATATGCCGTGCGTGCTAAACTGATTGTGAAAAATTAGTAAAAAACAAAAATAATTACGACCTATGGTTTACATTAAAACGAAAGAGAGTGCATCGTGGCTTATTGGCGCCGTTGCAGGAGTTTGTGTGGCGATTGTTTCATTGTTGTTGAATGCCGAGTGGTGGGTTGTTCTGCTCGCTTGGTTGATGACCTTTGTTTTGGTTTCGCTCATTGCGTTGTGGTTTATCGTGAAGTATGTCGCATACAAGTTGCGTCCAATCTACTCGGTTGTCTTCTCGCGCGACGTGCATACGGGCGAGATTGTTGACGAGCTGAAGGGCAAGCGCGTGGAGAATATCCCCGACGAGTTGAATGCTTGGGCCGATGATAACGATAAGGAGATTTCGCGACTCAAAGATGCCGAGAAGTTCCGCAAGCAGTATCTCGGCAACGTGGCTCACGAGCTCAAAACTCCGGTGTTTAATATCCAGGGTTATATCTCGACGCTGCTCGACGGCGGTTTGGAGGACGAGATGATTAATCGCAAGTACCTCGAAAGAGCCGAGAAGAGTGTCGATCGAATGATTAATATCATCAACGATTTGGATACCATCGCACGCTTGGAGAGCGATATGAACGAGATGCGTTTCGAGACCTTCGATGTTGTGGCTTTGGCAAAGGATATCGCCGAGCAGTCGGAGATCGAGGCATCGAAGCGAGGCATTTCGATTACCGTTAAGGGTGCGGATAACCTCCCATCGCGATTCTGGGTGTCGGCCGATAAGTTCTACATCGGTCAGGTGTTGCAGAATCTCATTACCAACTCGATTCGCTATGGTAAGGATGGCGGTCAGACGAAGATTACCTGCCGCGATATGCTCGATAAGATTCTTGTCGAGGTTGAAGATAACGGTATCGGTATCTCGAAGAGCGACGCTCCACGCGTGTTTGAGCGCTTCTATCGTACCGATAAAGGCCGTTCGCGCGAGCAGGGTGGTACCGGCTTGGGCTTGGCTATCGTGAAGCACATTGTCGAGGGCCACGGCGAGCACGTTTCGGTGCGTAGCGAACTCGGTGTCGGCAGTACGTTTACGTTTACGTTGAAGAAGGTAGAGTTGTAGTACTCAAAATTATTGGATAGCAGAGATGAGTAGCTTGTTGGCTGTTGTTTGGGATTTTAACCCCGTATTTCTATCCATCGGATCGTTTGAGATTCGCTATTACTCGCTGATGTGGGCAGCGGCGCTGCTTGTCGGTGGGTGGATATTTGCATATTTTTGCCGCAAAGAGGGCCGTCCTCCACAGTTGGCTGATTCGGCTTTCCTCTTCATTGCTCTTGGTACGATGATCGGTGCGCGACTCGGCCACTGCTTGTTCTACGAGCCGGAGTACTATCTGCTCAAACCTTGGGCAATCATAACCGAGATTCGTAACGGTGGTTTGGCAAGCCACGGTGCAACGATCGGTATCCTGACGGCAATCTGGCTCTGCTCGCGCAGAAACAATGTCTCGGTGCTGTGGATGACCGACCGTCTGGCGATCATTGCGCCAATCAGCGGTGCGTTGATTCGTTTCGGTAACCTCTTTAATTCGGAGATTATCGGCAATACGACCGACGTTGCGTGGGGCTTCAAATTTATGCGACTCTATCCGAATGTGCCGGTTGAGGCCGTGCCCGTTCGTCACGCGACGCAGCTCTACGAGGCGCTGTGCTATCTGCTGACCTTTGCTATTCTTTGGTGGATGTACCACCGTACGGATGCTCCGCGTCGTCGCGGATTGTTGTTCGGCGTGGCGATGATCGGCATCTTCCTGACACGCTTCTTTATCGAGTTTATCAAGGTCGATCAGGTGGCATTCGAGCAGGGTATGACCTTCAATATGGGACAGTGGTTGAGCGTTCCGTTTATTGTGCTCGGCATTGTCTCGATATGGTATAGCTACCACAAAGGCATCGTTGCAGAGAAGAGCGCGAAGTCATCTGTAAAACCGCGCGACGCGAAATCGGCAAAGCGTAAGAGATAGTTAGGGTAGTTAGGTGTAAAATAGGTAATAATGAAACGTCAGATTGATACTATAATTCGTAATACGCTGCGCAAGGGACGCGATATATATCTTCCGGAAGTGGGTACGCTCATTGTGCGTCGTAATGCCGCGGTGCGTACATCGAACAACCGCATAGAAGCACCATACAGAGAGGTACTCTTTACGGGCGAAAACCGAGGCGAGTCGATCGTCGATATTATCGTTCGCATCACAAGCGTTACACACGGTCGAGCAACCGATATCTACAACCAGTGGCTGCAACTCTCCCGTAGGGATGGGGCTGTAACCATCGTTGGCGTGGGTGTTGTGCGCGACCGTAATTTTGTGGCTGATGAGTCGCTTGCGAGCGTGCTCAATCCGTCGAAAAGGGAGTTTGTGGCCCTGCGTCCGAAGACGAATACGCTGGTCTATCTCTTGGCGTTGTTGTGTGTGCTGTGTGCTGTGGGTATTGGAGGATATCTGCTCTATGCAAATGGTGCATTTGACGTTGTTAAGGGTGTTGAGCAGGTCGCTGTTGCGGAGTCGGAGACGAGTGCCGAGCCAATGGTAGAGCCGATTCAGGAGTCGGTAACCGAGCCGGAGCCGATTGTAACGGCCGAGCCGTCGCCTGTCGTTGAGCCATCGCAGCCAGAGCCAATCGCTACGAGCAATGCTACCGAGCAGGGTGGTTTGCAACCAATGATAAAGGGCGCGAGCTATGCTGTGTGGGGTGTATATACCGAGCGAGCTAATGCCGAGCGATATATGCGAATCGTAAATGCGCGTTTTGAGAATGTTCGCAGTCAGGTCTACATCTATGGCGAGCGATATATGGTGGCTGTTTGCGAGAGCACGTCGCGTAGCGAGTGTGTGCGCTACGTATCGGGCCTGAAGGCGCGCGATGCCGCATTTAAGGATATGTGGGTATATACCAACAAATAGTGCAACGGATGTCGCTCTCTGCTCTTATAGGAAACACTATCGACCTCTTTTATGTCGGAGTGGTGCGTCGCGTACTGCCACCGACGCTGTTTCGATATGGTGCGTGCGGAGTGCTCAATATGGTGTTGGATGCTTTGTGGTACTTTCTCATCTACCACTTCGTTGTCTGCAAGCAGTTTGTCGACTTGGGCTTTGTGGTAATCTCACCACACATTCTCTCGCTTATTATCGTCTTTCCGATAACCTTTTTTACGGGCTTCTGGCTCAATCGTAATGTGGCATTTCGTGTGGTGAGTGTCGGACGAGGTGCGCAACTTGCGAAGTATCTGCTGACGGTCGTTGGCTCGATTCTGCTCAACTATGTGTGTATGAAACTGCTTGTCGAACAGGCAGCCGTATGGGCTACGCCGTCAAAGGTTATAACGACGGTGATTTGCAGCGTCTACAGCTATCTTGTTGGTCGTTACTTTACGTTTACAGAGCCGACTCGCCGAAACTGATGTTTCGCCCTCGGCAATTACTTTCGCTCCATCTCATCTCGCATTCTCTGCAAGTCGTACATACGGTCGCGATGACGCGCTGCGGCCATAAAGTCGAGGACCTTTGCGGCCTCCTCCATCTTCTCCTTCTCCTTTGCGATAAGGAATTCGAGCTCCTTGGCTGATCTGTAACGCACCACCTTCTCTGCAGCAATAGGGTAGTGAATCTCCTCGGCTCGGGTGTCGTATACGATAGGTGTAGTCGGCTCTTCGACGGGCGCGAGCAGCACGCTCTGACCAGTACCGCTGCGCTGTGCCTTGCGTGGCGACATCTGATGTTCGATGTTGTATCGTATCTGCTTGTCGCGACGGCGATTGCTCTCCTCGATTGCTATGCGCATTGAGTCGGTGCAGGTGTCGGCATACATAATCACATTGCCGTTTGCGTGTCGCGCGGCACGGCCCGCAATCTGCGTGATGGCCCTCACGCTGCGCAACAAACCCTCCTTGTCGGCATCGAGAATCGCAACCAACGCCACCTCGGGCAGGTCGATTCCCTCGCGCAGAAGGTTTACGCCAATCAATACGTCGAACAGCCCCGCTCGCAAATCCTCCAAAATCTGCACGCGCTCCAACGTATCGACATCGGAGTGAATGTATCGGTTGCGAATGCCCGCGCGGTCGAGATATTTCGACAGCTCCTCGGCCATACGCTTGGTGATGGTCGTGACGATTATCTTGTCATCCTGCTTGGTGTATCGGTCAATCTCTTCGAGTAGGTCGTCTATCTGGTTGTGCGTCAGTCGTACCTCCAACGGCGGATCAACCAATCCCGTTGGGCGAATAACCTGCTCGATCACTGCGCTTTCGCTCTTGATGAGCTCGTAGTCGGCAGGCGTCGCGCTGACGAATATGGTCTTCGATAGGAGCGATGTGAACTCCTCGAAACGCAACGGTCGGTTGTCGCGTGCGGCCGGCAGACGGAATCCGTATTCGACGAGATTCTCCTTGCGTGCGCGGTCGCCACCGAACATTGCGCGTATCTGCGGCAGCGTGACGTGGCTCTCGTCTACCACGAGCAGAAAATCCTTCGGGAAGTAGTCGAGCAGACAGAACGGACGCGTTCCGGGCAGACGGCCGTCGAAGTATCGCGAGTAGTTCTCAATGCCCGGACAGTAGCCGAGCTCCTTAATCATCTCGAGGTCGTACTCCACGCGCTGCTTGATGCGCTTGGCCTCCACCTCGCGCCCCTGGCTCTCGAAGAACTTTATCTGCTGCCCGAGGTCGAGATATATCTGACTTACGGCCGTGGCGATGCGCTCCTGCGTCGTCACGAACAGGTTTGCCGGAAATATCGTTACCTCGTCTACCGACTCCAGACGCTGACCCGATACAGGGTCTATGATGTGTATCGCCTCGATTTCGTTGTCGAAGAACATCACGCGGTAGCAGTTGTTGCCGATGGCGGCCATCACATCTACCGTGTCGCCCGTCACGCGGAACGTCGCGGGCGAGAGGTCGCGCTCCGTGCGCGTGTATAGCGCCTCGACCAGCCGATATAGAAAATGCTTGTAGTTCACCACATCGCCCACCTGCAAGTTTATCGACGTGGCGTGAAAATCTGCGGGGTTGCCGATTCCGTACAGACACGACACACTCGATACGACTATCACGTCGCGCCTGCCCGACAACAGTGTCGATGTCGTGCTCAAACGCATCTTCTCTATCTCGGCATTTATCGCGAGATCCTTCTCGATGTATGTGTCCGACGACGGCAGATATGCCTCCGGTTGGTAGTAGTCGTAGTACGATACGAAGTACTCGACCGCATTTTCGGGGAAGAAGTTCTTGAACTCGCCGTAGAGCTGTGCAGCGAGAGTCTTGTTGTGGCTCAAAACGAGTGTCGGACGCTTCAACTCGGCTATCACGTTGGCTACGGTAAAGGTCTTTCCCGACCCCGTCACACCTTGCAGCGTGCAGTAGTCGAAACCGTGCCGTATCGAGCCGACTATCCCCTTTATTGCTTCGGGCTGATCACCCGTGGGTTGATATTCCGATACAAGTTTGAAATCCATATCTCGTCTTTTGTTTTACTCGCTTTTCTTCTCCTCCGCAAACTCCTTGCTACTACGTAAAGTTGTACGGCTCGATATAGGATTTGTAACTACTCCAATACGATGCAGCTTTATATGCATCTACCGATGCCGCAGGTACATATATTCTGCGACCCGAGACGTTGCTGTCGAACATATAACTACCACCCGTTGGCGGCGTAGTTGGTTTGCAATATACCTCTTTCAGCTTGGAGCAATTATAGAATGCCTTCTCTCCAATCTCAGTAACGCTATTAGGAATAGTAATACTTGTCAGCGTGTAGCAACCATAGAATGCATAATTTCCAATCGAAGTAACGCTATTACCGATTGTAACACTTTCCAGCGCGGAGCAATTATAGAATGCATCCTCTCCAATCGAAGTAACGCTATTAGGAATTGTAACCGATTTTATGCATTTTGCGCCATAGAATACACGTTCCTTTAATTCGGTAATACTCTTCGGAATAACTACATTTTCAAGCAACTCACCATTAAGGTAGAGATTACCTGCTTTGCATAAAGGATTTGCATAATAGTCACTAAAACTAATTTTACACCATGCCTCCAAATTGGTTATATCTACTCTTGTTAGCGCGGAGCAATTATAGAATGCATGATCTCCAATCGAAGTAACGCTATTAGGAATAGTAATACTTTTCAGCGCGGAGCAATTATAGAATGCATGCTTTCCAATCGAAGTAACGCTATCTCCAATGATGACACTCGTAAATTTACTGCCATAAAATACTCCGTTAGAACTAATGCTTGTTGATGGAATATTGCAATTAACCATTAACTCGCCAGTACAATTATAGAATACATTCGTTCCAATCGAAGTAACGCTATTCGGAATATTAATACTTGTCAGCGCGGAGCACAAATAGAATGCTTTCTCTCCAATCGAAGTTACGCTATTGCCTATTGTAACACTTGTCAGCGCTTTGCAATAATAGAATGCATACTCTCCAATCTCAGTAACGCTATTAGGTATATTAACACTTTTCAGCGCGGAGCAATTATAGAATGCAGCATATCCAATCGAAGTTACGCTATTTGGAATTGTCACACTTTCCAGCGCGCCGCAACCATGGAATGCATTCTCTCCAATCTCAGTTACGCTATTAGGGATTGTATAAGTAGTTAAACCGGCGGGAGCAAAAGAGTTAAGTATACCATCAATAATCAGACAACGATTATCTTCGGAAGCAAATTTACCATAGAATCTTTTCAGCGCGTAGCAACCAGAGAATGTATACTCTCCAATCTCAGTAACGCTATCAGGAATTGTAATACTTGTTAGCGCGGAGCAATTTAGGAATGCACTATTTCCAATCTCAGTAACGCTATTAGGAATAGTAATACTTTTTAGCGCGGAGCAATTATAGAATGCAGAACTTCCAATCGAAGTAACGCTATTAGGAATAGTAACACTTGTCAGCGCTTCGCAATTATAGAATGCCTTATACCCAATCGAAGTAATATTTTCATTAAATTTAATAACACCTTTTCCGTCCTTGTAGGTACTTGAAATAATCGGAGCACCGAAAGCGCTGGTGTCGTATGGATAAACAATCTCTCCATCCTTTGATGTGTACCATATCTCGTTAGCAGGAGGGGTAGGTTGGGCGGGAGTATCAGGTATCTCCGGCGTTTCCGTTATCTCTAACTGTTCTACTGCCAATGAAGCCATAGGTACAATATGATTGCGCTCGACAGTAAGTGAGTTCTCGGTCGATTTAGTTCGCGCTGTTCCACCGTCGCATACTGCAGTAATCGTAATACCCTGCGCGAATGTCTGCGGAGGCAGAGCGATATAGAACGCCGTTGGTGTTTCGGAGTTGAGCGTAACACCATCGCCACAATTAAGTGTTACCGACGTCAAAGCTGTATCGTTGGTATTAAGTGCGCCATTCAAATCGCCCGGCTCATCGCTATTCTCATAAATTTCTGAAGCGAGGGTACACGAAGCGTCGTCGGGATGTATGTAGATATGACCCGCAACCTGCTCGCCATTGTTACCGCGCAAAACGATTCGTGTGATGCTACCCGAACCCGTAAATTGCAGTTTAAGCCAACCGCATACATTGCGAAACGATAGTTTGCTATTCTTGCTCGCAGAGATCATTATCGACGAGCCGATACCGTAACTATCCGGCTCGTAGTATTGCGTTTCTGGCAAAAAGGCAATAATATCACCCGACAAGAGAGAAACGAGATAGTCTTCGCTATATGGATAAACGGCAACTATTTTCTCCAAACCGACGGAAGCCACGCCTGAACTAATACGCGTCAATGTTCCGTCAGTATCGCCCGTCTTGCCATCGAATTTATATTTATCGTTCGAGTTTGATCGATAGAATACCGAAACAAGGTCGCCCTCGGTCCAAACAGGTGCGCCATTCTCGCCAAGCTGCACACGCGAATCCTCCTCGTCGAACGACACATAGAGTTCATCTGGCGAAGTTGGGATTTCCGGCGCAAGGTCTTGCGTCGAGTCGGTCGAGCACGCAGCAAACACGGTCGCTATGAGTGCGAAGATGAAAAATCGTTTCATATTGCGTTAGAATTTTTTTTGCGGGTTTATTCTCACAAAAATACTTATAATATGGGTAAATCGCAACGGTAGAGATAATTTTTTTGCCAAACGGGGCAACTATCAGCGAAAATTTCGGCGAAAATGGTTATCTTTGCACGTATGATCGATCGTGAAACCATAGACCGAATTTTTGCCGCGGCTAACATTGTCGAGGTTATCAGTGACTACGTTACACTCAAGCGTAAGGGTGTGAACTATCAGGCGTGCTGTCCGTTCCACAACGAGAAGACGCCATCGTTTGTCGTCTCGCCGACCAAGGGCTTCTACAAGTGCTTCGGTTGCGGTAAGGGCGGCAATGCCGTTACGTTCGTTATGGAGCACGAGAGCATTACATATCCCGAGGCGTTGAAGATCGTCGCCAAGAAGTACAATATCGAGGTGCGCGAGAAGGAAATGACCGAGGAGGATGTGCGTCGCAACAACAACCGCGAGAGTATGTTCACGCTCAACTCGTGGGCTGCGGACTACTTTGCGGAGTATCTGCGCCAGAGCAGCGAGGGAATGAGCGTAGGAATGACCTACTTCCGTCAGAAGCGTGGCTTTACGGATGCGACAATCAAGAAGTTTGGTCTGGGTATGTGTCCGTCCGAGTGGGGCAAGATGACGCAGGATGCCCTCACAGCGGGCTATCAGGAGGAGTTTCTGCTCTCGACGGGCCTCTCGCTCAAGCGCGAAAGCGACGGCAAACTGTTCGACCGTTTCCGCGAGCGAGTGATGTTCCCGGTGCATAATATCTCGGGCCGTGTCGTGGCGTTCGGTGGTCGAACGTTGCGCACCGACAAGAGTGTTGCGAAGTATCAGAACTCGCCCGAAAGCGAGATTTACAGCAAGAAGAACGAACTCTACGGCCTCTTCTTTGCCAAGAAGGCAATCCAGCAGCAGGATTTTGCGATAATGGTCGAGGGCTATGCCGATGTGATTTCGATGCACCAGTCGGGTATCGAGAACGTCGTGGCGTCGTCGGGCACATCGCTCACGACGGAGCAGATTCGCCTGCTCGGCCGATTCACGAGGAACATCACCGTCATCTACGACGGCGACTCGGCAGGTATTCACGCGGCGTTGCGCGGTGTGGATATGATTTTGCAGGAGGGTATGAATGTCCGCGTGGTGCTGTTGCCGCAGGACGAGGATCCCGATTCGTTTGCTCGCGCCCATAGCGCAAGCGAGGTGCAGGCGTATATCACAGAGAATCAGGAGAACTTTATCACATTCAAGGCAAAGCTCTTGATGCGTGATGCAGGTGATGATCCAATTAAGCGCTCGGCCGTGATTACCGATATGGTGCAGTCGATCGCACTGATTCCGGACAATATCCAGCGCTCGATGTTCATCAAGGAGTGCGCACGTCTGATGGATGTGGACGAGAATCTGATTGTCAACGAGGTTGCCCGCAAGCGCGTGATGTCGGTGGGCGACAAGGAGGCAGAGGAGTTTATCCGCCGTCAGCAGCAGTTGAGCCGTCGCTCGTATGCCGAGAACAAGGGTGGCGAGCCATCGGCCGTCGATGAGGATAATCAGCGCATAGGCAAGACTCCGATTGGTAGTACGAAGGATACGCTCGAGCAGGAGATTATGCACTACCTGCTCAAATATGGCGACCGCAGTTTCGATTTGAAGGAGGGCCGCAATATCGTTTCGGTGAATGTGGCATCGCTCATTTTCGACGAGCTCGAGGTGGATGGCTTGCAGTTGGCAAACAATGTCTACGAGGAGATTCTCTCGGTCTATCGCGCGGCGATAAAGGAGGGACGTCTGCCGTCGATGCCGGAGTTGGTCAACCACTCGAATCCGGAGGTGTGCAACACCGTAATCGAGATTCTGACCGAGGGCGACAACTACGTCGAGAGCGTGCTGTGGGAGCAGAAGGAGGTGCATACGAGCACCGAGTCGGAGATGTTGGCAAATGGCGTTCCGAGGGTGTTGATGCTCTTCAAGACAAAGATTCTCAGCGAGCAGATTCGTGCATTGGAGGCGGAGCTCGCTCGAGAGGATTTGAGCGAGGAGCAACTCAGCGAGGTGATGCAGCAGATAACGGCCTGTAACCGCGCGAAAGTGATGATGTCTAAGCGCTTACAGCGTCTGGTTATATAGTGTTTTGCCCAATCCCGTTACCGCTTGCCGATGAGTCAAATCAAAAAGGGGTGGTCGGGGAGTACGCGTATCGCTACGCATACGGTGTGCAAACAGAAAATAAACAGAAAGATGTGTAAAACATATCGAAGATAAAAGATTTAGTTATCTTAACCGACCACCCTTCGCGACTAAACAGAGCAATTCCCGTGCCGAATATGTTATTGTGGCGGGAGCGTTGCACGAAAAAGTTTGTATAATATTTGATTCGGATAAAGTGTGCAAAGTTGAATAATCGACCGTGAAGTTGCGGTTTTTAGATTTGAAATAGTTACCTTTGCAACCGATTAACCGTTATGGCAGATTTCAAAAACATAAATATTCGCAATAAACGCGCGACGTTCGACTATGAGATTCTCGAGGAGTACATAGCCGGCGTGGTGTTGGTTGGTACGGAGATAAAGTCAATCCGTATGGGTAAGGCGTCGATGGTCGACAGCTACTGCTATTTTCAAGATGGCGAGTTGTGGATTCGTGGCGTCAACATTGCGGAGTACTCGTGGGGAACGTGCAATAACCACGTTCCGAAGCGCGATCGCAAACTTCTGCTGACGGCACGCGAACTTGCGAAACTCTCGCGTTCGGCGCAGGATAAGGGCCTGACGATTGTTGGTCTGCGACTCTTTTTGAACGAGCGCGGATTGGCAAAGATTGTTATCGGTCTGGCTCGCGGTCGTAAATCGTACGACAAACGCGAGTATTTGAAGGCAAACGATGCCAAGCGAGAGATGGATCAGGCAATGAAACGATACAAATAACGAGTAGAGAGTATGGCGCTTATTTTATGCATAGAGACCGGTACGGATATCTGTTCGGTGGGTTTGGTTCGCGATGGCGAACTTGTTTCGTTGCGTGAGAGTGATTCTGGGCGCGACCACGCCAAGAAGGTGGGTGTCTATGTGGACGAGCTCTTCAAGCAGACGGGCATAGCTCCGGAGGATGTCGATGCGGTGGCTGTCGGTAAGGGCCCCGGCTCGTATACGGGTCTGCGTATCGGTGTGTCGTTTGCCAAGGGCTTGTGCTACGGTTTGTCGCGTCCGCTGATTGCTATCGGCTCGTTGGAGGCGTTGGCTGCAGTGGCTCGCGAGGATTACGATGCGGGTATTGTTGATGTTGATAATTGGGACGAGGCGTTGCTCTGTCCGATGGTCGATGCTCGTCGTATGGAGGTCTATGCACAGGTGTTCGATGCTGCGGGAGTTGCCCATAGCGAGGTTATGGCAGAGGTCGTAACCGAGGAGAGTTTTGCTGCGCATCGTGCCGAGCGCCCGTTTGTTATCTTCGGTAATGGTGCAGCAAAGTGTCAGGAGGTGCTCCCCGAAGCGCAGATTATCGACGTAACGCCATCCGTGCGCGGTATGGCTCGCCTGGCACAAAAGGCATTCGACGAGGGAGACTTTGTCGATGTTGCCTACTTTGAGCCGTTCTATCTTAAAGATTTTGTCGTAACAACCTCCAAGAAGAGATTGTTCTAATCCAGAGTTTTAATATATGCAATGCGCGAAGCGCCTGATGTGAGGGTGATTTCGCCGCATCTGTCGTACCCCAACCCTTCGAGCAGTCGCTGCATCACGCGATTGTCTGCGTGTGTATCCACGCGAATGTTTCGGATGTTGCGTTGGTGGCACAACTCCTCCGTAAATGCGAACATCGCCTTCGCTACGCCTTTGCTGCGTACCGTATCGCTTACCGCCAAGCGATGAATGACTGCATAGGGCTCGTTGTTCGGCCACGCACCGTTGCGAATCGTATCGTAGGTCGGCTCGCCGTCGAACGAGATAGCTGCAACGGCAACCACTTCGGTTGCCTTCGTAGTTGCTACATAGGAGTACCCCTGTTCAATGTCCGAACGAATAATCTCTGCGGTAGGGTAGCCGTCCTGCCATTGATCCACGCCGCAATTGCGCAAGAAACGTTGTGCATCGGCGATGATGAGCATAATGCGCTCTGTGTCGGACGGTTGTGCGTAGCGGATAATCATTGGTCTATTGTGCTTTGTGGGTGCGTAACTCTTTATGCAACTCCCGTTCTTGGCCGTTCGTGCAGGTGTTTAGCAGCGCGTGAAACTCCGCCGAGTGGTTGTGGTGTACCGTGTGGCACAGCTCGTGAAGGATTACGAAATCGCGCAGATGCTCGGGCAGTGTCATTAGAAATAGCGACAACGAAAGGTTGTTCTCGCCCGTGCAACATCCCCATTTCGATCGTGTGGCGCGAATGGTCAGTTGTTGATACTTGAATCCGAATTGCGCGGCAAGTTGCGCTGTGCGTGCCGGCAATATGCGCTTTGCTTCGGCTCGGAGCTGCTCAATCTCTTCGGGTGTGTGCTGTTTCGTCGTGCCGTTGCGTTGCGCTATTTTGGTTTTTGTGGCAACAATCCACTCCGCTTTGCTCTCTAAAAATGCCAATGCGCGTCGTGTGCTGACCACGACGGGATACGACAGGCGAATTTCGCCCGATGGGCGTATGGATATGGATACTCGCGTGGCGCGTCTGCTCTGCGAGAGTGTGATGACGCCCAGCGATTCGTGAACGTATTTCGACAGCATACTAATCGCCGATTCGCTGGCGTACTACCTCGAAGAGCATAATTGCAGCAGCGGCTGCCACATTAAGCGATTCGAGTGCGCCAATCATCGGAATTGCCAACTGCTCGTCGCACAACTTCAGTACCTCCTTCGAGATACCCTTCTCCTCCGAGCCCATCACGATAACGGTCGGACGGCGCAGGTCGGCATCGTACATCAGTTTGCGGCTGTGCTCCGTTGCTGCAACAATCTGGAAACCTTCAGCTTGCAGGCCCTTGATGGTGTTGCGCACCGAGCCGACACGGCATACCGGAATACGGGTTAATGCACCGGCCGACGACTTCATCGCCTCGGCGTTTACCGGAGCAGAGCTTTTGAGCGATGTGATGATACCGTGAGCTCCGGCGCACTCTGCCGAACGGGCGATGCCACCGAAGTTGCGAACGTCGGTTATGCCGTCGAATAACACGATGAGCGGAGTCTCATCCTCCGGAACGCGCTCCAGAATATCATTTACCTCGACATATTCGATTTCGGCAATCTGTGCCACAACGCCCTGATGGTTGCCGCGAGTCAGGCGGTTGAGTTTCTCAACCGGTACCTCCTGCACACGCAGACGATGGCGATAGCACAAGTCGCGCAGGTCGGTCATCAGCTGACCCTCCGCACCGCGACGAACGTAAATTTTTTCAATCTGTTTGCCCGACTCTATTGCCTCGGCTACCGGGCGTATGCCGAATACGATATTACCCTTTTCCATTGTATTGTGTTTTCGCGCTCAAAAGTAGTATAAATTTCTTACATTCCCTCCTCTACGACCTCTAATTCGTACGATGCCTTCTCCCATTCGTGCATCAGGTGGTCGTACTGCTGCTTGAGTTCGTCGTAGAGTTTATAGTCGTCTGCATTGTACTCCGTTGCCGACGCAAACTTCGCATCCCATTCGGCAATCTTGCCCTCGATTGCGCCGAGCTCGGCTTCGAGCTGCTCGACCGCCTTGCGATGCTTGCGGATGAGTCGCTCCTGCTCCTTCTTCTGCTCGTAGGAGAGTTTTCCTGCAGCCGGTTGTTTTGCGGCAGCCGATGGTTGTGCGCTCGGAGTTGCTTTTCGCTCCACTTCGCGCAGATCCTCCAACTTGCGCTTTTCGAGGAAGTAGTATATGCCGCCCAGATACTCGCGTACGCCTCCGTCGCGGAATTCGTACACCTTGTCCACTATGCCGTCCAAAAATTCGCGGTCGTGCGATACGACAACCACCGTGCCGTCGAACTTGCGCAACGCCTCCTTGAGAATATCCTTCGAGCGCATATCCATATGGTTGGTCGGCTCGTCGAGCACAAGTAGGTTGTGTGGTTCAAGCATCATACGCGCCATTGCTAGACGCGAGCGTTCGCCTCCCGACAGCACCTTCACCTTCTTGTCAACATCCTCACCTCGGAAGAGGAATGCACCGAGAATATCGCGCAGTCGTGTGCGGATATCGCCCACCGCAACGCGGTCGAGCGTGTCGTAGACGGTGAAGTCGCCATCCATCAAATCGTCTTGATTCTGTGCATAGTAGCCGATGCTTACATTCGCTCCGATACGGATGCTGCCCTCGGTCGGTGCAAGCTCTCCGATGAGCATTCGTGCAAGGGTGGTTTTACCCTCGCCGTTGCGTCCTACGAGTGCAATCTTGTCGCCCTTCAGGATGGTAAAGTCCGCACCAGAGAAGACGTGGTGTGCGCCAAACGACTTGCCTACCTCCTTTATCTCGGCAACAATCTGGCCCGAACGAGGTGCCGGTGGGAACTTGATGTTGAGTGTAGCCAAATCCTCCTCCTCGACCTCGATGCGCTCCAACTTGTCGAGCTGCTTGATGCGCGACTGCACCTGATTCGATTTGGTCGGTTTGTAACGGAATTTTTCGATAAACTCCTCGCTTTTCTCGATGAGTCGCTGCTGGTTTTGATATGCGGCAAGCTGCTGCGCACGGCGTTCGGCACGAAGCGTGACGAATTGCGAGTAGGGCACTTTGTAATCGTATATCTTGCCGAGCGACAGCTCGATTGTGCGATTGGTTACATTATCCAGAAACGCGCGGTCGTGCGAGATGAGCAGTACCGCACCGTTGTAGTTCTTCAGATACTCCTCCAACCACTGAATCGACTCGATGTCGAGGTGGTTGGTCGGCTCGTCGAGCAGGAATATAGACGGACGGCGCAGGAGCAACTTTGCCAGCTCGATACGCATACGCCAACCGCCCGAAAATGTGCTTGTCGGCTTGTCGAACTCCTCGCGGTGAAAACCCAGTCCGAGCAGCGTCTTTTCGATGTCTGCATCGCGCGTATCGCCACCCAAAATGTGGTAGCGGTCGTTAGCGTCGTTAAGGCGGTGCAGCAACTTCTCGTACTCCTCTGATTCGTAATCCGTGCGTGCAGCAATTTCGTCGGTGAGCGCCGCAATCTCTGCTTCGATTGCCAGCACCTCCTCAAACGCCTTTGCCGTCTCGGCAAGCAGGGTAGTGGTGTCGGCAACCTGCATCTGCTGTGGCAGGTATCCTATCGTACACTCGCTGTTGCGTGTAACGGCTCCCGAGGTCGGCTGTTGTAGGCCGACGATGAGTTTGAGAATGGTCGTTTTGCCCGCTCCGTTCTTGCCGACCAGACCGATGCGATCCTTCGGGTTGATGAGGAACGAAATTTGGTCAAACAGCGTCCAACCGCCGTAGCTGACCGAGAGGTTATCTATCGAAATCATTTTGCTTCCAACATTTTTACGATTGCCTGCTTTTGGTCCTCTGCACTGAAGACCGATGAGCCGGCAACCAAAACTTCGGCACCGGCTGCGAAAATCTCGCCGGCGTTCTTGTCCGAAATGCCGCCGTCGATCTCGATCAGGCAGTCGGCTCCGCAGGCGTCAATCATTGCGCGCAGCGTGCGCACCTTGTCTAGCGACGATGGAATGAACGACTGTCCGCCAAAGCCCGGCTCTACGCTCATAATGAGTACCATATCGAGTTTTGGTAACCACTTTTCGATGGCACGAATGTCGGTTGCCGGCTTTACGCTGATGCCCGCCTTTGCGCCTGCCGCGTGGATGGCGTCGATACAGCCGTCGACATCATCGGTTGCCTCAAAATGGAAAGTTACATAGTCGGAGCCTGCCTCTACGAAGCGCTTAACGTAGCGAATCGGATCGCATATCATAAGGTGCGTGTCGACAATCTTTTTAGTCGCTTTGCGTACGGGTGCAAGTACTGGAAATCCGAACGATATGTTCGGCACAAATACGCCGTCCATAACGTCGACGTGTACCCACTCGGCACGCGATTCGTCGAGCATGCGCATATCACGCTCCAAGTTGCCGAAATCGGCAGAAAGAATAGAAGGTGCTATAATTCGTTTCATAGGTTACAAATATATGTAGAAAAGTCTGTTTTTACAAATCCGCAACGCTCAAAGAGTGCTCTGCTTGCCAAGTTTTCCTCTGCCACTACCGCTTTCAGCCGTTTGATATGCCACTCGTGGGCGTGCATCATCACGATTCGTAGCGCTTCGCTTGCATAACCTCTGCGGCGATACTGCTCGTCGTATATCAATATGCCGATTTCGGTTTGCGTACCATCGTAGTCGAATAGGTCTATTGCGCCAATCGAATGCCCCTCGACCTCGATGATGAGTCGCAACTGCTTGTTTGCAAGGAAACCCTGCTGCTCGTCGCGAACGAACTGTTTGATATCGCTGCGCGAATACGGCTCGTGCGGTGAACTGAACGGTGCGAGCGTAGGATCGTTTTCCCATAAAAGAATAGTGTCGACATCTTTCGATTCGACACTACGCAGTGTGCATATATCTCCGTGCAACACCATCTCTCTGCCCGATTACAAGCCGATGATCTGGTTGCGGATAAGCATTGCTACACCCCAAGCCGGAGCGTTTTCGCTCATCTTCGACAGACGGAATTTTGTATCCTTGTATACGAGGTTGAGCGAGTATTTGTTGGTAGCCGATTTGAGCGGCAACATAATGTAGTCGCCTGCTGCAGCGAGATTTCCGCCGACAATTACCGTCTCCGGATTGAAGATGTTGATCAGAATCGCAACCGCCTTGCCAATCTTCTCGCCGGCCTCCTCGATAAGCTCAATCGAGAGGTTGTCGTCGTTGCGCGCAGCGGCAATAATGTCGTTGATGTGGATTGTCTCTTGACGCTCGTACTTTGGTCGCAGAATGGTGTTTGCGCCGTTCTTTACAAGCTCGCTCATCTTCTCCTCGATGGCGATACCCGATACTTCGGTCTCTAAACAACCCTTCTTGCCGCAGAAACATATCTTCTCGTTGTTGAAGAACGGAATGTGGCCAAACTCGCCCGCAAAACCATTCTTGCCGTAGAAGAGCTTGCCGTTTACCACGATACCGATTGCCACACCCAAACCTAAATGGAGGTACAGCACGTTACTCTCGTCCTTCGAGCGACCGCAGGTGTACTCGGCATAGCAGCGCGAACGGGTGTCGTTCTCGACCAATACGCGAATGCCGATGCGCTTTTCGATGATGTCGCGCAACGACTCCTCAATGCTTGTGAAGTATTTGTACGAACGGCCCTGATGGGTATTTACTCGACCTACGATGCAGACACCGACGCCGAGAATGTGGCTCTTGTCAATGCCGCAGTTGTTGATGAAATACTCGATGTTGTCGCAAATCTTGTCCAAACACTGCGAGCGATCATTGAGCTCGAACGTGTCGTCTACAACCTCCTGAATGATATTGTTTTGCAGGTCGGTGATAACGAATGTCATACGGTCGCGACCGACATTGATACCGGCAAAATATATAGTCGTGTTGGTGAGTCCGAATACGTTAGGACGGCGTCCTCCCGGAGTCTCGACCTTTCCCAAATCGGTTACGATATTCTCCTCGACCAGCTCCTGTACGAGCTTGGTAATGGTCGGGATGCTGATACGCAACTCCTTGGTCAGCTCCGCTAGGGTGGACTCGCCATTCACGGCCATATAGGCGATAACGCTTCGCTTGATGAGGTTATTTTTGTGCAAGAGGCCTTTGTTTTCGGTCTCTTGATTGTTGAAAAAATCTATTAGGGAGCTCATTTTGCCTTACATTAATATGTTTCTGTAATGCAAATATACAAAAAGAAGCGGAAATAATCCACTTCTTATTTAATTTTTTCAAAAAAATAATAAAAAATATTAAAGACTCGCCTTCGATGTGATCTCTACCTCCGAATTTGTCTTGTGGATCAAACCCTGTAAAACTGCGCCCGGGCCCAGCTCCGTAAAGTTGTTGACACCGTCTGCGATCATATTGTAAACGCTATACGTCCATCGTACCGGTGCGGTGAGTTGTGCAATCAGGTTGCGCTTAATCTCCTCCGGATCGGTGTGTGCAAGTGCATCTACATTCTGATATATCGGGCAAATCGGTTTTGAGAAGGTTGCCTCTGCAATCGCCTTCTCCAACTCCTGGCGTGCCGGCTCCATAAGTGGCGAGTGGAATGCACCGCCTACGGGAAGAACAAGCGCACGACGTGCACCCTCGGCTTTCAGCGCAGCGCACGCAGTGGTTACGGCGTCAACGCTTCCCGAGATAACCAACTGTCCGGGGCAGTTGTAGTTGGCCGCTACGACTACGCCCTCCGTCTGCTCGCAAATGCGCTCTGTAGCTTCGTCTGCCAAACCGATAACCGCAGCCATTGTGCCCGGCTCGATCTCGCAGGCGCGCTGCATTGCAGCTGCACGTTTTGCAACCAATCGCAGACCATCGTCGAACGACAATGCTCCGGCTGCAACGAGTGCCGAAAATTCGCCAAGCGAGTGGCCTGCTACGGCGTCGGGGTTGATGCCGAGTGTCGAGGCGAGGATTACCGAGTGGAGAAATACGGCGGGTTGAGTTACGGAGGTCTGTCGAAGATCTTCGGCCGAGCCCTCGAACATAATATCCGTTATGCGAAATCCGAGAATCTCGTTGGCGCGCTCGAAGAGCTCGCGTGCTGCCACGGAGTTATCGTAAAGTTCCTTTCCCATTCCTGAAAATTGGGCTCCCTGGCCCGGGAAAACGTAAGCGTGTTTCATACTTTTGTAGTTGGTTTTCGTTGAAAAAACATTGCAAATATACAAAAAAAACGTATCTTTGTACGATTATGCGCACATTGCGTATGCGTGCGTGAGTGCGTGAAAGGGGTGCAGATTGGTGATTTATTGATAGATAGAGCATTTTTTTGCCGTAAGACAGCCCTCTTTTGAACGAAATATAAGTTGAAAAAATAAGATAAAATAAAACATAAAAGAGTATGAATTGCTACAAGTATCCGACACTTCGTGTGTTGAACATCTGCCTGGAACGAGGTTTCGAGGGCTCTGATGAGAATGAGATGGATTATGAAAATGGTGGAACAATTTGGTAAAAAGAGGTGCGCTATGAAGAGATTTACATTACTTTCAACAATTTGTGCGATGCTGTTTGCTGTTGGTTGTTCGCACATCGATGAGCAGATTGATTTTGCAGATGGTTTATCGATTACGACTATCGATGCCTATATCAATGACGATTTGAGCAGAACGTATGCCGAGACCGGCGCGGACGGCTCGATTCAAATGTTGTGGAGTCCGAACGACTGCATTGCGGTTACCGATCTTTCGGCAGCAGCGCAGTTTAAGCTCAAATCGGGTGCCGATACACAGCACGGTGTGTTCGCCGGCTCGATTGTGTCGCTCTCCAAGGCGATGTATGCCGTATATCCGGCTTCGGCTGCCGTGATTGATGGCAAGGATGTGAAGGTTACATTGCCTACGGTGCAGGTCTACACTCCGTCTTCGGAGGTGAATGTCGAGAACCGTAACCTGATGGTGGGTTCGACATCCGATGCCGCAAACTTCTCGTTCCGTACGGTTGCCTCGATTGCACGATTCGCGGTGAGTGTTCCGAGCAAGGAGGTGATCTCGTCCGTGAAGATGCGTGTCGAGGATGGATATTTGAGTGGTACGGGTAGTGTCAATGTGCAGGCCCGTACGTTGGGTACGCTCGATCAGCGCGAGGTTACGCTCGTCTATGCCGAGCCGGTAGCGACAAGCTCGACGGACGGTTGGGCGTTGGTTGCTCCAATCGACTTTACGGCCATCTCGGGTAAGGTTTACTATGAGGTTACGACCGATAAGGGTGTCTACATCTTCTGTCGTCGTCCGGCAAAACCTATGTTGCCCGGCTATGTTTATACCTTCCCGCTCGATATCGCAGCATTCGAGAAGGTTGATTCGGAGAGTCAGCTTGCCGATGGCAAGTACTTCTTCAAGAGCAATGCGTCAACTCTGTCGGTGCGCCTGTTTAGAGCGAGCGATACGACGCTTTCGGTTGGTTGGTCGTCGAATGGCTTTGCCGCAGATTATTCGAGCGATGTAGCCGATAAGTATGAACTCTATCTCTACGACGAGGCCGAGCAGTTGCTTCTCGCTTGGCAGCCGGACGACAGCAAGTGCGTTACCAGCAATGCAATCTTCCCTTACTCGTCGGGCAATGCAACCTTCCCGCCACGATTCGTATTCTCGGGCTTGAATCCGAATACGGTATATAAGGTGAAGGTTAAGAATATCACCAAGTCGGTTTCGTCGGAGCTTGTGTCGTTCGTGACGGCTCCGAAGGAGTGCGATGAGGTTGTATCGTCGGCACGTCAGGCGGGCGATGTAATCGTTTTCCAGAACTTTGGTAAGCTCGTTTGGAACGGCGACATTACAACGCTTGCGGCTGGTTATGTACATAGCGATTACGCCTCGATAAAGCATATCAGCAACGGTACGGCGTGGGGCGACTATCGCTCGTCAAGCCAAAATGCATATAAGTATACGCGTCGTGACCGCGAGCAGAATCTCTTTACGACCTATTCCGATAAGGAGCTTGTCAACAGCTTTGGTTTGTCGGAGTGGGCTTTCTGGCGTAATAAGGCGGACGATGCAACCTCTGCGAGCGTTGCAGCGGTATTGGCTCGTCCGGGTTATCTGAAGATGGGTGTAACTAAAGTGCGAAGTGGTCTTGTAACTCCGCAGCTTACGGCCCTGCTTGGCAAGGCGACTGTTCGCGTGTCGTTTAAGGCGGCTGCTTACGGAACAAGCTCGTGTGACGACGACTGTACGGTTGGTGTTATGGCTGTTACCGGTGGCTCGGTTAGCTCTGCTTGGCGTTTGACGGGCGAGACGCAGATTGCGCAGAAGAGCATTACGATTGGCAATGATTTGAAGTGGTCTACATATACAGTCGAGTTGAGCGGTGTTACGCCTGATGCGCGTATCGTGATTTACGGTGCAGCTTCGTCGGTGGCTTCGAAGAACAACCGCTTCCATTTGGACGATGTGAAGGTTGAGTTTGTCGCTTACGAGGAGTCGATTGCTACGGATGTTCCGTTTGTCAACCATTTCACTTCGACGCGTCACGCTGTAACAATCGAATGGGAGGAGGTTGCGCAATCGTCGCGCAGATATACCGTGAGCTTGTATCGCGATGCGGCGTGCTCGAACTTGGTACAATCCTATACGGTCACTATCGGCTCGGGCAACTATGTTGGTAGTTGGCCGGCTCGCTTCACGTTCCCGTATTTGAACGCAGGTACGACTTACTACGCAACGGTGAAGTCGATGGCTGGTGTTGTCTCTGCTCCGATAGCAGTTCGCACGCTTGACGACCACACTAAACAGGCCGGTGAGGTGTTGTATGCCGACTTCGACAATGTATGTTGGGGTGGCGACTATATCAATATGGCTTCAAGTACGAAACTCAATGTCAATTCGACCAAGACATACGCTCCGTCGGCATTGTCGGAGTCGATATCGAGCAGCAGTATCGTTAATCCTACAGCGGATGGCTATGCTCTCACGGCATATTCGGATAAGGTGGTAGCACTGTTCGACCTTACGGGTTGGGATAGCAAGAATGCGTACTCGAATCAGGGCTATTTGAAGCTTGGCTCTACGACTGCCGGTGGTTATATCACAACACCTGCTATTGCAAATTTGAAGGAAGCAAATGCTAAATTCAACGTATCGTTCAAGGCGTGTCCGTATGTTGACGATAAGTCAACGCCACAGACCTCATTCATCTATGTCAATCTGATCGATGGCACAACGGCCAAGGAGAAGGAGACGAAGAAGGTCGAGATTGGCGGTATGCGAAACATCCCTGGTTGGGGCGAGTTTGAGGTTGAATTTACGAAGGCGGCAGTTGGCGACAAGGTGCAGTTCAAGAGTGGCGGTGAGGCGCAGTCGCGCTTCTGCCTGGATGATATTTTCATCACTTCGCCTTCGGCTGTTGTGGGCGATGTTGTCTATGGTTATGTTCGCGACGAGAATGGCAATCCGTTGTCGGGTGTTGTTGTGAGCGACGGCTTCTCGGCGGTACAGACTTCGGCAAGCGGTTACTACGAACTCTCGCCTCACAAGGACTGTTGGTATATCTATGTTTCGATTCCGGCCGAGTGCGAGGTGCCGATTAATAACTATGGTCAGCCGGCATTCTTCCAGAAATACGAGAAGAATATCAGCAAGTACGACTTTGCGCTTACCAAGCTGAGCGGTGGTCCGGAGAAGAAGTTCTCGCTCTTCTGCTTGGCCGATCCGCAGTGTAAGGACTCGACACAGCGTTCGCGATTCAAGAATGAGTCGTTGCCTGATATCAAGGAGCACGCAGAGTCCAAGGGTGTACCTTGTTATGGCGTTACTTTGGGCGATGTGTCATACTCGGAGGGTAGCCGTAACTGTGTATCGCAGATGCCTTACTTGCGCGACCATATGCATAAGTCGAATGCCGGTATGCCAATCTTCCAGACGATGGGTAACCACGACTACACATACTTCAAGTCGGGCCAGCCGATTGCTGCCGACGAGACGAGCAGTACCTACAACTTGAAGGCACAGCGCGAGTTCGAGAAGGTATTCGGCCCGATCGACTATTCGTGGAATCGTGGCGATGCACACATCGTATGTATGCGAAATATGCAGTGGAACAGCACGACCGACGCAGCTAACTATTCGTTGTCGTTTACCAAAGAGCAGTACGAGTGGCTCAAGCAGGATTTGTCGTTCGTGCCAAAGGATAAGCTGGTTATCTTCTGCGTGCACATTCCACTCGTTGGTGGATCGAGCAACAATGTGGGTAATGTGATTAAGTTGTTGGCTCAATACGACGAGGCACACATTATGTCGGGCCATACGCACTATATGCGTAACGAGCCGACGCTTTCGAGCGGCGTGTATGAGCACGTTCACGCAGCGGTTTGTGGTAACTGGTGGTATTCGAATACCAACGGCGACGGTGCTCCGAACGGTTACGGTGTGTACGACATCGAGGGCAATACGATTAAGAATTGGTATTATAAGGGTGTAAATACCGGTATGGATGCTCGCGACTACCAGATGCGACTCTATCCGGGTAATCACCGAAGCGGTGGCCAGTACGAGTACTTCCAGTTGCAGCACGGCGACGGTGTACTGCTTGCCAATGTCTTCAATTCGGATACAAGCTGGACGGTTGAGGTCTACGAGGATGGCGTTTATTCGGGTAAGATGACCCGTATGTCGAATAAGAAGGATGCGCCGACAGCCGGTACGAGCGAGTCGAACCCTACGAAGCCGTCGACTGCTTCGACACAGGACTGGTGGGCTATCGGCTACCACGTTGGTGTTATTGGTCGTGGCCACGTCAGCGGTACACGTGCTAATTATCTGACAAACTCGTTCCACCTATATAAGTATACGTTGAAGAACAAGAAAGCAACCATTAAGGTTGTCGCGACCGACAAGTTTGGTGCGAAGTATACAGAGACGCACGTGATGGCGGATTACGACTATTCGTTGATGAATACAAAATAGTTTTTTGCTATGCAAAAGTTTTATAAGTTATGGTTTGCGGCAGTTGTCCTGGCATTGTTGTCGGGCAGCTGCACGCCATCCGATTTGCCGGAAGAGGGCGGTGGTGGAGATGTTGATATCACGACTCCTTCCGAACTCTCATCAATCGTTGCCAAGATTGATAACTCAACTCGCGTAAGTGCGATAGTGGGTAACGATGATAAGTCGTCGATCTTTTGGAGCGCAGAGGATGAGTTGATGCTGACAAATCGTGCGAATACGGCGAAATTTACCCTCTCGGATGGCGATGGCAGCAATACCGCGACATTCACCGGCGGTATGTCGGTGGGTACGACTCCGATTTATGGTGTTTATCCGTACTCGTCGGCAAGCATATCATCATCGGCGGCGGTGTTGGCAACTATTCCGGAGGTGCAGACCTACGCCTCGGCTCGCGGTGTGAACTTAAAGGATAAGTTGGTGCTCTTTGGTAAGTCGAGCGACAACAAGACCTTCACCTTTTCGTCGGTCGGCTCGATCGTCCGTTTCAACGTGCGCCTGCACGAAGGTCGCGAGATTCGTTCGGTAACGATGCGTGTCGAGCGAATGGGCCTTTCGGGCGAAGGCGAGATTGATCTCTTGACAGGTGCAATGGGTACGCCGGACTCGAAGAGCGTTACGCTCAACTATGCAGCTCCGTCGAAAACCTCTTCGTCGGATGGTTGGGTATTCATTGCTCCGATCAACTTCAAGCTTGCTATCGGTAAGATATACTACGATGTGGAGACCGATCTCGGCTCATACACCTTCTGCTATAACCCTGCCGAGCGATTCGATGCGGGCGGTATGTATACCATCTCGCTTTCAGTTGAAGATTTTCAGCGCGTGGCAATGCCTGAGAAGCTCGAAGATGGCACCTACTACTGCAATTTGACAGAGGAGCCGGAGCCGGATATGGAGGGCGTGGTGTACGGTAAGATTACCTACACCGATGGTAAGCCTGCTGTGGGTGTTTCGGTGTCGGATGGCTTCACAGTCGTTCAGACGGCTGCCGATGGTACATACTCGTTCAAGGCGCATATCGATACTTGGTATATCTATTACTCGATGCCGGCCGATTGCCGTATCTCTACAAACTCGAACGGTCTGCCTGATTTCTATAAGAAGTACGATGAGAATGTGAATGTCTATAACTTCCGCCTTACGAGGTTGACCGGTGGTAAGGATGCGCGTTTCTCGCTCTTCTGTTTCGCCGATCCGCAGTGCGCCAGCTCTACGAATCGTAGTCGTTTTGTGGCAGAGACTGTGCCTGATATCAAGGAGCATATCGCAACCAAGGGGTGGCCTTGCTATGGGGTGACGCTTGGCGATATTGTTTCGTCGGGCGACTCGAAAAATACCCAGCCGCAAATGCCGTATATGCGCGAGCATATGGCGTACAATAAGGTTGGTATGCATATTTTCCAGACGATGGGTAATCACGACTATACCTACTTTGGTCCATCCGATCCGCTTGCTGCCGACGAGACGAGCAGCACGCCTAATATCAAGGCGCAGCGTGCATTCGAGGATCTGTTTGGCCCGATTAACCATTCGTGGAATCGTTCCGATGCCCATATCGTCTCGATGCGCGATATGCAGTGGAAGGACTACACGACGGGTGGCGGATATAAGTTGACCTTCTCGAATGAGCAGGTCGAGTGGTTGCGTCAGGATTTATCGTTCGTGCCGAAGGATAAGTTGGTTATCTTCTGTGTGCACATTCCGCTTGTGAATTCGTCGGATGCGAATGTGCAGAAGGTTATCAAGATGCTTGCCGAGTATCAGGAGGCGCACATTATGTCGGGCCATACGCACTATATGCGTAACGAGCCGACGCTTTCAAGTGGCGTGTACGAGCACGTTCACGCAGCGGTTTGCGGTGCGTGGTGGAACGCAAATGTCAATGGTGACGGCTCGCCTAACGGCTATGGTGTCTACGATATCGAAGGCAACACCATTAAGAATTGGTACTATAAGGGTGTGAATACCTATATGGACGATGTGTCGTATCAGATTCGTCTCTATCGTGGTGACCACAAGAGCGGTGGTCCGAAGGGTTACTACGCCCAGCAGCACGGCGACGGCGTATTGCTCGCCAATGTCTTCAATGCTGACCCAACGTGGAAGGTGAAGGTTTATGAAGATGGTAAATATTCGGGCGATATGACGATGATCCCAAATAAGAAGGAGTCTCCGAACCCGAGTACAGATATCAATAACCCTGTAAAACCATCGGTTAAATCGAGTCAGGATTGGTGGGCTATCGGCTATCTTGTAGGTATTAAGGGTAAAAGTGCTTCCAGTTACTCAACCAACGGTTTCCACCTATATAAATATACGTTGAAGAATAAGAACGCTTCGGTGCGTGTCGAGGCAACCGATCCGTTCGGAACGGTATATTCGGCTACGACCATCACGGAGGATTACGACTATTCGTTGATGGATCAAAAATAGCGATTCGTTGCGTTGTGAGCAGATGGGGCGTCTGATAGTTTCAGATGCCCTATCTTTTTTCGGATACGGAGTAGTTGGATATGCGCAGGAAATATGCGCCGTCGGCGTAGTCGACGATGCCGGCGATGTCGAACTTCCCCTTTGGTGTGGGCATTCCGGCATAGGAGCACTCGGCATTTACGCGTAGTGACAGGGTAGCACCGCTTGCGTCTTCGAGCGTGTGTGTGGTGTCAATCCATTCGCCATTCTCGGTGGCGCACCACGTGTCGTGGGGCTCGCCTGCCAAATGCAGATTGCGAAATACGACAAATGAAGATATGTCGGCCACCGTCAGCGAGCCGATGGTGCGCTCTACGGGTGAAGTATTCTCTCTACCTGCCTCGGTCTTGAAGTAATGCGAAAATTGGTCAGCCGATATGCCATCGACCGGATAGTTGCCCGTCGGATGTGCTCCCAATTCGATTTTTCCGCCGAGGCGACCGAGCGATAATCCGCTGCAAAATATGGTGATGCGCGAGTGGAGTGGCAGGTTGAGGTATATATCTTGTTTGTCAATGGCCACCTCAATGCCGCCACTATCGTCTACGATTACTATGCTTTTGTAAAACTCGCCAAGTCGGTCGTTGGCTACGACACTGCCGCAGATGGTAATGTCGTCCGTGATGTCGAATGAACTGCCCCTGCAGAGCGACTTCAGATAGGCGATACTCACACCGCTTTCATACTCACCGTATGCGGGTGGCTCCGGACTGCATCCCAACAGCCATAGAGCACTAATCAATATTGCTGTTCGGAATGAAATCATCTCTGCTGCTCGGTTTTATGTAATACTTGTTGCCGACTCCGTAACCGACTGCTCCGTAGTGGAGAATGCCGACGATTCGGATTGGTCCTTCGGGAAGATGCTCACCTGCAAACTCGGCGTATTCGCCAACGTACAGATAGACCTCATTGCCGTCGCTGTCGGTAAATTTGTGCGTGCCGAGAGCAGTGCTCGTATCTTGTTCATCAATAGGCGAGTGTCGCACATCTGCAATCGAAACAAGTCGTCCGCAAAGCGCATCGTTTAGCTCATTCGGCTGACAACGTATCGGCTCGATTGACTCATCAATTTCTACACCTCGCCCGATATGTTTGTCGGCAACGGCTTCGGCGTAGAAGTAATCAACTTCGCGATAGGAGTATGATTCGGCTTTAAGCCCTATTTGCAGGATGCCGTCGGTGACGAAGGCGGTCGTGCCGCGCAACTTGACCGAGAGCATTGTTCCAAGCGGATATTTACAGTGCAGGTCGTACTGGCCAATCATAATCTCAGCACCACCCGTACCGTCGTCAATGCAGAGCGTGCGTCGGAAATTGTTCTCGCGGTCGGATGTGGTTACGCGACCTGCGATTACGGCATCGCTCTCGAATGTTACGGGCGATGCGATGCACATCGCGCGTATGGTGGCAATATCCGTATTTCTGGTTGCGAGAGTGGAGTTTGTCGGTGGGGTATAGTTGCGGCAAGCCGTCAATGTTGCGATTGCAGCAACGATTGCAACTACTCTGTATATCTCCGAAATCCACTTCATAGTGCAAATATAAATCAAAAAATATTCAAACTCTTCATCGCCGAGCGAATTGTCGTGCGAAAAGCACCGTTTTGTTTTGCGCTTCGGAGAGCAAATACTATCTTTGTAACGTGAAAAAGCGTCTGTTTAGATATGTGTTATCGGTTGTCTGTTTGCTGGCAACGATTCTTGGTAGCTCGGTTGCGCGCGCTGCCGTGCATCCTCCTATTGACTCCCTGAAGAAGGATATCTCACGCCTGCTTACCCGTGTGGCTCAACGCGAAGTGAGGGTGTGTCCGGTTTCGGTGTCGTCGTTGGTCGTTAAGGGCGGTACGGTGCGTATTACGACATCGATTGCTATGTCCTACTATCCGGTGCGCGAAGATCGCCTCTCGGCCCTCTACGACTCGGTGCGACTGCTGTTGCCGGCCGAGTGGCGCAAAATGAAGATCGACATCGTAACCGACTCCAAGTCGCTCAAAGATTTGATTCCTCGCTACCACCTCTCCTCGACGAAGGGAGTGAAGCCGTTTGTCAACGGCTCGAAGGTCGGGCAGCTGGTGCGTCCCGAGCGTCAGTACGAAATCTCGGCAGGTCTTGCCGATCGTCATATTGCGCTGTGGCAGAGTCACGGTCGATTCTTCGATGTGAAACGCAACGAGTGGCGTTGGCAGCGTCCGCTGCTGTGGCAGACGGTCGAGGATCTCTTTACGCAGAGCTACGTCCTGCCATACCTTGTTCCGATGCTTGAGAATGCAGGAGCAACGGTAATGCTTCCGCGCGAACGCGATTTTCAGACGGAGGAGCTCATTGCGGACAACGAACGCACGATTAACGATAATTGCTCATATAAGGACTACTCGGGCGAATACCTTTGGCGTACGTTCGATGAGGGGTTTGCTCACCATAAGCAGACCTATCTCTCGGGTGAAAATCCGTTTGCTCACGGCTCGTGCCGCATTGCAAAAACGGCGGTTCGGGACGAGCGTGAGAGTCGCGCCGAGTGGTCGGTAACGATACCTTGTGCCGGCGAGTATGCTGTGTATGTGGCCTATCGCACCTTCCGAGATAGCGCTTCGGATGCTCTTTATACGGTGCGTCACGCCGGCGGTGAGAGTCGCGTGCAGGTCAATCAGAGCATTGGTGGCGGAACGTGGATATACATTGGAACATACACCTTTGCCGAAGGCGAGCAGCCGGCCATAGTGTCGCTGTCAAACCGCTCGGCAGAGAGAGGTGTGGTGTGTGCCGATGCCGTGAAGATTGGTGGCGGAATGGGTAACATAGCGCGTACGGTATGCGATTCGCTGCGTGTCGAGGGTGGCGATTATGCCCCGATAACCAGCGGTATGGCGCGCTATTGCGAGGGTGCTCGCTATTGGTTGCAATGGGCCGGTTTTGACGAGTCGGTATACAATCCGCAGTGCGACTGCAACGATTATAAGGACGATTATATGTCGCGTGGCGAGTGGGTAAACGCCCTGATGGGTGGCTCCGACCGCCTGCCTAAACGCGAAGGTCTCGGTGTGCCGATTGATCTTGCGTTTGCGTTTCATAGCGACGCGGGTATCACGGACAGCGACCGCACGATAGGTACGCTCGGAATCTACTATACGCACTCCAATAAGGGCCGATTCGAGGGTGGTGCAAAACGCTATCTGTCGCGAGATGTAACCGATATGGTTATGTCGCAGATTGCCGACGATGTTCGTCGTACCTACGAGCCGGAGTGGACGCGTCGCGGAATGTGGAATAAGAAGTACTACGAGGCGCGAGTGCCGTCGGTGCCGACAATGCTTTTGGAGTTGCTCTCCCACCAGAATCTTGCAGATATGCGGTTGGGCCACGATCCGAACTTTAAGTTCGTTGTGTCGCGTGCCATCTACAAGGCGATGCTTCGTCACTTGTCGGCTCAATACGAAGTGCCGTATTGTGTCACCCCGCTTGCTGTCGAGGCGTTCCGTTCGCAGATAAATGGCGATGGCGATGTGGTGCTCGGCTGGTCGCCTGTTCGAGATTCGCTAGAAGTAACGGCTGCGCCAAAATTCTATATGCTTTATACGCGCATTGGCGATGGAGGTTTTGACAACGGCCGTTTGGTGCGTGATACAACGATTACCGTCAAGCAGCAGCGCGATGTGGTGTACAGCTACCGCGTGACGGCTGTAAACGAGGGTGGAGAGAGTTTCCCGAGTGAGACGCTTGCTGCGTGCGTGTCATCTGCCTCGTCAAAGAGAGTGTTGATTGTTAACGGTTTCGACCGCGTTGCGGCTCCGGAAAGCAGAGAGGATGGCTTCCATAACGAGTTTGATAGTGGCGTGGGGTATCTGCGCGATGTAGCGTTTGTGGGCGAACAGCGCGTGCACGATGTCTCGAAACGTCGCGAGAAGTCGGAGTTGCGTGCGTTCGGCGTGTCGAACAGCGACTACGAGGGGCAGATTGTCGGCGGTAATACCTTTGACTATGCATATCTGCACGGTCGTAGCATTGTGGCTGCCGGATATTCGTTCGCCTCGGCAAGTGCGCTTGCCGTCGAACGTGGCGAGGTCGATATGTCGGGTGTCGCAGCTGTGGATTTAATTCTCGGCAAGCAACGCACGACGATTGTCGGTCGTGGTGCTACGCCGGCAAAATACCGCTGTTTCTCGCCGGCAATGCAGCGTTGGCTGACCGACTACCTCGCGGGTGGCGGTGCGCTATTTGCGTCGGGTTGCTACATCGCGACCGATCTGTTCCGCTCGGAGGGTGCAACGCCTGAGGATGCAGAGTTCGCCAAGAGTATTCTGCACGTCGATTTGGTCGATAATATGGCAACGCGTAGCTTCGTTGCGACAAGCTGCAGTCGTGCCGTAAATCGTCTTGCCGAAGCACGAACGTACGAGATATCGTCCGAATACCGTCCCGATATGTATCCCGTAAATTCGGTCGACGGCCTCGCTCCTGTAGGGGGTGGCTGTACGCTGATGCAATATACCGATAGCCGTCTTGCTGCTGCGGTTGGCTATCGTGGTAAGGGCGCGAGTGTAGTGATGGGTTTCCCATTTGAATCGATAGAGGAGACGGCGGGCCGCGATACGCTGATGCGTGATGTGTTGGAGTTTTTATTGAACCGAAATAACTAATCTGAATATGAAAAGAATCCTAACCTTGTTGTTTGTCATTATGAGTGTTGCTATGGGCTCCGCTCATAATCGCAGTGTGTGCATTGTGCCGCGTCCGGCACTTGTTGAGATGCAGGAGGGTGAGTTTATGCTCTCTGCCCGCACGATAATATGTTACAGCGATAAATCCCTTGCTGCGACGGCTGCCTTCTATGCAGAGGAGTTGGAGAAGGCGTGTGGCCGTCGTCCGAAGATTTCGTCGCGTCGTGTTGGAAAGTCGAATGTTGTACTCTCGCTCGATGCAGCGATGAAGGAGGAGCAGTATGCGTTACGCATCACTCCGTCGGAGATAAACGTTGCGGGTGGTTCGCCAAAGGCGGTATTCTACGGCCTGCAGAGTCTGCGACAGATTGCAGCCGATGCTCCGAGAAACGGTAACAGTTGCTCGCTTCCGGCTGTTAAGATTGCCGACGAGCCATTCTTTGGCTATCGTGGAGCGATGCTAGATGTGTGTCGCCATATCTTTACGGTCGAGGAGGTAAAGCGCTGGATTGATATTCTTGCCCTGCATAAGATTAACCGTTTCCATTGGCATCTGACCGAGGATCAGGGCTGGCGTATCGAGATTAAGCGCTATCCGGAGCTTGCGAAGGTAGGTGCAATGCGCAAGGAGACGCTCGTCGGTAAGTATCGTCAATCCGACATCTACGACGGCACACCTTATGGCGGCATCTTCACGCAGGACGAGGTGCGCGAGGTGGTGCGTTATGCTACGGAGCGCTACATCGAGGTTATTCCTGAAATCGAGATGCCGGGCCACGCTGTTGCGGCGCTTGCTACCTATCCGCATCTCGGTTGTAGCGGAGGCCCGTACGATGTGCGTACGACGTGGGGTATCAGCAAGGAGGTCTTCTGTGCAGGTAAGGAGACGACCTTCGAGTTTATCGAAAACGTCCTGTCCGAGGTGTTGGAGCTCTTCCCGTCGAAGTATATCCATATTGGTGGCGACGAGTGTCCGAAGGATGCGTGGAAGGTGTGTAAACTATGCCAGAAGCGTATCGCGGACGAGGGTTTGAAGGACGAGCACGAGTTGCAGAGCTACTTTATGCAGCGCATTGAGAAGTGGCTCAACGAGCGCGGTCGTGCCGTTATCGGTTGGGATGAGATTTTGCAGGGTGGTATCACGCAGAGCGCAACGATTATGTCGTGGCGTGGCAAGAAGGGTGGTATTGCTGCTGCAAAACTCGGCAACGATGTGATTATGACACCGAACACACACTGCTATATCGACTACTACCAGACCGAATCTCCGGCCGAGAATGGCGAGCCGCTTGCCAATGGTCGTCGTCCGTTGCCTGTGTCGCGAGTCTATGCTCTCGATCCTTATGAGGGACTCACCGAGACAGAGTGCGCGCATATCAAGGGTGTGCAGGTGAATTTGTGGACGGAGTATATCTCGACGTTCGATCACGTTCAGCATATGCTCCTGCCTCGTTTGGCTGCATTGTCCGAGGTTGGTTGGTCGTACGACAGAAAGGATTACGACGATTTTTGTCGTCGACTCAATACACTGCGTAAGGTCTATGACGCGGAGTTGTACATCTACGCGCCATACATTTTTAACGGCATAAAATAAGCAGTCTTTCTTTATGCATATCTCGTCACACTCGCTGCGTACCGCCTCGATGCCACTAGGAATGATTGTCGGAGCATTGCTCTGCCGTCAAATCTGTGCATTGGATGCCTGGTCGGGCAATATGCTTACGCCGTCGCTGATATTCGTAATGCTCTTCTTTACGTTTTGTCGTGTCGACCTGCGAGCAATGCGCCCGACGATGATGCACGTGTGGCTGTTTGTGGCGCAGATCGCAGCAGCGTTGGTGCTGTGGTTTGGCTTGTCGCCGTTTGATGTGGTGCTGGCGCAGGGCGCAATGATATGCTCGCTTGCACCGATAGCAATGGCGGCTGTTGTCATTGGGGGAATGTTGGGTGCGAATGTCGAGAATATGGCGACGTATAGCTTGCTGTGCAATATCGGTACAGCATTGGTTGCACCCGTCGTCCTTTCGTTGGCAGGCAATGGCGAGTGTACGTTGTGGCAGATTTTGTCGAAGGTAGCACCTTTGCTAATCGCTCCGTTTGTGGCGGCGCAACTCTGCCGATTGACTCTGCCGCGAGTGGCAGGGTGGTTTGCTTCGCACGGCAGAATGTCGTTTTACTTTTGGCTAGTGTCGCTAGCTATAGTGATTGGTCGTACGACCTGTTTTATCGTTGACTACGGTGGCGAGGAGAGTGGCAAGGAGTTGCTGCTTGCGGGTGTGGCCGGTATTATCTGCGTGGCGCAATTCTCGCTCGGCCGCTTTATCGGCCGTCGTTATGGCGATGTGGCGGCCGGTGGTCAGGCGCTCGGCCAAAAGAATACGGTGCTGGCTATCTGGATGGCGCAGTCGTTCCTTAATCCGCTTTCGTGCGTAGCACCGACGGCTTACATCGTATGGCAAAATATCGTTAACTCTTATCAACTTCATAAAAAACGCGATTTATGAGAATCGGAGATATAGAACTTGGGGAGCGCGCACTATTTTTGGCGCCGATGGAGGATGTTACCGACCCTTCGTTCAGATATATGTGTAAATTGTTCGGTGCAGATATGGTTACGACCGAGTTTATCTCGTCGGACGGATTGATCCGCGATGCGTGGAAGTCGCGTGCGAAGCTCGCCATATCGGACTTTGAACGTCCGGTCGGTATTCAGATCTACGGCAATCAGATAGAGCCGATGGTCGAGGCGGCGCGTATTGCAGCGAGTGCCAATCCCGATGTTGTGGATATCAATTTCGGTTGTCCGATGAAGAAGATTGCGGGCCGAGGTGCCGGTTCGGGTATGATGCGCGACGTGCCGCTGATGGTCGAGATGACGCGCCAGATTGTGCAGGCGGTCGATAAGCCGGTAACCGTCAAGACGCGCTTGGGTTGGGATGATGAGTCGAAAAATATAGAGGAGATTGCCCTCCGTTTGCAGGATGTAGGTATTGCTGCGCTGACCATTCACGGTCGTACGCGCGCACAGCTCTATCGCGGAGAGGCGGATTGGACTCTGATTGGAAAGATTAAAAACAACCCGCAGATTCATATCCCGATTATCGGTAACGGCGATATTGACTCGCCGATTAAGGCAAAAGAGGCGTTCGATCGCTACGGCGTGGATGCTATAATGATTGGCCGAGCGACGTATGGCCGTCCGTGGATATTTCGCGAGATTAAGCACTATTTGCAGACGGGCGAGATTCTCCCGCAGCCGGGTGTTGTCGAGAGGGTAGAGATTGCCAAACAGCACCTCGCAAAATCAATCGAGATAAAGGGTGAGCGTGTCGGTGTGCTCGAAATGCGTCGTCACTTGTCAAATTATTTCAAGGGGTTGCCGAATTTCAAGGAGACGCGTCTGCGACTCGTTACGGAGAATGATCCGGAGGTGTTGCAACAAGTCATCTCGTCGATTGCCGAGCGTTGGGGAAACTACGATGTGAGCGGATGCGTACCGCCATCCTTGTCGCACGATATATAAAAAAACCGTCCGAGCATTTCGGACGGCTTTTTTTGTGGCGTGTTCGCTATGGGATTACTCCTCAGCAACCTCGTCCTCTTCAGGCAACTTAAACTCCGTGAAACCTGCTTCAACGAGCAAGTTGAACCACGAAACGGCCTTCTTGATGTCCGAAACGTGAACGCGCTCGCGGTCATAGTCGGTGATGACTGCGCCGAAGAACTCCTTCAAGCGATCGTTCGACTCCTTGTGCGAAATGGCTGCCTTGCCACCCGTGTAGGCATACATCTTGGTGAATACCTCTGCAAGCGGAATATCCTCACCCTCGGTAAACATCGAAATCTCGGTCAGAGCGCTTACGCGAGCCGAAGCCGATGTGTTCGAACGCTTGCCGTCGAGCAACGATTCTACGATTACGCCGTTTCGCGACTGAGCGATATAGCGGAACAAACCAGGTTGTCCCGAAATTGCCAATATGTCTCTCAATTCCATACGTTTAAGAATATTAGTGTTTTTATTTGTTTGTAATATTTACGTCCATCTTTGGATATGGGAAGTTTATGCCGCTCTTTGGTAGCTCGGTGTAGATGAGTTCGTTGATGGCGAAATATACATCCCAATAATCTGCGCCCTTTACCCAAGCTCTTGTCGAGAGGTTTACGCTGCTTGCGCCCAACTCGGAAACTACAACTACGGCTGCAGGATCGGTGAGCACACGCGTGTCGGCGTTGAGCAACTTCAAAATCTGCTCGCGCGCCACGTTGACATCGTCGCCATAGCTGATCGACACCGTCCAACTTATACGGCGTGTATCTGCTTGCGAATAGTTGTCGATAATCGAAGTCGAGATTGAGCTGTTCGGGATGTAAATCACGCGATTGTCGGAGGTGTTGATCTTGGTCGAGAACATTCCGATTTCGGTAACCGTGCCCGACTGACCTTGTGCGGTGATGTAGTCGCCGACGCGGTACGGACGCAACAGAAGCAGAATGACTCCACCCGCAAAGTTCTGCAATGTGCCGCTCAAAGCCATACCGACGGCCAAACCTGCCGATGCGAAGAGGGCGATGAACGACGAGGTGTTGATGCCCATCGTCTGCACGGCAACTATGATGACCATGAACATCATCACGACACGCACGAGCGAGCGCAGGAATGATGCCAGCGATGCATCCATATTGTGTTTGGTCAATGCTCGGTCCAGCAACTTAATAATCCACTTGGTAATCCATTTTCCCGCGAAGTAGATTAAAAAGGCGAGCACTATCTTGAGCAGAATCCAGCAGCCCTGTGTCGCCAATTCGGTTAGTAGTTCGCTGTAATCGGTCGAACTTATCTTCTCGACAACCTCTGCCAGCTGTGCTTTCTGTACGCTGTCGGGTACGATCAGCGACTCGGTTGTCGCAACAGTTTCGGTTTGTAATAGAGTAAACATAGTTTCTTCTTTCTTTTTAGGAACAAATCAACCGCGAAAATAATAAAAATTTTGCTAATCCGCATAACAATATTCCAATTTGGAAATTTATTTGTCAAATCGAGAATTTGTGGTTATCTTTGCAATAGTATGTATTCGAGATAGCGCAAAACCTAAAACAACAACAATAATTATGAAGAGATTATTCTTTTTGACACTCGCTGTGTTGGGAGTGTTGACGGTTGTAGCTCAGCCGCAAATGAGTTGGGAGGAGGCAGAGGCCAAGGCCGATGAGTTGATTGCAAAACTTACCCTCGAAGAGAAACTTTCGATGACGCAGGGCCACAATCGTTTCTTCTTCCCTGGTGTGCCGCAGAAGGGTATGCCGTATATCTATACCACCGATGCGTCGATGGGTGTGAAGAATAAGCAGCGTCTGCATAGCGACGACGAGATTAAGCTCGCCGAGCGCACTACGCAGTTCCCTGCATTCATTATGATGGCTGCGACCTTCAACCCGCAGATTGCATACGATTACGGTTATGCAGTGGGCGAGGAGGCGCGTATGGCAGGTGCAGGCGTGATTCTCGGTCCGGGTATGAACATCTATCGTAACTCGCAGTGCGGTCGTAACTTCGAGTATGTTGGCGAGGATCCATATCTTGCAGCGCAGCTTATGAAGAACTACATTACGGCAATGCAGTCGACCGGTACGCTGGCTTGTGCAAAGCACTTCTTTGGTAACCAGACGGAGTTCTATCGTCGTCGCTCGAACTCGATCATTGACGAGCGTGCCGTGATGGAGATCTATACTCCTGCCTTCAAGGCGGCTATTGATGCGGGCGTGGCAACCGTTATGACGGCATACAACCAGTACAATGGCGAGTGGACCGGCGAGAGCAAGTATGTCATCACCGACTTGTTGCGCGGAACGCTCGGCTTCAAGGGTATGGTAATGTCGGACTGGAACTCGATTTACGATTGGAAGAATGTAATCCTCTCGGGCCAAAACCTCGATATGCCAGGCGAGCCGGCTCATTACATCAAGAAGACTCCGCGCGATTTGGTTGCAGAGGGTGTCGTTACCGAGAAGGATATCGAGAATATGATTCGTCCTACGATTGCTACCTGTATCCGTTGGGGATTGTATGACCGCTATAACAATGGCGAGCAGTATAAGCCGGAACTGGAGGCGAAGTTGCCTGACCACTTGGAGGTGTCGTATCGCACGGCAGCCGAGGGTACGGTGATGTTGAAGAACAACGGCATCCTGCCGCTTTCGACTGACCGTAAGGTGCTTGTTATGGGTCGTCGTTGGATTAAGGATGTTCCGCACGGTGGCGGTGCTGCACGTGTAACGGGTTACGACCACGTTCCGTTGCATCAGGTGATGACCGAGTCGTTCGGTGCGGGTGTCAGCTTCGTAGCAGAGCCAACCGTTGAGCAGATTAAGGCGGCAGATGTTGTTCTTTGCGTGACGGGTACATTCGACTCGGAGTCTACCGAGCGTCCGTTCGCAATGGAGAAGCGCGACGAGAAGGCGGTGCGCCTCGCAGTGGAGAATAACCCTAATACAATCGTGCTCGTTCACTCGGGTTCGGGTATCGATATGTCGGCTTGGGCAGACAAGTGCGCTGCGTTGCTCTATGCGTGGTATCCTGGTCAGAACGGTATGCAGGCTGTACGCGACATTATCGTTGGTAAGATTAATCCGTCGGGTAAGTTGCCGATGACCATCGAGCGTTCGTTCAAGGATTCGCCGGCTGTAAACTCTGTACCTGTGGGCTTCAACCTTGCAAAGGCAAAGGGTAACCCTAACGAAAAGGCGTTCCATCCGTGGACATACGACGTACACTACGATGAGTCGGTTTTGGTCGGCTATCGTTGGTATGAGAAGAAGGGTATCGAGCCGCTCTTCCCATTCGGTTATGGCCTTTCGTACACGACTTTCGAGTTGAGCAACGCAAAGGTGTTGAGCAAGGGTAAGGTTAAGACGCTGACTGCCGAAAAGCCGTTGCGCCTCGCAATCGACATTAAGAATACGGGTGCTGTAGCCGGTGCCGAGGTTGTTCAGCTCTATGTTTCGGAGAAGAATCCAACCGTTTTGCGTCCGGTTAAGGAGCTCAAAGCATTCCAAAAGGTGTCGCTTGCAGCAGGCGAGAAGCAGGTTGTAGTATTCGAGGTTGACAAGAGTATGCTCGCCTTCTGGTGCGATAAGAGCCACGCTTGGACCGCAAATGCAGGTGAGTACACTATCTCGATTGGTACATCGTCGGCTAATATCGTAGCCGAGTTGCCGATTGTGCTGCAGTAGTTATATAGCTATAGTTACGCAAAATGCCCCTGTCGGAATCGCCCGATGGGGGCATTTTATTATGTTTGTGAACGAGTTCGTTGCGGGTATTTTGTAGGATGCGTAATTCTTTGTATATTTGCGCCCGAAAAAGAGTAATTAGAAGAAGCCGTTTTATGAAGAGAGTTTTGTCGTTTTCGATGATGTTGCTCATTGGTCTGGTGCTGTCGCAGTTGTTGCCGATGGTGATGAGTGCAGACAAGTGTGCTGTGAGCTACGAGCAGGTGCAGGTTGTGGTTAATGTTCTGCTGGGAACTTGCCTCGCGTATATTATGATTAACGTGGGCCGCGAGTTCGAGGTGGATCGTTCCAATGTCGGAATTTATGTTAAGGACTATGTCGTGGCAATGTTGGCTGCCGCTGCGCCGTGGATTATCATTGCACTCTACTACATTTTTGTATTGATGCCGTCCGATTGGTGGGGCGATGGAAATGTGTGGAAAGAGACGCTTCTGTTAAGCCGTTTTGCAGCTCCTACATCGGCGGGTATCCTCTTTGCAATGTTGGCGGCTATCGGTTTGCAGTCGAGCTGGATATATCGTAAGATTCAGGTACTTGCAATCTTCGATGACCTCGATACGATTCTGTTGATGATTCCGTTGCAGGTAGCTATCGTCGGCCTGAAATGGCAGATGGGTGTGATACTCACGATTGTTGTGTTCCTGCTTATCTTCGGTTGGAAGAAGATGTCGAAATACGATCTTTGCCACAACTGGAAGTCGGTACTCCTCTATGCTGCACTGATTTATGGTGCGACATTCGTTATCTATGTCGTAACGAAGCATTGTCTCGGTGAGGATGATGGCCTGCACATCGAGGTACTCCTTCCGGCATTTGTCTTTGGTATGGTGATGAAGGGCGAGCATACGATGACGCGTATGGACGAGCGTGTGGGTGTGATTATCTCGATGACATTTATGTTGCTCGTGGGTATGAGTATGCCGCAAATCGTAATGGATGGCGATAGTGTGGATGCGGTTGTTGAGATAGGCAAGAAGACCATCGCTTCAATCGATATGCCGTCGTGGCATATTATTGCGCTCCACGTTGTTGTGGTTTCGTTGCTCTCGAATGTCGGCAAACTAGTTCCGATGCTTTTCTATCGCAACCACTCCTTGCGCGAGCGTTTGGCACTCTCGGTGGGTATGTTCACTCGTGGTGAGGTAGGTGCCGGTGTTATTTTTGTCGCATTGGGTTACAATATCGGTGGTCCGATTTTGCTTATTTCGGTGCTGACTTTGGTGCTCAATCTGATACTTACGGGTGGCTTTGTTTTGATTGTCAAACGCCTCTCGCTCAAAGCTTACGGTAAGCAGTAGGGTAAGTGTAAAACAGCTAAATGACATTTGTTTGCCGCAAATGTCATTTTTTTTGTTTGTAATGTTGGAATCATAATAAAAATTTTCTATCTTTGTTAAATGATTAACACTGAATATATAAACTAATAACATATCAAATTCCATTAACTATGGCAAAAGTACTTAAAATCAGAGATTTGACGTTGCGTGACGGACAGCAGTCTTCGTTTGCAACGCGAATGACGCAGGCGCAGATTGAACGCTGCTTGCCTTATTACAAGGATGCACACTTCTTCGCAATGGAAGTTTGGGGCGGTGCAGTACCTGACTCCGTAATGCGTTATTTGGGTGAGAATCCTTGGTATCGTTTGGAGAGCATCAAGAAGGCGGTTGGCGATGTTTCGAAATTGACGGCCCTCTCGCGTGGTCGTAACCTCTTCGGTTATGCACCGTACACGGACGAGATCATCGAGGGCTTCTGCCGCAACTCGATCGAGAGCGGTCTGGGCATTATGCGTATCTTCGACTGTTTGAACGATGTTGAGAACGTAAAGTCGACCATTAAGTATGTTAAGAAGTATGGCGGTATTGCAGACTGCGCAGTTTGCTACACCGTAGACCCTAAGTATCCAAAGTTGAGCCTTTGGGACAAGATTAAGGGTAAGAAGAATCCGGCTCCGGTATTTACCGACGAGTACTTCGTATCGAAGGCAAAGGAGGTAGCTGCTTTGGGTGCAGATATGATTACCATCAAGGATATGTCGGGTTTGATTCCGCCACAGCGCGTTAGCGCACTCATCAAGAAGTTGAAGGCGGCTGTAAATATTCCGATCGATTTCCATACCCACTGTACTCCTGGTTACGGCTTGGCTTCCGTATATGCAGCTATCGCAGCAGGTGTAGATGTAGTTGACACCAACTGCTGGTGGTTTGGTGGTGGTACGGGTGCCCCTGCATTGGAGCTCGTATACCTCTTCACCCAGAAGCTCGGTATCGATATGGGCGTTAATATGGAGGCAGTTGCCAAGATTAACGAGCAGTTGAAGGATATCCGCTCGGAGCTCAATATCTCGGTATTCGGTCAGGATAAGCCGGCTCCAAAGCCATTCAACCCACTCACCGATGCAACTCCAGCCGAGGTAGAGGAGCAGCTCAACCGTGCTGTTAAGGCAGCTGCGGCTGACGACTTCGCTACGTTGCTCGACGCAGCGCAGAAGATTGAGGCATACTTTGGATTCCCTGCACCGAACAAGCTCGTTCAGGAGGCAGAGATCCCTGGCGGTATGTACTCGAATATGGTGGCACAGTTGCAGGCACTCAAGGCCGAGGATATCTTGCCTCGTTCGATGGAGCTCATTCCGACCGTTCGTTTGTCGGCAGGTCTTCCACCGCTCGTAACACCAACTTCGCAGATCGTAGGTGCACAGGCAGTAAACTGCGCACTCGATGAGAAGGCGGGCCGCCCTATGTACACGACAAAGAACAACCAGTTTGTAAACCTCGTTAAGGGTGAGTATGGTCAGACTCCTGTTGCTGTTGATCCTGAGTTCCGTTTCAAGATTTGCGGTGTTCGCGAGGAGACCAACTACGATATCTCGAAGTACCAGCAGCAGCCAAATCCGGAGTTGCCAGAGGCAGGTGGCGTGAAGTTGGCAGAGAACGAGAAGGAGGTACTCTTGCTCGAGCTCTTCCCACTCGTTGCTAAACCATACTTGACCAAGGTTAAGACCGCTGCTTATGAGGCAAAGAAGGCGCAGGAGGCACCAGCAGAGGCACCTGTTGCAGAGGTAAAGGCAGAGGTTAAGCAGCCAATTACCGGCAAGACCATCATCGCTCCGCTGCCGGGTAAGGTTATCGACATCAAGGTTAAGGTCGGTCAGGTTGTAAATGCAGGCGAAGAGGTAGTTGTTCTCGAGGCAATGAAGATGGAGAACTCGATTACGTCGGACTACACGGGTGTTGTTAAGCAGATTTTGGTAGCCGTAGGCGATAACCTCGCAACGGATGCCGTAATTCTCGAGATCGACGACACTGTAACTACTCCGGTTGCCGCACCTGCCGCAGCACCTGCTGCTCCACAGGCAGCCGCTACGGGTAACAAGATCGTTGCTCCGCTTCCGGGCCGAGTAATCTCGCTCAAGGTTGCTGTAGGTGATGCTGTTGCAGCTGGTCAGGAGGTAGTTGTCCTTGAGGCAATGAAGATGGAGAACTCGATTACGTCGGACTACGCTGGTACCGTTCAGGCAATTCTCGTTGCCGAGGGCGACAACGTAGCAACTGATGCTGTGCTTGTAATCGTAGGATAGTAAATTGTAGTGTGTGCTCCCGAACTTTTGGGTTGGGGGCACATTTTTTTAAGAATAAACTTAAAAACCAAAACTTATTATGGGATTTTTGAAGGAATTTAAGGCGTTTGCCCTGAAAGGTAATGTGGTTGATATGGCTGTCGGTGTTATCATCGGTGGTGCATTCGGTAAGATTGTAACCTCGTTGGTAAACGATATCATTATGCCGCCTATCGGCTTGGTTGTCGGTGGTGTTGACTTTTCCGATTTGAAACTTACGCTCAAAGAGCAGGTTTTGGATGCTGCAGGTGCAGTAGTTACTCCTGCCGTAACGTGGAACTATGGTGCTTTTGTTCAGCAGGTAGTTGACTTTACGATCCTTGCATTGTGCGTGTTTATGATGGTGAAGCTGATGAACAAGCTGATGAAGAAGGAGGAGGCAAAACCTGCCGCTCCGGCTCCAGCTCCGGCTCCGTCGAAGGAGGAAGTGCTCCTCACCGAGATTCGCGACTTGTTGAAGGAGAAGAAGTAGGCACTGTATCGTTTTTACGGTAGCGCCTTGCGCTTGATTGTTCCGACCTGCCCAAATGTGGCGGGTCGGAATTGTTTTTGCCCCGATGTCTAGTGCTTTGATTGGCGCTATATAATGACGATACTCGTCCCTATGCGGAGGTGGCGAGTTGGGCTTGATGTGCCGGCTATCGGTCGCTTATACGCCTATATATAATATGGTATGCATAGGACGGGATTGCGGGCGTGATGGCGCTAATTTGTCCGCTCGAATGGAATACGACTGCATCAAATAAAACACCCCGACGGACGAAGTGTCGGTCGGGGTGATATTGGTTAGATAGGGTAGTCCGCAAGCAGTCTACTCCTCGTCGTTGGTCGGATTCGGCTCGATGAATACGTAGAACAGCAGTGGGGTGTAAGCCATAATCTCCGTTGTCGCCTGATCCTCGCTATCGCCATCCTCTTCGCCATCGCTGGTGCTGCCACCCGATAACTGTCCGTAGTAATCGACCGGATAGCCATAGTAGTCGTTGTAGTAGTAGGCATTCGAGTAGTTGTAGAAGTATGCGTATGCCGGATATGCTACGGTCGATGTCTCGCCGGTCTTGCCGTCTGCACCATAGCCATAACCCGATGTGGTGATGATTGCACCCCATTTGCCATAGTGCATCAGCGGAATACAACGATACCACGCGCTGATGTAGTCATCCTTATCGTTCTCGGCATTGTAGCTTATTGCCTTACCGGATTTCGTGCCGAAAACATACTCCTTGACCTCCGGAATGTTCGAGTCGAAGATAAAACCATCGAGGAAACAACCGATATACCATACGTTTACGGTAGTCTTCTCGCCAACTGCCTTCGCTTCGGCACCCTCTTCGAGAAGCATATCCTTAAACTTCTCGTTGAGAATCTTTGTGATGTCTGCATTCACGATGGTCATATCCTGGTAGCGATCGGTATCCTTGTATGGGTTGTTGGTGCCATCCAAGTGTGGCTGCATATAACCCATAGCGGTTGTCTCGTCGCCCGGCTTGTACTCGGTCGTATAGTAGAGGCCCGTGAAAGTGCCGTCGGTCTTGCCTTCCTCGCTCTCGAGCTTCTCGTCGTCCTCATCCTTTACGATCTTCTTCCAGATGTCGCTGCCTGCGCGAGCATTGCTCTCCTTGACGAGTGTCTCGACCATCTCCAATTCGCGGTCGGAAGGGTTTTCGTATACGCGCTTAACCTCGAGATCCATTATTACTGGACGGTTTGCGTCCAAAACAAACTGCCCCTCGTAACCACCCTCGGCATCCGAGCCTGTAGCGCTGAAACCGATTCGCGACGGGAGATAGAGTCGAACTTTCGAACCCTTGCGCAACAAGAACTCGGTGCTTGGCAGACCTCGCTTTGCAACATACTCCTTATCGAGAGTAATCTTGTTACGACCTGCGAGATAAGTTCCCTCGACCAGACCGTAGTAGTTGTCTATACCGCAATATATACCGTATGGAACGTAGTGCGTAACATCGAGGTAGGTGTTTTGCATACGCGCAATCTTTTCCGAACGGGTAACGCATACGTTACCGTCGAGATCACGTCCCGTGTAGTCGTAATAGATCCAGCAAGTATCCTGATCCATAATCGGCTCGCCGCCAAGGTCGTTGCCATTGCGCGGAGTGAGCATGTCGCCCCACTCGATGATGTCAACGTAGTACTCGCCCTTCTCCTGATAGTTGCCGATCAAATCCGGATGGTGTTTCTTCATCCACGCCTTCAGCGAGATGCTCTCCATCTTGTCTCCCGATATTTCGGTCTCCTTGGCGCACGACGCAAAGAGCGCTGCGCAGATTACGGCTATTGCGAATAATTTTTTCATTCGATTTGTATGATGTTTTTTACTTTATTACGTTTACAATCTTCATATACCACGCCACCGACGAACGCTTTGGTACGGTGCCAATCACCTGCTTGTCGTACGCCATAGTGTAGGTCATATATATCTGTACGGAGTCCTGATCGTGACAGCCGATAAGCGCTTCGTCCAAACCTTTAATTACCTCGCCATTGCCAATTACGAAACTCAGTGGCGTTTCAGCCCAGTCGAGATTGACATACGGGTTGGTTTTCGATGATTCGATTTTCGAGATGGTTGCCGGAATGTTCGACCAATAGACGTTGTTGATCGATGGCTCCGAGCCCTCGAAAACGTATGCGTTAAACTCTATCTCTACGCGGTCGCCGGACTCGATGACGCTCCACTCGTCACGACCCTGCTCGTAGAAGTTCGGGATGTGGCGAAAGGCGTAACGGCCGAACGTCGAGTAGAACAGAGGATTGTCCTCGATAACGGTACCAATCTCCTCCTCGGCGATAAGTCGGCGAGTCGAAGTGAGGTATCTGACGATGTTCGACTGCTGGGTTGTAAATACATCACCCTCCTCGTTGCACGAAGCGCACAACGCGAGAGCAAAAGCAGCAATCATTATGTAAAACCCTCGTTTCATAGTTCTATAACGCGCAAAGATACGAATTATTACGTTATAACGGAATAATTATCCCGCGAAATTGAAATTTTAGAGGTGTTTGAGTGCAAATTTTATTGCCTCCTCCACCGAAGCGGTCGGCGACTCCTTGAAAACTTTGGTCAAAACCTTCTCCGAAGCCGTTTTTTGGAAGCCGAGCATAACCAATGCCGAGAGTGCCTCGTCGAACGATTCGTTGCGACTGCCCGCAGCGATGGCTGTCGTTGCAGCATCGTTACCCTTCAGGTCGAGCATTCTGCCGCTCAAATCAACGATGATCTTTTGCGCGGTTTTTAGTCCTAAACCCTTGACGTTTTTCAGTAGAACGGCATTGCCCGTAGCGATGATGTTGCGCAACTCGGTGGTCGAGTATGTCGATTGAATCATTCGTGCCGTGTTACCGCCAACACCCGAAACGCCTATGAGCAAACGGAATAATTCGCGCTCGGCACGAGTCGCAAATCCGTAGAGTGTTTGGGCATCCTCGCGAACGGCGTGGTGCAGATAAAGCATCGCCTCGTCGCGACCTTCGAGCTCGGAGTAGGTCTGCAACGAGATGTTTATGAAGTAGCCGATTCCGCCCGCCTCGATAACGGCGTATGCGGGGTTGAGTTCAGCGAGTTTTCCGGTAATGTATTCGTACATATATTGTTCTGTTTCAGAATTTAATATCGTTAGTTATTTTAAGCGTCACTACAACTATGCCGCAGTACGGGTGCGGTTATTGCTGCTGACAATATTTTTACAAAGATACGATTTTTGGATAAAAAATATTGTATCCGCGAAAAAATTGATACCTTTATGCTGCGAAATAAGCCGAATGCGGTTTCAAGGAGCGGATATGAATAGGAACCTGAACGAAATACTCTCCAAGTATTGGGGCTACGACGATTTTCGACCTATGCAGCGCGAGATTATCGAATCGGTGCTGGATGGTCGGGATACGTTGGCGTTGATGCCTACGGGTGGCGGTAAGTCGATTACTTACCAACTGCCGGCGTTGGCATTCGAGGGGTTGTGTATTGTCGTTACGCCGCTGATTGCGCTGATGAAGGATCAGGTCGATCGTCTGCGAGCAAAGCATATATCGGCGGTTGCCATACATTCGGGCCTCTCCGACCGACAGATTGATATCCTGCTCGACAACTGCGTCTATGGCGATGTGCGATTTCTGTACCTTGCCCCCGAACGCCTGACTTCGGAGACTTTTCGTCTGCGTGTACAGCGTATGAACGTTACGCTGTTGGCGGTCGATGAGGCGCACTGTATCTCGCAATGGGGTTACGATTTCCGTCCGTCGTATCTCCGTATCGCAGAGTTGCGACGGCTCCTGCCCGATGTTCCGGTTTTAGCCCTCACGGCCTCGGCTACACCGCAGGTTGCCGACGATATTATGGTTCGTTTGGGATTTGCGGAAAAACGAGTGTTGCGCAGCACGTTTGTGCGTCCGAATCTCTCGTACTCGGTGCGTCACGTTGACGATAAGAACGAACAGCTGATGCGTGTTATAAACAATGTCGAGGGGTCGGGTATTGTCTATGTCCGATTGCGCGAAGCGGCCGAAAAGGTGGCTGATTATCTGCATGAGCAGGGTGTTTCGGCAAGCTATTATCACGGAGGTCTGCCTCACGCCGAGCGATCGATTCGCCAGGATGAGTGGCTTTCGGGTAAAACACGTATTATGGTGGCAACCACTGCGTTCGGTATGGGTATTGATAAGCCGGATGTGCGTTTTGTGGTCCACTATTCGATGTGCGATTCGTTGGAGAGTTACTACCAGGAGGCGGGCCGTGCCGGTCGAGATGGTCGCAAGAGTTATGCAGTGTTGTTGGTTTCGCCCGACGACGATAAACGCGTTGTGCGTCGCTTCGAGGCGGAGTTCCCGAAGATCGATGTGGTAAAGAGTGTGTACGAGAAGATATGCTCGTATTTGCAAGTGGCCATAGGCGACGGTGCACAGTGCTCGTTCGTGTTTAATATTCACGATTTTTGTGCGCGAGAGCACCTCTATATGGGTGCGGTTAAGAGTGTCATCACACTACTCTCGCATAATGGGTATATGTCCTTAATGGAGGAGCGCGAAAACCCTGCTCGACTGATGTTCTGTGTGAGTAGGGATGACTTGTATAAGGTGCGTATCGAGGGCGCGCGCGACGATGCCGTGTTGCGTGCTGTCCTGCGTCTGTATAATGGTGTATTTACGGAGTTTAGAGCGATTGATGAGATGGAGATTTCTGCGGCAAGCGGTCGCTCGCTATTTGAAGTGCGCGAGTCGTTGAAAAATATGTGGCGAGCGCATATTATCCGCTACATTCCGTCGAATACCTCGCCGATGATATGCCTCGAAGAGGAGCGTCTGCCGGTGGAGGATCTGTATATTGCTCCCGAAACCTACACCAAGCGCAAGGCGTTGATGCTGGAGCGTTTTGAAAATATGTTGCACTACGCCTCCAACGAGACGGAGTGTCGCAGCGTGGTTCTCGACCGCTATTTCGGTGGCAAAGATTCGACTCCTTGCGGAGTGTGCGATGTCTGCCTTGCACGCCGCAAAAATTCGCGCACGTCGTTGTCGCTCGACGCGCTTATTCGCAATCGCGTGAGCGAGGAGCAGCTCTCGGTTAAAGATGTCGTGTCGTCTATCGGCTGCAATCCCGACGAAGCGGTTAGTGCTATTCGCGAAATGTTGCAGTCGGGTGAATTGCGAATGTCGGCAGAGGGTTTCTTGGAGATTGGCGACAAAAAATAGAGTTTGATGCCCGACTACCTGTCGGAGCGTGGTGCCAAATGGCTTAAAATCGCCTAAAAACAGTCAAAAACAGCGAATATTCTTGCTTCGTTTCTAAAAAAGTGTAAAAAAGTAGGGCTAAAAGCGTGAAAATCGGAAAATAAATGCTATTTTTGCGCGTGTATATGTAAGGTGGTATTGCGCTGAATGGCCGTTGTGGTTTGCAGTATCGCTCGAAAACAAAGCAAGAAGAAACTTATAACGATAAATTATGTCTACTGAAGAAGTAAAGAATGCAGGTCTGATCGGACGTATTGACCGCGTCAATATCGAAGAGCAGATGAAAACTGCCTACATCAACTATTCGATGTCGGTAATTGTATCTCGTGCATTGCCTGACGTAAGAGATGGTTTGAAGCCGGTGCATCGTCGTATCCTCTACGATATGAGTGCCGAGCTCGGCCTTTCGTCGGATAAGCAGACGCGTAAGTCGGCCCGTATCGTCGGTGATGTGCTCGGTAAGTTCCACCCGCACGGCGACTCGTCGGTGTATGACGCGATGTGTCGTATGGCGCAGGAGTGGAATATGCGTTATCCGCTTGTTGAAGGCCAGGGTAACTTTGGTTCGATGGACGGTGATTCGCCGGCTGCTATGCGTTACACGGAGGCGCGTTTGCAGAAGATTGCCGATGAGGTGTTGACCGATATCGACAAGGAGACAATCGATTGGACGCTCAACTTTGATGATAGTATTCCGGAGCCGACCGTTTTGCCGTCGAAGATTCCGTTGCTGCTCGTCAATGGTGCAAGCGGTATTGCCGTTGGTATGGCTACCAATATGGCACCGCACAATTTGGGCGAGGTAGTTGATGCGTGCTGCGCTTATATCGATAATCCGGAGTGCGAGTGCGAGGATTTGCTCCACTTTGTAAAGGGTCCGGACTTCCCGACCGGTGGTATCATCTATGGTTATGCCGGTGTTAAGGAGGCGTTGCTCACGGGTCGTGGCCGCGTTATCATTCGTGCCAAGTACGATATAGAGACAACGGCTAACGGCCGTCAGTTGATCGTGTTCAACGAGATGCCGTATATGGTAAATAAGAGCGAGCTCATCAAGAGCATCGCTGCACAGATTAAGGAGGGCCGATTGGAGGGTATCGCCGATGTGAACGACGAGTCGTCCGACCGCGAGGGTATCCGTTTGGTGGTACACCTCAAGCAGGATGCAGTTGCCAATGTTGTCGTAAATACACTCTTCAAGAATACGGCTTTGCAGTCGTCGTTTGCCGTGAACAATATCGCGTTGGTAAACGGCCGTCCGGTACAGCTTAATCTGAAGGATTTGATTCGTCACTTCATCGATCACCGTCACGATGTTGTTGTTCGCCGTACGCGTTACGATTTGCGCAAGGCAGAGGAGCGTCTGCATATCGTTCTCGGTCTGTTGATCGCTCACGACAATATCGACGAGGTTATCCAGACAATCCGCTCGTCGAAGAACACCGAGGAGGCGAAGGCCGCTCTCGTTGCGAAGTTTGATTTGAGTGCATTGCAGGCAGCCGCTATCGTGGAGATGCGTCTGCGTTCGCTCACCGGCCTGGAGCACGGTAAGCTGACCGCCGAGCGCGATGAGTTGCAGGCAAATATCGACTACTTCAACCGTGTGTTGGATAGCGAGCAGATGCAGATGCAGATTATCAAGAACGAGCTCATCGAGATTAAGGATCAGTACAATGACGAGCGTCGCTCGGAGATTGTATATTCGTCGGAGGAGTTCAATCCGGAGGATTTCTATGCAGACGACGATATGGTTATTACCATTTCGCACCTCGGCTACATCAAGCGTACCTCGCTTGCGGAGTATCGTACGCAGAATCGCGGTGGTGTTGGTGCGAAGGGTAGTGCTACGCGCGATGAGGACTTCATCGAGCATATCTACGTAGCTTCGATGCACAATACGATGATGTTCTTCACGGAGAAGGGCCGTTGTTATTGGCTTAAGGTATACGAAATTCCTGAGGGAACACGTTCTTCAAAGGGACGTGCAATCCAGAATGTTATTCAGATCGAGCCGAACGATAAGGTGCGTGCATATATCAACTGCAAGCGTTTGAACGATGCAGAGTATGTGGACAACAACTATATCATAATGTGTACGAAGAACGGTACGATCAAGAAGACGAAGTTGGAGGCATACTCTCGTCCGCGTGTCAATGGTGTGAACGCCATCGTAATTCGCGAGGATGACCAGCTTATCGAGGCAAAGCTTACGAGTGGTAACGCAGAGGTGCTGATTGCTTCGCGCGAGGGTAAGGCAATTCGTTTCAACGAGAGTACTGTTCGTCCGGTAGGTCGTGTAAGTATGGGTGTACGCGGTATCGAACTTGAAGAGGGCAACGAGGCAATCGGAATGATCTGCATCGAGCCGGATTCGCAGCAGGATGTTCTCGTACTGTCGGAGAATGGTATCGGTAAGCGTACCGATTTGGGCGAGTATCGTATTACCAACCGCGGTGGTAAGGGTGTGAAGACCATCAATATTACCGATAAGACCGGTAAACTCGTGTCGATTCAGGCCGTAACCGATCAGAACGATCTTATGATTATCAACCGTTCGGGTATCACTATCCGCACGGGCGTTGATCAGATTCGCCTGGCAGGTCGTGCAACGCAGGGTGTACGTATCATCAATCTCCGCGAGGGTGATGCCATTGCTTCGGTTATGGCAGTGCCAAAGAGCGAGGATGAGGAGATGCCACTCGATGTACAGGTAGATGCTGCAGAGCAGCCAATCGCCGAGGGTGCAGCTCCGGAGGTAGTAACCAACGAACAAGAAAACAACGAATAAACAAATAAATAAACCGTTTACGATTATGAAAAAATCAATCTTAATGGTGATGGCTTTGATGGTGCTGGCAGTACCAACCGTCACGGGTCAAAAAATTAACGCAGATGCAACTGTGGCAAAACTCGAGAAGTGCGATGCTGATGCTGCAAATGCAAAGAAGAATGTAAAGTCGGCAACTTGGGTAACACGCTCGAAGGCCTACTTGGATGCTATTATGGAGCCAACCAAGAACCTCTTTGGTGGTATGGATGCAACGGTGTTGCGTATTGCAATGGGTGAGCCGGATGAGGTTCGCGACGATGCACAGAACGCTCGCCAGATTTGGGTTTATCCTTGGGTAGAGGTTTACGTTAAGGGCAACCGCGTAATCGCTTGGAGTCAGACTCGCGAGATTAAGGAGGGTATGTTCGATGCGATGAAGGAGTCGGCTGATAAGGCGATTGAGCTCGATCCAAAGGCAGAGGCAAAGATTAAGCCGATTTTGGATGCCGCTATCAACTACTACTCGCAGCTCGGTTCGGCAAGCATCGATATCCCTGCATACAAGGTTGCAGTTGATGCTTACATCAAGGCTGCTACCGTGCAGGAGAGCAAGATCTATCCACAGGTAGACCCTCAGTACTACTTCTTTGCAGGTCAGTTGGCAGCGTTCCTCGGTGCAGAGGATGCAAAGTACTATGCTGATGGTGAGAAGTATTTGAACAAGGCAAAGGAGCTCGGTTATATGGACGCTAACGGTAACACCTACTACTTCTTGTTCCACTGCTATTATGGTCAGAAGAATCTTGATGCTGCAAACGTATTGAAGGCACGCGACATCTTGCTTGAGGGTATCGACAAGTTCCCTAAGAACGAGAAGATTCTCGACGGTCTGATGCAGCTCTACACTTCGGAGGATAGCGTAGGTAACCCAGCAGACCTCGTATCGATGATCGATAAGGCGTTGGCAGAGACTCCGGACAACCCTGACTTGTGGTTTGGTCGTGGTCGTGTATTCTTCAAGTTGCACAACTATGACGAGTGTATCAACTCGTTCTTGAAGATCAACGAGCTTAAGCCAAACGATTACGATACCAATTTCTATATTGGCTACTTCTACATCGCAAAGGCCGACGAGATGAACAAGGCGCTCAATGCGAAGGCCGACACGTTCAGCAGCTTCGAGGAGTATGAGGTTGAGCGTAAGGTTGTGAATGCCGAGTATATGAAGGCGTTGCCTTTCTTCGAGAAGGCATTCGAGCTCAATCAGGAGAGCTTGGATTGCGCACAGATGCTCAAGGAGTTGTGCTTCCGTTTGCGTACCGAGGAGGGCGTTATGGAGAAGTACAACAAGTACAACGCAGCGTACAAGAAGCTGAAGGGTATCGAGTAATCCGTTGCTTGATTCTCAATATTGGATGTCCGGCTCTGCAAAGAGTCGGACATCTTTTTTAGTGCCGTGTAGCACCGCCGGCTTTAGAACGTAAAGCGAACGGAAAAATAATATGTACGTGGGTAGGCGTACAAGTAGCGGTTGGCTTGCGGACGGAACGAATAGCCGTCAGCGAGGTACTGCTTGTGGAGACGCGACGATTCGTAACCACTATAAATGGTGTTGCGATTGCCCGTCAGGTTGCGTACCGACAGGAAGAAGGTGATGAACGAGCGCGGATGGCGGTCGATAAAGCGAGGTGCTGCCGCTGTAGTGTATATGCGTCGATCGAATCGTTGCAGGAAGATGGTTTTCGAGAGCGACGCGTCGATGGTGAAGGCATCGGGCAGACGCTCCTGCGTGATAAATTGGGCGTGCATCTCCGGCGAGGATGCCTGGCGGAAGAGTCGCTCGGTGCGTCGCAAGAAGGATGGCGTTACATAGCGCAATCCGGCATAGGCGCCATCCAACGAAATTCTCCAACCGCGATTGAAATAACCCAATCGTACGGCTGCCATCACTTGCGGAGCGTTACCTATATAATAACCGCCCGTATAGCTTGTGTTGCGGTCGGCAAGCAGATGATTGTCCGTGTCGCGATAGACCGAGACAAGCGGATTGCCCGCATAGGTGTAACGCCCGGCCGATATGGCAGACGATAAAGTCCAATGCTCGGCAAATCGCCATACGGCTTCGGCCTCTAAGCCTATTGCAAGGCGACCGATGCGGGAGGTTACTACATCGCTGTATTCGCCTGATGTGTCGTCGTAAAGCCGCGATGTTTGAGTCTCGCCACGCGATAGGCGTGCAAAACCTGCAAGGCGCACTTTCAAGCGGTTGCTGCTGAATGTGTAACCCAACTCGGCTGCGTAGTGCTGTGCGGCCGACGGATTGTCTATCGTTCGATTGTTGTACTCGGCTTGCAGGAAGTAGTCGTCTGCCGATACGGGGCGACTCTCGATGCTGATGGCTGCATTGAGTGAGTGTTGCTCGGAGAGCGTGTAGTGCATTGCCGAACGGAGCGCAAAAGGCGAGAAACGTATGCGACGCGACTTGCCGAATGAGGTGTCGGCAAATAGTTCCTTGCGATAGTATCCTCTGCGTTGTACGGAGGCGTAACCTATCTGCGCACCTGTCTCGAAGATGAGTCGTTCGGTGCGATGTCGGTACACGGCAAAGAGCGATACGTTGTTATTCGTCAATGCGTAGTCGTAGCCATAGCGGTCGCCGACTGCGACGATGCGATTTGGCTCGTTTAGGTTGTTCTGCAACGAGTTGCGGAACGAATCGTCATCAATCAGATAGTGGTCGATATCGGTTATGTACTCTCCGCCGAGCAGGTCGCGCATCTGCTTGTAGTAGCGACTCCGTGAGTTTGTTGCGTCGATGCCGTACGATATCGAGTTGCGCTTGTCGAGCTGCGTTTCGGCTGCGGCGTGGAGCTGTAGTGATGTGATTCGCTCCATCTGGTCGGCAATGGCGTATAGCGACTCGCCACCATTGAGTCGGTTGCGGGCGTAGAGTTCGTCGAAATTAATCTGCGTATATCGTGCGTCATTCTCGCGCCAAACATCAGCAACGGCGTCGCTGATATCCGCATCCGTGAAGTAGTCGGGCATATAGCGATAGTTGTCGGGCGTGGGTGTGGGTGAATCAAACCAATCGAGCGAAGATATGCTGCGATAACCAATCGTTGCACCGAGCGATGCGAGGAGTGTGGTTTTGGTCGATATGCGCCCCGTATAGGATGCAATTAGTGTGGGTATTACACGTCGGCGTATGCGCGAGGAGCGAATCTCTCCGTTGCTGTAGCCCCATGCAGGGTTGTATAGTGGATTGCCTATGAGTGTGAATGCCTGCTCGACGGAGTGTGAGCGAATGCCTCTGCGCGAGGGCGATGCAAGCAGTGTAAACGACACTTGGTGCAGCGAATCGATTGTGCCGACGACAGCCGTATTGATTGTCAGTTCATCGGCAAAAACACCGTCGATATGTGCATCCTTACCCATTTGAACTGCTATGTCGGTCGTGAGCGCCCACTTCTTGCCGAGCTGTTGCGAGGTGGTTGCCGAGAGCATTCCCGGAAGATTGCGCGAAGAGATGGCGAGTCCGACCGATGTACGTTGTCGCGCCGGGGTGGTGATAGTGTACTCGTCGAGTGCAGTTGCGCTGCCTGTCGAGTGCGCTCCGAGCCCAATGCCGGCTTCGGAGTGGTGGGCGAGTTGCAGTCGGTAGCCGTCGCCCGAGTTGAGATTCGTTACCTTTATACCGTTTAGCGATGTGAGGCGTTCGTAGTAGTACGCTCCTCGTCGAGCGTGGCGAATGAACGAGAACGAGAAATCGAAGAGTCGACTGCTGAAATTGGTGCGTGTAGCGAGCAATGGGGTAGGGAGTGAATCCTGTTCGATTGTCTGCTCGGTGGAGAGCTCCGGCTCTTCGAAGAGTTTGTAATAACGATAATCGTGCAACTCCTGTCCGAAAACGGAGCTGCACGATACCAACATTAGTAGCGTGACAATGCTATTTAGCCATTGCCGGCGCATAGTCTACTCTTGCAATGCTGCCCAAAGCATATCCTTGAGGCGGGCGATATTCAAACCGGATACGGACGAGATAAATACCGAGTCGATACCCTCCGGCAGATGCTCTTTCATCTGCTCGATAAGCTCGTCGTCCAACATATCACATTTGGTGATTGCCAACAAGCGGTGCTTGTCCAACAACTCGGGGTTGTATTGCGTGAGCTCGCCCAGCAGGATGTTATAGTCGTGACGAATATCGTCGCTATCGGCAGGAATCATAAAGAGCAGGATCGAGTTGCGCTCGATATGGCGCAGGAATCGCGTACCGATACCTTTACCCTCGTGCGCTCCTTCGATGATGCCCGGAATATCCGCCATAACGAACGAGTGTCCGTCGCGCACCTCTACGATACCGAGGTTTGGCTCGAGCGTGGTAAATGCGTAGTTTGCAATCTTTGGTTTAGCTGCCGAAACGACCGAGAGCAGAGTACTCTTACCGGCGTTAGGGAAGCCGACCAAACCAACGTCGGCAAGTACCTTCAACTCGAGAACGAACGCACCCTCGTCGCCCTCCTCGCCCGGTTGCGAGTAGCGTGGCGCTTGGTTGGTAGGCGTCTTGAAGTGCCAGTTACCCAGACCGCCTCGACCGCCTTTGAGCAACACGAGCTGCTCGCCATCCTCGGTTACCTCGCCGACATACTCCAACTCTGTCGTGCCATCCTCCAGCTCGACAACGCGACGTGCAACCGTGCCGAGTGGAACGGGGATGATGATATCCTTGGCATCCTTGCCCGACGAGCGAGCTCCGGAGCCGCATTCGCCATCCTCGGCAAACTGGTGTCGCTGGTATTTGAGGTGGATGAGTGTCCAATACTGACGGTCGCCACGCAAAATAATGCTGCCGCCCTTGCCTCCGTCGCCACCATCAGGGCCGCCGAAAGCAACAAACTTCTCGCGGCGGAAGTGCGACGAGCCGGCACCGCCGTGGCCCGAACGCGCAAATATCTTTACATAGTCAACAAAGTTGGAACCTGCCATAATTCTTTGGTTTAGTGTCTGTTTTTACATTCTTTGCGGAACATCGATTCCGAGCAGGCGCATCGAGCGTGCAATAACACCTGCAACCTGCGCTGCGAGCTGCAGACGCATACACTTCGTCTGGGCGTTCTCCTCGCGCAGAATCGAATGGTCGTGATAGTAGCCGTTAAAGAGCTTACACAAATCGTAGGTGTAAGCTGCAATCAGCGATGGAGCGAACTGCTCGCCGGCTGCTGCAACAACCGATGGGTATTCGCACAGCGTCTTGATAATCTCAATCTCCTCCGGCAGCAACTCCACCTCGACCTTCGTGCTCTTGTAGTCGATGCTCTGCTCATCAGCCTTGCGGAGTACCGAGCAGATGCGGGCGTGGGTGTACTGGATGAACGGACCTGTGTTGCCGTTGAAGTCGATCGACTCGCGCGGATCGAAGAGCATAGTCTTCTTTGGGTCTACTTTCAGGATGAAGTACTTGAGCGCACCGAGACCTACCATAGTGCAGATATCGTTTGCCTCCTGCTCCGTGCAGCCGTCAAGCTTACCGAGCTCGGCCGACATTTCGCGTGCGGTCGAAATCATACCGGCAACCAAATCGTCGGCATCGACAACCGTACCCTCGCGCGACTTCATCTTGCCCTCTGGCAACTCGACCATACCATACGAGAGGTGGTAGATGTTGTCGCTCCAATCGTAGCCCAACTTCTTCAACACGAGCTTCAGTACCTGGAAGTGGTAGTTCTGCTCGTTACCCACAACGTAAATCATATCGTCGAGCGAGTTCTCCTCGAAACGCTGCATTGCCGTACCTAAGTCCTGAGTCATATATACCGATGTGCCGTCACCACGCAACAACAACTTTTGGTCGAGACCGTCGGCCGTGAGGTCGATCCACACCGAGCCATCCTCCTTGCGGAAGAAGATACCCTTATCCAAACCCTCCTGCACGATCGACTTACCGAGCAGGTAGGTCTGCGACTCGTAATATACCTTATCGAAATCGACGCCGAGTGCCTTGTATGTTACGTCAAAGCCGTCGTATACCCAGCCGTTCATCTTCTCCCACAGAGCGCGAACCTCCTCGTCCTTTGCCTCCCACTTGCGGAGCATCTCCTGGGCCTGCAACATAATAGGGGCCTTCTTCTTTGCCTCCTCTTCGTCTACGCCCTCTGCAACGAGCTGCTTAATCTCGGCCTTGTAGTGCTTGTCAAACTCAACGTAGTAGTCGCCCACGAGGTGGTCGCCCTTCTTACCTGTCGATTCAGGTGTTGCGCCATTACCGTAGAGCAACCACGCGACCATCGACTTGCAGATGTGAATGCCTCGGTCGTTGACGAGGTTTACCTTGATTACGTTGTGACCGTTCGCCTTGAGAATTTGAGCCACCGAATAACCGAGCAGGTTGTTGCGGATGTGGCCCAGGTGCAACGGCTTGTTGGTGTTCGGCGACGAGTACTCGATCATAATATTGCGACCCGTTGGTGCGCCCTCGCCGAAGTGCTCGTCGGCAGCAATCTCTGCAAAGCGAGTGCCCCAGAACGATGCGTCGAGCGACAAGTTAAGAAAACCCTTGATGACGTTGAATGCGCTGAACTCGCTATTCTCTGCCACGATGCGCTCGCCAATCTCCGTAGCGGTTGCCTCGGGCGATTTGCGCGATGCCTTGAGCAGAGGGAATGTTACGAGCGTATAGTCGCCCGCAAACTCCTTGCGCGTCTTCTGTATCTGAATTTGAGCCGGTGCTACCTCGCCATAGAGTGCGGTTACCGTGCGTAAAACTACATCCGAAATGTGCTGTTCGATATTCATATTTTCGTTGAAAAATAATTTTGGCAAAGATAACCATTTTCGTCGATAGTTTTCTGCCTTTATCGAAAAAATATGCCCTGCGATTGCGATTTATGGACAATATTGCTACTTTTGTGGTAACGAATCATTGAAAAATATAAATTTCATAATATGAAACGCTCTATTTTTGCTCTTGCAGCACTCGTAGCGACGCTGTTCGCTTCGTGCTCGACTGACACGACACGAGATACGATGCCCCAAGTGCCGGAGAGACTCACCGTGTCGTTTGACGAGTCTGTAACGCGTATTCAACTCCAGGATGGAGTGATGGTTTGGACGGAGAATGACTATGTGTCGGTATTCTACCGTTCGGATGCCAACCAGCGTTGGCGTTTTCTCGGTAATACAGGCGATGAAGGTGGCTCTTTGCAGTGTGAGGCAGCGGGTGAGGCAACGACTGATACAGATCGAATCATTGGTGTGTATCCGTACGATGCAAGCTATCGCTTTGATGCACAAACGCTCGAAATAGAGGCATTTATGCCATCGGTGCAGACTTATGTCGAAGGTAGTTTTGGTATCGGCTCGTCAATTATGGTATCTTCGGGCAACGACGATCGATTGAAATTCAAGAACGTCTGCGGTTGGCTCAAATTGCAGTTCGTCGGCAAGGGTAGTGTTGAGCGAATTGTGTTGTACGGAAACAATGGTGAGCAGGTTGCAGGCAGCATCAAAATCGATTCGTCGGATGGTTTGTGCGAATTGGCCTCCGAGTCAGGTGGCAAGAGCGAAGAGGTTTTGACCGAGGTGACGCTTAACTGCCCGACTCCGGTTGCGTTGGATGAGACGCTGCCTACATCATTCTATATCGCTTTGCCTCCTCAAACATTTGAGGGTGGTCTTACCGCGAGAGCCGTATGCACAGATGGTACGCAGATGACAAAGTCGACATTGAATAGTATCGTTATCGAGCGTAACCACATAGTCCCGATGAGCGAGACGGCCTATTCGGCTACCAATGTAATCTATTATACTTCGTCGGACGGAGAGATTGTCGAGCCGGATGAGACCGATGTTTTCGGTGCAGACATACTTTCTAATACCTATGAGAACGGTGTTGGTAAGATTGTGTTTGATGGCGATGTAACGTCAATAGGTGAGGATGCATTTTGTTATTGCTCAACGCTTACAAGCATAATAATTCCGCATACGGTAACCTCTATTGGTGAGGGCGCGTTTAGGTGTTGTGAGGCGTTGAAGAGTATTACCATTCCGGATAGCGTTATGGAGATTGGTTATGGTGCATTCTCGACCTGTAGGACACTAGCGAGTGTCTCTATCGGTAAGAATGTTTCAGCAATAGAAAACTTGACATTCTCGGAGTGTTTCAGACTGACGAGCATCGTTATCCCCGATAGCGTAACGAAAATTGGCGGGTACGCTTTTGACTACTGCACCAGGTTGGCAGAAGTTACGTTGGGTAAGAGTGTCGCCTCGATAGGAGATTCTGCATTTAGTAGCTGTTCTGCGTTGCAAAATATTGTAATTCCGGATAGCGTAACCTCTATCGGAGCTTACGCGTTTTCAACTTGTTCAAAATTGGAGAGTGTTACATTTGGCAAGAGTGTGAAAAGCATTGGTGTAGGTGCGTTTGTTGATTGTGCTAAATTGAAAGAGTTTAATGGCGGAAATGTCTCCGCAGACGGGCGTGTTGTCGTTATCGATGGCAGAGTGTGCGCGTTTGCACCGGCTGACTTAACAGAGTATACGATTCCCGATGGCGTGTCGGTGATTGGTAATAGTGTGTTCAGGAATTTGAAGAACATATCAAAAATAATTATGCCGGCAAGTGTTACGACAATTGAAAATAGTGCGTTTGCTTTGAGTCGATTGACCGATTTAGAGATTCCGGACAGCGATACTACTATTGGTGAGAGTGCTTTTTCGAATAACTCTCTGAAAAATATTACTATCGGAAGTGGGGTGGAGTCTATTGGCAATAATGCGTTTTACGGAGGAAATCCAACTAATGTGTACATAAAAGATTTGGCTGCTTGGTGTCAGATATTGTTTGCGGACAATGATGCCAATCCTTTCGAGAAGAACACGGATATATATGTTGATGGTGTTCTTACAAAGAACTTGGTGCTTCCTCAAAGCGTCTCTGCATACGCCTTTTATGCAGCCAATATAGAGAGTGTTGAGTCTAAAGGTGAGGTTGATAGCATTGGAGACAGTGCATTTTACGGATGTGCTAATTTGAAGAGTGTCAATCTTTCAAAAGGCGTTACCTCGGTTAAGGATTATGCATTTTTTGGGTGTGCTGCCTTGTCGTCGGTAACCTTTTCCGAGAAATTGACTACGATCGGTATGCATACATTTGAATCCTGTAGAGCCATAACATCAGTAACCCTTCCGTCGAGCGTTACCTCTATCGGTCGCGATGCGTTCTATAATTGCACTACACTAAAAGAGGTTTGTTGTTTGGCTGCGATACCTCCGCAAAGCGTTGAGTATTACGGTCGCTGGACTGCCTTTAACAACAATGCCGCCGATCGTAAGATTTATGTTCCGTTTGATTCGGTTGATGCATACAAATCAGCATTCGGCTGGAGCACTTATGCTTCCGCTATCGAGCCGTACAACTTTACGGAGTAGGGCGCGGAGAAGTGATGAGATAAAACCGCAGGAAGCACTTGCACGTCCTGCGGTTTTTTCGTACCTTTGCAAAAAGATTATTGCTGTATGAGAGAGATTACCATACACTCGACGGAGGATTTGCCAAAGGTGGCAGAGCAGGTGATTGATGCGCTGGACGGTCGTTCGGTGGTGGCGTTTTTCGGGCAGATGGGTGCAGGAAAGACGACGCTGATTAGTGCGATAATGGAGTATCTCGGCTCGGCCGATACTGTGACGAGTCCGACCTTTGCGCTTGTCAATCAGTACTATACCGCCGACGAGCAACCCGTGTATCACTTCGACTTCTACCGCATCAACTCGCTCGCCGAGGCGTTCGATATGGGCTACGAGGAGTATTTCTATTCGGGCGACTTGTGTCTGGTGGAGTGGCCGGAGAAGATCGAGGGCTTGCTGCCCGACGAGGTGGCGGTGGTGCGCATTGAGCCGCTCGACGAGTCGTCGCGCCGCTTCGTGATAGAGTAGCGGGGCGGGGCAGGGCGTGCGCAGGGCTTTATGGCCGATGGCGTGCGAAATCGCGCTGTGGAAGAAAATATTTGCAGTATAGTATTGGCTTTTTTGAATAAGTTTATAACTTTGTCGCGCTATTAAAGCCGACACGGTGTGTGGTGGCAACGGCCGACGAGCCGAAGGGGTGCGACCGCGCGGAGTGAAGGCGCAGTGAAAAGCAAAATGAAGGCATTTACAACAGTAGAAGAGTTGCGCACGGCATTGGCCGGCGTTCGTAATGGAAAAGTGGGCTTCGTGCCTACGATGGGCGCTCTGCACGAGGGGCATATCTCGCTCGTGAAGTATGCGCGCAAAGAGTGCGATACGGTGGTTGTCAGCGTATTCGTCAATCCGACACAGTTTAACGACAAGACCGATTTGAAGAACTATCCGCGTACACCGGAGGCAGATGCAGCAATGCTCGAAGCCGCGGGTGTGGACTACGTTCTCTTTCCATCGGTCGAGGAGATATATCCCGAGCCCGATGAGCGTGTGTTCGACTTCGGTGCAGTGGACAAGGTGATGGAGGGCGCGACGCGTCCGGGTCACTTCAACGGTGTGGCGCAGGTCGTGAGCCGTCTGTTTGCGATTGTCGAGCCCGACAAGGCATATTTCGGCGAGAAGGACTTCCAGCAGATAGCCGTTATCCGTGCGATGGTCGAGCAGTTGGCGCTCACGGTTGAGATTGTCGATTGTCCGATTATCCGCGATGTGGATGGTTTGGCGCTCTCGTCGCGCAACACGTTGCTCGATGCCGAGCATCGCGCAGCAGCACCGCACATCTACGAGGTGCTTGCAGCGGCGACCAAGAGGGTTGGTGAGATGACACCTGCGGAGCTTACCGAGTGGGTTACGACGGAGGTCGAGCGCGAGCCGTTGCTCAAGGTGATTTATTTCCAGGCGGTCGATGCACGAACGATGCAGCAGGTGGCCGCGTGGAGCGATGCCGAGCGCGTGCAGGGTTGTATCGCGGTACAGGCGGGCGCTATCCGATTGATTGATAACATAAAACTCAAATAGGGAGAGACTGAAATATGGTAATTGAAGTTCTGAAATCCAAAATACATCGCGTGACGGTTACGCAGGCAAACGTCGACTACGTTGGCAGCATCACGATTGATTCGGCACTGTTGGAGGCGGCGAACATTATTCGCGGCGAGAAGGTGCAGGTGGTGAATGTTACCAATGGCGAGCGTCTTGAAACCTATGCCATCCCCGGCGAGGCGGGTAGTGGCGTAATCTGTCTGAACGGCGCAGCGGCACACAAGGCGTCGGTGGGCGATGTGATTATCATTATCTCCTATGCACAGATGGATTTCGAGGAGGCCAAGAGCTTTACTCCGAACGTAATCTTCCCAGAGACCGCGACTAACAAACTCGTGCGATAGATGGACATCCTGCTCTCTATATTCGCAGTAGCGCTGGTTATCGTCGGTATAATCGGTTGTATTGTGCCGATTTTGCCGGGCGTAGTGCTTGCAGCTGCGGGTTTAGTCTGCTCCTATTTCTGCTCGTTTTCGCAAATTACAACATCAGCGCTGTGGATTTATCTCGCGCTGACCGTTCTTGTTTCGATTGCCGATTACGTTCTGCCGGCATATATGACTAAACTATCGGGTGGCTCGCGTGCGGGCCAGCGTGGAGCAACGGTAGGTCTTGTGATCGGTATGTTGATGGGTAGCGTGGTGGGTGCTATTGTCGGTCCGTTCGTGGGTGCTATTATTGGTGAGATGATACACGACGATTCGGACGGAAAGCGTGCCATCAAGGTCGGTATCGGCTCATTCTTTTCGTTTTTGGTCGGCACGGGCCTGAAGTTGATACTCTCGTTTGCGATGTTGTTACAGATCGTGGGCGATATATTTCCGGTAGTGCGCGATTGGTTTATGGGGCTGTTTGCATAAACGCCAAATGCGATACGATTTAAGGCGAGCACTTTCTACAGTGCTCCTTTTTTATTATATAAGCAGATTTATACCCCTTAATCATTTATACTTATAGTATTGTATATCTCTATAATGTGTGCTACCTTTGTGAAGAATTAAATGAGCAAACTCAAATTTATAAGAATATGAAACGAATAAGTTTAATTATGGCAATGGTGGTAGCGGTACTCGTTACCTCTTGCTCACGTTATCGTTACGAGCAGGTTGCCGGCGATGCGATGAAAACGCGTATCTATACGCTCGACAATGGCTTGAAGGTCTATCTGTCGGTAAATCGCGAGCAGCCGCGTATCCAGACGATGATTGCCGTGCGTGTCGGTTCGAAGAACGATCCGGCAGAGACGACCGGCCTGGCTCACTATTTCGAGCATCTGATGTTTAAGGGTACGGACAAGTTCGGTACGCAGAACTACGAGGCGGAGAAGCCGTTGCTCGACGAAATCGAGCGTCTGTTCGAGGTGTATCGCACGACGGAGGATGATGCAGAACGTAAGCGAATCTATGCGGAGATCGACCGTGTCTCGCAAGAAGCGTCGCAGTATTTTATCCCGAACGAGTACGACAAGTTGATGCAGGCAATCGGTGCAAGCGGCACAAATGCTTGGACGTCGAACGACGAGACTAACTATGTGGAGAACATTCCGTCGAATCAGATTGAGAATTGGGCAAAGATTCAGGCCGAGCGCTTTGCAAATGCCGTGATTCGAGGTTTCCACACCGAGCTCGAGACGGTATACGAGGAGTATAATATGGGCCTTACGGATGATGAAGGCAAGCGGTGGGATAAGATATCCGAGTTGTTGTTCCCTGACCATCCGTACGGCACACAGACGACAATCGGCTGTCAGGAGCACCTGAAGAATCCGTCGATTACCAATATCAAGAACTACTATAAGACCTACTATGTGCCTAATAATATGGCGATTTGTATGTCGGGCGACTTTGATCCGGACGAGGTAATCGAGATTGTCGATCGCTATTTTGGTACGCTCACGCCGAACGAGAATCTTCCGGCAGTCGAGGAGTATACACCGACGATGCTTACCGAGGTGAAGGAGGCCGAGGTATACGGTTTGGAGAGCGAGAGCGTGGCTATCGCTTGGCCGGTTAAGGGCGCGAATAGCGATAATCGCCTTATCGGTAAGATTCTCTCCGGAGTGCTTTCGAATGGTGGCTATTGCGGTCTGCTCGATGTTGATTTGTTGCAGGAGCAGAAACTCCTCAGTGCCGATGGCTCGGTGGAGTTCTTGGCTGATGCGGGAATTGTAATCGTTGGTGGTGAGCCGAAGCAGGACCAGACGCTCGAAGAGGTGCGCGACTTGTTGCTTGCAGAGATTGAGAAACTGCACAATGGCGAGTTTGACGAGCGTCTGCTTTCGTCGATTATCGCAAACTATCGCAAAGCCGAAATGCAGCAGTTGGAGAATAATTTCGTACGCGCCTATAAGATGGAGTCGGCATTTATCAATGGTTTGGATTGGGCAGATGTTGCGACCGAACTTGATCGTGCAACCGGCATTACGAAGTCGGATATAGTGGCTTGGGCAAAGGAGAATATGCCAATGGATGGCTACTGCGTCGTCTATAAGCGTCAGGGCGAGGATGAGTCGCAGAAAAAGATTGACAAGCCGCAGATTACGCCGATTGCGGCTAATCGCGATGCGCAGAGCGAGTTCCTTACCGAGTTGACCGCGGTTGAACCAAAGCCGATTGAGCCGGTATTTGTCGATTTCGATAAGGATATGTCGATTACGAAGATGAACGGCGGAATTGAGGTGCTCTATAAGGAGAATGAGGTTAACGAGTGCTTCTCGCTGACCTATCTCTACGATTTCGGTACGAGCACTTATCCGGCGCTTGCGCTTGCGGGCGATTACTTTGAGTTGCTCGGTACGGACGAAAAGACGCTTGCCGAGTTGTGCGCAGACCTCTACGCTATTGCTTGCGACTTCAACTTTAGCCCGTCAAACAACAATACCTATGTGACGATTAACGGTCTTGCGGAGCATATGCCACAGGCGATAGAGTTAGTCGAGAACTATATGGCAAATGTCAAGGGCGACGAGCAGGTGCTTGCCGAGTTGAAGAACGACTACTTGAAGTCGCGTGCCGACAATAAAGCATCGCAGCGCAGCAACTTCTCGGCATTGCGTAACTATGTGCTCTACGGTGCCGATTATGTTCAGCGTACGACGCTCTCGAACGACGAGCTGATGGCTCTCTCGTCGGAGGAGTTGCTCGGCCATATTCGCTCGCTTGCTTCGTACGAACATCGCGTACTCTACTATGGTCCGGAGTCGAAATCGGCAGTGGTGAAGTTACTCAATAAGTATCATCGCGTGTCGGATGAGCTCATTGACGTGGAGTATAAAACGCAACCTATGCGACAGACCACCGAGCCGAGTGTTACCTTCGCACAGTACGATGCCAAGCAGATCTACTATACGCAGGTAACTTGCGGTGGCGAGCCGTTCGATTTTGCGATCGATCCTGCAATACAGCTCTATAACGGGTATTTCAGCGGCTCGATGAATGCTATCGTATTCCAGGAGATGCGTGAGGCGCGTGGTTTAGCATACTCCGCATCGGCATACTATGGTACGGGTGCAGTTGCTGCCGAGCCGTGCTACTTCTATGCATTCATCGCAACGCAGAACGATAAGATGCAACAGGCGATCGAGGCGTTCGACTCTATTATCGAGGATATGCCTCGTTCGGAGTCGGCATTCGAGTTGGCAAAGAAGGGCCTGTTGGCAAATATAGCGACACAGCGTACGACCAAGAACGATGTGCTTTGGGGTTATGTGCGAATGGGCTATTTCGGCTCGACCGACGACCATATCAAGGAGGTTTATGAGGGTATACAGCGCCTTACGCTCGACGATTTGGTTGCTTTCCAACAGAAGTACATCAAGGACAGACCGTATAGTTATGTGATTCTTGGCGACAAGAACGATGTCGACTTGGACTATCTCCGTTCGTTGGGCAAACTCACGTTTGTATCGCAGGAGGAGATCTTCGGCTATTAAACGCCGTGCATAAAGAGAACGGGCAGAGGTTGCAACCTCTGCCCGTTTTTTTGTGGATTAAAAGTGTGTAAATCCTTGCCAATTATCGTGTGTGAGCACCTCTCCACGCTCGAGCCAAACAATCTTGGGTGTGTTGGTTACTGTAATTGTGCCGATAGGGTATGGTCGGTAGCCGAACTTCTGCTCGAATGCCTCCATCAGCACCTCTGCTCCGTCGGCCGCAACCGTAAATAATAGTTTGTAATCTTCGCCACCGCAGACGGCATTAGCTACATCGCCATCTGCTGCCGGAATCTGCTCCGTGTTAACGACTGCACCGACGCTTGAACTCTCGAGGATGTGTTGCAGGTCCGAGGCGAGACCATCCGACAGATCCATCATTGCGTGAACGCTCTCCTGCGAGCCGAGCCACTCGCCCTCGGCAATTTGTGCCGTAGGATTTCGGTGGATGGCAGCCGATGCAGTGGAGTGGCTACCACTTAAAATATCGCGCAGCCCGATGGCCGATTCGCCGAGTAGCCCGCCAACCATTATTATGTCGCCTGACTGTGCAGCCGAGCGGCGTTTTATGTTTGTGAGCTTTGCCTTGCCGATGGCGGTTACGGATATCGTAATGCCTGCCTCCGAGCCGGTTGTGTCGCCTCCGATCAGCGCTACACCATAACGCTCCGATACGCTGTGAAAACCTTGCATAAACTCCTCTGCCCACTCACCGATGGCACTTTGTGGCAGGGATAGCGACAGCAGGGTAGCAATCGGCCGTCCGCCCATTGCTGCAATATCGCTCAAGTTGACGATTGCGGATTTGGCTCCGATTTCAAATGCAGATATTGCGTTGCGCAGAAAATGCACCCCCTCGCACAGAGCATCGGAGGTGAACAGAAGTGCCTCGTCGTCGCTTATCGGGAGCACGGCGCAATCGTCGCCAATGCCCTCGAAACCGTTTGCGGGAATTGAGGCAAAGAGTTCTCGAATCTTATCTATGAAACCGAATTCGGTCATTGGATTTGCTACTCGTTGAAAATATAGATGTGCTCACCCTTGCGCTGCATATTGAAATTCTCGCGAGCATACTTTTCGAGATATTCGTCATAGCGCAGTCGGGCCATTGCCGCGCTATCCTCGGCAATGTTTTGCAGGTAGAGCTGCTTCTCGATGTTCAGTCGTCGGATGTCGTTGTTGATGCGGATGATATCCCACACCGAACGACCAATGAGAAAGAGTGTAAAGCCAAAAATCGTAACGGTAAGAGCCCGCCACGAATAGATGTTCAACTGCTTTACGAAGTTGAGAAAACGCTCCTTTTTTTTGCCCATTTTCCCGCTGATTTATGGGATATGCATAAACTTATGACTCTGGATTGAGATGCTCCATTTCGGATGACGCTTGGCATACTCGACCATTTTCGGCATCATCTGCTCCGATACGCTCCACTCCGGTTGCAGGTAGAGCAGACACTCCGGACCTATTTTTGCAGCGTTCTCCTCTGCCCATTCAAAGTCGGACTCTTTCTCGATGATGACCTTCAACTCGTCGGCGCGAGCAAATGCCTCGTCCAACGGTGGAAGCTTATGCTTTGGCGAAAGACACACCCAATCGAAGGTGCCACTGAACGGATGCGAGCCGGATGTTTCGAGGAATATATTCAGCCCGCTCGCTTTCAATCGTTCGGTAAGTAGCGTCAACGGATAGAGTAGCGGTTCGCCACCGGTGATGACAATCGAGCGAGCGTCGCACTCTACGGCACGCTTTACGACAATGTCAATGTCTGTCGGTGGGTACAAACGAGGGTTCCAGGTGTACTTGGCATCGCACCACGCACAGCCGACATCGCAACCTCCCAACCGAATAAAATAGGCGGGTTTGCCTGTGTGGAAACCCTCGCCCTGAATCGTGTAGAAGTCCTCGACCAGAGGCAGCAGCGCGCCACCCTGTAAGATATCCTCGTTGTTACTCATTCGTTACTACATAAATATCCTTCAAGCCGCGACCAATCTGATTGTAATCCAGACCATAGCCGGCGATAAATTCGTTGCCAATCTCCATTGCACAATACTTTATCGGCAGATTGTAGAGATACTTTTCCGGCTTGAAAAACAGCGTGCAAACCTCGATGCTGCGTGGCGAGAGCGAACGCAGGTACTCAATCATATGGTTGATGCTGTGGCCTGTCTCGACGATATCCTCGACGATAATAATGTCTCGATCTGTGATGTCGAAGTCGATGCCGAGTTTCTGGTGGATTTCGCCTGTCGACTGTGTGCCCGCATACGACGAAATCTGCATAAATGCAATCTCGTTCTGGAACGTGAGCTTACGCACAACGTCGGCAAGGAAGATGAACGCACCATTGAGCACGCCTACGAAGATAGGCGGCTTCTCGCACGAAGCGTAGTCGTTGTTGAGCTTCTCGGCAACTTTCTCGATTGCCTTATCAATCTCCTCGGCAGGAATCATTACCTCGAAGGTTAGGTCGTTAAGAGTTACTCTCTGCTTCATTATTCGGAGTGGTATTTTGTGGTTAAACCTTGGCGTTTTTAGGTATATAATTGTGCAAATTTAATATTTATTTCCGAATAGATGACATTAAACCGCCGAAAAAGCAGAGTTTATTCGTGCGAAATTGCGCTACCATCTCGAATGAATATATAAAAAAGTATCGCAGCAATGATTATGCCGCGATACTTTGTCTTACATCTCTTCGTCGAACAGCTGATTGAATAGCTCTCTGAATCGGACTTCGTCCTGTGCAACAGCTCGAAGCTCTGCCAATCGGGCCGCATTGTCCGACTCCGGAATCCATAATTGCAGATACCCGCCCTCGCCATACTTTTCAGCAATATGCTCCTCACATCGGCGATAGTGGCCTTCGCGGTCGATATCGGGGTAGTGACGCAATCCGTATTGTATGGTGCGACGAACGACAGTCTCCGTGTCGATACATCTGTCGGCTTCGGCTACGATGCGCCCGTATATGGTGCGAGGTGCATACTTGGATGAGGCACGATGATCTTCGACAGCGTCGCGCATAACGGATAGTTGCTCCTCGGTAAAGTAGAACCGAAGTTCGGCGTCGGCGAGCAAGATTTCGCCCGAGACGATATGATGACGCTCGCGACCTTCGCAAAGTCCCGTGTCGTGGTATGCTGCGATGGTGTAGACCATATCTTCATCCACATCGTAGTGGCGGGCAAGCGAAATGCTTTGCTCTATAACCTGACGAACGTGAGATGTCCCGTGCGCCTTGTCGAAACTCTTGTAGCGCGGTACAATCTCACGTTCGATATAGTCAATCAGCTTGCTATTCATTCTGCGTTCGTGCAGCCAATGGCTCTCTATTCGTAATCGAACAGCAGGTTGAAGTCGTCAATCCACATCTTACTCTGCGTACTGCCGACAAAATAGTCGCCGTATCGCGAGCTGGTACATACGATGATGATGTGGGTTGGCTTGCGGTCGAAATCGCGATACTCCAACGGAATGTCGAATTCGTACCACGAGCACGACTCATCAAAGCGAATCTCGCCGTATGCGATGATGCCTGCGTTCTGCGGGTTGAAGAAAGTCTTCTCGTCGCGTGTATCAATCATAACCGGCGAATCAGGTGTTCCGCCATACTCGTTATAGTCCCAATCGCCAATGGCAACAAAGATGATACCGCCATCCGACTCGCCGAGTCCCGGAGTCTTACCGCCCGTACCACCGTTCGGGATGCAGTCGATCGTACCACACTCGTACTTCACCCAACCCTTGAGCGATGTAGGTCGAAGCGTGAACGGACGACCGAATGCTACGAGACCATTCGTGCCGACGATGCGGTCGAACTGACCTGCAAAGCAGTTACCTGCCGCAAACTTTCCGATACCCATCACGTTTGCCTTCTGCGACCACATCTGTACGCAACGGCCCGTTGCACCCGGATATAAATCCTCCGAGTGTGGGGTGGTGAGGTTGATACCAGCAATCTTCGATGCAGGGTTACCTGTTCCCCACCACGCCTCAGTGGCTGTGAGGTACGGATAGTGTACGCTGCCCTCATACGACCAATCTTCAAAATCTGCGTTCGGTAAGCGGAATACGGCTTCGGTCGTCAGGGTTCGAATCTCTGTGGTCTGCTCCTCGTTGTCCGTTATTGCGTAACAAATTACGTCGTATGCCGTTTGTGGCTTGAGGTGGCGCAGTGCAACCTCGATACTTCCGCCATTGGATGTATACCACGACTGCTCGGCTTCAAACCACAACTCGCTACCGTGTTCGCGATAGCGTACGCCTGTCGTTGCGCCATCCACGCCGATTGCCTTAATCCAAATAACCTCCGAGCCGGCAACCGCACGCGTGAAATCTACCTGCGGAACCTTTGGCTCAACGTAGAGTCGCCAAATCTCGCGACGACCGAAAGCGTCGACGATAGCTGTTTGCAAGTGGTTTTCGTTGTCGAAATTGCGTATGGTCGACGGATCAGGAAACTCATACTCCGGACGAGGGCCAAAGCGCAGTTGAGTGATGGTTACCGTATCGAGACCGAAATCGGCACGACGATATACGGTTGCCATATTACGAGCTACATCCCACACCGTCTCGCCAATCTGGCCGATAACGTTGAATCGGCGATCGATTTGCTGGTCGGCCGTAATAACCCATTCGTAATCCTGGTAGAGTGAAAGTGTGAAATATTGCGGATATCGCATATCGTGCACACCGACAATCTCCTTCGAGAGCGAAGCTCCCTCGGTAATGGTTACGTCCGTAATGCGGACATTCTGGATATCGGTATTCTCGGCAAGCGGAATGGTTATCGTACGGTTGGTATAGTCAATCGTGCAATCGCCATTCGTACCCTCAACCTCAATCGAAAGAATATCCATCGGAATTACCGGATATGGTATGTCGTTCTCGATGCAGGACGAGCTGATGAGCGTCATCGCTGCAATAATGCCGCGTATTATCTGTTTCATTTCTCTGCCTTCTCTTTTTTCTTGCTCCATAAGTGGATGTTAACACCAATGTTAATATCGGTGAGATTCAGACGAAAACGCAAATTAGAGTAGTTGCGTTTGCCGGTGAAGTTGTAATCGCCGTCCAACTGTCGGGTGTGAGTATATTGCAAACCACCCAAGCCGATGGATACGGATGCGCAGATATTCGGGAAGATATACACCGCCACACCCGGATTGAACGAGAACTTACACTTGTAGACATCCGAGATGCTGTTGGTCCACGTTTCGCCCGATTTGTATCCGAACTCCGAACGGCCGAACGAGCCGGCAAGCTCCCAATCGGCGAAGAAACTGAACTTTCCTCGACGGTCGAGTGCAACGTATGTACGGTGGAACAAACCTACCGAGTAGGTGTTGCTCTTGTAGGAGATGTTACCCAACGAGAGCGATACATCGTTCTGCTCGCCGAGATTCAGCGAGAAGTTGTCGAGACCGCCTGCTATGTACGAATATCCCAATCGCAAACCGATACTGTTGTTATCGCGGTAAAAATAACCGATAGACGGCTTTACCGTTACAATCGAACCCGAGAGTTTGATATTGTCCAAAATCAGACCAATATCTGTATCTGCGGTCGAGAGTGTACCGTAAGAAGCTGTCAGACCAACCGTAGTCTCGCCCTTGAAAACAAACTTAATCTTGTTGATTTCGCGGTCGATGCGCGGCTTGCGGCTCTTCTTTACCGAGTCGACAATCGGAGCATTAATCGTGCCAACGGTCTCTGCCGATGCGCTCTCTGTCGTAGGTTGCTGTGCAGAGACAGTCTGCACGACGGCAACCAGAAGCAATGCAATAAAAATCTTTCTCATAGTGTGCCGTCTTTAATTATAAATAAAATGCAACGCCGAGGCCAATCGACAGAATATTTACCTTGAAACTCATCGAACTTGCTCGTGTGTCGCCCACGTATATCTGGTTGTGTACCTGCTTGGTGTGCGAATAGTTGACACCCAGCACACCGATATTGACCTCGAGAGCCATATTGTTGGTCAGGAAGGCAACGAATCCGGGGTTCACGCCGAGCGAAATATCAAAGCCCGTAGCATAAGTTCCTCGCAGTGGTGCGCCCTCTGCAAACTTCGATTGCGAGCCCCCCATTCCGAGCTGGAACTCGGCAAATATGGCGAATCGCTTATTGCGTCCGAGGGGAATGTACTGTCGCCAGATGGCGGCTACATCGTACGAATGTTTGAGTGCATAGTAGTAGTCAACACCAAAATTCAGTGCGCCGTCGCCTTCACCGATGTTGAGTTCTGCGGAATCCAACTGGAGGAATGAGCGGGCGTAACCGAATCGTACTCCGATAATCGAGTTCTTGATGAGCGAATAACCGATCAGAGGGCTCACCTTGAATGAGTAACCCTTCGAATCGATATCGTCGACAACCAGCAACTTATATTTGCTGTTCGTATGAGTTGAGTAGGAGATCGATCCGCCGAAAACCCACTGACCTTTTGGTACAATTTCAGTTTTCAGGTTGGATAGACCTCTGTTGTTGCGAATCTCGCTGCGCGTATACCTTTTAGGCGCAACATCGGTGGCCAACGAGTCGGCCACCGATGCGCTATCCTGCGCAAAAGCATTCAGCGAAAGTATCACAAACGCGGCTGTTGCCGTCAATATTTTGCTTAAATGCATTTTGTGTTTGTTCTTCAATTTAGTAAACGAACTCTACATCGTCGATATACATCCAGCTGTTGGTACTTCCGGTGAAGTAGTCACCATAACCCGAGCAGGTGTAAGTCAAGACGAGGAAGTTTGGTTTAGTGTTGTTGTCCTTGTAGGTTAGCGGAATAGTAATCTCGGTCCATTCAGGATGCGAGGTCGTATTCTCGATAACACCGTTTGCGATCACGTTTGGCGCCGTGTTAGGGTTGAAGAGCGTATTCTCATCGTTGGTGTTTACCGTATAAGGAGTACCGGTAGGACGGTCGCACAAGCATACGAAAATCTTAACAAGGTCGGTGCCCGATGTGTGGCTACCCTCGTTGATTGTGCCGCAGTTGTTCTTCATCCAGAACTTCAACGCCGTAGGGCGTGCAGTGAACTCGAACGGCTTACCGAAATCTACGATACCGCCCGTACCGACGATACGCTGGAACTTACCAATGAAGAGGTTACCTGCAGCGAACTTACCGATACCGAATACGGTCGCCTTCATCGAGTGCAAGTAGGCACTCTTCGTACCGCTCGAGCCGGGACGAACGTCGTTCGACGAGTAGGTCAAATCGCCGGCACCAATCTCAGCGGTTGCGTGGTTACCTGTATCCCACATACCGGTCAGGTAGCTCGAAGTAGGGCAGGCAGCACCATTCGTGTGAGTGGTCCAGTTCTCGAAGTCTGCCTCCGGAATCTGTGCGCCACCAGGAGTAGTTACGGTAAGCACCTTACCAACCTGGTTCTCGCCGATAAACATTACATACTCGTAGGTCTTGTTTGCAGCAAAGTTGTTTGTCAAAGCATTGTAGATATTTGCCTCACCTGCAGCCGATGCGTTGAGCATACTCCACGAGCCGCCTACGAGACGGAAACCAACCTTTACGTTCGAAGGGTTGTTGAATGCCATTGCGCTGAAATCGGCTGTGGTAAACCACAAGTCGTAGCTATCTGCCGAGATAGGCAATACACCCTGAACACCATAGGTTACAGCCGTATAGCCAACACCACCGCTTGCATCCTTGATGCGGAATGCCAACTCCTGCTCACCGCCACCGAGCGATGCGAAGAATGCCTCCGAGAGTACAACGTGGTACTCCTTTGCCGAAATCTGCGTGATAGCAATACCTGGATATGTTCCATTCAGGAGGTCGAGTGTGCTGTCTGCGGTTGTGATGTTGAGCTGTGTAATGTTGTCGAGTGCAGTTACGATATACTTACGCTCGCCGCTTACATAGTTGTACTTCTCGTTTATGTCGAAACCATCGCCCTTAACGGTTGGGTCCGGACTGAATGAGATCTTGTCGTCGCGGTGCTCAACCGATGTGTCAACCGTTGCCGAAATTACGAGGAAACCGTTAGCATCCTTCGAGTACTTGAAGTTGAGCGTGTAGAGTGTGAGTGGCTCTACGTCCTTGATTACGCCACTCTGCGATACAGGGGTAGTACCATCCGTACCATAGAAATACCACGAGAGGTTGGTGCAACCCTTTGGCAACATAAAGTAACCGGTCTTGCTGCTCTCGTACTTCAAGGTAGGTACCTTGCCGGTAACAGCATTGTCGAGATTGAATGACTCTGCTGCGCAAACATAGGTGTAGTAACCACCGGTGAAGTGCGAACTTACGCTTGTGTCATATTTAACAGCCGCAGCGATATTCTGCATTACGCACTTAACCTCTACCTCTGCCACCTTACTTGGTGTGATGGTGAAATCGGCGCTACCACAGTAATACTTCTCATCGAACGAGGCCTCTTTCTTCTCGCCAACGGTTACGCTTACGCAATAGTCGTCCTTGAGCAGATAGATGTACTGCGGAACATCGTTTCTTGAGGTGAACTTACGAACAAGCTCCTTTGTGCGCTCGCCAGTCGAATCCGGAGTACCGTAGCGATAAATCTTCATCGAGAATGCCTGCTCTGTGGTCTCGTCAGCACGGGTAGTGCCGTAATCGATGCTCAAAGCCAATGCACCTTCGTTGTCGCCCATTACGAGTTTTATTTCGTCAGTCGACTCGGCACACGATACTGCAAAGAGTGCGAGTGCCGCATATGCTAAAATATTAAATATCTTCTTCATATCTTACACGGTCTTACTATTCGGTTACTAACATAAGGGTCTTTTCAGTTACCTTACCGTCGTTGTCGGTTACAGTGAGGATAAAGTCGTGCAAACCGGTACCGGTAATCTTGAGCAAGCCGAGGAACTGAGTGATCGAGAAATCAACGCGAGTCTGGTTGTATACCTGATCACCAACAGGGAAGCCCAAGTTGATGAGCGACTCACGAACCTTTGAAGTGTCGGTATTATCCGGATTGGTTGTGTCAATCGATGCCTCCGGATTTACGAGGTTCAACAAGTTGCAGAGGTTTACGCCCTTCAACTCCTTCGGAGTAAGCACCTCCGAGTCAATCAATACGGTAAACTCCTTAATACCGGCCGATGCAGTGATTACGAGCTCAACGGTAAGATCGTCCGTAATGCTGTAACGCTTCGACATATCGTAGCCGGTCCATACAATCGACGGACCATTGTTGCCGTTGTCGATAACGATAACGATATTCTGCTCGGTTTCTACGCCTTTTTCGTCTGTTACGGTTACGTCGAATGTGTGCGAGCCGTCAAACGCTTTGAGAAGTTTCATCTGTGCTGTCAAGTCGTACGATACGGACTCCTTGCCGAGTACCTCCTCGTTTACAGCGTAGCCCATCAGACGGAGTGCGCCAGCAGCCGAACCCGCTACACACAAGTCGAACGACTGTGGAATGTTGTAATTGCTGAGCGACGCAGCAAAGTCGCTGTTGGTTGACGACATTGCAACCTTCAAGCTTGCGATGGTATTCTGTGTTGCAATATCGACGATGATGTTCTTCGTGCAGTTGCCCGCAGCGTCGAAATCGCTTGCGTAAAGCGTGATAGGCGAGTTAACGTCGCCATCGCGCAACAATACGGTTGGCTTGTTGTCGTCATCCGGCATAACGTTCTCCGAGAGAAGCATCGAGAAGTCGTAGCTGATCATCTCATCAATAACCCAACCGTCGATGGTTGCGCCGATGCTGATGCCACCCTCACCCGAATACTCGATATAGAAGTTGATGTCGCTGTACTGACCAGCCTTAACATCCTTGATGGTTGCGGTCATCTCAAACTGCGAAGCGGTATCCTTACCCTCCGGAGTGTACCAACCCTTAACGAGAACGTCGATGTCGTTGAGCGCCTGTGGGGCATAGAAGAATGCCGAACGAGTCTCGTCGATGCCGAAGTTCATACTGTTCTCTCCGATGGTGATGGTCGTTACGGTATCATCGCTCAAAGCCGAACGAAGGTCAGCCGAGAAGGTTACCGAAACCTGGATATTCTGCAAAGTACAAACCAAGTTGGTCAAAGCGGTAGTCTCCTTACGAACGATCGAGAACTTCTCGGTCAAACCGTAAACAGGGTTCTCCCAAGCCACGCCCGGAACTTCGCCCGACGACATAATGAAGAGGTAGTTACCGGCTTCCAACTCGATACGCTCGGTTGGACGGTTGCCATATTTGAACTCCTTGATGACCTGCGAGCCATCCTCGGTAGTGATTTTGCAGTCGAAAGTGTTGATATCCACAACAGCAGCGCGAGTGGCTGCCTGAACATCCTTTGTGAGATCTTCCTCTACCTCCTTGTGGTCAGCAACGCACTCAACGCTCAAACCGCTGAGCGACAAATAGCCGAGCTTAGAATCCTTGTCCGAGGTGTCGACCTTCAAATTTTCGTTACAACCGACCATCATCAGGGCGGTCATAGCCAACATTGTTACGAATTTCAGAGTTTTCATATCTTAAATCTTTTTTTGTCGTGATTAAGCGTTTTCGTTGAGCTCTACATCAACCGTAATAGTGTCGATGATAGTATCGTCAAGTGTAACGGTTACATTCACACCACCTGCATACTGCAAATCGTAGGTTACGATATAGCGAGTAGCTGCGTTAACAGTAGGGATATACTGTGTTGCCAACGTCTCCGTCGTGCCGGTAGCAAGGTTTGCCTGACGAACGCATACACAATCAATAGCCGCCTTCTTCTGTGGAGCGATGAAGAGGTAGCCCGTTGGCTCCTCGCTCAACTCGAAAGTGTTGCTCGCGGTAGTGAGCGTAAACTCGCGGGTAGGGAAGTAGTTACGGAAATTCTCCGTCGTACGAATCTCTACAATGGCGTTGCCCACGGTTGCCGTCAAATCAACCTGCGTGGTGCGGTTACGGTCGAGTACCTGGATGTCCTTTGCAGCCGAGAAGTATGGCTTGTTGTAGCCCTCCTCGTTGATGTCGCCGCACTCGATCGATACGTTGTACCAACCAGCCAGGTAACGCTCGTTGTCCGAAACATAGTCGTTGAGACTTGTCCAACTCTTCTCGAAGTTGTTACCTGTGATTTTGAGCGAAAAATCGGCAAGTGCCGGAGCATCCAAAGTGATACCGGCTACGCCTTCCGCCTTTGTTGTTACCTCACCAGATACCGATGCGGTAACCTCGATAGCGCCTTCGCCGGCTACAGTCTGTACGGATGGATCATCCTGACAGCCCACAGCCAAAGCTGCTACGCATGCGAAAAGAAAAAGTTTTTTCATAATGTAATGAATTAAGTTATTTGTTTTATTTATTGTGCAATTTGAACTATCACGTTATCGAGATACAGATAGTAGTCGCCGTTCGATAGGTCGTTCTTATTATCTGCATTAATCCTCCAAGTGAGTCGTGTCGAACTACCAACATTGTTCAGATACAATGTCTTGGTATTCGGAATGATGTCGTACGACGCATCGGTTGCATTCATCGAGAATGTATGGTCGCCGCCGGCAAACGTACCCGTACTGTCGCCACTCTTGTATGCGTTAGTGCTTGTAACGTAACCGAAGTAGCAGGTGAGTCCCAATCCCGGTTTGGTGATGGCAATACCACCCTCCGTACGGTTCATACCATAATTAAATGTAACCTTAATCTTCGCACTCTTTGTGAGGCCGCTCAGTGGAGCCGAATCGGCACGCGCCGGGTAGTTCGCCGTAGTCTCACGGCGTGCAGCCAGACGAATCGACTTGCCGGCACTTGCACCTACACGAGCTGCAGTCCAACCGTTACAGAACGAAGTTGCGTCTTTGCTTCCTGCATCTGAGTCGTAGTTGCCGTGCGTAGAGTTCTTCTCGAATGAAGTTACGTCTGCAAAATCCTCGAAGTAGAGGTATGGAACATTCAGACCGATACGTGTCAGAACGTATGGTGTGAGTTTTGGCATCTTGAATGTGCTGTAAACCTTCGCGTGCTCACTCTCGAAACAAGCGGTGAATGTCTTGTTCGAGTATGGCGAATCGTCAAACGTACCATCTATAACGATGTCAAACTCACCGGTTTGAGCGTTAGGGGTTGTCGTAGCGACAACGTTTGTGCCTGCAGCATCCATAATGGTTACGCTCTTAATATTCTCGCCAAGCAGGTTGGAGTTGATGTAGAATGTGATTGTCGTCTGTCGGAACAACTCCGGAATGAGGAGCGATATCGGAGTGATATGGCCCTCTTCGAGAGTTTTCGAGAGGGAAATAGTGCGCGTGAACGATGTATAGTCTCCTGAATAAGCGGTATAGGTGATATCGCCTGAAACCTCCGTTGGGAATACCATTGCCCAAAATGTGTCGCCTTCGTTGATGCCGTTCTCCATATTGAGGTTCAGCTGTCGCGATCCGTTTGCGAGTGTTGCCGGAGCGCTCGGATTAGCGGCATCGACCGTAACATCTCCAACCACCTCGGTTGGGAACGTGAACTCGATGCGCGTAACCGGCAGATTCAGCAAATTACAACCCTCCGGAAGCGTGAACTTCAAGGCGTGCATCTTATGCGTAAAGTGCAGATTGAGGTTTGTCTCCTCCGCACTTGTCAGTGCCGCGTTGGTCGTTGGCGTTGCAACCATAATGTCATAGTTGCCGATAAAATTGGCTGCATTCTGCTCCGACGAGACGTTGAACGTCGCCTTTAAACCATCCGTCGAGTTTGGTGTCGGATGGGTTGCGTAGTAGGTGTACGCATCGTCCGCAAGCGGCGAGATGAATGCTGTAAAGATTGCGCTCGAGAAAGAGTCTGCAAAACGATAGAGGATAAATCTCTGTGCCGAGAGAGCAAACGAACCGTCGGTGGCCTGTGCCCAAATTGCAATCTGGTCGTTAGGCGACCAAATCGCCGTATAGCCGTTTTTGTCTATCGAGGTTCTGCTTTTAATGGTTGCCGACTGACGAATGGCAACCTGAATTTTTCCGCTCTCGATTTCCGTCTGGGTTGTGCTCTCTGTCGAACAGCCAACCGCAAGGATTAAGCCGAGCAAAAGAAGTGTTATGTTGAAATTTTTCATATCCAGTTTTTATTGCGCCACAAAAATAACGCACGCAACTTGATTGAAAAAATAATTTCAACGAACGGCTCATTTTTTATAACGAAAACGCCGTTTCCCTCATCGGATCGGGAAACGGCGTGTGGCTAAAAATCGTAATCGTAGATTACCGGTTGGTGTTAATCCTTGAGATATTTGTCGAGCCAACCGAAAAACTCGCGGTTCCATACGAGCGAGTTCTGTGGCTTGAATACCTGATGCGCCTCGTTCTCAAACTCGACCAGACGTGCAGGAATGCCGCGCAGGCGAGCCGCCGTAAATGCCTGCAATGATTGGGTGTACGGTATGCGGAAGTCGTACTCGCCCGTGAAGATAAGAATTGGAGTATCCCACTCATTCACAGACTTATGTGGCGAGTTGGCGTACGAACGCACGGCCGTCTTATTCGACTTGTCCCAGTACGAGCCGCCGTAGTCGTTGTTCACAAAGAACAGCTCCTCGGTTTCGCCATACATCGACTCGAAATTGAAGATTCCGCAGTGTGCAATAAACGCCTTGAAACGCTTCTGGTGATGACCGGCAAGATAGAATACCGAATAACCGCCGTACGAAGCACCGACACAGCCCAATCTGTCGCGGTCGCACCACGGCTCTTTTGCTACGTCATCAATAGCCGAGAGGTAGTCGCGGATGTTCTGTCCGGAGTAGTCGCCCGAGATCTGGTCGAGCCACTCCTGACCGAACGAAGGCAGACCTCGACGGTTTGGCGCAACTACCACATATCCTTGAGCTGCCATCAGTTGGAAGTTCCAGCGGTAGCTCCAGAATTGCGATACGACGCTCTGCGGACCACCCTGGCAGTAGAGCAGAGTAGGGTACTTCTTGGTTGAGTCGAAATCAGGCGGCAGAATTACCCAAACGAGCATCTGCTTGCCATCGGTTGTGCGTACCCAACGCTTCTGAACGTCGCCCATCTTAATATTGTCGTATATCTCCTGATTGACGTTGGAAATTTGGGTGAGTGAGCCATTTTCGAGGTTTACTTCGAAGAGCTCGGTAGCCATCGAAATCTTCTGCAACGTAGCAATACAACGGCCGCCGGCGAGCGAGAACGAGGTGATGTCGTGGTCGCCCGACGTTATCACTTCTACCTTGCAATCGTTGAGCGATACGCGACAAATTTGGTGCGTTGCCTCAATCGGAGCGATGAAGTACAATGTTTGGTCATCGGCCCAAATCACATTGCCTGCGTGGTAGTCGAAATCGGCTGTGATGTAGTGCATTTCGCCGGTCGGGATGTCGTAAACAAACAGGCGCTCCTTGTCTGCCTCATTGCCCGGACGCTCCTGCGAACGGAACGCGATACGCGTGCCGTTTGGCGACCAAACAGGATACTTGTCATAGCCGACAAACGGAAGCTTGCGAACGACTTCTCCGTTGAATGTCAGGCGCGATAAATCTGCCGGCTTGCAGATATTGATCGTAGTGCCGCTCTCCAATACGTGAATGTATACATCGGAATCGGTCGATACGGCATACTCTGCGCCTGTAAGAGGTTTGCAGGTGTAGGCAATCTGACTACCATCTGGTGACCACGCAATCTCGCCGCCATCGAAATATGGAGCAAGCGGAGCGTCCCACGCAGCATCCTCACCAATAATATCCGTTGCATTACCGGCCGAACCATCGCATATCGGAGCAATGAAGATATGGCGGTATTCGCCCTCATCCCAATAGTCCCAATGGCGAGCCATCAGGTCGTCGTATATGCGCGCCTTCGAGTGTGGCATATCCTTGTGAACGTCGGCCGAGCGTATATCCTTAACGTGTACCGCCTTGATGTAGTGCAGATGTGCCTCGTCGGGCGATACGCCGTAGTCCTCTACGCCACCCTCTACGTTTGTCAGCTGACGGAGGTCGCCACCTTCGGTATCCATCGACCACACCTGCATCGAGCCGCTACGGTTCGAGAGGAACCAAATGCGTTTGCCGTCGGCGCTCCATCGTGCCGCCGTATTGTTCGATTGCGTGTCGGTGAGAGTCTTGGTCGAGCCATCTGCGAGTGTCAAGAGTTGGATTTGAGTTACACCGCGATTTGCCGTCATCGAGTAGCGAATCGTGGTGTAGAGTACCTGTGTACCGTCGGGCGCCACTTCGGCAGAGCCGATGCGTGTCATCTTCCACATCACCTCCGGAGTAAGGCGGGCAGCCGCTTTCTCCTCTTGCGTGAGCGCGTTGTCAATTTCGATCGGTTCGGGAGCCGTGTTGCACCCGGCAATACCCAAAAGTAGTGTTGCCATAGCAATAAAATGTTTTTTCATACCCATATTTAAGTTAATTTTTCGTATATTTGTGTTCCTAAAAAACAAATGTACCTATGCGGACCGATATATATTTCTCCGATAAACAACTTATTATCACCGACTCGCCGAGTGGGGTAGAGGGTGCTTATCGCATACCATCTGCGTATCTTTCGATTGCGAATGTACTCAAATTTTTTGAAACATCCAAGATTGTGGAGGTGTGTGATTGTGCAATCGAAGCTGTTGCGGAGCGATTTTTTGCGGAGTTTAAGCATATAAAAGCCGCCGGAGGTTTGGTCGAGAATGACAAGGGTGAAACCCTTATGATATATTGCTATCGTCATTGGGATCTGCCGAAAGGGCATATCGACGAGGGCGAGAGCGCCGAGGAGTGCGCTGTGCGCGAGATAGCCGAGGAGACGGGTGTAAAAGGTGCTAAAATTGTTCGATTTTTGTGCAATACTTTGCACGCTTACAACGTTTATGGAGCGTGGGAACTAAAGTGTACATCGTGGTTTGAGATGCGTGCCGAGCAGTGCGAAACCGAACCGCAAGCAGAGGAGGATATTCTCCAAGCCAAGTGGTGTACGGAGGCGGAGGTCGAGGAGAATCTCCTCGCGTCGTATCCCACGATACGCAATGTTTTTGCAGAGAGAAGGAGGTAGATTATGGTAAAGATTCTTTGGGTTGATGACGAGGTTGAGTTGCTGAAACCTCACATACTTACGCTAACATCGAAGGGTTATGAGGTCGATACCTGCAACAACGGTTACGATGCAATCGATATGGCAACCGAAAAGGCCTACGACGTCATTATCTTGGACGAGATGATGCCCGGTATGACCGGTTTGGAGACGTTGCCACTGATTAAGGATGTGCGACCAACGACGCCGGTTATTATGGTTACGAAGAGCGAGGAGGAGGATATTATGGACAAGGCAATCGGTAGTAAGATTGCCGATTATATCATCAAGCCGGTCAATCCGAGCCAGATGTTGTTGCTCATCAAGAAACACGTTCACTCGCAGCAACTCGTTACCGAGCAGACGACTGCCGACTATCGTGCCGAGTTTGGTCGCATTACACAGATGGTACAGAGCGCGTCCTCGTTCCGCCAGTGGTGCAATATCTATCGTAAACTTGTCGGTTGGGATGTCGAGATGACCGATTCGACCGACAAGAGCATAAAGGAGATTTTACAGTATCAGAAGAATGAGGCAAATCAGGAATTTTGCCGCTTCGTGTGTCGCAATTATAAGGATTGGATCAATCGCCGAGATGACGATACGCCAATAATGTCGCATACGCTGATGCGCAGCCGCATATTCCCGACCGTAGACCTTAATCCGAAGACTACGTTGCTGCTCATCGATAACTTCCGTTACGACCAGTGGCGAGCAATCAGCGCTATGTTGCGCGGCTATTTCGATGTGGAGACAGACGATTTCTATTGCTCGATTCTGCCGACGGCCACGCAATATGCACGCAACTCGGTTTTTGCCGGTTTGATGCCGTTGTCAATCGACAAACTTATGCCTAATAAGTGGCTGAACGATAATGAGGAGGGTGGTAAGAATCAATACGAGGAGGACTTCCTTCGTCGTCTGCTCGAGCAGACCGGTAAGCGCTATAAGATGTCGTTCGATAAGCTCGTTCGCCCGGAGGCGGGCCGTCGTCTGATTGATAATATCCGCCACGTCTACGAGGCCGATTTTTCGGTGATAGTCTACAATTTCCTCGATATTCTTTCGCACGCCCGTACAGAGACGGATATTATTCGCCAGCTCACCGAGGACGATGCTTCGTTCCGCTCGCTGACGCGTTCGTGGTTTGAACATTCGGATCTGTATACGCTCTTGAAGATGCTCTCCGAGCGCGGCCATACGGTCATCATCACATCCGACCACGGTACGGTGCGTGTCGATAATCCGATTCGTGTGCAGGGCGACCGCGAAACGTCGGCAAATCTGCGCTACAAGACGGGCCGCAATCTGGCGTACAACCATAAGGAGGTGTTTGAGATCACGCGACCTGAAGAGGTGCAGTTGCCGTCGAGCAATCTCTCGTCGAGTTACATCTTTGCCTATAACCACGACTTCCTGGTCTATAACAACGATGCCAATCGCCATATCCGCTACTACCGCGATACGTTCCAGCACGGCGGTATCTCGATGGAGGAGATGATTGTTCCGTATATTGTTCTGCAACCGAAGCGATAGTCGTTCGCCGGCCGATAATAAAGCATCCGCATCTGTTTGATAACGGCAGATGCGGATGTTGTTTTAATGTGGGGGCGGACGACTTCCTATTTCTTAAAGATGAAGAACACGGCCATGACCAGACAGATGAATCCCACGACGTGATTCCAACGCAGGGCCTCGTTTTTCATAATCAACTGCACGATAATGGCGAATACGGTAAGCGAGACGGCCTCCTGAATTACCTTCAACTCCCAAATCGAGAACGGCCCTCCGTATTCGGTGCTGCCGAGGCGGTTGGCCGGTACCATAAAACAATACTCGAAGAAGGCAACCACCCAACTGATGAGGATTATAGCCATCAAACCAATGCGCTCAAAGCGCGACTTGAACATCACCTGACCATACCAGGCAAGAGTCATAAATACGTTGGAACATACCAAAAGAGCAATGGCTCCAATACCACGAGTGAGCATAAACTTTTATTTTGTTCGTTAAATTCGGGGGCGAAGTTAGTGAATTTGACGAGAAATTAATACCTTCGCGCTATGAAATTTGCACTAATTACGGGCGCATCATCGGGAATTGGCGCCGAGTATGCCCGCCAACTTGCCATCAAGGGGCATAATGTTATTGTAGTCAGCAACCAGCGCGAAGCGAACGAACAGATTGCTGCCGAGCTTGCATCGCAGTATGGTGTCGTGGCTGTGCCAATGTATGCCGACCTTTCGAAAGCCGACGCTGCCGAGATGATATATGCTGCCTGCCAAGATATGGAGGCCGAGGTGGACATTTTGGTCAGCAATGCGGGAGTGTTGCACTTCGGTCGGTTTGTCAATACGACGGACGGGTATATCGATTTCATTACGGCTCTGCACTGTACGACGCCGATGAAGTTGTGCCGTCGCTTTGCTGCGGATATGTGCCGACGAGGCGAGGGCCGCATCTTGATAATGTCGTCGCTCACGGCGTGGACTCCATTCCCTACGATGTCGCTCTATGGCTCGACAAAGGTCGCTTTGAAGAGTTTTGCACAGTCGCTCTGGTATGAGTTGCGACCATACGGAGTAAGTGTTACGACCGTATTCCCCGGAGCGGTCGATACGCCGCTTTACAATTTGCCACAGGGCAAACGCCGACTATTTCGCTCGCTTGGCGTGATGATGTCGGCCGAACGTTTGGCGCGCAGGGGCTTGCGTGCGATGTTCCGAGGTTGCCGTACCTGCACACCGGGCTTGTTTACCAAATTTGCAGCATTCTGCTGCTATCTGCTCCCCGCACACGCGCTACTGCCCGTATTGAAGATTCCGGCAATTCGCCGTATTTTGGAACGCATCTAAAAACGCAGGGCGCACATCAATGTGCGCCCTGTGTGTTATTATGATTTTGCCTTGAAAATCGCCTTCGGGTGAAGGATGTAGTTTTTTGCCGAGTAGAAGATATTCTCGAAGAATCCATCGGGAACAACCTCGTCGTAACACCATTTTCGAGCCCAACGCTTCGAGATTTTGTGCCAGAACGTAGCAATTACTCCGCGCTTCTGCTGTTGTGCTTCGTCGTATGTGAGGATATCCTCCAATACGCGATTGACAAGCACCGATTCAACCGCACAGGTTGTGATGCGTTTGTGGTCGGCCAAGCCGAGGTATTTGCATCCGATTTCGGTAACGATGGCAACATAACGCTCTAATCCGCTCTCGCGCAACAGGCGCTCGACCAATTCACGATCCATTCCGTCGTACTCGTTATGCAGGAACAACGCCCAATCGCACAACTCGCGCAGATGTATCGATTCGCGTGCATAGTGCCAACTCGAATGTCGCGATAGGAACAGCGCATCGAATTCAGCCGATGGCGTGTAGGCGTTCTCTACGAGCGGATGTGGCCGCAGGTCGTTGGCAAGCGATTCCAGCTCGCGCTGAACATATGTGGCACAGCGGTTTACATACGGATTGACAAACCAACGATGATTCTCAACATTGACGCCCGACACCGCAAACTCCGAATGAACGAAGAAACTATATTTGACCTTTGCTCCGCGCTCGGCGACGATTCGATTGCCGCGCTCGTAGTCGCCCATCAGGAAGATGTCGATATCGCCGAACTGACGATGGGCGGGCGTAGGGTAGTAACGAGCAACGCTCACCCCCTTCATAATCATCGTGCGAATATCGTTGGCGGCATACAGCTTTGCCAGACGCGATGCAGTAGCGGTCTTGTGCGAGAACATCTTTTCGACGTGCTCCACATTAAAGCCCCACTGTATGCGTACATCAATGTCCGGCTGCAACTCCGCAGGGAGTTGTTTAACGCCATCGTAGGCCAGAGCCAATACGCCCTGTTCGACCGACTTGTTGTATACCTCATTCCACTCCTCGTCGTTCATCTCGCGGAATAGCGTCTCATCTTGTGGCGTTTGCCACAGCGCAAGTCGCAACAAAGCCAGCAGGCGACGATTAACGATATGTTGGGTAGCGTTCATAAGCAAAATACTAATTTCGTCTCTTTATAAATCGTGCCGGATTTCCTGCCCAAATCTCATTGTTCGGAATATCCTTTGTAACAACGCTTCCGGCACCGATAATAGCGTGATGGCCAATACGGCACGGCTTGGCAATAATCGTGTTTGTGCCGATAAATGCTCGGTCACCAATCACAATCTCACCGCTCAGCCAATCGATATCATTGCTCTGTGTATCGAGGTAGTGTGTGAGTAGCGTACAACCGGAGGTGATGTGTACGCCATCGCCGATCGTGATATTCTCTGGATAGACCGTGTCGAAGGTAACGCCTTGTCCTATGAAACATTTACCTTTCACGCGCACTCCACCCCAACGGGCGAACAGTTTGCGATGTCGTCCGCTCATAGGTAGCTGCATAAGGTAGAATGCAATGACCGATTTGATGTGCTTAAGAGTCATTATTTCACGATTTTATTATAGATGTCGATTAATTTTTGTGCGACCGTCTGCATCGAATAGCCCTTTGCCAGGAACTGCTCACGGCCATTGAATGGAGTGGTCGAGCGAAGTACTCGGTCGGCTTTTTCAGCCAACTCCTCCGCCGTAAAACTCTCCGTAACGAAACTGCCCTCGATGCCGTCGAGCATCTCTGCAACATTGCCGACCGGTGTCGATACAACCGGCGTATTGCAGCACATACACTCCTTGACAGAGTTTGGCGAGCCCTCGAAATCGCTACTCATAAGATGCAGCGAGCAACTATTGATGTAGAGCGGAATTTCTTCGCGTGGCGTGTTGCGCAGTTCGATGGAGTTAATATTCGTATGGCCATATTTGGTGCGGAGCAACTCCAACGCAGCATCGTAACGATCCTTGCGTTTTTGTGTGCGCACACCCTTATTTGAGTCCATATAGAGTATGTGCTGCTGATTTGGATCCAACCCCAGTTGCTTGCAACACTCTGTACGATCCATCGGACGGAACAGCTCTGCGTTACATCCGTTAGGCAGATACTCGCACTTGTCGTGACGCAGATACTCCGAGCGATTCTTGAAGATGAAGCGGTTGAATACCGGATACAATATCTTGAATACTCGATCGCCCCATTCGCGAGTCGGATCGTTTTGGTACGACAACACACATTTGTGCGTCAACGGGTGCAGCGTCAGCATAAGGATTATCGCGCTCAATGCGTGATGACAATGGATGACATCGTAACGATGCGTAAGCAGATGCCACCACAATTTAGGAATGTATGTGATATATTGACGCAATCCGCGACCTTTGCCATCGCAATAGAACACGCGACAATCGACACCCAGCTTGCGGAGCGACTCGACCTGCTCCTTGACAAAGATGCCGAATATCGGATATTCCGGAGTCGGATAGTTGGTGGTTACGCAAAGAATTTTCATTACCGTATGTTTAAATTCAGCATTTCACCCAGTTTATAATCCCAAATATCAGGATTAAATGGTACTATGCCGCTCCAGTGATAAAATGTTAGCTCTCCAAAGTATATTTGACCGTTCACATTGTATAAATCTACTCGAATATGTGATAAATTTGCTGACAATTTTGTCGATATTTCAAGCATCTTATCAAAGTTTCTCGGTTTCTCAATAGTTTGTTTAGAGTTTGGATGTCCATTAATCAATGGTAAAAAATTAAAATTGGTATCAAAAAAATCAAATTTTGTTTCTTCTCCAATTTTGTTTCTTTCAGATGCTACAAATAATACTTTGGGTGATCCATTAAAACAGAAGAATTTATAATCTTTTAGATCATTATCACCTTCGTTATTAATATATTGTTCGGCTATAATGCGCGGTGTTACATCTTTATACGGCCACTCTTTATATCGGTTAAAATAATTGCGTTTTAAGTTGTTGTTTAGTTTCTTGATAACCTCTTTTTTATTCAGTTGAGATTTGTCTTTGCAAACAATAATACCTCCGCTGTCGTGTGTGCACTTTAATACAAACTGATTTGGTAATTGTTCAAAATCAATTTCTTCAGCATTGCTATATACGCCCAATGTAGGTATTATGTGAGCATCGCCAATAATATCTGATACTATCTTTTTGACTTCATACTTGTCAACAAGTTTTGAGTAGATAGGTTTTCTATCATTGATTTTTAACCATTGTATTTTTTCCGTGTATCTCTGTGGATTATCCCAATTGATACTTTGTCCCAAACACAATCTATACAATATTGTTAGATATACTTTGTCAGGTAGCCAACAAAATATTCTTGTCCAAATAAAGATAAATACGACATTAGGTCGTTGAATAAGCTTTGTTATAATACGTTTCATTATTCAAAGGCTTGATGTGTTAAATTTTCATACGCATTAATATACTCGGTGGCAGTTCGTTTGACATTAAAGTTTTTGTATGCGTGGGAGTATATTTTGTCAAAGTGCGCAGCATTATACTCTGCATTGTATATTTTACGAATAACATCAGCGCATTGTTGACTATTTTGAGCTTCAAAATAGTCACCATATGAGCCGTTATCAATAATTTCAGACATGCCGTCTATAAGAGAGATTGCAACCGGAATTTTTGCACTCATAGCTTCAACAACTGTAAGTCCGAAACCCTCCCAAATAGATGGTTGTAATAGTAGGTCGTAATATTTGAGATGCGAAAATATGTATTGCTGGTCTTTTGCTCCGAGAAAAGATATACGGTCTTGCAAACCTAATTCAACCACCCTTGCTTCTAGTTCGTCCTTTAACTCACCATTTCCTATAATATCAAGATGAATATTGATGTCAGAGAGTAATTTGATTGCTTCGATAGATACAATATGTCCCTTTTGCTCGGTAATTCGTCCTACTTGAACGATATTGAAACGCTCTTTTCGGGCAAAGTCTGTACGAGGTGATATTTTGGAAAAATCAATACCATTATACACTATCTCGGAGCAAATGTTGTAGTCGTTCTTTAGCTCCTGTTCAACTGATTTGGAGATGGCAAATACTTTTGCAAATTTTTTAATTGAGTTTATATGATGTCTGACTCTTGTTGTGTGTATGGTAACTATACTTCGTTTGCGCAAAAATGGCAAAATAAACTCACTTAAACTGCGAGCGTGACAATGTATCACATTAGGATTGATGCCAATCAGATGTGCATTTAGTTGGATGAACGGTATGACGTTGCGACTCTTTGGTTTGCGCTTCAAGCAAATGATATTAACACTTTTGTCGATTTGGGCAACAAGACTATCTTCTATCATATCATTGATGATGATCAATGTGATATCAATATTGTGCGTAACTTGCTCGTTGATAATGTTAACGAGCATAGTTTCGATGCCGCCGAGTCGGAATCCCCATACAATATGTACGACTTTTTTTGCCATATACACTCTCTTAATGCTTTGAGGTTAAACACTCCCGTATTTTTATTTTCAAGCGGAACAGTGCAAAGAACATCTCCAAACAACCTCTGTACAATATGCCTGCATTCGTGTATTTGCGCACAAAGTATCGTGTGCTGCCAATCAATGCATTGGCTATAAATGCGCTTGTCGATTTTGTTTTAGTGGTAGCAGCTCCGAGGTGAATACACGAAACAGACTTGTCGAGGTAGTTGTACAGACCGAGTGGTCGAATCTTCTCCCAAAGGATATTCTCTTCGTAGTAGAGGAATGTGTTCGGGTCGAAAGAGCCGATACTGCGGAAAAACTCCTTGTCGCATAACATACAACTGCCCGATGGAAGTTCGACACGCACAAAGCGTTCGTCGGCAGGGGAGTTCGGTAGAAGGTACTGTGAATTATATATTCGCTCCATAATACCGAACGAGGTGCGATGCAACACCGCCCACAGCCCGAATATTTGTGCCAAAGTCGATGCTTTACGAGCGCAGTTTTGGTCGATGGTTTGCCCGTCGCGCTTGTAGAGCAGAGGTGTCACTATGGCTGCATTTGGTAGCGAGTCGAGATCCTTATTGAGTGGAGTAATAATATCCTCGGTGAGAAGAATATCGTTGTTCAGAACCATTATGCGTGTTATTGTGTCATCAGCATACAGCAACTCCAAACCCTTGTTGTTGCCCTGTGCATAACCGAGGTTTCGGCCAACTCGCAGATGTGTGATAAACGGTAACGAACCTGGTTGCTGCTCGCCTTCGTTGAGTAGAATATGATCCTCAAACCCCGCAACGTAGCGGTCGATGGCCTCGATTGTTCGTGCGTTTGATCCATTGTCCACCACGACGATCTTGTATGCCGAGCCGTTCGTGTGTCGATACAACGAGTTCACGCAAGCGATTGTATCCGTTGCGTTATTGTAATTCAGTATGACAACTCCCGTAATATGCGACATATCTTCGTTGTTATTATTTGCGAGGTCTTCTCTGAATACGCTCCCAGTGGAACTGATCACCCCATTGTATAACTTGCTCTTGACGCTTGCGATGCTCAATCGCTGTGGTACCACTCTCAACCAAGCACATTGCAAGCACAGTCACAATAATTTCAAATTGGTAGATTGGTGCACCGCAACTGAAACCGGTGATGAGCAACCAGATAAAATAGCCGCTGATAAACGAAGTACTACTCTTCTTAGTCTTAAAAATAATACTTAAACATACCGAGAACATACATAGCACGGCAAGTGCACCGAAATACCAGTTCATACCCATCCAACCTACGTCGTACGGATGGAGGTGCTCCATCTCGGCATGGGTGTCGAATTCCATACCCCAATTGGAGTGGAACGATGGTACGCCATTACCCAAAAGACGATTGGCAAAGGTGTCAAAATGTTCGTAACCGTAGTAACGAGTAGCGGTGATTCGTACATTCTCGTTTGTCGTATACTCGTTTTGCTCATATTGCTCAATCGTCAAATCCATCATCTGGTTAAAGATTGGGATTTGAGGAATTAAATAGAGCAATAGAACGGTCATCGCAGTAACGACCGCAAGACGTTTTATAATTCCGATATTACCTAACAACATCCATATTCCGACAATCGAACATACCAAGATGTGCTGACGGGTATACGAAGAGAATATCGCTGCTGCAAAGACCAGAATCGGAATCCACCACCAGAAATTTCGAGTGCGTGTCCATTCGCCGATTGAGATAAAGAACGACAGTACAATGTAGTTCAGACCAATGATAGGCAGGCGCAAACCGCCTCGTTCCAAGTCAAATTCTTCAGGCGTGATACCAAAGGTAACAATCGGGAATGTGATGTGGTTTACGATATGGGCCAAAGTCGCAAGTATAGCGATGGAAAAGACCAGGCCATATACGAAATTGCGTTCTATGTCGAACTTTCGTATGGCGAGATACAGACCGTACGAGAAGAATGGAATTGTTGCTATGAGCGTTTGGGCAAATGTTTGATCCACATACGCAAACAGCGGCATAAAGCACGAGATAAAGATAAACAACATTAACAACCCGATCTGCGGAGCAAATCGCTTCGTGGGATTCGTAGTTGTCTTGGTCATTATCGAGAATGCAAAAATGAGGAACATTGCTCCATACGACATAATCTTTGCGATTTCATCCGGTATGGAGTCAAATGGTCTGAAGAACGATAATGTTGACAGACAGTAGAAAATAATCAATATTTTAATCAGGTGCTTCACTTACCTTCTCTCGTTGTTTGGCGTTTATGAACTGTTATCGGTTTTTGTACATATCTTCGTAGTAGCGCTCGTATTCGCCGGAGGTGATGTTGTCCATCCACTCCTGATTATCGAGATACCAGCGTACGGTCTTCTCTATGCCCTCTTCGAACTGCAACGACGGCTCCCAACCCAATTCGTTTTTGAGTTTTGACGAGTCGATGGCGTAACGCAAGTCGTGACCGGCACGATCGGTAACATAGGTTATAAGGTGCTCGCTTGCACCCTCCTCGTTGCCGAGCAGGCGGTCGACCGTGCGAATGATGACCTTTATCAAATCGATGTTTCGCCACTCGTTAAAGCCACCGATGTTGTATGTGTCGGCAATCTTGCCGTTGTGGAAAATAGTGTCAATTGCGCGAGCGTGGTCGATGACATAGAGCCAATCGCGAACATTCTCACCCTTACCATACACCGGCAGTGGCTTTCCGTGACGGATATTGTTGATAAAGAGCGGAATCAGCTTCTCTGGGAATTGGTACGGTCCATAGTTGTTCGAGCAATTTGTTACGATGGTAGGCATACCGTATGTGTCGTGGAATGCACGAACAAAGTGGTCTGACGATGCCTTTGATGCCGAATATGGCGAATGTGGATCGTATTTGGTAGTTTCGGTAAAGAATGTGCCATCGAAGTTGAGCGCGCCATATACCTCATCGGTCGAGATGTGGTAGAATCGTTTACCTTCGTAGCGTTCCGGCAATGCCTCCCAATACAACTTTGCTGCCTGCAATAACGAAAGCGTACCCATCACATTTGTGCGAGCAAACGTGAACGGATCTTTGATGCTGCGATCAACGTGGCTCTCGGCTGCAAGGTGAATAACACCATCTACGTTGTAGCGTTTCATCAACTCAAGGATGGTATCAAAATCGCAGATATCGGCCTTTACAAACGTGTAGTTCGGCTGCTGCTCAATGTCTGCCAAGTTTGCAAGATTGCCGGCATAGGTCAGTTTGTCGACATTGATAATCCTATACTCCGGATATTTGTTTACGAAGAGTCGAACGACGTGACTGCCGATAAAACCGGCACCACCTGTGATGATTATATTACGTTTGAAATTCATATTTCTTATCCGTTTAATTCCTCAATACATTTAGCCAGAGACTCTTTCCAATGCGGAATTTCAAGTCCGAAGGTCTGCTTAATTTTTGTCTTATCGAGTACTGAATAGTGTGGGCGAGCAACTTTCGATGGAAATTCATCCGAATGACACGGACGAATATCGCATACGTTGCCACTCATCGCGCATATCTCTTTTGCAAAATCGTACCACGAGCAAACACCTTCGTTCGAGTAGTGGTAGATTCCGTTTCGGTCAAGCATTCCACCCTCGACAATGTGTAGTATCGCATCCGCGAGGTCGCCGGCGTAGGTCGGAGAACCAACCTGGTCGAAAACAACTTGTAACGCAGGGCGTTCACTCGTTAGCGTACGCATCGTCTTTACAAAGTTGCGACCGAAAGCGGAGTAGAGCCACGCGGTGCGAATCACAATATACTTGCAACCACTATCTATGGCAGCTCTCTCACCGGCAAGTTTCGTGCGTCCGTATGCACCTGTCGGAGCTACATCCGCATCCTCGGTGTATGGCGTGCAACCGCGACCATCAAATACGTAGTCTGTCGAAACGTGGATGAGTGTCGCACCGGTCTGCTTTGCTGCTACGGCTAAATTCTCAACGGCAACGCAGTTTATGAGGTGTGCAGTCTGCTCATCCTCCTCCGCCTTATCGACATTTGTGTATGCCGCACAATTTATGATTACTTCCGGCTTTACCTCTTGTGCAGCGCACAAGACAGCCGTGGCGTTGGTGATGTCCAACTCCGCTACATCGGTAAAGATATAGTTGTGCGTGCTCGCTTCGCTTCTGCGGCGTATTTCGTTGCCTAATTGACCATTAGCGCCAGTAACTAGGATGTTCATAAGCGTTTAGTAAAGGTTTGTGTTGTAATCAAACAACCACTCCGCATCTTTCAGCATTGGGTGGTGCTTATCCTTTTCCGATAGTACGACATCTGCTGTGTTCACCTGCCAGTCGATGCCGATTTGCGGATCGTTCCACGCAATAGCTCCTTCGGCTTGTGGAGCATAGAGGTTGTCGCACTTGTACTGGAAAACGGCCTCATCGCTGAGAACGACAAATCCGTGCGCAAATCCGCGTGGTACGAAGAGTTGACGATGATTCTCGGCCGTAAGCTCTACCGCAACATACTCGCCGAACGTGGGCGAACCCTTGCGAATGTCAACAGCAACGTCCAACACTCTACCGCGAACTACACGTACGAGTTTGGATTGTGCGTGTTCGCCCTTCTGGAAGTGCAAACCGCGCAGAACGCCGTAACGAGACTTGCTCTCGTTGTCCTGAACGAACAACGTCTTTACGCCCGTCTTCAGCTCGAATTCGGCAGCGTTAAAACTCTCGAAAAAGTATCCGCGCTCGTCGCCGAATACGGTCGGCTCGATTATAAATACACCGTCTATATTTGTCTTTACGACCTCCATCTTATCTCTCTGCTAACTCTGCTAATTTTAATAAATACTGTCCGTACTGATTCTTGATCATCGGTTGTGCTATCTGTCGCAACTGCTCTTTGGTAATCCAGCCCTGCTCGAAGGCAATACCCTCCAGACAGGCAATCTTCAACCCCTGACGCTTCTCGATTACCTCGACAAATATGGATGCCTCGGCAAGCGAGTCGTGGGTGCCGGTATCGAGCCACGCAAAGCCACGACCAAGTGTTTGCACCTTCAAACTCTGCTCGGCAAGGAAGTGCTGGTTGACGGTAGTGATCTCCAACTCGCCACGCGCTGACGGCTTGATGTTTTTGGCAACCTCGACAACTTTGTTTGGGTAGAAGTATAGACCGACAACCGCGTAGTTTGACTTTGGCTTCGCCGGCTTCTCCTCGATAGATAGACAGTTTCCTTCGGTATCGAACTCTGCTACGCCGTAGCGCTCCGGGTCGTTTACCCAATATCCGAATACGGTTGCCTTGTCGCTCTGCTCGGCATCTGCCACCGCTTGCGCGAGCAACTCTTTGAGGCCTGCACCGTGGAAGATGTTGTCGCCCAGCACGAGACATGCGCAATCGTCGCCAATGAACTCCTCTCCGATGATGAATGCCTGTGCAAGTCCGTCAGGAGATGGCTGCTCGGCATACTCAAAACGTACACCGTAGTCGCTACCGTCGCCAAGCAGACGGCGGAAGCCCGGCAAGTCGTCCGGAGTAGAGATAATCAGTATCTCGCGAATGCCCGCCAACATTAAAACCGAAATAGGGTAGTAGACCATCGGCTTGTCGTAGATGGGCAACAACTGCTTGCTGACACCCTTTGTGATGGGATAGAGGCGTGTGCCGCTACCTCCTGCTAATACTATACCCTTCATATCGTTTACAAGTTAAAATTGTCCTTAAAATTTGTGTACCACTCGGCAAATCGCGCAATGCCCTCCGTGAGAGTAATGTGTGGACGATAGCCGAAGTCGCGTTCGAGTTTTGTGGTGTCGGCGTATGTCGTATACACATCGCCTTTCTGCATCGGCATCATCTTCATCTGCGCCTTGCAGCCGAGTGCCTGCTCCAGCGTGGAGATGAAATCCATCAGTTGCATCGGCGAACCACATCCGATGTTATACACCTCTGCTGCAACCGGATGCTCGTCGCTTGTCTGCGGAGCGCGGTCGATTACGCGTACTACGCCCTCGATGATGTCGTCGATGTAGGTGAAGTCGCGCGAAAGATTGCCATTGTTGAATACCTTTATCGGCTCGCCCGCCAAGATGGCTTTCGAGAAGAGCATCGGTGCCATATCGGGACGTCCCCACGGACCATATACCGTGAAGAATCGCAAACCGGTGGTCGGCGTGCCGTATAGTTTTGAGTAGACGTTTGCCATCAACTCGTTCGATTTTTTCGTTGCGGCGTACAACGATACGGGGTTGTCGACGCGATCCTCCTCCGAGAACGGAGTTTTTGTGTTGCCTCCATAGACGGAGCTTGACGACGCATAGACGAAGTGGCGAACCGGATTGTGTCGCGCACACTCCAAAAGATTGATGAAACCAACAATGTTACTCTCGATGTATGCGTACGGGTTATCAAGCGAGTATCTGACGCCCGCCTGTGCGGCAAGATTTACAACGACATCGAACTGCTCCTCGGCGAAGAGTTGCTGCAAACGCTCGCGCTCTTCGAGTGCCATACGCACAAAACGATAGTCGGCAAATCGCTCGCTTTGCGAGAGGACGTTGCTGTTGGCTGCCGACTCCGAAATGCCACACTCGGCCAAGCGGGCATACTTCAGACGAACGTCATAGTAGTCGTTGATGGAGTCGATACCCACAACCGCATCGCCTCGTTCAACGAGACGGCGCACGAGGTGGTAACCGATAAATCCGGCAGCACCCGTTACAAGTATTTTCAGATTCGTTTGTTCCATAAAATTCACACTCAATCGTCGGTGCAATAGTGTTGCATCGAATAGGTGTTTATAAAATCGTTCAAAGATATGAAAAAAAGCCCAATCATCCAATAGGTGATCGGGCTATTATCGATTATATCGATATCTTTTATCTACTGAAGCGCGATTTTACGTTTTCGGTTGCCTTTCGGAGCAGTTCTGCCGGACAGCAAAGCGTGATACGTACGTAGCGTTTACCCTCACTGCCGAAGATGCCACCTGGCGTGAGGAATACGTCGCACTTCTCCATAACCTCATCCGAGAAGTCGAAGCAGTCACCCTCGTAATCCTCAGGAATCTCGGCCCAGATGAACAGACCTGCCTGATTTGGACGGTATGAGCAACCAAGTGCATCGAGCAGAGCGTAGCCCTCATTCTCGCGCTCGTAGTAGATGGCGTTCAACTCCTTAAACCACTCGTCGCCCAACGAGAGAGCGGTCTCGGCAGCTGCCTGAATAGGGTAGAACATACCCGAGTCCATATTGGATTTGAACGTGAGAATCGAGTCGATCCACTCCTTGCAACCGATGATTACACCGACACGCCAACCGGCCATCGAGTGGCCTTTCGAGAGTGAGTTCATCTCCATCGCCACATCCTTTGCACCAGGAATCGAGAGAATACTCATCGGCTTCTCTGCGTTGCGGATAAAGCTGTATGGGTTGTCGTGGATAATCAGGATGTTATGCTTGCGACCGAATGCGATAATCTTCTCGAACAATTCGCGTGTCGGGGTCTGGCCGGTAGGCATACCCGGGAAGTTGGCGAACATAATCTTTACGCCCTCTACGCCTTCGCGCTCGATAGCGTCAAAGTCTGGCATAAAGTCGGTCTGCTTGTTGAGCGCATACGGCTGCATAATACCGCCCGTCATACTAACGGCAGCCTTGTAAGCTGCATAGCCCGGATTCGGAACGAGTACCTTGTCGCCCGGATTGATGAACGTCTGGCAGATGTGCATAATGCCCTCCTTCGAGCCGATGAGCGGGAGAACTTCCGAGTTGTAATCTACCTCTACGCCATACCATTTTGCATACCAATCGGCAAAAGCCTTGCGGAGTACCGGTTCGCCCTTGAACGACATATACTTATGAACGTCGGGACGCAATGCCTCTTGCGACAGGCGCTCGATTACGGCAGGAGCCGGTGGAAGGTCGGGGCTGCCCATTGCGAGTTTAATGATTTGGCGTCCGGTTGCGGCCTCGATTTCGGCAATCTCGCGCAGACGACGCGAAAAATAGTATTCGCCCGTACCATCCATACGGTGCGCACGTTGAATATCAATCTTACTCATAGATTTTTTAGAGTTTTGCTTCATTTGCAGACAAAGGTAGTAAAAAAATACGTTTATCGCCCATTAATTTATATATTTGCCGAAAATTTACACAATATCGTCCCACAAAAGGGCGGTGCTTGATTAGAAAATACGGTATCTGTTATGAATTTTATACAGGAGATGCTTTTTGGTGCAGGTATTGCACACTCGATATTTATTTTGGCGGTCGTTATTACGGTCGGCACGCTGTTGAGCAAGATTAAGATCGGAGGCGTTTCGCTCGGCTCGACGTGGGTGCTCTTTGCGGGTATTGCAGCCAGCCATTTCGGTATGCACATCGGGGGCGATGTTCTCGGCTTCGCGCGCGATTTCGGCCTTACGCTCTTTGTCTTCTCGATTGGTTTGCAGATTGGTCCGGGTTTCTTCTCGTCGTTGCGATCGGGAGGTCTGAAGCTGATGTGGTTGTCGGTGTTGGTAATGCTGCTCGGCGTGGCGGTTACATACCTTATCGCGTGGCTGACGGGCACTCCGTTGCAGACGATGGTGGGCGTGATGGATGGTGCTACGGCGAATACTCCGGCAATGGGTGCTACGCAGCAGGCCTATATCGACGTTACGGGGTTGGACGATAAGTCTATCCCGATGGGCTTTGCGGTTGCCTATCCGATTGGTATTATATCGACAATCGTCGCCTTCGTACTGCTCAAGGCGTTTCTCCGCATCGATTGGAATAAGGAGCACGCAGCACTGCAAGCCATAAGCAACGAAAATAAATTTGCTGCGAAATATTCGATTGAGGTTACAAACCGCCAAATCGACGGAATGACGGTAAGCGCATTGCGTACGCTCATTGCCCGCCAGTTCGTTATTTCGCGTATCTCGCACGGCGACAACAAGGCGCTCATCGCCGATTCGGAGAGCCGCGTTCATTGTGGCGATAAGATTTTTGTGGTGAGCAATACGGAGGATAAGTCGGCTATTCTGGCATTTATCGGTACGGAGATTCCGATGCTCGAAGAGGAGTGGGGCGAGTTCGATGGTAAGCTTGTTTCGCGTCGTATCGTTGTGACGCGTTCGGAGATTAACGGCAAACGCTTCTCGGATCTGCGTCTGCGCACTAAATACGGTATCAATATTACGCGCGTGAATCGTGCGGGCGTGGATATTATTCCGTATCAGGGTATGGAGTTGCAGATTGGCGACAAGGTGATGGTTGTCGGCTCGGAGAGCGCTATTGAGAAGGTCGCCGACCTGCTTGGCAACTCGCTGAAAAAGCTCCACCAGCCGCATATCCTGACCATCTTCCTCGGCATCGCGCTCGGCGTGTTTGTCGGTTCGATTCCGCTTGTTGAGTCGCCTCAAATCAAACTCGGCTTGGCTGCCGGCCCTATGCTTATGGCGATTGTCATCGGTCGCTTCGGTACGCATTGGCACCTGATTACATACACAACACTCAGCGCCAACCTTATGTTGCGCGAGATAGGCCTCTCGATGTTCCTTGCGGCGGTTGGTCTTGCGTCGGGCGACGGCTTTGTTACGGCGCTTACATCGGGCGGTTATGTGTGGATGCTCTACGCGCTGCTGATTGCACTCGTGCCGCTTGTTGTGGTCGGTATCTTTGCGCGAATGGTCTATCGAATGGATTTCTATACGATTATGGGTGTGCTTTCGGGCAGTATGACCAACCCGATTGCTCTGACTTATGCCAATGGCATTGCGGGTAGCGATATGCCTGCAATCAGCTACGCTACGGTCTATCCGTTTGTGATGTTCCTGCGTGTGGTGCTGGCACAGCTGATGATTATGTTTTTAATGTAGCGATAGCTGCCATTCGATGCTTGACCGCTCGGCGAGGGCAACCCCGTAACCCCTCCGCGCAACGGTGTGTGGCAGATATAAATAGCAGACCGCAGGGTGCTTTTATCGGCCCTGCGGTCTGTTGTTTTATGAGTGTGTTACGAATTTACGATTTGCGTTGGCGGCGCTGGCGGTATTTGCGCTGCGAACGGTATTTGTTCACCTTGCGACGGATGCCGAGAACGAGCAGCGAAAGCATAGTCAGCGCGATAACGATCAGCACCCACGGCTTGACAACTTCGCCCTTAACGCGTGCCCACATTTCGAGCATCTGCTCCGTGCGAGCACCCGAATCGTGCATCATCGAACAGCGAGCAATAACGGCTGCGTCGGGATACTGCACCGAGTTGATTTTGACGCACTCGGCGCCCTCGCCAAAGAAGTAGCTGGCATCGATTGGCTCCTCGATCGAATCGTCAATTTTTGCCTCCAGTACCTCCGGTGTAGCAACTGCGCTGACGTAGCCGATAGCGTCCATATTACGCAGGGCGATATCCGGACGGCACATAAAGTTGATGAAGTAGCGCGCCGCCTTGGTGTTCACTGCATATTTAGGGATAACCCAGCCGTCGAACCATACGTTACTGCCTTCGGTTGGCACAACATAGTCGAGCGACACGCCAACCTCGGCGGCCTCCTCGATAGCCCAAACGGCATCGCCGCTCCAAGTGAGGTTGATGTAGGCCTTCTCCTTGGTCATCATCTCCTTGCCGAAATCGGCCTCCCAACCCGCTACAAGGCGCTTTGCCTGTTTAAGAAAGCCCTCGACCAAAGCGATCGACTCGTCCGATGCGTCGTACATCAACTCGTCGGCCGTGATTGCGCCCGAGCGCACCTCGTCGCCACGCAGATAGAGGAGGATAGGGCCGTAAACATCGCGGAATGCATCCTTGATGAATATCTTTTTGCGGAACTTGTCGTTATGAAGCACTGCCCACGACGATGCCTCGTCGCGAGTAACGTAGTTCGTGTTGTAGAGGATACCGGTCGTACCCCACATATAACCCACGGCGTAGTCGTTGGCGTTCTTGCCCGAGCCGTCGATCATATTGAAACGGTCGATGATGTAGGGCGAGATGTTGGAGTCGATATAGTTCGGTGTCTCGCCGAAATCGCGGTCGATAGGCAACAGCAAATCGTTGCGCAACATTCGCTCGATGATGTACTCCGACGGGCATACAACGTCGTAGTCCTCCTTGCCGCGCTCGATCTTGGCGAGCATAATCTCGTTGATGTCGAAGAGCTGGTAGATGACCTCCACCTCCTCGCCGGTCTGCTCCTTGTACCAATCTTGGAACTCGACGAGTACCTCCTCGTCGATGTAGTCGGCCCAGTTGTAGATCTTGAGCGTGTGTTCGCGGTCGGCAGCCGATGCGGAGTCCGTGATAGTGAGCGTTGCGACAAACAGCAGGGTCGCTATGCGAAAGAGTCTTCTCATTGTGCGTTAAATTTTGTTTTCCAACTTGCGGGCACTGCGGCTTGCGCGGATGTTGATGATGATGAGTAACAGCAGAACGGTTGCGAAGATGATGGTCGAAAGCGGACGTAACTCCGGAGTCAGACCGCCCTTGCGAGCATCGGCGTAGATGTAGGTCGAGAGCGTTTCAAGACCCTGGTTGCCAATGGTGAAAATCGTAACGGCGAAGTCGTCAATCGAGAGTGTGAAGGCAAGAATGAAGCCAGAAATCATACCCGGACGAATCTCCGGAATGATGATCTTGCGAAGGGCCTGGAATGGGGTAGCGCCCAAATCCAGAGCAGCTTCGTAGATGTTCGGATTCATCTGTTGCAAGCGCGGCATAACGCTCAATACTACGTATGGCGTACAGAAGGCGATATGCGCCAAAACGACGGTCATATAGCCCTGTGTGATGCCGATGCTGACGAAGAGCAGGAAGAGCGAAATACCCGTGATAATGTCCGGATTGAGCATCGGTACGTTGTTCAGCAGCGTAATCACCTGACGGCGTCGACCGTGCATATTGTGGATGCCGATGGCGGCAATGCTACCCAATACAGTGGAGACCGCAGCGGCAATCAGCGCGATGGTAAAGGTGTTTTCGATGGCGTCAAGCAACGAATGGCGCACACCTCCCGAGAAGAGCGACGTGTATAGCTTGGTCGAAAAACCTGTCCAGTTGCCAAGTACTTTGGCCTCGGTGAACGAGAAGATTGCGATGATGATGATCGGTGCGTAGAGCATCGTCAACAGCACCCAAAGGTATGTTTGAGCAAAAAATTTCTTCATTATATCAGCCCTCCCTCATTTTCGGTATTCTGGCCGTCGCCATCAGAGAAGAGCGACGAGATACCGATGATTACCAACATAATAAGCGACAGTGCCGCACCGTAGTTCCACATTCCGTTGTTGATATTCTCCTGAATGGTCGTACCAAAGAGTTTGATGTTGTTCATCGTGAGCAACTCGGCAATGGCGAAGGTCGAAATTGTCGGCATAAAGACCATCATAATACCGCTCATCACGCCCGGCATTGAGAGCGGAGCCGTTACTTTCCAGAATACGGTGCTCGGTTTAGCACCCAAATCCTCTGCAGCCTCGATAAGCGAGTGGTCGAGCTTCTGCAACGTGTTGTAGATAGGGTAGATCATAAACGGCAGGAAGTTGTATACCATACCGAAGATGAGCGCACCCTCGCCCAACGGCAAGTGGATGAAATCGAACAATGCGACGGTTGCAAGCGTACGCACCAGGATGTTTATCCACATTGGCAGGATAAACAGAATGACGGTAATCTGCGAACGGTTGAGCTCCTTGTTGCTGAGGATGTATGCAGCCGGATAGCCGAGCAGAATGCACAAAAACGTCGTTACAAGGGCGATGCCGATTGAGTAGATGAACGTATTTACGGCTTCGGGCTGTGTGACGAACTTGATGAAGTTCTGCAACGAAAAGCCACCGTCATTATCGCTGAAGGCGTAGACGACAATCAGCAGCAATGGTAGCGCAACAAATATCGCAAGGAACAGCGCATACGGCAAAGCCCACGAGGAGCGTTTTCCGAATATGTTGAACATCTTATTCATTCTCGGTCGTTATACTCTTTTCGTTATACGCAAATGCTTTGGAGCAATCGAGACACCCACCAAGTCGCAGTTGTCCCAAATGTCGTTCGTGTCGACATAGATGTTGTCGCCATCGTCGGTGAGTATGGTCAGGTGATAGTGGTTGCCTTTGTAGAGGATGAAGTGTACCTCGCCCATCAGCGTACCATCCTCCTTATTGTCGAGCAACTCAACCTTGTTGAACGCCACGCGTACCGATACGCGGTCGCCCTCCGCTAGACCACAATCCTCGCAGTCGAACTCCGCACCGAGCATCTTCACCTTCGTCGGCGAGAGCATTACTCCGTTGAATGTGTTGCAGGTGCGCTCCTTTTGCATAACGTGAATGTCGGACGGCTTGATGAACATGCCGACTGTGCTGCCGATTTCAAATGCGTTGTAGTCCTGAATCATCAGCTCGTAGCCCTTGTCCGTCTCGATGAACATCTCGTAGTGAACGCCCTTGAAGGTACACGATTTCACAACACCTGTAAATTTCGCATTTTCTGCCTGGGCAATGATGTAGATATCCTCCGGACGAACAACGACGTCAACTTCCGTTTGCTCGCCAAAGCCCTCGTCAACACACTCGAACTTATGGCCGATAAACTCTACCTCGCGGTCGTGAATCATCCTTCCGTTCAGGATGTTACTCTCGCCGATGAAGTCTGCCACGAACGAGTTGACAGGTTCATTATAGATGTCGGTCGGCGTGCCGATCTGCTGAATCTTACCCTCGCTCATCACGACGATTGTGTCGCTCAACGTGAGCGCTTCCTCCTGATCGTGGGTAACGTAGATGAATGTGATGCCCAGCGAGCGGTGCATCTCCTTCAACTCCATCTGCATATCCTTACGCATCTTCAAGTCGAGCGCAGCAAGCGGCTCGTCAAGAAGCAACACTTTCGGACGATTAACAATCGCGCGCGCGATAGCAACACGCTGCTGCTGACCACCGGAGAGCGATGTTACGTCGCGATCCTCGTAGTCGGTCATACTTACCATTTTCAGCACTTTACGCACGCGCTTGTCAATCTCGTCGGACGGAATCTTGTTGAGTTTGAGTCCGAACGCGATGTTGTCATAGACGTTCAAGTGTGGGAAGAGTGCATAGCGCTGAAATACCGTATTCAATGGGCGTTTATGTGGAGGTGTGTCCGAAATATCGTTTCCATCCATCAGGATTACACCCTCGTCCGGAGTTGTGAATCCTGCTATCATACGCAACAGAGTGGTCTTGCCGCAACCCGACGGACCGAGCAGTGTCACGAACTCGCCACGACGAATGTCGAGCGTAATGTCATCAAGCACCTTTTTGTCGCCAAACGATTTCGAGAGATGCTCGATTTTGATGATAGAGCTGTCTTTTGCCATTTACAATCTTGCTATAAAGTGTTAAAAAACAATATGGTTTTATTGGTTGTTTGTTTTGCGTTTGTCCTTCTGACGCTGGATAAGGTCGGTGAGATTGAAGTGATACGTCGCACCGATGTTGATTGCCACGCTGTGCGAATGGGTGTTTGCACCCACCACGGCGTGGATTCGCAAATCCTTGCTGTTTCGTAACGGATAGTAGTTGACGCCTCCGCCATAGAAAGCATAACCCTTGCCGTAGCCGATGTATGTCGGGATGAAACTCTCTTCATCCTCCCAACCGAAGATGTCCTCGCCTGTGCGGTACTCGTAACCCGCCTTGGCAAATACCTCGACTTTGTCTTTGATCGTATAGCCGAATTTGCCGACGAGCGAGAGTTCGTAGTCGGTTGTTCCCTCAATGGTATAGAGTTTTTGCATTACATCAATCTCGGCTGCGAAATCGCCCCACGAGAACATATTGCCGAGCGATGCCATCTTGATAAAGCGACCACGCTCATACTCGATGAGGTTTGCTGACCAGATGGGAGCCCAGCAACCAAACTCGCCGTACCAGATGAACGAGTAGGTAAACAGTTTGCTTGCAAACGGGCGTTCTCCGAATGGTGATGTGCCGAATTGGAAGGCGATAGAGGAGCTCTCGTCCTTGCTTGCGTACTCCACTCGGCCACCCCATTGGTAGATGGCACAGTCGTGCCAGAACTTTGAACAGAGTACGGGATGTTGATCCACATCCATAGGATCGAGCTCGTAGCCACCGATGGCAAGCATATCCTTACCGAGCGTAAAAGTCCAACGGCCGACCGAATAACTCAAGGTCAGCCAATCGATGAAGTCTACATCATCGGAGCGAAATGCGTTTTGATAGAGTGATGCAGGGTCGGTCGAGAGCCAATGGTTGCTCATCGAATATGAGAAGTTTTCGCCAATCGAACCCTCAAAGAGTGTGTAAAGGGAAGTGTTGCCGAAATCAACACCGGAGTAGCCCTTACCTCCGACAGGGATGTAAGGATTGACATCGAATCGAGGTGTGATAATCAGCGACGGAGTATTGCTTGCTGACTCAACCTCTTGAGAGTAGGTAGTAAAGCAACATAAAATCAATGTTGCGAGTGCAAGTATTTTTCTCATTTCCCATAAAAAATAAGCGATGGTTACGAGTACAAATGTATGAATTTTTTTGATAGGTAGTATTATAAATACTAAAAAAAACGCATATTGTGTCGAGAACGACTCGATAATGCAGCTATTTTGGCTAAAAAACCATCGGAAAAGTGCGGGTTTGAACGTAAGAAGCGCTCCGTATGCAGAATGAAACGGGTTGTCTGCACTTGTCGCAGGCAACCCGTTTCGTGTGTAAAAAGTCTCGTAGAGAAGCTCTATCGTATGCGGTCGAGCGAGCGTACGAGCAACTCGTCGCGCAACGTCGCACGCAATGCCAATACCGTCAGAACAATCGACGCAATCGGCATTACGACCGGCACGCCGATAATCAGATTCGACCACTCGATGTTCTCGAAGAAATTGGCATAGAGCCTATAGATATAGAACGCCATCAGTGCGATGTCGCCAACAAGCAGAGCAACCTCTACGCCGCACAATCTGATTTGCAGCATACGGCGCTTGAAGAGGAAAATCGTAATCAACGGCAGAAGGGTAGATGCTGCGAGCATAACACCCATCCATACGGGCATACTCGACAGTACGCCGACCGTGTCGCTTACGCCAAAAGCCGAAAGAATGACCTCCTCGCCCTCGACGTTGAATTTTGCGATGGGGCAGAAAAGAGTTACCGCCATAAGTGCTGTTACTACAAGCAGATATAGTGATTGGATTCGTTGTATCATAACTTTGTTTCGATTAAATATTTGTTTCTATCACTTGATGAACGATTGATGAGCTCGCCGAGAAATCCCGCGAGAAAAAGCTGCACGCCGAGTACGATGGCAAGCATCGCAAGGTAGAACAGCGGTTGCTCGGTAACGCTGCGCAACGGCATATCGTTCAGCTGTTTGTAAATCTTGCTGCCGATAACCCAGCAGGTCGTAAATCCGCCAATGAGGAACATCAGCGTACCGAGCGAGCCGAAGAAGTACATCGGCGAACGGCCGAATCGCGACATAAAGGTTACGGAGATCAGGTCGAGATAGCCCTTTATCATTCGCTCGATGCCGAATTTCGACACGCCATACTTGCGGGCGCGGTGGTGTACCTCCGCCTCGCCAATGCGATTGAATCCTGCGTTTTTTGCCAAAATAGGGATGTAGCGATGCATCTCGCCATACACCTCAATCGACTTTACGACCTTCTTGCGATAGCACTTCAAACCGCAGTTGAAATCGTGCAGTTTGATGCCCGAAACAACGCGTGCCGTCCAGTTGAAAAACTTGCTCGGAAGACGTTTAGATGCGGGGTCGTAACGCTTACGTTTCCAGCCGGATACGAGGTCGTAACCTTGCTCTGTAATCATACGGCGCATTGCCGGAATTTCGTCCGGCGAATCCTGTAAATCGGCATCCATCGTAAAGACAACTTCGCCCTCGGCCTGCTCAAAACCGCAGTACAAAGCTGCCGATTTTCCGTAGTTGCGAAGGAAGCGAATGGCGCGCAACTGCTCGCCGTATTTGGCCTTGAGTTGCTCGATTACGCTCCACGACTCGTCGGTCGAGCCATCGTCCACCATAATCATCTCGTAAGAGAGCGAATTTTCGTGGCATACGCGATCAATCCACGCTGCCAATTCGGGCAACGATTCGTATTCGTTATACAACGGAATAACGACCGATACATCTATCTTATTCGGCTGCATTGTCGGAAGAGTCGTTGAACAATTTTGATTCGTGCTTGGTCTTTGCCGCGATAAAGAGTGCCGAAATAGTACCCCAGCACAAGTAGCTCCACACGCTCGATACGAGAGTGCTGAAGATTGTCGGTGCAGGTTGTGCTGCGTATAGTGCTATTGTCTGGTTATATGTCTTTAATGCGGTAGAAGTGAGTTCGGATGTCTCAACAATGCCCTTCAATGTCTCAAGCATACTCTTAACAAATGCCTGATGCCCAACGATATGGTTGTGGAATACATACGCGCCCACACCTACGATAACGCCGGCCAAAATAGAGACCAATACCGCATATCCGAGTCCATTGCCGTATGTGAAGCTCTTGACCTCGCCCTGCGAAGCCATTACCGCGAGCGAGAACTGTTTGGTGAAACGATAGAGCAACCATACGAATACCACAGCTGCTATAATAGTCTCAAATCCCATTGCGGAAATCCAGCCCATCGACTTGCCATAGATGACGGCTGCCTGCTCGAAGATGTGCGATACGAGCATCACACAACCGAGTATTGCGCCCTTCGACAAAATGTCGTTCCAATACATTGATTTACTCATAGTTTGTATGCAATTTAGAGTTTATATCAGCGCAAATATACACAAATTATTTGATATTTCGCTTCTTTAATTGCTCCGAATATTTGCGCGAGTTGGCATTATGCTCGCGTAACGTGCGTGCGAAGTTGTGGCGACCGTCAAATTCCGGACGCGCGCAGAAGTAGAGATAGTTGCTGCGTTCGTATCCCAGAACGGCATCTATGGCCGCAATGCTCGGAATACATATCGGTGCCGGAGGCAGGCCGCGATTGATGTAGGTGTTGAACGGCGAGCGGTATTTTAGGTGCGTGTGCAGCACACGTTTCAGGTCGAATTTCTGCATCGCATACTTCACCGTAGGGCACGCCTGCAACGGCATACCTTTTCGCAGTCGGTTGATGTATACACCCGCAATGCGCGGCATCTCCTCGCGGTTTTTCGTCTCCTCGTAGACGATCGATGCGAGCGTTATTGCCTTGTAGCGCGACAATCCCGTCTGGGCGAGTTTCTGGGTGCGCTCGGCATTCCAAAAGGCATCGTATTCGCGTTTGAGGCGTTCGAGCAACTTCTCAGGCGAGATACTCCAAAATACTTCGTAGGTGTTCGGAACGAACATCGCAACGAGCGAGTCGCGCACATAGCCGAGCGAGCGACGTACTTCGCGGTCGTACATTGTGTGGAGCAACGCGGCGGAGTCAGCCTCAATCTGTCGGGCTATCTTGCCGGCTAATTGTGGCAGGGTGCGGGCCTCGCCGATGACTAATCGCACGGGCGACTGCTCGCCGAGTGCCAACATTCGCACAACACGCACGACGCTCATCCCCTCGCGCAGACGGTAGTGGCCCGATTTGAAGCGTGTGTCGAGATTCAGATGCGCAGCATAGAGTCGAAAAGCAACATTTTTTAGTGCCGAATCGCCGAGCGACTGCTCGATTTGCTCGCAAAGAGCGGGGTAGGAGGTATCGCCGGTGATGAAAATCGACCTCTCTTCTTCGACCGCCGAGCCGTAGAACGAATGGTATGCAACCACCACAGCCACAACTACTAAAGCGGCTAATACGCCTACTGCGCCGAATGATTTGCGAATATTTTTTTTCTTCATTCTCGTATAATTTTTGCAAAGATACAAAAAATGTTCTACTTTTGCAGTCGGGTAAGTCTTATACGACCAGCTCCTGCAGAACTCCCCCAGGCAAGGAATTGAGCAAGGGTATGCGGTTGTAGCGGTGCGATATAAGTAGCTTACCCTCTTTTTTTTGTCGTTATAAGGGCAAAACTACTTCCGCTAACGTAATATGTCGCCAATGGGCAGTACGCCAAGTACAGCCCATCGTCTCCAATTCCGCCGAGCGTTGTATTTTCACCCTTCTAACAACAAAAACCTCTTGCGGTAAGGGCAAAACTACTTCCGCTAATCTTTTTAATTAAGGTCGATTAAGGTCAATTGAGGTCAATTAAGGTCGATTAAGGTCAAGTCAAGTAAAGTCAATTAAGGTCGATAGAGAATAGTAGCAGTTTATAGAAGTTCTCTATACACCTTGAATTCTCTAAACTCCTTAATTACCCCTAAACTCTTATACCGCTATTTGCTAAATTAACATTAATCGACCTTATCCGACCTTATGGCAACCGCAGGTTGCGGACCTTAATCGACCTTATAAAAAATCATACAGTTGCTAAAACGCCCTCAAACGGAATATTCCACTGCATACCACATCCAACTATACCATCAGAAAACACTAACCGCAGCCCTCTTGCGAAGAACTGCGGTTGTGTCTATTTCAAGACTTCGACGGATTAATCCATATCGTCGTCCTTCAGGGTCTGAGGGAGGTCGATTGACTCCTGCGGAGTATTGGCCTCTATCCACGCCTCGCGGGCTGCCAACTGCTCCGGAGTGAGCGATGAGTAGTACTCCGGCAAGAAGTCCTCCATACGAGGAGTCGTGAGCTGGAATGCACCCGACTGGTCACGGCTCGTCTCGTTGAAGTTGTAGCTGTGCGAGTAGATAGCGTAGATTGCGAGCACGCTGCCCTTTGCACCATCCTCAGGGACAACCTGGCCTGCAAAGCGCGAATAACCACTCGTACGAGCCGTATAGAAGCCCGGAGTCGAGCCGTGCGTCGTCGAGAGTTTGTCCTCGTAGCAGAGCGCAACGCTACCGTAGAGCGAAATATTGTTCAAACTGTAAGCCAGCTTATACCACGGCTTGCTCACAACGTACTGCACCGAGCCATCCATCACGATACCGCTGGTGCACAACCAGCTTGGGTAGATGTTGGTGTTGCTGCCGCTGGTGAGTGCAGGGTATGGCTCCACGCCCTGCTCGTTTTTCACGCCACGATAGGTAACAACCAGATTCTTGAAGCGAATCAAACGGCCGAGGAAGTCGGCATTGTAGATCTTCTTCGCCTCGGTCGAGTTCTCTACAACGTAGATATCATCCGTTGCGTCCTTACCCTCCGAGAGGTAGCAGTTCTCGCCTTTGAAGACGTGCTTCGCAACCTTTACAGGCGACACGATGTTCGAGTTAGCGTAGTATTTGTAGATACCGTATGCGTTCAAGCTCTCGGTTGGAACGTCGCCAATGGAGAGCATCATACGGAAGCTACCCATATAGAGGCCCGTAAGACGAACATACACCCAGCAGCTCTTGCGAGTATTGAGGTCGCAAGGGAACTCGGTGAAGAGACCGTTTGTGAGCTTGAGCTCGATTGCAGCCGTACCGTCGAAGATGTGCAACGACTTGTAGATATTGCCCTGCTCGTCGCTGCTGATCACCTTACCCTTGATGTAGTAGTCGCCCACGATATAGCGGTCGTTTGCAAGCTCATAATCGGTACACTCGTTCTCACTCAACACGAAACGCTTATACTTGGTCTCGGCCTGCGAGTTGGTCGAACCGGAGTTGTTAAGTGGGAAGAACATATCCTTCAACTCCTTGATGGTAAGGAGCTGCATTCCCTCTGCCTGCATCTGCTCGTCGGTCATCAGCTCCGGCCAAGCAGGTGTGTCGAAATCGTTATAGCAGCCGGTAAGAATCATACCGGTAAGTGCTACAATAAATATTTTAAGAACTTTCATAGTCTTTTTCTTTTAGAAACGGAAGTAAACATTGAGGAAGTATGTTGTTCCCAACATATAGAAGTATTTCGAATCGAAACGCGTGTAGAATGGCTCTGCTGGATTCGAGCCCGACTCGTTACCATTCCAACCACGGGTACGACGCATACGCATCTGCTCGTAACCACCGGTCTTGATGTTGCGGTTGTTCAGGATGTTCTTCACCTCTGCGCTGAAACCGAGCATATACTTGCGGTGGATGTACCAGTTCTTACCGATGCTTGCGCTGAGCGTGTAGGCGTTACCGAGATACTCCTGCTTACGCATAGCGTCGATGTTACCCAATGCCCACGCCTTTGCCTCGTCTGATGCTGCCTCGTTCGAAAGCACCTCTACATACGACTTAACAGCGTTGTTGGTGCGGTATGCAGGGTTCATCGAGAGGTAGAGCTTGTCGTAGAAGTTGAAGTTGATCGAAGCAAACCAGTTGTTCGAGCTACGATAGTCGAGACCAATGTTGAATGCAATCTGCGGAGTACTCTCCACGAAGAAGTTCTTCCAGTTAACCTTGTCAATCAACTCGATCTCGGCGCTGTTGTCGATAATCTGAACGAAGTTAGGATTCGACGTGTAGCGATAGTCTCCCCAGTTGAGAGCCGACTGCAACGAGATACCATTCCAGATTGGTACATTTAAACCAACCTCGACACCAAAGTAGCGCTTGTCGATATCCGACATTGCGAAGTTGGTGAACGACGACTGCGTATCGTCGTAGAACGAGATTACCTTCGATACGTCGTTCATCTTGGTATAGTAAGCCGAAACGCGTGCCTTGATGTATGGCAGATTGAGGTTGTAGGTGAGCTCGGCGCTATAAGTCTTTTCAGGTTTCAAACCCGGGTTGCTCTGGTTACGTGTACGAGGCGAAACAAATGCTGCCTGGAACTTTGGAGCGTCCTGCATTGCGAATGCGTTGAGCGACAACGAGTGTGCGCCCGAAAAGCGATACGAGAAAGCTGCCTTTGCTTTGTAGGTAAAGAAGTTCAAGTGCTGCGAGTCGCCATACGAGTCGTTGCCGTTAGGGAAGAGTCCCTTACGCCACAAACCCTGACGCCACATCGAGCTGTATCCTGCCTCACCACCGAGGCTCAAGTTGAAGCCACCGATGTTGTAGGTATACTGTGCCCACAACTGAGCCTGACGGATGTGTGCATAGTAGTCGTACGAATACTTATCACCCTCCTTCACAACGCGTGCGTGACCATACTGATTGTAATAGTCTACGTCGTTCTGGTATGCGATAACGTCGCTGCCCTTGTCGCGCTCGGCAAACTTATCGATATCGAGCCAATAGTCGCCACCCAACAAGTCCTTAACCGTGCTGTAATACTCCGTACGGTTGACACGTGCCTTCAAACCACCGACAATGTGGTGGTTGCGGTTGAAGTCGTGCGAAATGTTAGCTACGAAGTTGTAGTCGATCTGGTCGGTATGACGCTCCTCGATCATATAGTTCGAACGATAGCCCTGTGCGTAAGCCGCAGTCGAGGCATCGCGATGACGGTTAGCGTTGTACATTCGGTCGAAGTTGATGCGACCATCCCAATTCTGCATTGCGCTGACTGCAGCCGAGATATAGTTTTCGATCTGCTCCTCGCTGGTTGCCTGGAAGATACCCGGAATCTCAGGAGTAATCTGGCTCAAGTAGTTCGACGGCAGGTAGCGATAGTAGTCCGGACGAGGGTCTGCTCCATCCTTCCAGGTCAAAGCCGAGTAGCCGTTGAAACCGAAACGAACAGAGGTTGCTACGTTCAGACGAGTCTTTTCGTTGATGTCGTAGAGGTAGTTCAGCATAACGATTGGCTCGTGCGAACGACGAACGCGAGTGTTGCGCAACTTGCCGTCCTGGATACCTACGTTAGGGTTGTAGTAGTTGCTACCGAACAAGTCGTATGCCTCCTGTGTAGACGCCTGCTGTGCACCACGCTGCTGTGGAGTACCGAGGATGGTGAGTGACAAGCGGTGCTTGGTGCCGAAGGTCTTCTCAACCGAAGCAAAATAACCGTACGAGTTGTAATAAACACCATCAACATAGCCGTTACCACCCTGACGAGTCGAAATCGAGAAGCCGTACGACCAGCCATTATCGAGCGCACCCGATGCGTACGATACGATAGCGCGGAAACGATACATCTGGTTACCATTCGAAACGCTTGCACGGAAGCCCTTACGCATCTGCGAAGCGCGTGCGTTGATGTTGGTTACACCACCGATATTACCGATGCCCAAATCGTTAGGAGTAAGGCCTGCGGCATTCTCCTGGTTACGAGTTGCGTCGTTCAAACCGCTCCACAACGACCACGGACCATAGCCGGTCATTGCATCATTGAAGCGAATACCGTTCAGGTATACGTCCTGATACATCGAGTCGTAACCACGAACATTGAAGCGCATCTCGCTGAATCGGTACGATGCGATGTTGTTGTAGATGTCTTTCGATGCGGAGAGCGATGTTGGGAGTGCCTGCGTGTCGGTTGCCGACGAGTCGTTGTCGAATTCGGCAAATACCGAGTCGTCCATCACCTCGTTCTGCAACGAAGGAACGATGACTACAGTGTGCAAGTCACGAACATTCTGCTCGACGTGAACCATCATATCGAGCTGCTCGAAATCCGGTGCTGCGAAGAGCAGTTTATAGTCTCCGCGAGGCATCTGGTTGAATACGAAATTACCATTATCGTCGGTCTCGACACTCTGGCCGGTCGACTCGATGGTTACCTTGACCTTCCCGACAGCTGTTCGGCCGTTACGGGACACTACCTGACCCTTAATTGCTCCTTCCTGTGCAAAAGCACCGAACGAGAGCAGGGTTAGTACTGCAAAGAGTAGAAATTTTTTCATATATGTATATTAAAATATTATTTACCTATATAAATATAGACAGGGAAGTGGTCCGAGAAACCATTCTGGAAGTTGTTGCCCACAAACGTACGAAGAGGGTAGTTCTTGTACTGACCTTCACGCTGTATCATATACGGAGTCGTGAAGATGCTGCCGTAGAACTTCGAACCCTTGGCCTGCTGCAACTTCAGCGAGCCGGTCGAACCGGTTGCAAGGTTCTCCGACACGATGATGTTGTCGAACAAGTTCCACGAGTCGCGATAACCGAGCGTACCATAACCTGCCTTCAAAAGGTCGATATACGGGTTGTAGAGGTCGCCCTTCTCGAGCTTCTTGATGTTGCCCTTTGCGCCCAATACCTCGGTGATGCTCTTGTCGGTTGCGTCGTCGTTCAAGTCACCCATAATAACAACCTTCGTTGCAGGGTTAGCCATACGTACCGAGTCGGCAATGCGGCGACACTGTGCTGCGGCTGCCTCACGCTTCGGATCCGACGCCTCCTTACCACCCAGACGCGATGGCCAGTGTGATACGAGGAAGAAGAACGGCTCACCCTCGATAGTACCCCACATCGTTACCAAATCACGGGTGTAGAAGTTAGGCATACCCGGCATTTCGAATTTGTGCGCCTTGCTGCCCTCCAACTTGAATACATCCGGACGATAGAAGAATGCGCAGTCAACGCCTCGACGGTCCGGCGAATCGTAGTGTACGATGCGGTAGTTGCCGTGGGCGAGCTTTGGCTGTGCAATCAAATCCTCGAGTACCAGACGATTCTCAATCTCCGATACACCGATTACGGCCGGAAAATTCTTCTGCAACAGAGCTATATCGAAGAGCACACGCTCCATATTGCTCTGCTTTTTCTGATACTTTACAGCGTTCCATTTTTTATCGCCGGTCGGAAGAAACTCGTCATCCCACTTGTCAGGATCGTTGATCGTGTCGAACAGATTCTCCAGGTTGTAGAACACAACCATATGCGGCTTCTGTGCGAAACAGGTCAACAAGATTCCTGCTACAAGTACTCCGGCTAAAAAGAGCTTTTTCATTTGATAAAATATGTTTTAGATTAAAAATTCCAATCACTTAAGTTCTTCTGTCGCTTTACCTCGTCGGCAATCGAAGGATCGAGGTTGCGGAAGAACTTGAATCCGCTGCGCTTCTCAACCTCCTCGATCGAAACAACCGCATTCTTGTAGTTTACGGCGTTGCTCGAGTTCTCGAACAAGAAACCAATGGCTTTCAGCTCGCTTGCGTTGGTAATCTGCGAGATACTCTTCTTCGTGTTGCCCGAACGTGTGCGGAGCAAGAGCTTATAGCAGTGTGTCGGACGGGTAATCGTACGACCTCGGCTCGTGAACTGCTTTGCGTTTTCGTACAGAGTACCAACTACAACATAAAGCGTATCGGCACACGACGATGCACGAGCACCGTTCTCAACCTTTGCCCAGCTGCCGCTATTGAATTGGCTGTTCTGCGGCATCATATTCGTAGCATAGAAGGTCTGCGCGTTGGTCATCCAGGTGTTGTAGCGCGATGCTGACGGAAGCATATGACCGCGGCTGTCGCCCGTGCCGTATGCACCTGAGATAATGTTCTGCTGCTTCTCCTGCGGGATGACAGGATCGGTCAGATCGTACTCAACGATGCGATATCCGCCGTTGTCGTATTCGGTGATTGCATCGTCAAATGCCCACGCATCCGTTCGACCGCCACCAGGGTAGTTGCGTCCGTCGGTATAGATGCTGTGGATAGGGTATGCCACCCATTGCGATACGAGTTTTTCGGTGTCGTAGCATACGGAGTAGTTACGCACCTGCTTCTTGTTCGAGAGGGTGGTATAGTATGTTTTATAGACGAGCGTCGAGCCACTTTTGTACTCCGGCTGCTCGCCCCAATTACGGTCGTATGTAGTGTTGACGCTTTTTCCGAGTTGCGAGAGCGTCAAAGTTGTTGTATAATCGTCGGAGAATTTTATGAGAACCGCAGCCGAACGTGCTTCGGTTGTTTCGTTTTTGGAGAAGTATAGCGTAAAGTTGTTGCCTACCTTTCCCTGCGCAGCAATCTCCTCTTCCGTGCTGCTGAATGATACCCATTCCGCGCCCTCGATGATGACTGCCTGCCAGGTGTAACGTACATCGCCGGATGTAGTTCCCGTAACGGAGGTTTCGTCCCATCCCATCGTGTTGCGGGTGAGCGTTGCTTTCGACTGATATGGCGACCAAGGGTCCTCAGTGTCGCAAAGCGCAAATAAACAAATCGTGGTAAGTGCAAGAAGCACTTTAGTGTTAATTTTCAAAATCTCTTTCATCGGTAAAAGAATCTTCCCTCGGCAGGGAGCTCCCTGCCGAGAAAAGATTGTCATCAATGTTATTTGTAAGTAACTTTAAGCTCCTTGATGTATGCACGGGTGTTCTTATCCGTACCGGTCGAAGTGAACTTCACAGCCGTAGCCGAACCTGTCCAGGTGCGAACATCTGCCTCTGCCGAGAGAGTGCCGCTGTCTGCACCAATATACCACATCTTGTAGTCGAAAGTGAACTCGATAGAGGTAATGGTCTTGCCGTTTGCGGTTACATCCAAAGTCGAACCATTCTGATACATACGGATACCCTGCGAAGCATTGTAGTATGCAGGAGCGGTGCTAGCCGAACCCTTCTTGAATACGATGGTTACGTTGTCATCGACCTTAATCTCTACACCGTCAACAACCTCTGCGTTAGCAAAACCCTTCTGGTTGAAAACAATCGAAGCGGTTGTGCCGTCACCAGGAGTTGGAGTCGGGTCTGGCTCCGGAGTTGGATCCGGCTCTGGAGTTGTGTTGCCGAAGCGCTCGCCGGTCAAACCTGCGTAGTCGCTTGCCTGAGCAAAGATAATCTGGATAGCACCCTTGCTAATCGAAGCGATACCCTTGATAGTACCCGAACCCTGGGCAACCGTCTCTGTGCCATAGGTAGCGTACTTTGACGAGAATACAACGAACTTGTTGCCTGCAGCATCCTCCATATTGATCGAAGTGTGTGCGCTGCTGCTGCTCCAAGTCTTTGCAAGGTCAGACGATGCAACCTGTACGCCCTCGATAGCTACATACTGGCCCTCGTACTTGTTTGCGAGGAAGTCAGCGATAGCAACGGTCTTAGGGGTAACGGTGTTGCCGGTCGAAATGGTGGTAATCTTGTCAAGAGCCAAGCCGCTAATCTGAACAGCGCCATTGTACTCTGCGAGCGAAGCACCGGTAAGATCGATCTTAACCTTCGTGCCGAATGCGAACTCGTGGTTTGCTGCGAGATAGAACTGCAAAGCACCGGTCTCGTCCTGAACATAGAGGCCCTTCTTCGAGGTGAGGTTGTTGAGCTCCAAGTTCGAGATAACAACACCCTCGATAACTGCAGTCGGGATGGTTGCGCCTGTACCGAGTGCAAGCACCTTCGCGATGGTATTGATCTCACCAGGAGTTGGATCTGGCTCTGGCTCCGGATCTGGAGTTGTCGAGCCGTCGAAACGCTTGCCGGTCAAACCTGCATAGTCGCTTGCCTGTGCAAAGATGATCTGGATAGCACCCTTGTTGATCGAAGCGATACCCTTGATGTTACCCGAACCCTGTGCAACAGCCTCTGCGCCATAGGTAGCGTACTTCGACGAGAATACAACGAACTTGTTGCCCGCAGCATCCTCCATATTGATCGAGGTGTGTGCGCCGCCTACAACCCAAGTGTTTGCAAGGTCAGACGATGCAACCTGTACGCCTTCGAGCTCTACATACTGACCCTCGTACTTGTTTGCGAGGAAGTCTGCAATGCTTACCTTTTTCGCAGCAACGGTGTTGCCGGTCGAAACGGTAGTGATCTTGTCGAGAGCCAAGCCGCTAATCTGAACAGCGCCATTGTACTCTGCAAGCGAAGCACCGGTAAGGTCAATCTTAACCTTCGTGCCGAATGCGAGCTCGTGGTTAGCTGCGAGATAGAACTGCAAAGCACCGGTCTCATCCTGAACATAGAGGCCCTTCTTCGAAGTGAGGTTGTTAAGCTCGTAGTTCGAGATAACAACACCCTCGATTACAGCCGACGGAATGGTTGCGCCTGTGCCGAGTGCAAGAATGTTAGCGATGGTGGTAATCTCACCTGGAGTTGGATCTGGCTCTGGATCAGGAGTTGGATCCGGAGTAGGAACAACAGTGCCGTCGGTAGCGAAGAATACGATACCGTACTGGAGCGATGTTGTATAGGTTGCGTCCTTGTACGAACGGAGCAAGTTGGTCTTTGCCTTACCCGTACCGAGGTTTACACCGTCAGCCGAGAGAACGATACCGCCATTGTTGAAGTCGGAAGCTACCCACTCAACCTTGCTATCTACGAGGGTAACGCGACGGTTAGTACCATTAGCAGTGTTGCCGAGGTACTTGTCGCCAACCTTTACGTAATAGGTGTTGGCCTTGCCGTCAACTGCCTCGAGAGTAACAATAGCTGCTGCGGTCAAAACACCTGCACCTGGAGCCAAAACGCCATCTGTGTAGCTGTACATTGCAGTCTCCAAGTCGGTATTGCCGCTCGAAGTTGCGATATTGCCGGTCCAGCAGTGGTATGGATTAGCTGCGAAGCTGGTTACATTACCCGAGTTGTCCTTGTACTCGGTTGCGTAACCTGCCATAAAGTAGTTGCCGGCAACCAAAGAAGCGATCTTGTCAACCTTCGTACCGGTAGTTGCATCCGGCTGCTCTGGGTCGTCGCCCGTGCCAACAACAGCCGTAGCCATTGTGTTGGTGTACTTGCTCTGGGAAACACCGATCAAGAAACCAGTTACCTGGATACCCTTACCGTTAAGGTTTGCCAACTGCTTAGCCATATCGGCATTAGGGTACGAAATCGAACCAACAGCGGTGGTTGCACCCTCGATAGTGATGTTGTAGTAGTTGCCGCTGATAGCCAAAGCACCCTCGTACTGAACGTACTTAACCTCAGGACTCTTCAAGTAGTTGTCGAGCTCGGTAGCTGCAAATGCTGCAGGAGTGCCGAGATCTACGTTCTTGGTCTCGCCGGTTATGGTGTACTTTGCCTCCTTAGGGAACTGGAGCAAACCTGCGTAAGTGGTTACAGCACCGGTTGCCTCGATAACAGCGCCTACTGCAGGAGCAGTTGCGCCCTCGCCCTGGTAGCAGAGGATATACTTGCCCGAAGCGTCGGTTGCAAGGAAGCCCTGTGCATAGTTAGCAACAACCCAAGCGTTCTTGAGCGTATAGTTGCCCTCGCCGCCTGCGAGAATATCTGCGATAGTTGCCTCGGTTGCCTCGCCACCTGCTGCGCCACCGATCTCGAGTACCGGACCATTGCCACCCTCCGAAAGGGTAAAGTCGTCAAGACGCAACGCTGCCTGATACTGGTAGTCGCTCGATGGAAGAGCGGTCGAAGTATCCGACTTGTAGTCTGCGAAACGAACGTAGAGCTTGTCTGCATCCTGTGGAAGGGTGAACGGAGCAACAGCATAAGTCCAGTTGCCGTCAGCCATCGTAGTGAAGGTTACAGGAGCCCAGTTCTCACCATCGAAACCTACATAGAGCGTGAGGTTCTTACCCGACTGCAATGCGATTGGAGCAGGGGTGTACGGCGACGCGATGAGCGAAGCGTACTGGTTGAACGCGGTGAACGAGAAGATGTAGTTCTTAACGCCCGACTTGAGGTTGATGTCGTTGATCTGGAAATAAGCAGCCGCCTTGCTGATGTAAGCATAAGGAGCGTCGGTTGCGTACGATGCGCCAACCGGAGCCCACGACTTACCGCTGTTACGCACCGAAGCGTCGCTACCCGTATAGGTTACGCCGCTCTGGCTGATGCCGTCGCCACCCTGTGGTGCCCAACCCTCATACTTGTCAACGTAAGGCCAGTAACCGCTGCTATCCTTCGATACGGCCTCGCCGCAGTGCTCCTGGTAGATGAAGTTATCTGCCGGTGCCGGGATGTCGCCGTCGCTCTGAACAATAGTGAGCGTTGCCTTCTTGGTAATAGGGTAGTTCATTACATAGCCCGTAGCCGTGAAGGTAACCTTGATGGTGCGCATCGTGGTTGCCTCAGGTACAGTAAATGTAACGACTGCGTCACCCGCACCCGACTCCTGGCTTGCAGTAACACCCTCGGTGTCGATCTGCAAAGTCCACTCTGCAGGAGTGGTAACAGTTACCTCTTCGGTAGTGCCGCCCGCAAGGTCAACACTCAGCGAAGCAGGAGTAACCTCGATGGTAGGAGTGCCCTGGAAGCCTCCGTTACCATCCGGAGTTGGCTCGCAAGAAGCCAATACGCCTGCTGTCAGCATTACAGCCGAAAACAGAAGCGATTTCCATAAGTTTTTCATACTGTTTGTTGTGTTAAAATGGTTAAAAATATAAATAGTTGTTTTATAATAAGTTTCGTCTCTCAATCATCCAATTACGCTTCTCGTGCGCGCATATACGCACAAATTAGCAGGTAAAAGTACGAAAGATTTTTAGATATAACAAGCTATTGGGCTTGATTTAACAATTTTTTAATTTTAATCGCAATATTTGCTCCAAAATGTAACTAAATCGGTCGGTGAGCACCGAATCTGTTATGTTGATATTTATTTCTTGCAGAAGAGTAGGGTGCGGGCAAAGAAAACGGCTGTCCAACCGTGAGTCGGACAGCCGTTTGAGAGGTGCGATTCGCTCTGCTATTTTGCAGGACGCATAACGATATATGCCATATTGTTATCGGCGAGAATCTTTGCAGCAAGAGCCTTGATCTTATCGCCGTTCATCTCCTTGATGAGGCGCTCGCAGTTGCCTACGTTATCCCAAGCTGCACCGTAGGTGTAGTACTGCGAGAGGTAGTCTACCCATACGCCATTCTGCTGCATACGGTTCTTCAGATCCTTGAGCAAGAATTCGCGAGTCTTCTCTACATCCTCTGCAAGTGGGCCCTGCTCGGCAACCTTCTTTAACTCGGCAACAACGATTTCGCTCAACTCGTCAGCCATCTGCTCGTTGGTGTCGAACTTGATCTGCAACGAGTAGCTCTGCACGCAGTCGTCGCTGAGCGAGCTGCCAACCTGAACACCATACGTTCCGCCCTTCTCCTCGCGAATCGATACGAGGTAGCGTGCACGAAGTGCTTCTTGCAAGAAGCTCAAGGTTATGCGGTTTTCGAGCGTGTAGTCGATCGAACCGGTGTAGAAGCGGTTTACGGTAACCTTTGGCTGCTGCATCTCGGTTTTGAAATCGTTTACAACCTCACCCGTTGCAAGACGAACGCCGTCGTCAACACGCTTGGTCTGCTTCTTCTTTACAGGGAGCGAGCCGATATACTTCTCAATCAGCGGTTTGAGAGTGTTGAGATCAACATTACCAACAACGTATACGGTAAAGTCGCCTGCGTTGGAGAGCAACTGCTTGTAGAGTGGCTCCAGACGCTCGAACTTGATGTCCTTCAAGATGTCGGCCGAAATTTGCTGACGACGAGGGTGGTTGTTGTAGAGCGTTTTCTGCTGCTCTCTACCCGCTACATAATTAGGGTTGCTCTGCAAGTTCTCAACGTAGCTGATATACTGGTTGAGCGTTGTCTTGAAGTCATCCTCGTTGAAGCGAGGGTCGGTGAACTTCAGATAGATGAGCTGCATCATAGTCTCCAAATCCTTTGGCGAACCATTTGCCTGAATGAAAGTGTTGTACTCCGAAGGAACAACGCTTACGTTTGCCGACTTGCCCGAGAGCTGCTTGCGCAGGTCGGTTGTCGAGAACTTCGATACACCCTGCTGCGACATTACGAGCGAGAGGTACTCTGCCGTGTGGTAATCGGCATCGGATACACCCGAGAAGCCCGACTGCGAAACCATCAGGATTCGAGCATCATCGGCTTTGAAGGTCGTTGGCTTAACAACTATCTTAATGCCGTTTTTCAGTGTCCACTCGGTAGTGCCATAAACCTCGTTTGCACCAACCTTCTTTACCGGTGAACCCTTCAATGCTGCCTCGTTTGCGATGAGTGGCTCCTTTACGGTATTATCCTTGTAAGGGGCGATCTCTGCCTGCTTAACCTTTGCGATGATGTTCTTGATATCCTCTACCGTAGGGTTTACAACGCCCTCCTTCTTTGGTGCGTTTACTATGATAACCTGATTCTCGTCGGTGATGTAGCGAGCGAATACCTGGTTGATTGCCTCGAGTGGCAACTGCGAGATGATGGTGCTGTCCATCTTCCACTCCAACTCTGCCTCAGGCATAGGGGAGTTCTTGCGGAAGTTGGAGATATAGCGACGAACGAACTCGCCATTCATACGGTCGTTACGGTTCAGGTATGCCTGCTCCTCGCGACGAAGAACCTGCTTCTTTGCACGCTCCAACTCGCTCTCGGTGAAGCCGTGACGACGGATGCGCTCCAACTCGATGTATGCAGCTTCGATACCGGCATTCAATACGCCATCTTTGGTTCCTACGTTCATTGAGAGACCATCGAGAGTAGGGCAGATGCCCAAACCTCCGTTCGAGAGGCCGGCCTGGGTGAACGGAGCATCCGGCTTCATCGCCATCTCCGACAGACGAGCATTTGCCATTGCACCACCCAACGAGTGGATGAGCGAGAACTGCTCTGCAATGACGGTGTTGTTCATATGCTTCGGCATTGCAGCGCGCTTGATAGCAATCATAGCTTCACTCTCGACCATCTCCGGATCCTCGAAGATAGAGATAATCGGCTCTGCATTGTCCGGCACTACGATAACCTCCTTGCTCTCGGCATCGGCTGCTGCGGCAGGGATGTCAGCCATCAGGGTTTTAATCTGTGCCTCAATCTTGTCTACATCGATATCGCCGACAACTACCACTGCCTGATAATCCGGACGATACCACTTCTTGTAGAACGCCTCGAGCGACTTGTGGTCGAACGACTTCAGACCGTCGAGGTGACCAATCAGGTTGCGGTGCTCGTACTTCGTACCCTTGAACAGGTGCTTAATGAGGTTGATTTGCGAACGCCATTGCGCACCGTCGCGAGTACGCAACTCCTCCATAATCACACCACGCTCCGAATCAATCTCCTTTGGCTGCAGGGCGATGCAGTGCGACCAGTCGTGCAATACGAGCAGGGCGGTGTCGATAATGCCCTGACGTGTTACGGGAACATCACGCATAAGGTACTGTGTGTAGTCCCACGAAGTGCCTGCATTGAGGTTTGCACCGAACTTGATACCTACCTTCTCGAGGTACTCGATCATCATCTTGCCCGGCAGATTCTTCGTGCCGTTGAAGGCCATGTGCTCGAGGAAGTGAGCCAAACCCTGCTGGTCGTCCTCCTCCTGAATAGCGCCGACATCGTGAACGATGTAGAAGTCGGCCAAATTCTTCTGCTTGGCATTGTGACGGATGTAGTAGCTCATACCGTTCTCCAATTTGCCGGTTCTGACTGCCGGATCATTCGGAATAATCGGAATTGCCGGCTGATTGCTCGGTTGGGCAATCGCAACGAATGCTGCCAACGCAGCAATCGTCAGTGTTAATACTCTTTTCATCTTTTTTAGTGGTTAAAATTACTTTTTCTTGCTTACTCTTTATGTCTAAATGTCTAAAAGTTTGTTGCCGTCGCAACCCCCCCCCGCGACTTTTCCAAATTTTAGGAGAGTTTTTTGCAGCTGCAATGCTAAAAATTATTTGTCCTCATACTCGAGTATGTCGCCCGGCTGGCATCGCAGTTCGTGGCATATCGCCTCCAGCGTGGAGAAGCGTATCGCCTTTGCCTTGCCCGTTTTCAGTATCGACAGGTTGGCCGGCGTGATGTTGATGCGTTCGGCCAGTTCTCCGAGCGTGATCTTGCGTTTGGCCATTACGTTTGCCAGATTTACGACTACTCCCATACTACCTCGTTTTTAGTGTTGTTTCGTTTTGGTGACGCTGTACGCTTCGCGAAAGGTACAACTTCACCGATACAAATATACAAATATTTGTTGATATCTGTGCGTTTGTTCGCAGAATTATCGTTTTACGATGTTGTATTTTGCTTTTTTAACGTCTAAAATGGTTGAAAAATTGTACTTATGCCGATAAAAAACTACCTTTGCGGTCGTGAAATATAATTTGTGAGATGGCAGAGAAATCAATTTTTCAATATCGTGTAGAGCCACAGGACGTCGATTTTACGTTCCACGCAAAGCTCGATGCATTGTGTAGTATGATGCTCTATTCGGCAGGTAACGATGCGCAGAATCGTGGTTTCGGAATCGATGCGCTGATGTCGAAAAACAGAGCGTGGGTGTTGTCGCGTATGGCGGTAGAGATAGACCGTTTCCCGAAGCAATACGAGGAGTGTCGCCTGGCAACGTGGGTGAATGATAACGGTATGTTGCTTTCAACCCGAAATTTCGAGCTGTCGGATGCAGCCGGCGAGATGGTTGCTCGCGCTGTGTCGCAGTGGTGTCTGATTGATTATGAGCGTCGTGTGCCGGTTGCGCTCGCCGAGTGCGATACCTTTACGCCGGAGAAGTTGTGCACCGCGCCGTCGCCGTGCCCGTTGCCGCGTAAGGTGCGTAATGTAGAGCCGGTTGAGACCTCGTCGCGCCGTGCGGCTTATAGCGATATCGACTTCAATCACCACGTCAATACGATGCGCTACCTCGTGATGATGCTCGATGCTCTGCCGATTGAAATGCTCGCATCGAATCGTCCGCTTCGTCTGGATGTTCACTTTATGCACGAATGTCGTTTGGGACAGTTGCTCACTATCGGCTATCGTCAGCAGGAGGATGTGTCGCTGTTTGAGATTACGACCGACGACGATACGGTTGCTTGTCGCGCGTCGATCGAGTGGCGATAAGCGAAAATCACAGCCGCTAAAATATTCAAATCGTCGAAACGCGCTTGTTTTGACGATTTTTTTGTATCTTTACCGAAGAATCAACCGAACAACGGATATGAAAATCGTAATTTTGGGTCCGGCCCATCCCTATCGAGGTGGCTTGGCGTCGATTATGGAGACGATGGCTCGCGAGTATATCAGTCGAGGCGACGAGGTGCGTATCTACACCTTCTCGTTGCAGTATCCGTCGTTGCTCTTTCCCGGTAAAAGCCAGACGGTTGATACCCCTGCACCTGCCGATTTGCATATCGAGCGCGTGATGAATACCTGCAATCCGCTCAACTGGATTACCCTCGGTCGGCGTCTGCGTCGCGAGCGCCCCGATATGGTGCTGATGAAGTATTGGACACCGTTTATGGCTCCGTGCTTCGGAACGATTGCGCGTATTGCACGCAGTAACGGCCATACGAAGGTCGTTTGCCAGATTGATAATGTCGAACCGCACGAACACCACTTTGTCGATCGCCCTTTCAATCGCTACTATCTCGGTGCGGTCGATGGCTTTGTCTATATGTCCGAACAGGTGCACGGCGAGTTGCGCGAGTATACCTCTGCACCGGCCCTCTTCTCACCACATCCGATGTTTACTAATTTTGGCGAGCGCGAGGAGCGTGATGTGGCGTGTCGTGCTTTGGGGCTGGATGCCGATACGCGCTATCTGCTCTTCTTTGGCCTGATTCGCGAGTATAAGGGGCTTGATATCTTGCTCGAAGCGTGGGAGCGCGTGCGTCGCGACGGATTGAAACTAATTGTTGCAGGCGAATTTTACGACGATAAGCAGAAATACGAGCCACTCTTTGCGCGGTTGGGCGCGAGCGTTGTGCTGCACGATAGGTTTATCCCCGACGAGGCGGTGAAGCACTACTTCTCGGCTGCCGATGCACTCGTTCTGCCGTACCGTACGGCAACGCAGAGCGGTGTAACGCAAATTGCTTACAACTTCTTCCTGCCGATGATTGTAACGGGTGTTGGCGGTCTGCCCGAGATCGTTCCCGACGACGTGGTAGGGTATGTCTGCCCACCGACGGTAGATGGCATTGCTACGGCCATCGAGCGACTCTACGACGGCGACAACCTCGAACGCTTCCGCCGCAACCTTGTTCACGAACGCCACCGCTTTTCGTGGTCGGCAATGTGCGACAAGATTTTAGAGGTCTACGAGCAGACGAAGTAGAGTGCAAACAGTAAAAGAATGGGCTATCGTTTTGCGATAGCCCACTTCTATTTGTCGTTTTAGGAGATTACTCCTTGATGTTAGGCAATTCGAGACCATAGCCCTTGCGCTTGTCCATAGCCTTCAACAAGAGGCTAAACAACAGCGCCAAACCACCGAGCGATGCGAAGATAAGCATAGGTACGGTGTAGTTGTACGATGCGCTCTCTACACCTGCGGCAATCTGCTCGGCAACGCCAGGGTTGCACTTTTCAAGCGCCCAGCCGATAAGGATTGGCATACCCATCAAACCGAAGTTCTGCACCCAGAAGATAAGCGAGTATGCGCTACCGAGGAAACGCTTGTCCATAATCTTTGGAATCGACGGCCAGAGCGATGCAGGTACCAACGAGAACGATACGCCAAGCAGGAGAATTGCGGCATAAGCGATAATCTCGTTAGGGTAGAGTGGCAACACCAACGCAAAGATAAGGTGGCAGGCAATCATCAGCAACGAGCCGAGAATCAGCATACTTGCGCCCTTACCCTTCTTATCGAGGAACCAACCGAGGAACGGAGTAACACAAGCCGCACCGATAGGGAACCAACGGAAGATGTCCGACGCCATAGTTGCCGAGAGATTGAGGTTGCTCTGCAACATATTTGCCGCAAACTTCTGGAATGGGAAGATAGCCGAGTAGTACAATACGCAGAGCATAGCAACAATCCAGAACAACTTGCTCTTGAAGATGTTGATGACGTCCGAGAACTTGAACTCCTCTTCGCTCTCGCCCTGAACGGCATCTGCACCGAGTTGCTTATCCAACTTCTTGTCCATAAGGCAGAATACGGCATAGCAGAGCAAACCGATAACGAGAAGTGCTGCGCAGAATGCAACAGGGCGTACAATGCTCTCGTCAAGACCGCCAATACCGGCGATACGAGGCGAAATAGTGAAGATGATAAATACACTTACGCGAGTGAGCGCCATCTCCAAACCCATAGCCAATGCCATCTCCTTGCCCTCGAACCACTTTGCAAGAGCCTTCGATGCAGTGATACCGGCCATCTCCGCGCCGCAACCGAAAATCATAAAGCCGAACGATGCGAGCTTTGCGGATGCCGGCATAGCTACCCACCAAGAGTTCAGCCACTCTGCGAGTGCTGTGCCTGTAAACCAGTCGCTTACGGCGTAGAACTTGATACTTGCTCCCGCAATCATTACAAGAGCCGAGGTCAGACCTGTGAAGCGGATACCCATCTTGTCGAGGATAATACCTGCAATAATCAGGAAGCCACAGGTATTGAGGAAATACTCCGAGCCTGCGAATGTTCCGAAGATGTCGGAGGTCCAACCGCGCTGAATCTGTACCAACTCCTTGATAGGAGAGATTACGTCAACGAACATATGCGCAAAGAGCATCATCAGCGCGATCATTACCATCGCAGTCCAACGCGCCCAAGCGTGGTCGTTGAGATTCTTTTTGATAGTTTCTGTCATAATAAAGTATTTAAGTTTAACGTGTTATATTCGGTTACTTGTCGTTGTGCATTCGTAGTACGTCGTATGCCTCGCTGATACCCAACTCGCCCGCCTTCGATATGTCCAAACATCCCTTGCGGGTATCCTTCATATAAATCTGTATCAGTCCTCGGTTGTAGTACGCCTCGGCAAAGTGAGGGTTTAGTTCGATTGCCTTGGTGTAGTCGTCGAACGCCTCCGGCAGACGGTCGGAGAGTGCAAGCAGATTGGCTCGGTTGTAGTACGCGTAGGCAAAACCTGCGTGGAACTTGATCGCCTTGTTAAGGTCGGAGATTGCATCGTCGTAGTTGTACGTCCGCGTGTGCGAGTTGCGCAGACGGCTTGCCGGATCCTGCTCGATGGAGATGCGTTGGTATGCATTGTCGATCGAGGAGATAAAGTCGATCATCTCGGCGCGAGTTGCTGCACGGTTCAGGTATATGAACGGATTGGCCGGATTACGCTCGATAGCCAACGTGTAGGTCGTTACGGCATTGGTGTACTGCTTGATGAGCGACTCTGTGATGGCTAGCGAGAAGAGCGACATCCAATCGTCGGTGGCGGCCGCTTGTGCGCCCTGGCGATATTCGCGATTCATCGCAATCAGCGAGTCCGGCTGTATGTTGCAATCCAAGCGTGAAATCTGCAATAGCGGATTGTTCGATTGGGCGATAAAATCGGCTGCGCGTTGCGAGTGGAAATGGTGCGTAGACTGCTCTCTGTCAATTGAATCCGGCTGCATAAACGTAAATCGGAACAGTGGCAGCAGCGTCATCTTGTTGTCCGAATTCTTGCGCGATGTTATGCGCTCGAACGATGAGCCTGCAAGTTTGCTTTCGAACGACAACAGTCGGTCGAAACGCTGTGTTGTATCGGCATATATCGAGTATGTGCTGTCGCTCAAACGCGACTTGTATTCGGCAATTTTGCGCTCGGCAGTCTCGCGGTCGCGACGTGCTCCGATGTGGTCGCGCAGCAAGCGTCGCAATTCGCTACGCCCGAGGTAGGCATTTGCAAAGTCGGGGTAGAGCTCGATTGCTTTTGTATAGTCGGCTGTCGCCTTGCGGATTTCGCCCAAATGGGAGTAGAGTATTGCACGGTTGTAGTAGACCAATACGTTATCGGGCGAGTATTCGGCTACCTTGTTATAGTCCTCCAATGCGCGATTATAATCGCCTACGGATGTGCGGATTATGGCGCGATTGAAGTATGTGATTGAACTTGTCGAATCGAGCGAAATAACTCGATCCAGGTCGCTGAGCGATTGTGTCGGTCGCTTTGTTTCGTTGTAGACGAGTGCACGGTTGAAGAACGAGATCGGCAGGGTAGAGTCGCACTCGATGGCCTTGTCGAAATCGGCTTCGGCCTCCTTGTAGCGACGTTGTTGCAGATAGAGAATGCCTCGACGGTTGTAGCTGCCCGGATTTTCGCGATTGGTGCGTACTGCCAAGTCGAAATCGCGGTATGCACTCACGGTGTCTTTCAGGTAAAGGTGGCATACTCCTCGATTCAGGTAGGCATCCGATACCTTCTTTTCGTAGCGAATAAAGTTGTTGAAATCGGAAATCGCCTCCTCGAACTGCTGGTTGAGCAGGCGCGTTACACCGCGACTGAAATATGGATTCGGAAGGTCGGGGCGCAGGTCTATCGCCTCGCGAAAATCTTTAAGCGCATCATCGTAGTTGCCTAAACGCGAACGGGTGATGGCTCGATACGTGTAGGCGGTTGTGAATACGGGATTTTTCTCGATGGCGATGGTGAAGTCGGCATCGGCGCCAAGCAAATCGTCGAGATTGTACTTTGCAATGCCTCGCAGAAAGTAGCCCTCGTAGGCATCCTCGTCGAAGCGCAACAGTACGTTCAGCGTGCGGATAGCATCGGTGAATTGGCTCTCCATCATCTGCTGGCGGCCCACCCAGAAGAAGTACTCGCGATTGTATTGAGCACGCGCGATCGCAATGCTGCCGAGAAGCAACATTGCAACGATAAGTATTCTATGTAAACGCGCCCTCAAAATCGTGATTCAAGTGCTATTCTTGTTCGTAACCGAAACGACGCAACTGCCTGTCGCTGTTTCGCCAATCGTCGTTCACCTTAACAAAGAGTTGAAGGAAGACCTTCTTGTCAAGGAATCGCTCCAAGTCCTCGCGTGCCTGCTGGCCTACGCGCTTGAGCTTCTCGCCCTTGTGGCCGATTACGATGCCCTTCTGCGAATCGCGCGCCACGAAAATCGTTGCGCTGATGCGGTCGATAGTCGGCTCCTCCTTGTACGACTCGATGGCGATTTCGCAGCAGTACGGAATCTCCTTGTCGTAGTTGGTGAGAATCTTCTCGCGGATAATCTCCGACGCAAAGAAACGCAGTGTCTTGTCGGTCAGCGTATCCTTCGGATAGAATGGCTCGCCCTCGGGCAGCTGCTCGATGATGCGGTCAAAAATCGCACCGATGTTGAAGCCCTCCTTTGCCGATGCAGGGATGATAACCGCCTGTGGCAGACGCTCGTGCCACTCGGCTACGAGTGCCTCAAGCTTTTCTTGAGTTGTGAGGTCTATTTTGTTGATGACCAGCACAACCGGAATACCGCTGTGGAGAATCTTCTCGAGGATATCGGCGTTACGATCGCTCTGCTGCTCGACCGTGTCGGTAACGTAGAGGATGATGTCGGCATCGGATACAGCTCCGCGCACAAACTTCATCATCGACTCCTGTAATTTGTAGTTTGGTTTGAGGATGCCCGGCGTGTCGGAGTAGACAATCTGGAAATCGTCGCCATTGACGATACCCATAATACGGTGGCGCGTAGTTTGTGCCTTTGATGTGATAATCGAAAGACGCTCGCCCACGAGCGCATTCATCAGTGTCGATTTACCGACATTCGGATTACCGATAATATTTACAAAACCGCTTTTATGCATAATCTTTTGTTTTAACGGACAAAGATAGCGATTTATTGAGAATCTGTTTTGAATTTTCCCAAAAATGTTTTATTCCTCGGGACGAGGACTTTGGATTCCTTGATATGATTTCAATAAAAAACGGTCGCTCTCAGTTTTTGGGCGACCGTTTGTTTTTGAATTAGACACTGCTATCGGCGGAAGCCGCGAGGCATCTGCGGAAGGCGCATCTTGCCGCCACCGGCAACCATCTTCATCATCTTACGCATATCCTCGAACTGCTTCATCAGGCGGTTTACGTCGGCCATTGTCGTACCCGAACCCTTGGCGATACGCTCGCGACGGCGGGCATTGATAATCTCCGGATTTTCGCGCTCGGCAGGGGTCATCGAGCCGATAATCGCCTCGGTCTGCTTGAAGACGTCGTCGCTGATGTCGATGCCACTGAGCATCTTGCCCATACCCGGAATCATCGAGGCGATATCCTTCAAGTTACCCATCTTCTTCACCTGCTGAATCTGCGACATAAAGTCATTGAAGTCGAACGTATTCTTGACAATCTTCTTCTTCAAGCGGCGTGCCTCCTCCTCGTCGAACTGCTCCTGCGCGCGCTCAACGAGCGAAACAACATCACCCATACCGAGGATACGGTCGGCCATACGCTCCGGATGGAATACCTGCAGGGCGTCCATCTTTTCGCCGCTCGAAATGAACTTCAACGGCTTGTTTACCACCGAGCGAATCGAGATTGCAGCACCACCACGCGTATCACCGTCCAACTTCGTCAGCACAACGCCATCGAAATCGAGGCGCTCGTTGAACTCGCGAGCTGTATTAACGGCATCCTGACCGGTCATCGAATCGACAACAAAGAGCGTCTCGCTTGGATTTACCGCTGCCTTGATAGCTGTAATCTCCTGCATCATCGCCTCGTCGACAGCCAAACGACCTGCCGTATCGACAATCACTACATTGTAGTTGTTTGTGCGGGCGTGCTGGATAGCGTTTTGTGCAATCTGAACAGGGTTTTGGTTGCCCTCCTCGGTGTAGACCGGTACTCCAATCTGCTCGCCGAGAATCTTCAGCTGGTCGATAGCCGCAGGACGATAGACGTCGCCTGCTACGAGCAACACCTGACGGCCCTTCTTGCTCTTGATGAACGATGCGAGCTTGCCCGAGAAGGTTGTCTTACCTGAACCCTGCAAACCGGCAATCAGAACAACGGCAGGCGTACCCTCCAGACGGATATCGGTAGCCGTGCCACCCATCAGCGCGGCCAACTCGTCGCGCACGATTTTGGTCATCATCTGACCCGGCTTGACCGACTTCAAGACATCCTGACCGAGTGCCTTCTGCTTAACGTCGTCGGTGAACGACTTTGCAACCTTATAGTTTACGTCGGCGTCGATCAACGCGCGACGAATCTCTTTGAGCGTCTCGGCTACGTTAATCTCCGTAATGCGGCCCTCGCCTTTGAGAATCTTAAATGAGCGTTCTAATTTGTCGGTTAAATTTTCGAACATATCGTATCGTTTTTGCTGTTTTTACAAAATTACGCGGCGAAGATACAAATTTTTTTGGACTTTTCGGTATCTGCGCTCCGTTTTTGTGGAAATCTCTGGCGTTATTGAACTTTTGCCATAAAGCGCTCGCGAGACACGACATAGCGCGTGTGAGTACCCTCGCCAATCGTGCCATCTTCGTCGCTGGCAACGACCGTGAACGAAAGTTTGCGGCCCTCGTGTGCCGTGAGTGTGGCGGTTGCAGTTACGGTGTGGCCGATGCCGGTCGGTTTGGTGTGGCTGACCGAGATTTGAGCGCCGACGGTAGTCTCGCCCTCGTCGAGCAGGGTAGCGGCAGCGTTCATTGCAGCGTTCTCCATCAGCGCAACCATTGCCGGTGTGGCGAATACCTGTAAATCGCCCGAGCCAAGCGCCACTGCCGTATTTGCGTCGGTAACAATGACGCTTGAAGTGAATGATAGTTCGTTATTCATAGCGTGTTGCATTTACAAACATTTTGAAATTTTTCGGCACAAAAGTACTACATTACTTTCGGAATCGTTATATTTGCAGATAGAAAAAGTGATGAAAAGTAGAATTTGCATACTATTATTGCTCGTCGGTTTCACCGTTGCGCCACTTTCGGCCCAGCGTAGCAGCCGACGCAATCGCGGTTATTGGCACCAGGAGTGGGTGGTCGAGAACGGTGATTCGATTCCGCTTATCCACTTAAGTCCGGTGCGTAAGTATGCACGCAAGCCGGATATGCGACGCTACGCCAGACTCGTGCGCGCGGTTAAAAAGACCTATCCGATAGCTCAGGAGGCGAAGGTGCTGATGGCCTCAATGGAGAAGGAGTTGCTGGCCCTGCCGAATAAAAAGCAACAAAAGCTATATATCAAGGGCGTGGAGAAGCGTCTGGTACGCGAGTATACGCCGGTCCTGAAGAAGATGACATTCTTCGAGGGCAAGGTGTTGCTGAAACTCATCGATCGCGAGACGGATAATACTGCTTTTCAAATTGTTAAGGAGTTTCGCGGGGGCTTTGAAGCGGGACTTTGGCAGGCGTTTGCAAAACTGTTTGGCAATGACCTGAAATTGGATTATCAGCCCGAGGCGCGCGATAAGCAGTTGGAGCAGGTGGTGCGCTACTATGAAAAGGGGTTGCTGTAACCGTGGGCGCATAGTTGCAAAAAAAATAGCAGACCTCGAAAGATCTGCTAAAAACTTGGTTGAGCTGCCGGGACTCGAACCCAGAACGACAGAACCAAAATCTGCTGTGTTACCATTACACCACAGCTCAATCCTTTGCTCGTAAGCGAGTGCAAAGGTAGTGTAAAGTTTTCAAGAAAACAAAATTTTTATCAATTAATTACCCGCGCCACTGCTCTTACAATGCCGGCTGATAGCGGCTCGGAGCGGGTGAGTGTATTTTCAACGGATTATACGGACTCTTTTTGTGGCGGGGTATCTCTATTTTTAGTATATTTGCGCTGCAAAACTACGAACGACCGATGCTGGGACTCTTTTGTATATTGATTTGTTGGGTGGCGGGTAATGCGCTTGCCTATTTGATTGACGGCTATGTGTCGGGCAACATTATCGGTATGTTGCTGATGTTTGTGTGTCTGAAGTTTCGTGTTTTTAATCCGGATACAGTACGCCCTGTCGCAAAGTTTCTGCTTGGGACGATGGCTCTGTTCTTTGTGCCGTTCGGGGTGGGGTTGATGGTGTCGTATCGCGAGATTTTGGACAATACGGCAGCTATTGTGGTTGCGACCGTAGTGAGCACGATTGCCGTATTGGTCAGCGCGGGGTGGGCGTTTCAATTTGTTAATAGACGAAAGAGATGATAGAGCAGATCGTACATTCGGATATCTTTTTGCTGACGCTGACCATTGCGTTGTTTCTGTTGGGTGGCGCAGTTTTTAAGCGCACGAAGATAGTGCTTTTGCACCCGACCATGCTTACAGCAGCAGCCATTATCGCATTTCTGTCACTACTTGATATAGATTACGCAACGTACAGAGAAGCAACGAGTATTATCGACTTCGCTCTTGGTCTGGCGGTTGTTGCTCTCGGCTATTTAATGTACGAGCAGTCCGAACAGATTAAGGGGCGCGAGGTGGCGGTTTGTGCGGCAACGCTTTGCGGTACGTTGGTCGGTCTGCTGAGTGTTGTGTTTATAGCGCAAGCTTTCGGCGCGGAGCGCGACATTATAACCTCCATAGCGCCTAAATCGGTTACCGTACCAATAGCTATAGCCGTTGCCGAGCCGCGAGGTGGCTTGGTGACGGTAACTTCGGTTGTCGTTTTTTGCACCGGCATACTCGGTAGCATTGTCGGGCCGGTAGTACTGTCGTTATTGGGTGTTAAAGATCCGCTCGCAAAGGGTTTTGCGCTGGGTGTTGCATCGCACGGAATAGGTACGGCACGAGCCATCGAAATCGGAGCAAAGGAGGGCGCAATGGCGGGATTGGCAATGGCTCTTACGGGTGTTGCAACGGCAGTTTTATTTCCATTGGTTGAGAAATATCTATATTAGTCAAATCACGGAACACCAAACAAAAAAGTCGCATTGCTGCGACTTTTACTTTAGGTATTTATCAAAATTCTACTCCAAGTAATACTCCAGAATATCGGCATTGCCTTTGAGTGTAACCGAAGTGGTCTCGGCCGGGATGAGAATGACCTCGCCTTGCTTTAATGTTTCGCTACCGGTATCGGTTACGACCTCTGCCGAGCCATTTACACACGCATATATCACAAACGAATCCAACGAACTGTAGTCGCGTTCTGCCATGGTGTTGACTTTCAGTATGTTGACCGAAAAGTAGTCGCACTTGACAATCTCTGCAGATTCGTTGCTCTTCGACTCGTACGAGCAACGACAATCGTCCGCCGTAACAGAAAAATCAATGGCATCAATCGCTTGTGCTGTATGGAGTTGGCGTGGCTTACCATCAGCGTCGGTTCTGTTCCAGTCGAATATTCGATAAGTCAAATCCACCGGCTGCTGAATCTCCATCAGGACGATGCTGCCCGACATCGAGTGAACTGTTCCGGACTTAATCAGGAACGTATCACCCTGCTTTACAGGAACCGGCTGTAGCAACTCTGTTACTCGGCCTGTTGCGACAGCATCGATATACTCTTCGCGGGTGATATTCTTATCCTTAAAACCAATGTAGAGTACTGCGTCAGGCGCGGCCGATACCACATACCACATCTCGGTCTTGCCGCACGAATCGTGACGTTCGGCTGCCAATTCGTCGGTAGGGTGGACCTGTACGGAGACGCGATCTTCGCAGTTGAGTGTTTTGAGCAGAAGCGGGAACGTTAATCCGAAGCGCTCGAAAACCGACTCGCCGACCAAATCGCCCATATAGACCTCGATGGCCTCTTGCAGATTGTTGCCCTTTAGGAATCCGTTGTTTATCACCGATATATAACCATCTACACCGGACACATCCCAACTCTCGCCGAAAACCTTTGTCTTATCGGCACGAACGCCCTGACCTCTCTTGATGTCGAGAAGTCTCTGTCCGCCCCAGATGTGTTCTCTGAGTATAGGTTTGAACTTTATCGGATACATATATCTCTACTTGAAGAGTGCCTCTGCCTTTGCGATAACATCCTCTGCCTCAGGTTTGAGCGAGAAGACGTGGCTCGGTTTGAGATACCACAACTCCTTGCCCTGCTTGAAGCGCTGCTCGCCACCGCCCGTAATGTTGAGCATAATGGTCGCCTTGCGATCCACTCTGCCGCACTCTACGGCCTTGATTAGTGTTGCCAACGCAACGCTTGGCGCCGGATGTATATCTATGCCCTCGGTTTCGAGGAAGAGCTTCGCTGCCTTTTCTGCCTGCAAATTTGTTGCCATAAGTATATCGCCACCGGTCGCTTTCAGTGCATCATACAAACCTCCGCTTATGCCATACGGTGGCTTACGGTTGGAGAGTACCTTAGCATTGATAATCTCTACGTCGCGACGTGCTCGATTCTCCTCGTAAGGGAATAATTCGCGCGAATCCTCTCTCCAGGCGTCGTACATCGGAAGGAACGGAGCGTTCTGCGAAACCATCAACTTCATTACGTTATTGCCGTAGCGGCCGTCCTCAATCAGACGCATATTTGCCTCCCACGCAGCAATAGCACCCGTGCCACTGCCAACGGCCTGGAAGTAGTAGTCCGGAATGCGACCGATGGTCGTTACGGCCGAGAGTACGGTCGTGCCCATACCGTCGCGACGTGCGATGTTCTTTGCGCCACCCTCGGCGTAGAACATCGGCGACTGCAATGCGAGATTGCTCAAGTGGATAGCATCGAAATAATCGCCACCCTTGTCGCAAGCGATGAGCTTTACGCAGTCGTTCAGCGGAGCGTCGAACCACATTGCATCGAGATTGTCGGCCGGAACCGAAAGCAACAACTTGATATTGTTGTCCGAACATACTTTTGCAAACGCACGAGCCGTATTACCAGCCGATGCAACGACCATAATCTTGTCGTTATCCTCCTCTGTACGAGCACATACGCTGTATGCCTCGGTCTCCTTGAACGAGCAGGTCGGCATCGATGCGCCAACTTCCGGAAACCATCCGTTGAATGTGATGTACAGATTGTCAAGGCCCAAAGCTTTTGCGAGACCTTTGCTCTTGTATGTTACCGGCGATGACGAACACTTCAAAATTCGCTTCATAGGCAACCAATCGCGGAACTTATACAGACCGCAATCCTTGCCCTGCAATGTGAGTTGCTTCTTTGCATACACGGCTCTGATGAGCGACGGTTTGTCGTAACCTGCATAGTCGAGCGTCCAACCGCCATCTTCAAACTCTTCGCCTGTTGCTACGCAAACAAGCTTGTATTCCGTAGGATTAAATTCGGACATATCAATATCTTTTATTTTTAGTTTCGCAAAGGTAGCACGTTACTCTATATATAGAGTAGGTATTTTTACCTAAAATATCGCGCATAATTAAGGCAAATATACATATATTTATGTTATAAACCAATACGTCAAACGAGGTTTTATTCAAAAAAAGGTCGGAAGGCCGAAAAAAGACGGATTTTTTTTGATATAACAAAAATATTGTATACATTTGCACCACCAAAAACAAGGTTTGCTTGTGTTGGTATGATGAATTCGTAGCTCAGCAGGTAGAGCACAACACTTTTAATGTTGGGGTCCTGGGTTCGAGCCCCAGCGAGTTCACCTCGAAAGCGGCAGAGTTTTCAGCTCTGTCGCTTTTGTTTTTACAATCAAGACGTATTCTCGGCCGCTTAATAATTTGTCGCAAACAACTCTTTATTACTCCTATTTAGTTGCTCCACTTTGAGATTTTTCGCAAATTGTAGTATCTTTGTGGCACAAAACGAAAATTTATGGCGAGAAAAAGACGTGAACTCCCTTTTATTGAGGGATTGGAGATAACGACACTTGCAGCAGAGGGCAAGGCGATAGGGTATTACAACGGAATGGTGGTGTTTGTGCCGATGACCGTGCCGGGCGATGTTGTTGATGTACAGGTGCGTGCAAAGCATCGTCGATTTATGGAGGGTGTGGTTGTGAACTTTGTCAAGCGTTCGGAGATGCGTTGCGAGCCGACGTGCGAGCACTTTGGTGTCTGCGGTGGCTGTAAGTGGCAGAACCTGCCTTACGAGGAGCAGTTGCGCCACAAGACAGCGCAGGTGCGCGACCAGTTGACCCGCATCGGCAAGTTGGAGTTGCCGGAGGTACGTCCGTGTCTGGGCTCGGCAAAGCAGCTCTTCTATCGCAATAAGCTCGAATTTACGTTTGCCGATCGTCGTTGGTTGACCTACGAGGAGATTGCCGAGGGTGGCGACATTGCACAGACACCGGCACTCGGTTTTCACGTGCCGAATATGTTCGACAAAGTGTTGGATATTCGCAAGTGCTATCTGCAAGAGGATCCGTCAAATGCGATTCGTGACTTCATCAAACGCTTCTGCATCGAAAACGGCTATACGTTCCACAATGTTCGCGAGCATCAGGGCTTGATGCGTGGTGTCATTATCCGTACGGCATCGACCGGCGAGATTATGTTGAGTGTGGTATTCAACGAAAATGATACGACAAAAATCAACACTTTGCTCGGTGCTGTGAAAGAGGAGTTTCCGCAGATCACTTCGATAATATATTTCGTCAACGCGAAGTGGAACGATTCGCTCACCGACCAGACTCCGATATGCTTTGCAGGCAAGGATCACATCTTCGAGAGTATGGAGGGTTTACAGTTCAAAGTCGGACCAAAATCGTTCTATCAGACCAACTCCGAGCAGGCCTACGAGTTATATAAAGTAACGCGTGAGTTTGCCGACCTTAAAGAAGATGATACTCTGTACGATTTGTATACGGGAACGGGTACGATTGCCAATTTCTGCGCTCGTCGATGCAAGAAGGTTGTCGGTATCGAGTATGTGCCTGAAGCAATTGAAGATGCAAAGATTAATTCAACTATTAATGGAATTAACAATACGGTCTTCTATGCGGGCGATATGAAGAAGGTGCTCGACAATGCGTTCATCAAGCGCAACGGCAAACCGAGCGTGATAATTCTCGATCCGCCACGTGCAGGTGTGGATGAGCCGGTGATTGACGTGATCCTGAACGCCGCTCCGGAGCGCATCGTCTATGTAAGCTGTAATCCGGCAACGCAGGCACGCGATTTGGCGCTGATGAGTTCGATGTATCGGGTAGTGGCTGTTCAGCCGGTGGACATGTTCCCTCATACGCATCACGTCGAAAATGTGGTAAAACTCGAAAGAATCGAAAAATAGTCGCTAAAAAAGTCTGCTTCGGCAGACTTTTTTGTTTATATTTGCAAAAATATATGATTGTACCGCTATGAATATAGTAAAATTTGTCTTTAATCCTATTCAGGAGAACACCTACGTCGTGTGGGACTCCTCGCTCGAGTGCGTGATTATCGACGCCGGTAATGCATCGGCTAAAGAGGATAGAATACTCTCGGATTTTATCGCCGAGCAGGGGCTGAAACCTGTTATGGCTGTCAATACACACGGCCATTTCGACCACGTTATGGGCGTTCACTATCTGCAATCGACCTATGGCGTTCCGTTTGCGTTGGCAAGCAGCGATAGTGCGCTTGTGGTACAGGGGGTGTCGCACGCGATGATGTTCGGAATAGATGCTCCTACGATGCCCGAGACGGTGGATGTGGATTTGTCTGCGACCGATGTGATTCGTTTCGGCGAAACCGAACTGAAGGTAATTCCGACACCGGGCCATACGCCTGGTGGTGTAGTGTTGTTCGAGCAGCAGACGAAATCGCTCTTTACGGGCGATACGCTTTTCCTCGAGTGTATTGGTCGAACCGATTTGCCGGGTGGCGACTATAACGCACTGATGAACTCGATTTTGGGAAATATTATTCCACTTGGAGATGAGGTTACCATCTATCCGGGTCACGGCGAGAAGTCGACCATCGGTCACGAATCGCTCTACAATCCGTTTGTTGTCGAGGCGTTGAACGGCGAAGTTGATTACAAATAGAGATTGATATGAGAATAGATATTATAACCGTTGTTCCCGAGTTGCTCGCGTCGCCTCTAAATGAGTCGATTCTTAAGCGTGCGCAAGAGCAAGGCCACGTCGATATTCACATCCATAACCTGCGCGATTATACGGATGACAAGCGTCGTACGGTGGACGACTATCCGTTTGGTGGTGAGGCCGGTATGGTGATGAAGATTGAGCCGGTGTATCGTTGCATCGAGCAATTGAAGAGTGAACGCGAATATGATGAGATTATATTCACCTCGCCCGATGGCATTCAGTACGATCAGCACGAGGCAAATCGACTCTCGACGCTCGAGAACATCATCATCCTTTGCGGACACTACAAGGGTATAGACTACCGCATTCGCGAGCATCTGATTACGCGCGAAATCTCAATTGGCGATTATGTGCTGACCGGTGGCGAGCTGGCTGCGGCCATTATTACGGATTCGGTTGTGCGTCTGTTGCCCGGAGCAATTGGTGACGAGGCGTCGGCGCTGACGGATTGCTTTCAGGATGATTTGCTTGCGCCGCCCGTATATACACGCCCTGCGGAGTTTAACGGTTGGCGAGTACCGGATGTGCTGATGTCGGGCAATTTTGCCGAGATATCGAAGTGGCAAGAGGAGCAGGCGTACGAACGCACCAAATTGTTGCGTCCTGATTTGTTGGATGTTGAGTAGCAAAGCATGAAGTATTACGTTATAGCAGGTGAGCCGAGTGGCGATTTGCACGGCGGTAAGCTGATGCGGGCCATTGCAGCAGAGGATGCCGATGCGCGCTTCCGCTTCTGTGGCGGCGACAGTATGGCTGCGGTTGGTGGTCGCGAGAATCTGCTGAAACACTATAAGCAGATGTCGTTTTTCGGGGTGGGGCAGGTGTTGCTCAATCTGAAGACCATCATCGGTCAGATTGATGACTGCAAACGTGATATTGAACTTTTTGCCCCTGATGTTGTTATACTTATCGATTACCCGTCGTTCAATATGCGCATCGCAAAGTGGGCACATCGCAAAGGTATAAAGGTCTACTACTATATCGCACCGAAGGTGTGGGCGTGGAAGGAGTGGCGCGTAAAGGGCTTGCGCAAGTATGTCGATCGATTGTATACGATTTTCCCGTTCGAGAGCGAGTATTTTCGAGGCAAAGGTATTGAGCCCGTGTTTTGTGGTAATCCACTTGTGGACGATATCTTTGAGCGTCGTGCGAATATGCCTACAAAAGAGGAGTTTGCACGCAGAAACAATCTCGATGCCTCGCGTCCGATTGTGGCGTTGTTGGCAGGCAGTCGAGCGTCGGAGATTCGCTCTAATCTCCCGAATATGGTTGCTCTGGCAAAGCGCTTTCCGAAGCATCAGTTTGTCGTAACGGCAGTGCCTTGGATTGACAGAGAGGTGTATCAGCGTTATATGTCTGCCGATTGTGCTGCGCAGAATGTGCATTATGTCTGCAATCAGACGCAACAAACATTGGCTGTGAGTGAAGCAGCGGTGGTAACTTCGGGTACGGCAACTCTGGAGACAGCACTGATGGGTATTCCGGAGATGGTACTATACAAAATCAATAAGTTGTATGAAGTATTGCGACCGTATGTGCTTAAGATTCCGTTTGTTTCGCTCGTTAATATAAACCTCGGCAGAGAGGCCGTGAGGGAGATTGTCTGCGCGAAAATGGATGTGGATGATGCCTCTGCGGAGTTGCAGTCGATACTTGTCGGCGGAGCAAAACGCGAACGAATGCTTGCCGATTTTAACGAACTGCGAGAGCTGATTGGCCCTGAGGGGGCGTCAGAGAGATTTGGTCGTGATATGGTTAAAAGTTTGAAACGATGAAGATTGTTTGTGTTGAAAATGTATTTGGCGAAGGTCAGACCTATGTCGGATTGCGTCCGGATACATCGGTTTTGAGAAATAACGACGATTTTTATATGCCGCATTTTTCGGCAGACATCGTCTGCGGATGTGGCGTGATGGTGCGTATCACCCGACTGGCAAAATGCTTGGATGCACGTTTTGCATCGCGTTGTTATGACGCTGTCGGAGTGGGTGTTACCTTCGTTGCGCGAGATGTAATGCAGCAGGCGCTGTCGGCGGGCAGACCTTGTGATGAGGCCTATTCGTTCGATCGCTCTGTCGCCGTATCACCGCAGATGAAAGAGCCGTCGGAAGTGGGCGAAGGTGTGGTTGAAATGTGGGTGGGCGATTGTATGGCGCAGAAGTTTACCGTGTCCGAAATGCGTTTGTCGATAGATGAGTGTGTTAGTCGAGCATCGCAATCGCTGACATTGAAAACCGGCGATATTGTCTTTGTGCCGCAGCCGACCGATGTCGAGCCGAAGATTGGCGATGTGTTGCGCGTTACGCTCGATGGCGAGGAGTTGCTTAACTTTATGATTAAATAGACCGGGAGGATTGTGCTATGAAAAAGATTTGGAGCATTATCGCATTGATATTGATGGCGTTTGCTGTTGCTTGTAATCCGGAAGAACCGGAATTGCCACCAAAAGTAGAGGATGATCCCGAACCGCTGGTGCCGGAGGTTGTATATGCCGTAGGCGATTACTATGAGCAGGGCGATGTAAAGGGCGTTGTTTACAAGGTGGCCGAAGATGGCAAGAGCGGAATGTTGCTTGCTTTGGAGGAGGGCGATTGCGCCTGGGCTTGGGTGATGGAGCTGACGGGTGCCAACAGCGCAACGGATGGCGCTTTCAATTTGTTGCAGATTTCGTCCATCGCGGATTGGAAGGATAAATATCCGATGTTTAAGTGGTGTGCCGAGTTGGGCGATGGTTGGTATGTGCCTTCGTCGAAAGAACTTTCTGAGTTATATACGGCATTCAATGGCAAGATGGGTAACAATAATTCGACTCTGCAGGACCGCTTTAATGGTTATGTGATAAAATGCGGAGGTACGCCTCTTTCGGGTGTAGCGTATCGATCGTCGACCGAGATGGCGGAGTATTTTGCATATATGGTCGATTTTACGGATGGCAGAGTATATGACGAGTATAAGGCATATCGCTGCAAGGTGCGTGCCGTGCGACCATTTGTAGTAGAGTAGTTTGAGATATGTTATTGCACGAAAAACTTAAACCCTATCATCTGATTCTTGCGTCGGCCTCACCGCGTCGCAGACAACTGCTTGCCGATTGCGGGTTGCAGTTCGATGTTGCACCTAAATTTGAGTGCGACGAGAGTTATCCGGCCGATATGTCGACCGAGGCGGTGGCGGAGTATATTTCGCAGAAGAAGAGTAACCACTATCCGTATGCATTGACGGATAATGATATTCTGCTGACGGCCGATACGGTGGTTATTGTTGATGGCTCGATTCTCGGGAAACCGGCCGACGAGGCGGACGCAACGCGTATGTTGCGGATGTTGGCGGGCCGCTCGCATAGCGTAATTACGGGTGTTACGGTGCGAATGGCGGATCGGGTTCATTCGTTTTCGGTTGAGAGTCGCGTGAAGTTTCGAGAGCTGTCAGATGACGAGATTGCCTACTATATACGTGAGTATAAACCGTTTGATAAAGCTGGGGCGTATGGTATCCAGGAGTGGATTGGTTATGTCGCGATTGAGGGTATCGAGGGCTCGTTTTTTAATGTGATGGGCCTGCCTGTGCAAAAACTTTATGTTGAATTATGTAAACTGCTGTAATACTTTGATATAGAGACGTTGTAAATAAAAACTGCCGAGCGACTTGAGATTGCTTGGCAGTTTTGTTTTGTAGCAATTTGGATGTGTAAATTTGATGTTTGCGAAAAATGTGTTAACTTTGAAAGATATTTAATGCGAAACCCTTTAACTGAAATTATATATGGACGGCTCTATCATTGTAACCTATCGTTGCCCAATGCGCTGCAAAATGTGCGATATCTGGAACAATCCGACAAAGACAGAGGAGGAATTTAAGCCCGAGTTGTTGCATAAGTTGCCCAAGATGCGCAGTGTGAACATCACGGGAGGAGAACCGTTTGTACGCGAGGATATTGAGGAGATTGTAAAGGTTTTGCTAACCAAAACAGACCGAATAGTCTTCTCGACCAGCGGCTATTTTTCGGACCGTATAATTGCTCTGGCAAAGAAGTATCCGCAAATCGGATATCGTATCAGTATAGAGGGTTTGTCGTGTAAGAATGACGAGTTGCGTGGTCGTTCGGGTGGCTTCGATAAGGGCCTCCGTACGTTGCTCGAATTGCGTCGTTTGGGTATTAAGGATATAGGTTTTGGTATCACCGTATCGAATAACAACTCGGCCGATATGCTCGATTTATATGAGTTAAACAGAAACTTGAAGATGCAGTTTGCAACTGCCTCATTCCATAACTCTTTCTATTTCCATAAATACGACAACAAGGTAACAAACATGGATGAGGTTTGTGGTAATTTCGATGAACTGATTCAGCGCCTGATGCGCGAGAATTCGCCTAAATCGTGGTTCCGTGCATTCTTCAACTTGGGCTTGATTAACTACATTAAGGGTGGTCGTCGAATGTTGCCTTGCGAGGCGGGTAGTGAGAACTTCTTTGTCGATCCATACGGAAATGTGTTGCCTTGTAACGGTATGGAGCAATCGTGTTGGTACGATACGATGGGCAACCTGAATGATGTGGAGACGTTTGACGAGATATGGAATAGCGAGAAGGCAAACGCTGTGCGCGAAAAGGTGGCACACTGTCCGAAGAGTTGTTGGATGATTGGCTCGGTGTCGCCGGTGATGAAGAAATATATGCCGAAGATTTTGCCGTGGGTTATCAAAAACAAGCTGCGTGTTGTGATGGGTGGAAAGGTTGATACATCCTGTATTCCGTTCTACCACGTCGGCAATAACGATCTGCAGGGGTTGAAAAAATAGTAGGGTGCAATGAAAATCGCATTTATCGGCGGGCGCGACATTAGGACATTGGGCGGTATTGAAAGTTATGTTTTCAATCTCGCTACTCATCTTGTGCGGTTGGGGCACGAGCCGGTAGTGTACTGCGAGAGCGATCGTAACGCAACGGAGGAGGTAAATGGCTTTAAAGTCGTATATCATAGGTCGTTTGGTGGTCGTTTTTTGTGCAAGATTTTGCTCTCGTTCAAGTCTACGATTCACGCTCTGCTCAAAGAGGATGGCGTAGAGTTGTTTCACTATAATGCGTGGCCTCCGTCGTTGTGGTCGTGGATTCCGCGAATCTTTGGCCGAAAGGCATTGCTCGAAGGACACGGGCTTGAATGGAAGCGCACGAAGTATTCGCCGTCGCAGCAGAAGGTGATGCACTTTATGGAGCGCCTAACGGCAGCAATGCATAAGAATATCCTGGTGGTGAGTGATGAACAGCGTGAGTATTTTGCCGAACACTACTCGCGGCAATGCGTCACGATTCCTACGGCAGTAGATATGCCGAGCGAGCAGGAGGCGGAAAGTGATGTACTATCGCGTTATGGCATACAACAGGGGCGATATTTCCTCTATTTGGGACGATTGGTGCAGGATAAGAATCCCGATTTCTTGATAAAGGCATTTCGCAAGGCGGCTGTTGCGGGCTATAAGCTTGTGATTGCCGGCAGTAACGATCAACTGCCCGATTATGTTGCATATCTGCATTCGTTGGCAGAGGGCACTGATGATATTGTATTTACGGGTGCGGTATATGGTGCTGATAAGGCGACTTTGCTGCGCCATTGTACGGCCTTCTGCATTCCGTCAACCATCGAAGGCCTTGCTATCACACTTTTGGAGGCGATGAGCTACGGGCGACTATGTATTGCGTCGGATATTCCGTCCAACCGCGAGGGATTGGCCGATAACGGTATTTGGGTGCCGGCCGAGCGCGTAGATGAGCTTGCCGAAAAGATTGACTTTGTTGCGAAGAACTACACCTCGCTTACCCATCTTGAGGAGTCGAATCGCAGCCGTGTCGAGCAGAACTTCACCTGGGATATTGTTGCCAAACGATACGTTGAGTATATCTCGTCGCTCTAATTCGATTGCTGGGGCGGTTTGTGGTCGCATTTGTGGCAATCTTGCGAGCATCCTTCACACATTGATTTCGGCTCTTTTATAGCACGCACAATGCTTTGTCCGATGACGATTACAACAATAACGGCTATTGCGTACACGATAATCTCCTGCCACATAATCTAAAACAGTAGTGCAATATGGTAAGTAGCAAAGGCGACAACCCACGCTACGACCGTGTTGTAGATGACCGATACCGCAGCCCACTTCCATCCGCTCTCTGCGGCAATGGCGGCAATCGTTGCCACACACGGGAAGTATAGCAGGGTGAATACAAGCAGCGCAAGCACCGAAGCGATGTTGAAGTCGCCACTCGCAACAAGACGCGCGTGGAGCGATGGCTCTGCGTTGTGGACTTTGCTTTCGGCCGGCAGAGTCATTTGGTCGGAGTGAGCGTTTTCGTTGGTTGTGTCAGCGACTTTTTCTGTGTATAATACGCCCAGCGTACTGACCATAATCTCCTTTGCTGCAACACCGGATATGATTGATACGGTGGTCTTCCAATTCATTCCTATTGGCTCAAAAATTGGCTCGCAGGCCTTACCTATGCGGCCGATATATGAGTTCTCGTAGTGCTGGTGTTTGTGCTCTATCGTACCGTCGTTAGGGTAGTAGCTCAAAAACCATATCGCGAGCGATGCTACAAGAATCAGACCGCCCATCTTGCGCAGGTATTGTGCGCACTTCTCCCACATATGGGATAGCGTTGCTTTAAGGGTAGGCACGCGGTATGGCGGTAGCTCCATAACAAATGGGGTCTCGTCTACCTTGAACATAAAGCGTCGCATAGCCAACGCTGTGAGCAGCGCCACAGCAATGCCGAGCAGATACAGTCCGAATAGGATAGTTCCGCTGTATGCGCCAAAGAAGGTGCCGATTAGCAGAATGTATATCGGCAGTCGTGCGCTGCACGAAATAAACGGCAGAATAAGAATCGTAATCAGGCGGCTGCTGCGACTCTCGATCGTACGAGTTGCCAATACGGCCGGTACATTACATCCAAAGCCCATCACCAACGGGATAAACGACTTGCCGTGCAGGCCGACCTTGTGCATTACCTTGTCCATAATAAAGGCGGCACGAGCGAGATAGCCCGAATCCTCCATAAACGATATGAAGAAGTAGAGGATCATAATATTCGGCAGGAACACGATTACGCTGCCTACACCTCCGATAACACCGTCGATAATCAAATCTTTGAGCACACCGCTTGGCATCCAGTTCTCAATCCACTCGCCAAGCACTCCGACAAGCGACTCCAGCCACATCTGCGGGTATGCTCCCAGACTGAACGTACAGTAGAACATCAGCCACATCAACAGCAGGAAGATAGGGTAGCCCCAGACGCGGTGTGTAACCACCTCGTCAATCGTGTGCGAGATATCGGTTTTATTGGTGTTTTGAACGTATGTTTCGCGTAGCGCACCCGATATGAAGCCGTACTTCTGATTGGCAAATGCCGTCTCGATATCTTCGTCTGCGCCCAAATCGTATTTGAGGTGCTGTTTCTCTTTTTCGCAGAGCGATGCCCATCTAGGGTAGTTCGTGCCCGCCTTTTCGAGCATCTGGCATATCTCCTTGTCGCCCTCCAGCATCTTCATCGCAAAGTATCGTGGAGGGAAGCACTTCGGTAGCTCGTCGTGGGCCTCTTTCAGCGCGCGATTCAGTTTCGTAACACTCTCCTCCATAATACCCTGATTGATGTGGATGTGGCGCACTCGTTCATCGCGGTTTTCGTGCACGGCGATAATCGTGTCGAGCAACTCCTCGATACCTCGTCCCGTACGGCCGACAACCGGAATCATCGGCACGCCGAGCATCTTGCCGAGCGTGTCGTGGTCGAGCTCGTCGCCACTGCGCTCCAATTCGTCGTACATATTCAGCGCAACCACCATACGCTGGCTCATATCAATGAGCTCGGTTGTGAGGTATAGGTTGCGGGCGAGATTCGATGAACATACAACATTTAGCACCACGTCTGGCGTATGCTCTGCCAGGTGGCGACGCACGTACAACTCCTCGGGAGAGTATGCCGAAAGGGCGTATGTGCCGGGGAGATCCGTAACGTGAAATTCGTAACCCTTGTAGTAGTAATGGCCCGTCTTGGCATCGACCGTTACGCCGCTATAATTGCCGACATGTGCCTTTTCGCCCGTAATTTGGTTAAAGAGCGAGGTCTTGCCGCTATTCGGATTGCCGACCAAAGCGACGTTGATATGGTGCTTGCGTCGATTGATTACGCTCTCGATTGCATTGCCGTCAACGATGGTTTCGACGTTGCCCGTCTCTTTCTGTAGGCGTTTTTTTGCCTCCTCCTCGTTGATTACGACAACCATCTCGGCCTCGGCTCTGCGTAGCGATATATTGTAGTCGAGAATCTTGTATTCAATAGGGTCTTTCAGTGGTGCGTTCAGCACAACGGAGACGCGTGAGCCACGCACGAAGCCCATCTCCATTATGCGGCGACGAAAGCCGCCGTGGCCGACAATCTTGACGACAACGGCCGATTCACCTGTCTGTAATTCCGAAAGACGCATCGTTTACACTATCCTTTGAGGGACAAAGATAGCGTAAAAATTGTATAAATACAATTTGTTTGGCTATCTATCTTGCGGCAGGTCTACCCACCCACCTCCGAGCGCCTTGCAGAGATTTACATAGTTGATGTATTGTTGGGCGACGATATTGGAGTATTGCATCTGCGAGTCGTATAGCGAACGTTCTGCATCGATGACATCCAGGTAGGCCGATAACCCGTTGTCGTAGAGCGCCGAAGTGAGAATTGCCACTCGTGCATTCGACTCGACAAGCTGTTTGTAGCGTGTCGTTTCGTCGCGGTAGGCAGCAATGCTTACCAGCGCACTCTCGACATCCGAAATTGCTTCTATATACGCCTGTTCGTATGAGAGAACACTCTGCCGATACTGCTCCCGCGCAGCCATTTCGTTGCGTTTTAGCGAGCCGAATTTAAACAGAGGTTGTGCCAACGAGCCAATGGCGCTCCAATACCAGGCATTGTTGTTAAACAACTCGCTAATTTTGATAGACGACGCACCGCCCTCTGCGGTGAGCGATATGCTCGGAAAGCGGGCACTGCGAGCAATGCCTACGCCGGCGGCGGCTTGCTCCATCTGCCAATACGCCGACATTACGTCGGGACGACGATCCAGTAGATCCGACGGCAGTCCTGCCGGTATGTCCAACGGCTCGTAATCGGTTATAGTGCGCGTGCCTAAACTATGGTAGTTGGTCGAGTCGGGCATCTCACCAAGCAGCGTATTGAGCGACAGCAGAGTTTGACGAATGGCGCGGTCGTAGACCGGAATGTCGGCCTCGGCCGTGTAGACCAGATTCTTAGCTCGCTCGAGGTTGAGCCCCGTTGCCATTCCGCGTTGGAATATGGAGTCGATCAGAGCAGCCGACTCTTTGCGCAGTTGCGAACTGCGGACTGCAATTTCGTAGTCGCGCTTGTATTGCAATAGCGTGAAATAGGTCGTTGCAACTTCGGCTGCAAGCGATAGACGCACGCCGCGATACTGCCACTCGGTGTATGCAATCTTTGCCCAAGCTGCATTCGAGGTGTGGCGTAACGAGCCGAAGAGGGGGATCTCCCAACTGATGGTTGGTGCAATCTTGTATGTCTGTGCAATGGAGGTTGTTCCGGATCCGGATCCATTGGCCGATATGCCTACATTTACCGACGGAAGAAACTCCGCCGATACGATTTTGAGATTGTCGCGCGCCTCTTCTATGCGCGAAACTGCGATCTTCAAATTGCGATTGTGGGCGAGTGCGCGGTCGATGAGAGTGTTGAGCGTCGTATCGTCAAACATCTTCCACCAGTCATCCGGCAGGGCCAGCGAGTCGCGTTGTTCGCCGACGGCATAGATGTATCGCTCCGGAACGACTATCGCCGGCTCGTATAATTTGGGGTTGCAACCCGCGCCGATAAGTAGTAACGCAATGGTCGCAATGGTGCATCTCTTTATCATATAGGTTGTGTGTTTTGACGTTTTTTATCCAAACCCGACACGCGGGCAATCAGGTAATAGAGAGCAGGGTAGAGGAATATGCCGATAAGTGTGGCAAGCAACATTCCTCCGATGAGCGAGAGTCCCATAATGTTTCGTGCTGTAGAGTATACTCCGCTGGCAAATACCAGCGGTAGCACGCCTAGTATAAAGGCGAAGGCGGTCATTATGATTGGTCGCGCTCGCAGTTTGGCAGCCTCTACCGTTGCGTCGATGAGCGACATCCGTTGCTCGAATAGGAGCTTGTCGGCATATTCAACCACCAGAATGGAGTTTTTGGCAGCAAGTCCGATGAGCATCACGAGCGATATCTGCATATAGATGTCGTTGATGTATATCGAATCGAACAGATGTCCGCATCCGATAAACAGCAATGAGCCCATAACCGCCAGAGGTACGCTGAGCATAATGGATATTGGCAGCTCCCAACTCTCGTACAATGCCGCAAGCGTAAGGAATACGAATATGACGGCAATCAGATATACCACGCCTGCACCCGAGGACTCGGTGCTCTCTTGGTACGATACACCGCTCCACGCATAGCCGACGTCGTCAGGCAGAAGTTCTGCCGCGCTATCTTTGATTAGCTGCATAGCTTGCGCGCTCGATACACCTTTGGCGGGCGTTACGGTAACGGCTATCGAACGGAACATATTATATTGCGAGACAAACTCCACGCCGACCGTATCGCGCACCGAGACCAACGACGAGAGCGGAATACTCTCTCCGTCCTTATCCGTAACGAAGTAGCTGTCGAGCGAATACTTATCCCGACGATACTCTGGCGCGGCTTGGATGTAGGTCTGGTACAGTCGTCCGAAGCGGTTGAAATTGTTTATGTAGCGACTGCCCAACAATGCGGCAGTCTGCGAATAGAGTTCCCTTAGGCCGATGCCCTTCATCAGCGCCTGCTCTTTGTCGATCACCAGACGGCGCTGCGGAACCCCATCGTCGAATTGAGTTGTGGCTGATGCAATCATCGGATTGCGATTCAGCGAGTCGAGCAGGAGTCGAGTGTTCTCGGCCAAGTAGCGCGTGCCTTTGCCTGCAATGTCCTGCACCTCGAACGTAACACCAGACGTTACGCCCAGACCGGGGATTGCCGGCTGCACAAAGCCATAGCACTCCGCCTCGGGAACGGCCGCGTAGAGTTGCTCGGTAAGCGTCGCAGCCAGCTCCGGAGAGGAGACCTTGCGCTTGTTGAAGTCGACGAGCTTTACGAAGATTACGCCGCAGTTGGTCGCCGCGACACCCGAGATCATATTAAAGCCGGCAACGACAGCCGTAGACGATACCTCGGGATGCAGCTTTACTACATCGTCTACCGCTTGCATCGCCTTTTCGGTTACTTGCAATGAGGTTGCTTGCGGAGTCTGCACAAATACCATCAAATAGCCCTGATCCTCCTCCGGAAGAAATCCTGATGGCAGCAACCTCCATACAGCAACGATTACGACGCCCATAACGGCAATCGCTGCCACGGTGGTTTTTGTGCGTCGCACGAGCGTTTGCGTAGCCGAGGTGTAACGCACCATAAAACGGTCGAAAAAGCGGTTAAATGAGCCGAAAAAGCCCGTTCTGGCTGCACTTCTAGGTCGGAGCAACTTGGCACATAGAGCGGGCGAGAGCGTGAGTGCGTTGATGGTCGAAAGGAGTACTGATACGGAGATCGTTACGGCAAACTGCTGAAACAGTCGTCCGCTGATACCGCCTGAGAACGATACCGGAATAAATACGGCAAGCAGTACTACGCTCGTGGCAATAATGGGTGACGTAACCGAGCGCATTGCCTCGACCGTTGCATCGAACGGTGTCATTCCTCTCTCGATATTCACCTGCACCGCCTCCACTACGACAATAGCGTCGTCGACAACCAAACCGATAGCCAATACAAGACCGAGCAGTGACACGATGTTTATCGAGAAGCCGAGCAACGGAAATGCTATGAAAGTTCCGATTATCGAGACCGGAATGGCAATGAGCGGAATTAGCGTGGCGCGCCAATCCTGAATGAATATATAGATAATGAATATCACAAGCACGAGCGCAAGTATCAGCGTCAGCAGTATCTCCTCGATGCCCGCCATAATGCTCTCCGTACTGTCGACAATGGCCGTGTAGCCGATGCCATCGGGGAAGCGCTCGGCGAGGCGTTGCATCTCGCTCTTGACGCGCTTGCCTACAGCAACGGCATTGCTACCCGGCTCTTGGTAGACAACCATAACAGTCGTAGGTGCTTCGCCGAACGAGGAGGTGGTGCCGTAGCTCTGACTACCCAACGCAACATCCGCAACATCACGCAGACGCACCTGTACGCCGTCTGTCGTGGTTTTGATGATGATATCCGAAAACTCCTCGGCCGAAGATATCTGTGGCGGCATTGTAACCGTATAGGTATATTGCGTGCCTGAGGGAGCCGGCTCCGCCCCAAATTGTCCGGCAGGGTATACGCCCGCCTGTGTGGATATTGCCGTCGCAACATCATCCACCGACAAATCGTAATAATCTAGCACATCGGGACGAAGCCATATACGCATAGCGTATTCTCCGGCACCCATTATCGAGACCTTGCCCACACCGTCGATTTTGAGCAGTTGGTTGCGCAGGTTGATATAGGCGTAGTTTGACATAAATTCATCGTCGTAGCGACCATCGCTGTAGAGGGCATAAACCATCAAGAAACCGGTCTGTGTCTTGCGCGTAGTTACGCCTTGCTGGATGACGCTCGACGGCAGATCGGCAGTTGCTGTGGCGACATTGTTCTGCGTGAATACGGCATCCAGATCGGGATTGGAGCCGATGTCGAATGTTACCTGCAGATTCATTGTACCATCGTTTGCGCTTGTCGCCTGCATATAGAGCATATCGCTTACGCCCATTATGCTCTGTGCTATCGGCGTGGCAACGGTGTTGTTTACGGTCTCTGCGTCGGCACCGTTGTAGGTTGCCGACACCTCTACAACGGGAGGCGTAATATCGGGATACTGCTCAATCGAGAGATTGAATATAGATATCAGGCCGAGAAACACCACTATTATGGCGAGCGATATGGAGAAAATCGGTCGCGAAATGAAAAACTTATTCATTGCTCGAAGTGTTTTGAGGGTTTACTTTTGCGCCGTTTCGCAGCTTGATTTGCCCCGATGTTGCCACATTCTCGCCGGCGGCAAGCCCCGACTCCACAATCCATCTTGCGCCATCGGTCGCGCCGAGTTTTACCTCGCGATACTCTGCAGTGCTGTCGGTGCGAATCACCCAAACGGAGTTGATGTTCTGTGTCTGTGAGACGCAGCTCTGCGGAATGGTTACGCACGCTCTGCCTTTGCCGACATTTGCCTCGACGCGTGCAAACTGACCGGCTTTGAGCAGGTAGTCAGGATTGGCAAACGATACAACTATAATTATGGTGCCGGCTGCTCCTGCTACGGCGCTTTTCGTGTAGTTGTATTGACCGATGGCAGGGTAGAGCTCTCCATCGGCAAGATAGAGCCGTACATCGGAGAGCAGGTCTGCATTTTCATACGAGAATGATTTGCGCCCCGAAAGGTTGAGATATTCTCGTACAGGAATAGCAATGTCGACCACAACCGTGTCGAGATTCTGGATGGTGGTGAGTGTCGTAAATTTTGTTCCCGGCCCAACAAAGTCGCCGATATGGGCAGCCGAGGTCGAGATGATACCGTTAATGGACGAACGGATAGTTGTATACTCGACATCGAGCTCTGCGTTTCGCAACGACTGCTTGGCCGATTTTACGGACGCTTCGGCAGCAACGTACTCGGCTGTGTATTGGTCGAGCTGCATTTGGCTGATGGCATTTATCTTCGCCAACGGAATAGAGCGTATGTAGTTGTTGTGCGCCTCGAGGGCTTTTGCTCGTGCCGACTCTAACGAGGCACGGGCCGATAACAAGGCCGCACGCTGCTGTTTTCCGTCGAGTCGAAACAGTAGATCTCCCTTGCGTACGGGCATGCCATTATCGAATAATTTTGCAGTCAAATACCCACTTACTCGTGGCTGCACTACCGCCTCGAAATTGGCACCGATACTGCCTATATAAGTTCGACGATTATAGACCGTATCAGTTTGAGCCGTTGCGATTTCTATGCTCAAAATCGGAGCAATGCCGGTGTCGGCAGCGTGTCGGCCGCAAGATGCAAAGGTAGCCAATAGCGCAAGAATAATCGGAAGTTTCGTAGACATAATTATCGATTTTTCTTGACAAATGTGTCAAAAAACATACCGAATCAGCAAGAAATCCACTAATTTTTGAAAAAACAGATATTTAGCGTTTGAAAAATTTGCTTTTTAAAAAAACTGATTTTATATTTGTAACATAAACCACAAAAACTAAACTAATTTTTACGACTATGAAGACTTTGGTAGAAAACATTAATGCACAGATCGCTGTGTTCCAGGCAAACGCTGCTACACAGGTAGAGAAGGGCAATAAGGCAGCCGGCACTCGTGCTCGTAAGGCCGCTTTGGAGCTTTCGAAACTTTTGAAGGAGTTCCGTAAGGTTTCGGTAGAGGAGGCAAAGAAATAATCCTCACTCGTACGCTTACGATATAAGGGTTGCTCGTTTTTCGGGCAACCCTTATTAATTTGCTGTTAATAATGATGTTGTGTGCTGTGTTTGCACGCAGCTTGTCGTTAGAATGATTCGTTGACAGAGAAGATAAATCCGTTCGCAAACGCACCGTTGATGCGCTTGCCCATACCGTAGTCGAGACGAATCGCAACGCCATCCTTTACGCTCCAGCGTAGACCTACTCCATAGGTCGGCAGTGTGTGTCGCCAACTAAAACTGCTCAACGAGCCGAACGTATTGCCCGCTCCGCCCCATACCGCTACACCGAGTCGTTGCCAAATGGTTTGGCGCAGTTCGGCCTGTGCCGTTACAAGATTACGATCCGTAAATCGACCTTCGTAATAACCACGCATACGGTGCTCGTCGCCGAGTTTGGCGTAGAGCGTCCACGGCGTATTTTTGCTGTTGAACTCGCCGTGCAGATCGATGGCCAATACCGCACCGCGCCACAGTTGCTGATAGTAGTCGGCAGTCGCTGTTACGCGCCATACCGTTGCGCCGATATTACCAAGCGGTTTAGGTCGTACGGTGCCTTTTACGGATAGATATACGCCTTTGGTTGGCGCAATTAAACTGTTGCGTGAGTTGTATTCCGCTAATATAGATATGCCGGTAGAGTAGTATTCCGTGCGCTCGCCATTGAGTCGGTCGGCTATGTTGGAGGCCGTTCCGCGACCACAGAAGTCGTAGCCAAAATCGAGCTGCATACCTATGTATATACTCTTATAGATACGATGCAGATAAGTTGCGTCAACGCTCTGACGATTTGCGACATACTCAACGTACGGATTCGCAACAGCGGCCTCGTAGCCCAGGCCCCAAAAACGTGTCGGCATCGACCTAAATCCGGCGTTAATGATCAGTCGATTCTTTCCGTCCTTGAATATGTTCGTATTGCTGATTCTTACGTCGTACATTCCCTTGATTGAGCCACCGACGGAGGCAAAGATGCTCGATGGAGGCAGCGAGCAATTCTGCCGATCGAGGCGATACCAACCGCGGACAACTGCCGATAAACCGAAACTCGATGCGGTCGTGTAGTAGGGGGCGATAAGTAGCGAGAAGTCGATTCGCTTCTCGAAACTCTCGTCGGTTACACTTGCCGCGACGTAGTCCATAAATTTGCGTAACCCAGCACCCTTTGTTTTGGCCGTAGAGCCCGATTCTGCTGAAGTGTTTGTTGACGGAGTAGTAGCGGTCGAATTGTCCGTTACGGCGCGCCAAACGTCCTCTGAAAGGGTAATTGGGGTATACTTATAACGAATAGTATCCTTGTTCGATACAAGGATACTATCCGTTTGTGCAAAGCTGTTGTGAGTTGCGATGACAAACGCTAATGCCGTTATGATGCAACGCAAGCGCATTTAGCGATATTTCTCGATAATCTCGTAAAATTTCTCCTTATCAGCAGCCGTAACCTCCTCTTTCTGCATATACACGAGTTCGCCCTCTTTCGAGACGATCATCATTATAAACTTGTTGTTGCAGTCGCCCAATCCCCACGCTTCGCGCAATGTGTGGTTCGAATCGTCGAGCACCAAGCCGTGATTCTTCTCCGTACGCTTTGCAGCGAGCTTGCGAATGAGCTTCTTTGGCAGGAAGGTGTCTGCCAGGTTCAAAATACCGAATCCGAACATATTCGGACCCTTGTCTACACCACGCTCCTCGATGTCGTCCGTGAAGCGGTAGGTTTTGTTACCCGTCAAACCTGTATCGGGGTCGATGTAGAACATAAACAGGTTTTTCTCGCCGTAGTGCGGGATTTGAGTAATCTCGCCCTTAACGGTCTTAACCGTTACGTTCGGCACTTTGTGTGGTACGGGTTGTTCGACCAAATCCTGTGCCACAGCGGTTACTACTGAGAAAAGTGCAATAAGTGCTAGTGTGTAAAATCTGAATTTCATCAGTGCGTCTTTTTATATAATTTTATAATCAAGCGCACAAATATATGCATTTTTTTTGTAATTCTGCTCTATTCTCGTGCACAACGTGCCCGTTTTCGGTTAAATAGTTCGTCAATTGCATATTTTCCTCCGCCCGAAATGACCAGAAAAACATATATTCCTATATATAATACCTGCCGTTCGACACCGAGCCAGCCGAGCGTGGGGTAGATGACAAATATGTCGACAAACATCCCCATCGCCATTATAAAAGCCGCAAACCGAGTCCAAAATCCCCACATAATCATCACCGCAAATAGTGCTTCGAGCGTGGTGAGAATTACGAACGATGCTTCGCCATTGTTGAAGAGCAGCGGCGGAAAGCCGACAACCATATAGTTGTAGCGTTGCAACTTGCCGATAACGTGCAGCAGAATCACACCACCGATAAACAACCGCATAAAGAGTATCGCCTTGTCGACGTGTCGATATCGGCACAAAAGTTCGTTTAATTTCGCAATCATAACACACCATTTTTTACCCGCACCCGATGCAAGAAATATTCCACATTTTTTTGTGCATCAACCGAACAATCTGCCACTATTTTTTGTACATTTGCACATATTCATAAAACCAAATACCTCTTCCGAATTTCGGGAGGGGGTATTTTCGTTGATAATCAAGTATTTACGATAAAATATATGAAAACACACTACATTCCACCTACGGTGAGCGAGATTGCGCTGCACACCGAACGCGGCTTTGGTGCCTCGCTTGAAATTCCGACCGTCGACCCCGAACAGGGCTGGTCGCTCCGTCCGACGGATGAAATTATTGAGGAATAAATCATCTAAACACACAAAAATATGAAGAAAATTTTCCTTTTCGCACTCGTGGCGACCGTGTTCGCTGCGTGCTCGACCGATGCGACGCAGGATGTTGCACCGGAGGTAACGGTCATCCCCGACGAACTCTACGTTTCGTTCGCCGATGAGACCTCTCGTATTCAGCTTGGCGAGAACGGCACACCCGTTTGGACCAAGGGCGATTTCGTGTCGGTTTACTACCGTTCGGATGCCAACCAGAAGTGGCAGTTCAAGGGCGAGACCGGCGATACCAACGGTACGCTCGTTCGCATAGAGGAGGGCAAGGCGACCCAAACGACCACACGCATCGTTGCTGTCTATCCTTACAACGAGGCGTATTGGTATAATTGGAATACCGGCAATGTCGAGGCCTACCTGCCCGACGAGCAGACCTACCTCAAGAACAGCTACGGTCTTGGCTCGTCGATTATGGTTTCGTCGAGCGAGTACAAGCAGTTGTCGTTCAAGAACGTCTTTGGTTGGTTGAAGTTGCAGATTACGGGCACGAACGAGAAGGTGCGCGTCATCACCTTCCGTGGCAACAACGGCGAGCAGGTTGCGGGCGAGGTCTATATTAACACCAACGACGCTACGATGGCCCTTGCTGCCGACGTGTACGCTACCGACGATAACAACGTTGGCGGTAACCTCTTCTTGGAGAACACCATCATCAATAAGTTGTACCTGGAGTGCAACGGCGGTGCTGCGCTCTCCGAGGAGCCGACCGATTTCTATATCGCACTGCCACCGCAGATCTTCACAAAGGGCTTCACTATCGAGGTCTACACTACGGATGGCAAGAAGATGATCCAGAGCACCGACAAGGAGCTCACCATCGAGCGCAACCATATCCAGCCAATGGCGGCATTTAAGTTTGCAGACAACAACTACGACGCTCTCTACATTCCTGACTTGGCATTGAAGGCATACCTTGTGAATAACTACGACGACGATTACGATGGTGAGATCTCTATCGGCGAGGCCGAGTATATCACTATGGTCAACTGTTCGGGTAAGGGTGTCGAGGATCTTACGGGCTTGGAGGCGTGCTCGAATCTCGTGACGCTCAACTGCTCGAATAATAATATTTCGACCATCGAGCTGCCAAACCTCTTGCAACTCAAGACCGTCACTTGTAACGACAACCCAATCTCGCGCCTCAATTTCGACAACTGCACCGCATTGCAGTATCTCAACTTGCAGGACGTGACAACCAACGCTATCAGCGGAACGGCAATTTCGATCGACGGCTATACGCAAGCGCCGACGCTCTACGTTACAGCCGAGAATACGCTCTTTACGAAGTTTACCTTCAAGAACGCATCGGCACTCACAACGCTCGAACTCTATGGCGAGTTTACCGATGTTGTGGTTACGAACAACAAGGCGCTGACCTCGTTCGTATTCTACGCTCCTGTCGTAAATGCTACGATTTCGGGCAATAGCGTCTTGGAGGGCATCGATGTCTCGACACTGCTCGACCTCGAGACTCTCGATGTGCAGAAGTGTAAGTTGCAGTCGCTCGACGTTACCAAGAACTTGGCTCTCGCCTCGCTCGTATGTAACAACAACGAGCTCACCGCGCTCGATGTTTCGAAGAATACCGCGCTCGTGAAGTTCTATTGCAACAACAATAAGTTGCCTCGTATCAATGTGCGAACAAACACTCTGCTCGAAGAGTTCGATATCTCGAACAATCTGCTCTCGACTCTCAATGTTCGTAACAATACTGCACTTACCTATCTTTGCATAAGCGATAATGCCGAGATGACAATGGTCGATGTGGAGTATAATACTGCATTGAAAACCTTGTATGCAGACGGTTTGGCAATAACCGATATCAACCTTACCGCAAACACCGAGCTTGAAAAGTTATCAATCATTTTCAATGATAATTTAACATCTGTTGTCGGTGCAAGTTCGCTTACAAAACTTAAAGGTGTGGGATGTCAGAAAAAGACTGCGACCTCGAAGGGTATGTTAATTTCACTAACAGAAACATCTTTAGCCTGGGGTGAGTATGGTGTAACCACCAATGCACGCGATAATGATAATGGCGCCAATAATATGGCAACCTTAACGTGGCTGTCGTCTTGGCCGACAAAGTATCCTGCCTTTAATTGGTGCGACGACTATGGTGCAGGTTGGTATCTTCCTGCATTGAATGAATTGAAGACGATTTACAACAATAAATCTGCCATCAACAAGATGTTATCAACATTGGGATATCCGACACTCGGAACTGGTAATTATTGGTCTTCTACTGAGTACAGTAACTACGACGCATACCGATTGAATTTCAGTAGTGGTAGTTCCTACCACGACGATAAGGATTACACAAGCAATGTGCGTGCAGTCCTAGCTTTTTAGTTAACTATTTACCTAATTAAGGAGGCCTGCGAAGGGCCTCCTTTTTTATGGGCGGACGGCGATTGTTTATTCGCGCAAAAAGTTGTATCTTTGCCACACTATGAAACAGCGAATTTTATTTGTCTGCCTCGGAAATATCTGCCGGTCGCCGGCTGCCGATGGCATTATGCAACAAATGGTTGCCGAGCGCGGTTTGCAGGCGCAAATCGAAGTCGATTCGGCAGGAACTTATTCGGGCCACATTGGCGAGCTGCCCGACCCACGTATGCGACGTGCGGCGGCAGAGCGTGGCTACAATCTCACGCACCGTTCGCGTCCGATTCGCGAGAGGGACTTCTCGGAGTTCGATATGATTGTGACGATGGACGACAACAACTACGAGCGCGTAAGTCGTCTTGCGCCCACGCGAGAGGATCTCGACAAGATATACCGTATGCGTGAGTTCACGACCGAATTTCCCGATTGGTCGTACGTTCCCGATCCGTACTACGAGGGCGCAGAGGGTTTTCAACTTGTGCTCGATATGCTCGAGAACGGCTGTCGCGAGATTTTGCGTAAGCTGACGGGCGAGTAGGTCGGCGTTATTCCGTGAGGGCGGGCACACTACAAAATATGGGGCGATGCGGTTTTTACACCACATCGCCCCATTGCTTTTAGCGCATCGGGGAGCGACTACCAAGCGAAGAGAGGGTAGTTCTCCATCAAGGCGTTAACCTCGGCACGAACGGCAGCGATATTCTGCTCGTCCTCCGGAGCGTGCAGCACGCGGTCGATAAGCGACACGACGAGCTCCATCTTATCCTCCTTCAAACCACGAGTGGTGATGGCCGGCGTACCGAAACGGAGGCCCGAAGTCTGGAATGCCGAGCGAGAGTCGAACGGCACCATATTCTTGTTGGTCGTGATGTCGGCCGAAACGAGAGCCTTCTCGGCAACCTTGCCAGTCAATTCAGGGAACTTGGTGCGCAAGTCAACCAGAATGAGGTGGTTGTCCGTACCGCCCGAAACGATATTGTAGCCACGCTTAACGAATGCCTCTGCGAGCGCCTTTGCGTTCTTCACAACCTGCGTCTGATACTCCTTGTACGATGGCTCGAGTGCCTCGCCGAAAGCAACTGCCTTGGCAGCGATAACGTGCTCGAGCGGACCGCCCTGGATGCCGGGGAATACGGCCGAGTTGAGAATCTGCGACATCTTCTTCACAACGCCCTTCGGAGTGGTCAAGCCCCACGGATTGTCGAAATCCTGGCCCATCAGGATAATACCGCCACGCGGACCGCGAAGCGTCTTGTGGGTGGTCGAGGTTACGATGTGGGCGTACTTCACAGGGTTCTCAAGCAGACCGGCTGCAATCAGACCTGCGGTGTGGGCCATATCGATCATCAGCAACGCACCAACCTTATCGGCGATAGCGCGCATACGAGCGTAGTCCCACTCACGCGAGTAGGCCGACGCACCACCAACGATGAGCTTCGGCTTGCACTCGAGGGCCTTTGCCTCCATCTCGTCGTAGTCGACACGACCGTCGCACTCCTTAACCGAATAGCTCACGGCATTGAAGTACGTACCCGACATATTCACAGCCGAGCCGTGCGAAAGGTGGCCACCGTGCGAGAGATTCAGACCGAGGAACGTGTCGCCCGGCTTCAGCACAGCGAAGAATACTGCCATATTTGCCTGTGCGCCCGAGTGTGGCTGTACGTTGGCATACTCGGCGCCGTAGAGACGGCACAAGCGCTCGATAGCGAGCGACTCAACCTTATCTACCACCTCGCAACCACCATAGTAACGCGCAGCGGGGTAGCCCTCGGCATACTTGTTGGTCAAAACCGAACCCATAGCGGCAAGCACGTTGTCGCTAACGAAGTTCTCGGATGCGATTAACTCGATACCTCTCATTTGACGGCCGCGCTCTTCGGCAATCAAATCGAACAATTGCGAATCGTTTTTCATATCATTATCAATAGTTTATATAATTTTGCTCGTTTTACTCCCCAAAGATAGAGTATTTTTTCAAATAAATTGGTTATCTTTGAAGTGATAATATTAACATTTTATTACAAAAACAGATTTACAATGAAACTTCTTGAGGGCAAAGTGGCACTGATCACCGGTGCAGGACGAGGTATAGGCAAGGCAGTTGCGCTGCGTTTTGCCGAGAATGGGGCAGATATTGCCTTTACCGATTTGGAGTTGAACGATGCGGTTCTGTCCACGGTTGCCGAGTTGGAGGGCTATGGCGTTAAGGTGAAAGCATACGCTTCAAATGCAGCCGATTACGAGCTAACACATAAAGTTGTGGAGGAGATACTTGCCGACTTCGGTCGCATCGATATTTTAGTCAATAACGCAGGTATCACGAAGGACGGTCTGATGATGCGAATGAGCGAGGCACAGTGGGATGCCGTTATCAACGTTAACCTTAAATCGGCGTTCAACTTTATTCACGCCGTAACGCCTATAATGGCACGCCAGCGCGGTGGCTCGATTATCAATATGTCGTCGGTAGTGGGCGTTAGTGGCAATGCCGGCCAGTGTAACTACTCGGCATCGAAGGCGGGAATGATCGGTCTTGCTAAATCTATCGCCAAGGAGATGGGCCCTCGTGGCATTCGTGCCAACTGCATTGCTCCGGGCTTTATTATTACCGAGATGACCAACCAACTCTCGGAGGAGGTGCGCGAGCAGTGGAGCAAGGCGATTCCGTTGCGTCGTGGCGGTACGCCGGAGGATGTGGCAAACGTGGCATTGTTCCTCGCTTCCGACTTGTCGGGCTATGTGAGCGGACAGGTCATCCACTGCTGCGGCGGTATGAATATGTAGCTTTGCGCTACGCAGAACAAACGATACGATAACCCATTAAAATATAGTCATTATGAAGAGAATTTTTGTTATTCTGTTATTGATGGTGGCTTCCGTGCAAATAGTTGTGGCGCAAATGGCTACCGCACAAGAGTTTTACGGCGTTGGAGCTAATGCTCGTTCGACAGCAATGGGTGGCGTATCGATGGCTGTTACAGGCGATGCGTACGCAACTTCATCAAATGCCTCGGCTGCATTGTTCAGCCCGAAAAACATCCAACTCGCATTTGGTTACAATCTGTTTTCAGGCGAGATGATGAGTCAAAATCGCCTGATGTCGTTTGGCGTCTATGGCAAAGTTGCACCACGCCATATGCTTGCTGCGGGTGGTAACTTCTATATCGAGCCGATATGGAACAAGACCGGCAAACGTCCGGGCGCACAGCGCTACGAATTGGCTTACGGCTATAAGGCATCCGAGCGCTTTGCATTTGCTGTTACGGCTCGATATTTTCGCACCTATGGACACTATTCCGGTGGGTGTGTATACTGGGATTTTAATTCTGTCGGACTCGACTTTGCAGTTTCGGCACAACTTCCGACCAAGCTGCTTAATGATAAGGCGATTGTAAAGCTCGGTGCTAAATTAACGGGTAATTTAGGTGCTATGCCCGAGTATAACGGCTACATATTTAGGACAGACCTCGGAGCTGGCTTATTAATGCCATTCACGGATAGTCATACGTTGGAGGTAGGTGCCGACATCAGATATGGCTGGGCCGGAGACTTTGGTCATATGGTTGCAGGAGGTATCGGAGTTGAATATACATTGATGCAGTTGCTCTATTTCCGTATTGGTGGCTGTGTCGAGCATTGCCCCGATTCGTGGTACGGAGATCATAAAGCGATGGGCTATGGCACAATCGGTGTGGGTGTCCGCTTTTTTCACGTGCAGTGCGATGTCTCCTACTCGGCAGGACGTCGCAATACACCTTTGGCAAATATGGTCCAATTCAGCGTAGGACTCGATTTCTAATTTAGTCCGCAATACCTAATACAAAAACGCACCCGACGGGTGCGTTTTTTTTTGTGCCTAAATCAAATTTGTTTAATTCACCTGCTCGACATCTTCTACGTCAAGCATATTTGCTCTCTGCATAATAGTCTTGAGTTGAGCCGGACGATCCTTCTTATTCACTTTGTTTGGCTTAATGCCTAATTCGGTAAGATTGCGCACCGCAACCTCAATCGAATGGCCTTGGTTATCGGAGAGGCGACGCATCTCTTTTGCTGCATTTACAGCGTTGGCAAGAGCCGCTTCTACGTTGCCGAACTCGGCCATAAAGTCGATCACGCGGTCGAGAACCATCTCGGCCTTCTTGATGATATCCTCGTGGTTGTCGATGGTAACCTGTCGCTGCCACATATATCGCACCATCTCGATAAGCACCAAGAGGTTACGCTCGCTGGCCAGACATACACCATACTCGCTGAACACTCGCTGCCACAACGTGCGATCGAAGTTGGTAACGGCTGTAAGGGCCGTTTCGCTCGGCACGAACATAATAACGTACGGCAATGGAATATACTTATCGCTACCACTGCGGTCGTAGTTGCGATCGGAGAGCTTTTTGGCCTGCTCGACAATCTTGTCGGCAAAGGATTTCAGCACGATGCGCTGATCCTCGTCTTTGAGGTTGTCGAAATCGAGTTCGCTTGGGAGCTGAAACTTCGAGTCGATATATAGGATGCTATTAGTCTCCGGATAGATAAGTGCAGCATCGGGCCGCATCTTTTTGCCGTCGCTGTTTTTGGCCGTTGTGCCATCCGCTGAACGAATGGTCTGCTGCAGCTGATATTGCACACCCTCCTTCAAGCCGGAGCCGGCAAGTATATCGCGGAGCAACTTTTCGCCCAAATTACCCTGTATGGTTACGCTGCCACTCAAGGCCGTAACGAGGCGATCGGCCTCGCGAGTCAGGCGGCCACCAGTCTCGACAAATCGCTTGATTTCGTTCTGCAGGGTGGCGCGATCCTCTACATTTTGTTGTTTGATCTGTTCCAACTGCTCACGATATGGACGCATAATCTCGGTTATGCTTTCGCGGTTACTCTGCTCGGTCTGCTGCTTGAGTTGCGATTTAACGAGCTCGAGTTGCTGTTCGAGCTGTAGCTTAAACTCCGAACGACGAGCAGCATCGGCATCCTTGAAGCGCTGCTCCTGCTCCGACTGCTGTGTGCGAAACTCCTCCTTGAGCCGACATATATCTGCCTCGGCACGCTGCTTTTCGTCCTCCAGCTGATGCTGCAACAACTCCACCTCTTTTGCGAGGGCGGACTTCGCTGCAGAGAGTTCTATGATTTGAGTGGCATTCTCCTCCGCACGCGCCGCTTCACTGCGTGCAATGCTCTGCCGGCCGAACAAATATCCGGCAACGGCACCCACGATAACGCCAATAGCTAATGCGATAATAACGACTAATGTATTCATAATCTACAAACCTAATTATTTCTTCACGAATTTACTATAAAAAAACGTAACCACAAAATTGCGCCTGAATCTTTTTCTCTACTCGCTTCATAATGCCCGATATACATTGACTACACTTGTCTGCCTGCTGAATGAGGATTGCTACGATTACCCCCCCCCAAAAAAAAAAAACGAGCACAACTTCCCGCCGGAGTTGTGCTCGATACAGATTGTGGCGAAAGGGTTACTTTACCGGAAATGCTGCCGGACGAGTCAAAACCTTCTCGTAGGTGTGGCCCGATGGGGTAGTGAGCGTGATTGTTACCGGCGAGTCGGCTGCCTGCGTCTTTGCGCGGAACATATTGGCTGCAACCGAGAGTCGGTTGGTCTTCTTGCTCTCCTTCTTTGCCTTCTTTGCAGATGGTGCAAATACCACATTTGCTGCAAGCGGATCGCTATCCTTGACGCGCTCAACCGCAAGCGGAGTGCCATTCTCGGTAATAGTCAGCGTACAACCCTGCTCCCACGCCCAGCAGTTCACATAGACATAGTTGGCATAGGCCGCATCGGAGTAGTCCATCTGCTTGCTCTGCAAACGACACAAGTGCTGCAACTGCTCGTTGTTTTCATAAACATCGCCAACAACATTCATATCGTAGGCACGGAACGGCGTGTTGTTGCGAACGGTGCTCTCGGTGTTGTACCAGGTGTTCAAACACTTATTGCCATCAAACACAATCTTTCTGAAACCTGCAGCACCGCCATCCTCGCCGATATTCAGGCCGTGCTTATTCGGGGTTTTCCACAAGTCGCCACCAACCGAAGTGATGTTGTACTCGACGATGTTCGGATACTGCTTGTGAACAAACGACGAGGTGCGATGTGAGTGGCCCGAGAAGATGCGTACCTGCTCAAAATCCTTGAGGAGCTCAACCAGGCGTTTATCGCTGCCCTTTACCAAGCCCGAGATTACGTTACCCTCACCATCGTAGGTGTGGAGCGGAGCGTGCATACACACAACAATCGGGGTTGATTTATCCGTTACATACGACAAATCCTGCTTCAGCCACGCGAGCTGCTCATCATCAAAGCAGAGCTCGTAGTTGCGCGAGCCAACAACGCCCTGATGCTGTTTCTGATTAGGCTTTACCTCATTTTTGTAGATAATATTGTCGAGCACAACGATGTGCGTCTTGCCGACATTCATCGAGTAGTAGGTCGGACCAAAGACCTTGCGGTAGCGCTTTGCGCCATTGAAATCGGCCGCTGCATCAGGAATGGTCGACGGATCGTTATCGTGGTTACCCATCACACCGAAAACAGGCACAGGAAAGCCCTGCTCCTTCAAGTAGGATGGCACACGCTCAATATCAAAACCGGTCTCGTACCAGAAGCGATCCCAAGTGATGTCGCCCAAAATTACGGCATACGCAGGCGCATCGCTGCTATCGCTGACTGCTTCCTTGACTGCTGGCATAACGAGTTGCTCGAAATGGCGCAAATCCTCAATTTTCGGATTGTCGCAGAAGTGCGTATCGGAGAGCAGGAGGAGCGAATATTTCGAATCGTTCACACGCTCCAACTCAAAGTCGTGACGCTCCTGCTTCTTTGGCTCGAAGTTGACGTGCTGCCAGAACTGTAGGCGAACATCTTCGTTAAGTGATGCACGATAACCAGATGGTGTAGAGATAAATACAACACCGTTCGGTTTTTGTGATTTTAGACGGTATATACCATTTTCATCGGTGGTAGTTGTCTGTACACCATCGGAAACAACAACGCCCGACACCGGCTCGTCGCCACAATAGACGACGCCCGTAAGCGTAACACTCTTCGGCGCTTTTATGCGCTTAATCTTATCCGGATAAGCGGCATTGGCTGTCAGCACGACCGCTAACAGCGCGATCAAACTTAAAAACTTCTTCATACTATTTTAGTTTGGTTTGTAAACTTTTCGCGTTACGAATTACTACTCTGCAAAATACTTATAGAAGTAAGGTATGGTCTCGATACCGCGAGCGAACTGATCGAGTCCGTAGCTCTCGTTAGGCGAGTGAATCGCATCCCTCGAAAGTCCGAAGCCCATTAGAATAGATTTCACACCAAGCACCTGCTCGAAGCAGCTGATTACGCCAATCGAGCCACCCGAATATACCGGTACGGGCTCTTTGCCGAATGTTGTCTTGATTGCCTTTGCTGCGGCTTTGTAGGCAGGCAAATCGGTAGGGGAGACATATGGAGTACCGCCGTGCGAAGGGCGAACTTCCACCTTTACACCCTTTGGCGCCAAGCTCTTGAAGTAAGAGGTGAAGAGCGATGTAATCTTATTGTGATTCTGATATGGCACAAGACGCATCGTAATCTTTGCCGACGCTACAGCCGGAATGATCGTCTTCGAGCCCTCGCCCGTATAGCCGCTCCACATACCGTTGATTTCAAATGTAGGGCGAACACCCGTGCGCTCCAAAGTCGTATAACCCTCCTCGCCTGCAACTGCACCAACGCCAATCGATTGCTTGTAGCGACGCGTACAGAATGGCACACGATTCAGTGCCTTGCGCTCGGCTGCCGACAGCTCGCGTACGTCATCATAGAAGCCGGGGATTGTGATGTGTCCGTTGTCGTCAATCATCTGCGAGAGCATCTTTGACAACACCATTGCAGGGTTGTGTACTGCACCGCCGTAAATACCGGAGTGAAGATCCGCAGCAGCACCATAAACCGATACCTCAACACCTGCCAAACCGCGCAAACCGCAAGTAATCGATGGGGTGTCCCACGAGAGTATCGAGGTGTCCGATACCAAAATCACATCCGCTTTGAGCATCTTTTTGTGCGTAGCACAGAACTTGTTGATTTGAGTTGAGCCGCTCTCCTCCTCACCTTCGAGCAGGAACTTCACGTTGCAAGGCAGTGTGCCGGTAGCACACATTGCCTCAAACGCCTTGATGTGCATAAACGACTGGCCCTTATCGTCATTCGTACCTCGTCCCCACATACGGCCATCCTTGATTACCGGTTCAAACGGATCGGTACTCCATTCAGCAAGTGGCTCCGGCGGCATAACGTCATAGTGGCCATAGATCATCACAGTCTTGGCTTTAGGCGAGATAATCTTCTCTGCATATACAATAGGTGCGCCCTCGGTCGCTATTACCTCAGCGCTATCCGCTCCTGCCTTTACGATGGCTGCAGCCAGGTGCTCGGCACAACGCTGACGCTCACCGGCATATTCGGCAACCGAACTAATTGACGGGATGCGCAAAACGTCGAACAGCTCATCGATGAAACGGCTCATATTCGAGTCGATATACTTTTTAACATTTTCCATAGGTCATATTGTTTTAAGAGTTCATTTTACAAGTTGCAAATTTGCTTGATTTCGGCAATGAATTTCTGCGCTAAATCATCTGCCTGCTGCATTGATTTTGCCTCGGTATAGATGCGGATAATCGGCTCGGTATTCGATTTGCGAAGATGTACCCAACTATCTGTAAAATCAATCTTTACACCATCTATATCATTTATTTGTTCATCTGCATAGCGCTGCTTGATTTCAACCAATACTTTATCTACATCAATAGCCGGCGTAAGCTCGATTTTGTTCTTCGATGCAAAGTATGCCGGATAGCTGCGGCGCAGCTCGGTCATAGTCATATCGCGCATAGCCAAATAAGTAAGGAACAGGGCCGTTCCAACCAACGCATCGCGACCGTAGTGCAACTCCGGATAGATTACTCCTCCGTTACCCTCGCCACCGATAATGGCTCCAACCTCCTTCATCTTTGCTACAACATTTACCTCGCCAACAGCAGAAGCCGAGTACACTCCTCCATACGACTCTGTTACGTCGCGCAACGCACGCGATGAACTCAAATTTGACACGGTATTACCAACCGTCTGCGAAAGTATATAGTCGGCAACAGCCACCAGCGTATACTCCTCGACAAACATCGAGCCGTCCTCGCAAACAAACGCGAGTCGGTCAACATCCGGATCGACAACAATACCCAAATCGGCCTTTTCGCGAACGACTACTTCCGAGATTTCGGTCAGATTTTGAGGCAGTGGTTCAGGGTTGTGAGCAAACAATCCCGTCGGCTCGCAATTAACCTTTACAACCTCGCAACCCAACTCCTCCAAGAGGGCAGGGATAACCACTCCGCCAATGGAGTTTACAGCATCGACAACGACCTTGAATCGGCGGTTGCGAACACGCTCCACGTCAACCATTCGCAGACCAAGAACCTGCTTTATATGCATTGTGTTAAAATCCTCTCTTAAAACGACTTTGCCAAGCGAGTCAACATCAGGAAAATCGAACGATTCGTCCTCTGCCAATGCCAGAACACGCTTACCTTCGGCATCGTTCAGGAACTCTCCCTTTTCGTTGAGAAGTTTCAGTGCGTTCCACTGCTTTGGATTGTGCGATGCGGTGATAATGATACCGCCATCTGCCTGATGCGTGATTACCGCCATTTCCGTTCCGGGAGTGGTACACAGACCGACATTTATCACATCGACACCGCAACCGAGCAACGTACCCTCGATGATATCGTTCACCATCTCGCCGGAGATACGGGCATCACGTCCTACAACAATGCGCAGACGTTTGCCAGAATGCTTCTCGCTGATGAAGCGCGAATATGCGACCGTAAATTTAACAATGTCGATCGGAGTAAGATTTTCGCCAATCTCACCTCCAATTGTTCCTCTGATTCCCGAAATTGATTTTATAAGTGTCATAAATCTATGTTTTTTATTGCAGTTTTTATTTAAAAATAAAAAAGTTTTGCATTTTCTTTGAAATACGATGTAAATATATTACTTTTATGCCAATTATCAAATTTTTAGTTTTTTATACAAGACATTAACGACTATGGAAAACAAGAGAGTAATCCCCGCATCGGAGCTGATAATCAACGATGATGGCTCGATATTTCACCTGCATTTGAAGCCGGAGCAGTTGGCCGACATCGTTATTTTGGTCGGTGACCCCGGTCGAGTAGCGCTTGTTGCGTCGTTTTTCGACACAAAAGAGTGCGAGGTTTCCAGCCGCGAGTTCAACACCATAACCGGTACTTATAAGGGTAAGCGTATGACCGTCCTTTCGACCGGTATCGGAACGGATAATATAGACATCTGCGTTACTGAATTAGACGCATTGGCAAACATCGATTTCGCAACTCGCCAAGTGAAGGACGAGTTCCGCCAGCTGACTCTGCTTCGTCTGGGTACTTCGGGTGCATTGCAGCCCGATATCAAGGTGGGTGAGCCGGTATTCTCGCGCACGTCGGTCGGTTTCGATGGCCTGCTCAACTACTATGCCGGTCGTAACGAGGTCTGCGATTTGGATATCGAACAGAGCTTTATGAAGCACGTCGGCTGGAACGAATTGCTGACAAAACCATACTTCATTGATGCAGACAAAGGCCTCTTCGAGCACTTCAAGGATGTAACACGCGAGGGTATCACGATTGCCGCTCCGGGCTTCTATGCTCCGCAGGGCCGTTGGGTGCGCTTGCAGCCACAGGATCTGCATCTGAACGAGAAGATCGAGAGCTTCGAGTATAACGGTCGCCGAATCACCAACTTCGAGATGGAGAGCTCGGCTCTGGCCGGTTTAGCAGCCCTGATGGGCCACCGTGCAGCAACCATCTGTACGATTATCGCTCAGCGCGTGGCGCTCGATGCTTGCACCGACTATAAACCGTTCGTGCGCCAAATGATTGCAACGGCGTTCGATAAACTCGCAACATTGTAAAGAGAATAGACAAACAAAAATAAAACAGAAGATTAGTTATGAAATTCACAGTATCAAGTTCCGCACTGTTGTCGCTTTTGGCAACTACGGGTAAGGTAATCAACAGCAAGAACACACTCCCAATCCTCGACTACTTCTTGATGGAGTTGAAGGATGGCGAGTTGAAGGTAACCACCTCCGACCTCGAAACCACGTTGGTAGGCCGATTGAAGGTTGACAACGTAGAGCGCGAGGGTATGGTTGCAGCGCCGGCCAAGCTTATGCTCGACGTGTTGAAGGAGTGCTCGGAGATGCCGCTCGTACTCGATGTAAACGACGCAAATTGGGAGATTAAGATTTCGTGGCGCAGTGGTGGCTCGTCGGTTCCGGGTGCTAACCCAATCAGCTATCCGACCATCCAGGCACTCTCCGAGGAGAAGACCGATGTAACGCTCGACGTTGACACGCTCGTAAACGGTATCAATAAGACCATCTTCGCAACGGCTGACGACGAGTTGCGTCCGGTAATGAATGGTGTATACTTCAACCTCGACAGCGCGGGTATCACCTGCGTGGCAACCGATGCTCACAAGCTCGTTAAGTTCACTACCGAGATCGAGGGTGGCGCTACCGCATCGTTCATCCTGCCAAAAAAGCCGGCAAACCTCTTGAAGGCAATGCTGCTCAAGGAGGATGGTGAGATCAAGATGAGTTTCGACAAGAACAACGCAATGTTTACGTTGGAGCACAGCACACTCATCTGCCGCCTTATCGAGGGTAACTATCCTAATTACAATGCCGTTATCCCAACTGCCAATCCGAACAAGATGCTCATCGACCGCATCGAGCTCGTAAACGGCATCAAGCGTGTGGCTGTTTGTGCTAACCCTACGACAAATCTTATCCGAATGGATATCGCCGACAATAAGGTTACGCTCACTGCACAGGATCTCGACTTCTACGTTTCGGCTAACGAGTCGCTCTCGTGCAGCTACGAGGGTACGACTATTACCATTGGTTTCAAGTCGACCTTCCTCGTTGAGATTCTCTCAAATATCGAGACTCCGACCGTATTGGTAGAGTTGGCAGACTCATCGCGCGCAGGTGTGTTCAAGCCGGTTTACGATGACAAGCAGGCAAGCAGCACGTTGATGCTCCTGATGCCTATGATGATTAACTCGTAATCGATAGGGTAGATGGAACTCAAACTTACGCGTCCGATAATCTTCTTCGATCTGGAGACTACGGGTGTGGACACTTCGCGTGACCGCATTGTGGAGATCTCGCTCGTGAAGATTATGCCGGACGGAGAACAAATCATAAAGACGCGCCGAATCAATCCGACCATTCCAATCCCGAAGGAGGCGTCGGATGTCCACCACATAACCGACGACGATGTACGTAACCAGCCGACTTTCAAGCAGGTCGCCAAGTCGCTCAAAGAGTTTATGGAGGGGTGCGATTTCGGCGGATTTAACTCCAACCGCTTCGATCTCCCCGTGTTGGTCGAGGAGTTTTTGCGCGCAGGTGTAGATGTCGATTTTCGCAACCGTCGCTATATCGACGTGCAAAACATCTTCCATAAGAAGGAGGAGCGCACACTCGTTGCCGCATACCGATTCTACTGCAACAAGGAGTTGGGCGATGCGGCGCACGGTGCCGAAGCCGATACTTTGGCCACTTACGAGGTGCTGAAAGCGCAGTTGGACAGGTATCCCGATCTGGAGAACGACGTGGAGCAGTTGGCTAAGTTCTCGTCGCGAGGCGAGACTGCCGACTTCGCAGGACGCATCGGTTACAACGAGAAGGGTGAGGAGGTATTTACATTCGGTAAGTATCGCGGTCAGTCGGTCGAGAAGATATTTGCGACCGAGCCGAGCTACTACGACTGGATGATGAATGGCGATTTCCCTCAATACACCAAGAAGATTATTACGGAAATCAGATTAAGAGCGAAAAAGTTCTAAAACAGACGAATGAATAGAGACATACGCAAAACGGCATTAGCCGCGTTGTGCGCCATATTGTGTGGCTGCGGCTGGGCGTTTGCACAACAACAGGAAGCAGAGCAGATTGTCTATATAGACGGTGTGCGATATGTGGTGCATACGGTTGTCAAGAATGACACTCTGTATGCGCTATCGAAGAGTTACGGAGTGTCGATGGAGGAGATCACGTCGAACAATCCCGTACTTGCCGATGGTTTGAAGATTGGTCAGTCGATCAAGATTCCATACACCGAGCCAAAAAATTCACACGTTAAACGCTCGAAGAAAGAGTACACAACCCACGTTGTAAAACAAGGCGATACACTCTATTCCATATCGCGCAAGTATTCGATTTCGATTGATGCTCTGCTGGAGGACAACAAGAATGTCGACCAAGCACATTTGGCAATCGGCTCGGTTCTCTATATTCGTCGCAGCGAAATAGGTCGAACGGACGAGACGGAGAGCAAGGAGGAGATTGTTAAGCATAGCGAGGCGATGAATAGCGTTGTTACCGACGCCGACTATTCGTACCACGTTGTGCATTCGGGCGAAAGTGCTGAAAATATCGCATCGCGTTTCGGTACGACAACCTCCGATTTGTTGGCACTTAATCGAATGAACGAAGAGTCGGATATTCGCGAAGGCCTGATAATCAAAGTGCCAAAGATGTCAATTGATACTCTTGCTGCACAGGAACCTACGGGCGCTGATGGCGATAATGCAGCGTCGGGACTCAAATTCAAGTACCTTACGTCCGATCAACAAGCGTATGTTTCGCTGATGTTGCCTATCGTAAAGAACGGCAAGCCGGCCCAAAACTATCTCGATTTCTATCAGGGTTTTCTGTTGGGTGCAGATCGTATTCGCAAGGAGGGTTATTCGGCAACCATCTCGCTCGTCAACACCGAGACGGGTAGTGCAGCGGGCAATGCCGAGCAGATAAAGAGCTTTTTGGAGAACGATGAGCTTACATCGTGCACCGATATTATTGTCGGCCCGGTCTACGAAAACGAGCTTATTCCGGTTGCTAACTTTGCAGAGAGACGACCTTGTGATGCCGATAGATTCGGCGAGCAGGGCGAACGAGCAATTCCGGTTGTGTCGCCACTTGCTAATCTTACGCAGACAAATAGCGACGTGGTATTCCAAATGTCGCCGACAATCAGCACGAAGTACGACAAGGTACGTTCGCTCTTCGATGGCAGCAAACGCGTTGTGTTTATAACATCGGATAGCACGGATGAGGACTTCGCCGGCGAGGTACGCACGATTCTTGGCTCAACGCCGTTTTCTACTCACCACTACATCTACGAACATCCGTCTATAATCGAAAAGCGTTTGAAGGATCGTGAGGCGGGTGCTATTGTTCCCGATTCGCCAAGCGATTTATCGCCGCTGTTGGATAGCGATCGTGAGACTGTGTTTGTAATCCTTGCCGCAAGCGAGATCGAACTCGACCGGATATTGGCAGCGTTGGCTTCGGCCAAAATATCGATGACGGCACGCTCGCGTAGCGTTGCTCCATACGTTGTGTTTGGCAACAGTAAATGGAATCGCTATCGCAATATCGACCGTTCGCTCTTCTTTGCCAACAATATCGTGATGCTCTCGACCTACCACGTCGACCAGAGCAACAGCGTGATTCGCGACTTCATCGGCAAGTACGTTAAGGCGTTTGGCTCGACACCATCGCTGTATAGCTATCGCGGATACGACGCGGCAGTTATCTTCATTCGTTCGCTCTACAAGGGCGCAGACGAATTGTGTAACGACTCACTCTTATCGCCACTGCAGACGCCATACCGATTCGACTTAAACCAGACCGACACAACTCGTGTCCGTGCAAATCAGGAGTGGGTGAGAGTGAACTATAACAGCAATTTCACAATAACAACCGAATAGAGATGTCAGCATTTGCTACAAACATACCGGAAAAGACCATCGAGCGCTTGAGCGAGTATCGCCGCACGTTATTATCGTGCCACAGACAGGGTATTACGCACGTCTTTTCGCACGTTCTGGCGGGTATTCACGGCATTACAGCCGTGCAGGTGCGTCGCGATCTGATGCTTATCGGCTTTTCGAGCGACACGAAGAAGGGTTACGATGTTAAGGTACTTATCGACTTCATCAACAATATCCTCTACAGCAAGAACGATATGAATATCGCCATAATCGGTATGGGCCACCTCGGCCAGGCGATCACCAAATACTTCAACAGCAAACAGTTGAAGTTGCGTATTACGGCGGCATTCGACATCGACCCACAAAAGGTGGGGCATACGATAGACGATATTCCGTGCTACCATATGTCCGAGTTTGAGGATGTGGTCTCGAACAACGACATAAGCATTGTCGTAGTGTCGCTCCCGACCAAGGCGGCGACGGAGTTAGTTGTGCCTATCGTGAATGCCGGCATTAAAGGTGTACTGAACTTCACATCGGCACCGCTCAACTTCCCGCAGGGTATCGTTGTCGAGAACTACGATATTACTACCATTCTCGAAAAGGTTGCCTACTTCGTTAAAGCCAACGAGGAGAACAATAACAATCAGTAAACGATGAAGATTATCTACGGCTGGGACACTATTCCGACAATGCACCATCCGGTGGCAACGGTGGGGTCGTACGACGGCGTACACCGAGGTCATCAAGTGCTTATCGGCGAAGTGGTCCGACGTGCCGCAGCAGTCGGAGGCGAAGCGTTGGTGCTGACCTTCGAGCCGCATCCGCGCATCACGCTGCGACAGTGTGATAATTTTCATCTGCTGTCGCTCATCGAGGAGAAGGCGGCGCTGTTGGAGCGCTACGGGGTAGATTATATGGTCGTGATTCCGTTTGACGAGCGTTTCAGCCGACTCTCGCACGAGGAGTTTATCAGTAACTACATTATCGGTCGGCTCGGCATCAAGGAACTTGTTGTCGGCTACAACCATCGTTTCGGTCATAACAAAAGCGGTAACTACGACTATCTCGCAACCAAGGAGTGCGAGTTGAAGGTTACGGAAGTTGTCCAACATACGGTCGACGATAATAAGGTCAGTTCGACAATCATCAGACAAGTCATCGAGAGTGGCGACATGGCGCGTGCCGAACGTCTGTCGGGCCATCCTTATATTATTATAGGTATGACGGACGAGTGTGGCCGCATAAAGCCGGAGAGTCCGTACAAGTTGCTACCACCGGTGGGCACATACGAGGCATTGGTAAACGGCACACCGAGCAGTGTGGAGATTCTTGCCGACGGCACCATCCGCACAAATGCTCAAAACATAAAAGCAATTATTGAGTTATGATTACTTCGGAGGTAAAATACAGAGTCATCTATCGCGACACCGACAAGATGGGTGTCGTCTATCACGCCAACTATATTGCATTCTACGAAATCGCCCGTACGGAGATGTTCCGCAATCTGGGTATTCCGTACTCCGAGATGGAGAAGATGGGCGTAATGACGCCTATTGTAGAGGTTGAGTCGAAGTATAAAGCTCCGGCCTATTACGACGACCTGCTGACGATTCGCGCAACCATCAAGGAGTTGCCTGCCGCAAAGATGGATGTCGAGTATGAGGTATTCAACGAGCAGGGCAAACTGCTCAACACTGGCCGCACACGACTCGGATATGTCAATATGGAGCGTCTGCGTCCGTGCCGTGCTCCACAAGTGTTAATCGACCGCCTGCGTCCATATTTTGAGTAACGAATGAAGCGCAGCTCGTACCATATCATCATTACGACCATCCTTTTTGCCGCCTTGGTCGTGGCCTACTTCTCTTGCCCTGCGTTGGGCTTCGATGGTCAGCTGATGCGCGATTTGGTCAAGACATCGCCTGTGCTTTTTCTCTGCCTTGCAACTCTCATAGGCGGATGGCGTAGCAGGGGAGTGCTGCCACTAGCTTTGCTATTCTCGGCGTGTGGAGATTTAGCGGGCGAACACAAAGAGTTTATCCTTCAAATTGCGATGTTTGCCATAGCACATATTGCCTATTTTGTGCATTTTGTCCGTCGTGCAACTATCGATCGTACAAGCGTCGCCCTATGGTCGATATTGGGCGTTATGGTCGTTGCGCTTGGCGTGATAGTCATCAGCCATATCAGCAAACCGACTGAGGCTGTGGCGTGCTCCATATACATCGTCATAATCGCTACGATGGCGGGCTCGGCTATTGCTTGTCGCTCACCATATCGCGCGTGGAATATCGCAGCAGCTCTGCTGTTTATCTTTTCGGATTCGTGCATCGCAATTAACCGCTTTGTCGAGCATATATCTCACGCCGGCCTGCTGATTATGACCACCTATTTCACTGCGCAATATATCTTTGCAGCGGCATACCTCAAGGAACACAGCACCCGAAACGTTCAAAACTAACACCAAGCGATATGAGAGAGTTCAAAATCAAGGAGTGTGATAAAAAGCCGCTATTATTTATGAGCGGATGTTCGTATACTTTCTGTGTGATCTGTGCCCTTATGGCACTTGCAATGGTAGGATTTACCATTTGGTGGTTAGGACTTGTAGCCGTCTATTTCGCAGTATGTTATGTCGATATGTCGCGTACGAACTATATAGTGCTCGACGATCAACATCTGACCGTACGACATCTCTATCTAAATCGCAGCAAATCGTGGGCTTTGAGCGATATTGTTCGCATCAAATTCTACGGTGGACGCAGTAGTATGATAAAGGTATATACGACCGATGGTAAATGCACCTGGCGAGGAATTAGCTGGTGCGAACCCAAAGAGTTGCCGGAACTATTCTCGATACTACGCGATAAGGGTATTAAAATCGAAGAGCCCCGCTGGTAGCCGACCGACTCCGCCCGCACGCCAAACACATCTTACGACCGACAAAACAGACCGTTTTGTCATATCCTTACCTGCTCGATATGACACTTTGGCAGAGAGTGCCACGCTTTAGCGTATTGGCATACACTTTGATTTATACTATGCCGTAATAACTACAACAGAAAAACAATTAAAAACTATAACAATATGAAAAACGGCAAAATTGGGGTAACTACCGAAAATATCTTCCCCGTAATCAAAAAGTTCTTGTACTCCGACCACGAAATCTTTTTGCGTGAGTTGGTTTCCAATGCTGTCGATGCTACGCAGAAACTCAAAACACTCGCAGCAACAGGTGTATTCGCAGGCGAACTCGGCAATACGAATATCGACATCAAGGTTGATAGCGCAGCCAAGACGCTCACCGTTACCGATCGCGGTATCGGTATGACAGCCGACGAAGTGGATAAGTACATCAACCAGATTGCATTCTCGGGCGCGGAGGAGTTCCTCGCAAAGTATCAGAATCAGGCAATCATCGGCCACTTCGGTTTGGGTTTCTACTCGGCATTTATGGTCTCGGACAAGGTTGAAATATTCACACAGTCGTATCAGGAGGGAGCAAAAGCCGTACATTGGAGCTGCACGGGCTCGCCGGAATACGAAATGGAGGAGCTCGACGAGCAGCGTGAGCGCGGTACGAGCATCGTTCTGCACTTGTCGGAGGATTGCGCCGAGTATAGCGAGGAGTCGAAAGTGGGCGAGTTGCTCCGCAAGTATTGCCACTTCCTGCCTATTCCAATCGTATTCGGCAAAGTCAAAGAGTGGAAGGACGGCAAGTATGTTGATACCGAGAAGGATAACGTAATCAACAATATCGAGCCGCTTTGGACTCGCAAGCCGAACGATATCACCGAGCAGCAGTACAAAGAGTTCTATCAGGAGCTCTATCCGATGAGCGACGAGCCGTTGTTCTACATTCACCTGAACATCGACTATCCGTTCAACCTGACGGGCGTGCTCTATTTCCCAAGAATCCACAACAACTTCGAGATTCAGAAGAACAAGATTCAGCTCTACTGCAACCAGGTGTTCGTAACCGACCAGGTGGAGGGCATCGTGCCTGAGTACCTTACGCTGCTGCACGGCGTTATCGACTCGCCGGATATTCCGCTCAACGTGTCGCGTTCGTACCTGCAGAGCGACTCGAACGTGAAGAAGATTTCGGGCTACATTACGCGTAAGGTTGCCGAGCGACTCAATGAGCTCTTTGCAACGATGCGTGCCGAGTATGAGCAGAAGTGGGACGACTTGAAAATCTTCATCCAGTACGGCATCCTCACCGACGAGAAGTTTGCCGAGAAGACTGCCTCGTCGTGTATGTTGTGGAAGAACACCGACGGCAAATACTTCACGCCTGAGGAGTACACTTCGGCAATCAAGGAGAATCAGACCGACAAGAACAATACGCTGATTGTGCTCTACGTTGATGATGCCGTAGCTAAGCACTCGTTCCTCGAGGCAGCAAAGGCGAAGGGTTACGACGTATTGGAGATGAACGGCCAGCTCGACAGCCACTATATCAATTGGTACGAGTCGAAGAACGAGGGCGTTCGTTTCGTGCGCGTCGATAGCGATATCGTTGAGAAGCTGATTCAGAAGCGTGACGATATGAAGATGTCGCTCTCGGAGCAGCAGCAGGATTTGATGCGTCCGGTATTCGAGAGCCAGATGCCGGAGGACGAGAAGATTCACTACAATATCGCCTTCGAGCCGATGTCGGCAACTGAAGCACCAATCGTAATTACGCAGGATGAGTTTATGCGCCGAATGAAGGAGATGGCAAAGATGAGCGGTGGCAGTATGAGCCAATTCTACGGACAGATGCCGGACAACTTCACCATCACCGTCAACGGCAACCACCCGATCGTAATCGACATTCTCTCCGATGTCGAGAAGGCGTATGGCGACAAGCTGAAGAGCATAACCAAGAAGATCGACGCTGCCGTAGCCGAGGAGAATCGTTTCGAGGAGGTTGTGAAGGACAAGAAAGAGGAGGAACTCACGGCCGAGGAGAAGACGATGCGCGCCGAGCTTTCGGAGAAGGTTGTAATGCTTCGCGACGAGCGCAATACGCGCCTACGCGAAATCGGCAAAGAGAATACCCTCGTACGCCAGATTATCGACCTTGCTCTGCTCTCGAACGGAATGCTCAAAGGTAAAAACCTTTCGGACTTTATCCAGCGCTCGATTTCGCTTATCGAAAGCGAAAAGAGATAAATTCAGTACACAACCTCACAAAGGTCGTCTATTTGTTGCAAATAGGCGACCTTTTTTGTATTTTTGCCAAAGTCGTTTTATCAAAGTGTATTAGTCGTAAAGAACTAATCAACCCCACACTTTTTGAAAAAACATTATAGTATCTGTTGGAGTTGCAGATAGCACAGAACGTATGCAAGTGTCTGAAAAAACAAAGCAAATATTGATACATATTGCTTTATATTTTACGGTTGTTCTATTTTGGACAGCAACTGAAGTTCTCGGACCTATTATCTTCAATTTTGAAGATGGTTTTAGACTTATTGATGCTATCCGTGTGATTATTCACGCACTATTTCACGCTGGTATTATCTTAGGTATTTTTTCTGTTTTAGGTAAGCGATCATTCCCGGCTATGATATATGCAACTGTTATTTATACTATTGTTGCATATATGAATCTGTTATATTTTAGAAGCTTCGGTATATGTTTCCCGTTTAATATGATGTTTGAATTTCAGCAATTAAACGGTATAACCGACAGCATTATATCACTTATGTATTGGTATGACATTCTCTTTATCATCATACCTGCTTTTGCAATATATGTTTATATAAAACTAAAGGATAGATTATACTCATTTGCGTTCAAAGGCCAACTTTGTATTACAGCAATATATCTACTCGTTACATCTGTGCCAGTATATGGAATTATTCGAGTTCTGCAATGGCATATAACTGGTTTACACAACCAAACGCATCTAAATTATGCAATGGGGCCTATTAAAAGTTATCGTGCTTTTGGCCTACTGCCGTCATTATCATATCAATTATGGAACCCAGATAGCAACATTGAACTAACGAAAGAAGAGCAAGATGAGATACAGTCTCTTTTAGACAACAACATTGCAGATTTCAATACTGTTACTCCGGACGATGTTATCCCTAAAAAGAATCTTATAATATTACTTATGGAGGCAATGTCCACAGATTGTATTCATCGTGAATATATGCCTACTCTATACTCGTTATGTAATTCGAAGTCTACCCTTTATTGTCCTCGAGTTAAACAACTTTCACAGGGCGCAATGTCAATAGGTGGACAATTTGTCGTAATGACTGGTCTGCACGGTTTGCGTAATGCTATCTTTGTCGCAGATTTCCCCAACAATCAATATCCATCTATCTCGTTGGATATGATCAAACGAGATGGTTGTTATACAGCATCCATTGTTAGCAGCAAATCTAATTTTTGGCAGCAAGATATCGTTAATAAACAACTATCACTGAATAATCTCTTCGGTCTAGAAGAAATCGAACAGGGCATACCAAATACATCTTATAATAAACACAATTGGATTGACGATAAGTCTCTATTTGAATTTGCAACTGCTACAGTAAAAAACTTAGATCAATCCTTTTGCGTCATACTCGTTCCAAGCAATATGCACTCTGAATGGTGCGAGGACCACAATATTATATACGACGCCAAATTCTCTAATATCAAAGATTCGCACCTGCACGAATATATGCGTCGTGCGAGATATCTTGATGAGCAAATTACAACTCTTATCAACACTTTAATAGATCACGGCATATACGATGAAACTCTCATTGTTATAACATCTGACCACAAGCCATCCGATGTATATTGTTCCGATGCTATGCGCCAAGAGTTATCGCCGTATATTCCTGCGATATTTATCAATACGGGGGCTGATTGGACTGAGCAGAATAAGCGCAATAAGGATGTTGTCTTCTGCCACAGCCAAGTATATCCAACGATGTTGCAGTTGATGGGGTTGCGACCGGATGGTTATGCCGGATTATTTCCACCGATGACTGATATCGAAGCGACGCAAGAGTTTGATTTTGACAACTGCGACTACGCCACGACTACCGACGAGCGCCTTAAACGCATCTACGATTTGGAAGAGAAAATTATTCGCAGCAGCTATTTCGGCGTGATGAAATAGTAGGTTTATTTGTTTGAATTTGCTATATTTGCATCAAACAAACAGCCAAACTGCTATGCAACAGAATCAGCAACGTATCGTCTTTCTCGACTATCTGCGCGTTACGGCGTGCTTTATGGTCATTCTCGTTCACGCGTGCGAGCCATACTACCTTGGAGGCAAAGGTACTTATATCGCTAACGCAGCCGACGCTCTTTGGGTTACGCTCATCGACTCGGCCCTGCGTTGCGCCGTGCCGCTTTTTATTCTTACGAGTAGCTATCTGCTCTTCCCGTTGCAGATGCCGACCGGCGATTTCTTCCGTCGTCGAGTAGTGCGCGTAGGTATTCCGTTAGCGGTATGGGCATTGCTCTATGCGGTTGTGCCGATGTGGGGTAGTGGTGGAGAAATTGACATCGTATCAAACCTTAAGCACCTGCTACTCAACTTTCCCGACTCTGCCGGTCATCTATGGTTTTGCTATATGATTATCGGTGTCTATGTTGCAATGCCGCTCTTCTCGCCGTGGATTGAGCGCGTATCACGTCGTGGCGAGGAGATATTCCTTGCAGCGTGGGCTTTCACGACGCTTGCACCATTTCTGCGTCAGGCAGCTATCGCAATCTTCTCGCGTGGCGAGTTGTGGGGCGAGGCGAACTGGAACGAATTTGGTGCGCTCTACTACACGAGCGGCTTTATTGGCTATGTTGTGCTTGGCCACTACATCCGAACCTACATCGATTGGTCGTGGCGCAAGACGCTTGCCGTTGCTGTGCCGATGTTTCTCGCGGGCTATGCTATTACGGCTGCTTGGTTTTGGATGCAGATTCCGAAGCAGTTTCCGGTTAACGAGAGCATCGACCTTGCCGTGCTGATGGAGCAGAGTTGGCGATTCTGCTCGACTGGCGTAGCAATGACTGCCATTGCATTGTTCCTTATCTTCAAGAAGATTTCGGTTGCAGGCCGTTGTTATCCGCTCGTAAAACACATATCGAATGTAAGTTACGGCATCTACCTAATGCATATCTTTATACTCGTTACGGCACACGCTATCATCTCGGCGTGGGGCACACCGACTCTGCCGGCAATATTCGCCATCGCCATTGCGACGTTTGTCATCTGCGCATTGCTTGCGAGCGTAGTGTCGCGTCTGCCGGGTGGAAAGTATATCGTAGGGTAGTGCTACGGCAAGCAATTTGTTACCAACTGAATCAAATACCACAAAATTATGTTGAAAATTGGAGATAAAATGCCGCACTTCGAGGTTGTGAACCAAGACGGCGAGAAGGTTACATCGGCTGACCTCATAGGCAAAAAGACAATCGTATATTTCTATCCGAAGGACAACACAAGTGGCTGTACGGCTGAGGCGTGCAGTCTGCGCGACAACTACGAAGCGCTCCTCGCACGCGGTTATAACGTCGTTGGCGTAAGCAAGGATAGCGCAGCGTCGCACCGCAAGTTCATCGACAAGTACGAGTTACCGTTCACACTCCTCTCCGACACCTCTACCCAGATGTTGCAGGCCTTCGGTGCGTGGGGCGAGAAGAAGTTCTGCGGCAAGACTTGCGTCGGCACGCTCCGTCGCACCTTTATCTTCGACGAGCAGGGCATCCTAACCGAGATAATCGAAAAGGTCGATACAAAAAACCACGCAGCCCAGATTCTCGGGTAGAGCAGTGCCAAAAAAGTAGGGTAGCTGTCAGCGCACCTATACCAAACAAACAGCGTATGCAGATTTGCTCTACATACGCTGTTATTGTAATATCTGAAATTACTACTCGGTAAACTCTACGATTGTTCCTGTTGCAGTAAAGATTCTTCTCATATAGAATGGTGGCAGACCGGCATACGACTCCTTTACATTGATATTGATAATCGTCTGCGAGCCCGACAAGTTTGCAGCCTTAAACATCTCCGAAACGGCATTCGAACGCATCGACTTCTTCGACAAACCGCCGATACCGAATACATAAGTTGCCTTTGCGCTACCCTGCGCCTCACCAACAACACGGAAGTTCTTCTGGTTCAAAACAACCTGTGTTTCAGACTGATTTCGGTTCGACGAATGATAAAGCTGTGCTCCACACGAACTCAACAACAGCACCGCCAGCAAAATGGGTGCGAAAATAAAAAGTTTTTTCATTTTGGTTTAGGTTTTCTTTCGACCGCCGACTCCTTACAGTCCATTATATAAAACGATAAGTGTAGAGCCGATTTCGCTTATCAACCAGAGAACTGCAAATAAACCACACAAGACAACCAATTAAAACCTACACCGTTAAATGCAGTTGTTCACCATCTTGTATTGAAAACTCACACATCCTCTAAGAAGGACAAAAGCGAAAACACTTTCGTAAAAATATATTTGCCACAGGAACAACGTCCACGACTTTACAAAAATAAACAACTTTTTGCAAATCGGCAATACCTTTCGGCATAGTATTGCCTATAAAACGTAAAAAGCCCTCTGCTTCAAGCAGGGGGCTTTGCATTAAGGCAGGGTAATCAACTACAACATTGCGTCGATCTTTGCCTTCAAATCGTTCTTCGAGATAGCGCCAACGTGCTTATCGACAACCTCACCACCCTTAACAAAAACGATGGTAGGGATGTTTCGAACGCGGTAAGTAGCAACGATATCGTCGTTGCTATCGACGTCGCACTTGCCGATATTCACCTTGTCGGCATACTCCTCTGCCAACTCCTCGACAATCGGAGCAACCATGCGGCACGGACCGCACCACTCTGCCCAGATTCTCGGGTAGGGGTAATATTCTTCTACGACAAAGGCGTATTCGCAAGAATACGCCTTTGTTGCAATATAAACTCATGAATACATCACCATCTTATAATTTTATGTCCGCAAGCATTTTGGGCCATTTGTGCATTTTTCACGACATCTTGTATGTAAATATATCGTAATTTATAACATTTTGATTTGTAATACTTTCTGCGACAATACTCTATTGTATAAAAACATATAGTAAAACACAATGAGCAAAACGACAATATTGACAACATTACACTCACCCACATCAAACAATGTAGATTACAATAATCGGCACCTGCCGCGCACAATACACCTATGATAAAACAAATCAAGTTCTGATTAAAATATTTATCAGACAAAGAAGATGATAATTCGCTCATAATATTAATACTTTTAGCACATATTAATTTCCTGACTCCATTGGTGGAATATTGAATGAATTTGTGAGATCATTAAAGTAGTAATATTTGCCTTTCTCGAAAGGCATATTTTTTAATACGACATTACTATTATTACCATCTTTTCTATAGATTTTTAATGTGTAAAAATAGTTACTACCGAAACTACTTACAACATCTTGCAAAAAGAGCCAATATAATTTATCATCCTTTATCACCTGTTTTTCAGGAGATCCACTACTTAATACAGTTGTTTTTAAATCAATCTTTGCCGTATTGTCAACATCAAACATAAGAAGAAATGAATCGTGCAAAGCTGTTAACAATAGATCTGTATCATCCTTTTTTATATCTACCACCTCATTAAAAGACAAAAATAAACTATCAGAAAACTCATATTTTACAACAGGTCGCGAACTTCCAACTACCGTATAGCTACCTTCTAAAAGTCTTATTCCGTCTTTTCTATCCCAATTACCATTTATTGTAGTCGTTGCTTTTGTTTCATTATTGACAAAAGTCAATTCATACTTTTTGGGGGTTAGGACCTTTGTCTCTATATACTTATTATAGAAATCAGCATAAACCTCACTTCCTGTTGCTCGCGACATATTACCACTTTCGACAAAAGTGTAGTCTAAAGACAGCTCAACTTCTTGTGGAATATACTCTTTTTCACAAGAATACAACATAGATGCTGCACATAACAACATCAATCCAAAAATCTTTTTCATAATACTTTGAAATTTAAGTTAAACATAAGCGTCAAGCCATAGACAGCAACCGTTTAACTCAAAAAAAGAGAAGCGTGGATAGCGCTTACTTGTCAAGAAGGTACGACCAAGCACCCATACGAACATAAGCACACCCACGCCACAACAGCGTGGGCATTTAACGTGCCTATTGTTTGTTCGTAGTAATAATTTGGTCGTTTTACTTGACAAAAAACAATAGCCTAAATGCCATCTAAATAGACTGAATATTCTCCAGTCCAATTGCAAAGGTAATAAAAAGCTTGGAAAAATGAACCACACTAACACAATATAAAGAAAAAAAATCATCCCCTGCCCGCAGAGGGCAAGGGATGACAGAACTCGCAGAAAGCAGTCAGTCAACTACAACATTGCGTCGATCTTTGCCTTCAAATCGTTCTTCGAGATAGCGCCAACGTGCTTATCGACAACCTCGCCACCCTTAACAAATACGATGGTAGGGATGTTGCGAACGCGGTAAGTAGCAACGATATCGTCGTTGCTATCAACATCGCACTTGCCGATATTCACCTTGTCGGCATACTCCTCTGCCAACTCCTCGACAATCGGAGCAACCATGCGGCACGGACCGCACCACTCTGCCCAGAAGTCGATAACCAACGGCTTGCTGTCGCTTAACAGCTGCTCGTAATTCTCATTTGTAATTGCTAATGCCATAATTTTATGTTTTAAGTTGTTTATGATGTTTGTCCCATTCCAAAATCAAGGTCGTGCTTCTTCATAAATTCCACAAGTGGCTCGGCGAGCGCCACCTTACGCTTCTTCGAGTGCAGACGCAGCGTAACGCCATCCGTTGCATCGACGAGAGTCATTCGCAGAGTCGCCTTGCCGCGCGAATGTTTGACCGCCTCGGTAAGCTCGGCAACAAACTGCTCGTTGAGCATATCGACCGGCACCGTGATATTTATCTCCTTAATGCTGTCGGCAACCTCCTGTAACTGCATAATCGTCGAGATACGATACTCGACGCGCACGGTCGGATTTTCGCGTGCGACATCCTCCTTCTTATAGAACGTAGTCGTCACCACATTACCTCGAATCAGCAGATAGTAGCCCTCGTAGAGTAACGGACGAAGGCGCTCGTAGTCCTTGCGGTAGAGGCGAAACTCGTAGCGACCGCCATAGTCCTCTACGGAGAATATACCGAATACCTGCTTGCCGTCCTTGGTAGTGCGCTGCTCGGCCGATGTAACAACACCCGCCACCACAATCTCCTTGCCATCCAACTCGGAGAGATTCTCCAAATCGGAGAGCGTCGCATTACACAACTTATCAATCAACGGTTTATACTCGTCGAGCGGGTGTGCGGTCATATACATACCGATCACTTCGCGCTCCTTATTGAGTCCCATCAGGCGATTCCACTCCTCGCACACCGGTACCGGCGGACGTTGCAAATCGCTCACACCGCCATCGCCACCGAACAAACTCTGCTGCGCATTACTCTTTTCGGCGATAAAACGCTGACCATAGCGCACCAGGTAGTCGAGGAAGATTGTTCCGGAGGTATCTCGTGCATCAGCCGCAAAGAACTTGCTACGCGAGAAGTCGCACAACGAATCAAAGCCACCTGCGTAGGCGATACTCTCCAAACACTTGCGATTGACAACCGAGAAGTTCAATCGCTCGAAGAAGTCGTAGATATCCTTGTACTTGCCATTCTTCTCGCGCTCGTTTATAATCGACATAGCAGCTGCCTCGCCAACACCCTTAATCGCAGCCAAACCGAAGCGGACATCGCCCGCCTTGTTTGACGAGAATCGCAACATCGACTCATTGACATCAGGACTCAATACACTTATACCCATACGCTTACACTCGGACATATACTCCGTAAGCGTCGTGATGTCGTTCAAGTTGCTACTGAGCAACGATGCCATATACTCCGACGGGAAGTTGGCCTTCAGGTATGCCGTCTGGTAGGCCACCCACGAATAGCAGGTTGCGTGCGACTTATTGAAGGCGTAGGATGCAAACTTCTCCCAATCGGCCCAAATCTTGGTCAGTATCTTCTCGTCGTGGCCGTTGTTGATACCACCCTTGATGAACTTCGGGCGCAACTCGTCCAGCTTCGACTTAATCTTTTTACCCATCGCCTTACGCAGCGTATCGGCCTCGCCTCGCGTAAAGTCCGCAAGCAGACGCGAGAGCAACATCACCTGCTCCTGATATACCGTAATACCGTAGGTGTCCTTCAAGTACTTCTCCATAATCGGGATATCGTACTCGATAGGTTTACGGCCCATCTTACGGTCGATAAAGTCCGGAATATAATCCATCGGACCCGGACGGTAGAGGGCATTCATCGCGATCAGATCCTCAAAGACGCTCGGCTCCAATTCGCGAAGGTATTTCTGCATACCCTCCGACTCGAACTGGAACGTACCGATGGTGCGGCCCTCGCAATAGAGCTTATATGTAGCAGGGTCATCAATCGGAATGTGGTCGATATCAATCTCCACACCCTTGATGCGACGGATATTCTCCACCGCGTCCTTCATAATCGAGAGGTTTTTCAGACCGAGGAAGTCCATCTTGATAAGGCCTGTATCCTCGATAACTGCACCCTCATACTGCGTAACGAGCATCTTCTCGCCCGTCTCCTTATCGTCGGCCGTCGATACCGGTACCCAATCCGTAATATCGTCGCGGCAGATAATCGTACCACAAGCGTGAACTCCCGTACCACGAACATTGCCCTCCAGTTTGCGGGCATAGCGAATCGTGTCGCGCAGAATCGGATCCTCCGAATTTTCGGCTTGCTGCAATTCCGGAATTGCGCTGATGCAATTGGCAAGATTGATCTTCAACTGCTTATCCTTGTCCTTTGGATCGACCAAACGCGCAGGGATAAGTTTACACAATCTGTCGGACTCCGCCAATGGCAGACGCTCGACACGCGCTACGTCCTTCAGCGCCATCTTGGTCGCCATCGTACCATACGTGATGATGTGGGCAACCTTCTCTTTGCCATACTTCTTTGTTACCCAATCGAGCACTCGGCCTCGGCCCTCATCGTCGAAGTCGATATCGATATCGGGCAACGAAATACGGTCGGGGTTAAGGAAACGCTCAAAGAGCAGGTCATATTTAATAGGGTCAATCTGCGTAATTCCCAGACAGTAGGCTACTGCCGATCCTGCAGCCGATCCACGACCCGGACCAACCCACACATCGAGCTGTTCGCGAGCCGCAGCAATAAAGTCCTGTACGATAAGGAAGTATCCAGGGAAACCCATCGTCTTCATTATATAGAGTTCGAAGCGCAGACGCTCGGCCACCTCCTCCGAGAGCGGGTCGCCATATCGTTTCTTTGCTCCGATCATCGTCAAGTGAGCCAGATAGTCCGCCTCGAACTTGATTCGATACAGACGGTCGTAACCACCAAGCTTTGCGATCTTCTTATGCGCGTTCTCTTCGCTCATTACCACACGACCATTCTCGTCCTGCGTGAACTCGTCGAAGAGATCCTTCTCGGTCAGGCGGGCGCGATACTCCTTCTCCGTACCAAACTCCTTCGGAATGTCGAACATCGGCATGATAGGGTCGTGGTTGATAGAGTAGTGCTCCACCGAGTTGCATATCTCGACCGTATTCTCCAACGCATCGGGATATTCGGCAAAGATGGCTCTCATCTCCGCACGCGTCTTCAGCCACTCCTGCTTGGAGTAGAGCATACGTTTCGGGTCATCCAAATCTCGGCCCGTATTGAGGCATATCAGACGATCATGCGCCTCGGCATCCTCCTCGTCGATAAAGTGAACGTCGTTACTGCATATCAGCTTCACGTTATGCTTGCGAGCGAGCTCCACGATATGCTCATTCGCTACAACCTGCATCTCGTACGCCTCGTGATTGGCACGCTCGACCGTTGCCTTATGGAGCTGCAACTCCAAATAGTAGTCATCGCCAAAGACCTCCTTATGCCACAGCACCGCCTTCTCGGCAGCTTCCAAATCGCCGGCATTAATCAATTTCGGAATCTCGCCACCCAAGCAGGCCGAACAGCATATCAGGCCTTCGCGGTACTTCTTCAGCTCAGCGTGATCGGTACGCGGACGCATATAGAAACCATCAGTCCACGCTTTGGATACGATCTTGATGAGATTCTTATATCCTTTCTCATTTTTGGCAAGCAGGATAAGGTGGTAACCGCTCTGATCCTCTTTATTGTTCTTTACGGTCAGACCGTTGCGAGCAACATACACCTCGCAACCGATAATCGGCTTGAAATCGGGAATGGCTTCCTCCTTAATAATCTTTTCGCGGCCCTTGAGCGGATCGAAATCGAACGCTTTGCCCATCTGCTCAATCTCATCAATACGGGCAACCAGGCGGTTATATTCATCGACCTCGTCCGAAACCGAACCCGAGTCGGGATTGAGTGCTGCCTTGCGCTGCTCGGCATCGGCCTTCAGCTCGGCAAGGTACGACGGAATGTTGGGGTGCTCGTCCGAGAGTTTCATCATCTTGTCGAGCAACGACTTCAGCTCCTTAAGCTTCTTGTGTTTCGCATCGTTCTTCTTGCACACATAGTTCCAAAACTCCTTGATGCCAAACATATTACCGTGGTCGGTAAGGGCAATGCCTCGCATACCGTCGGCAATCGCCTTATCGACAAGTCGCGGAATACTTGCCTGACCATCCAATATCGAGTATTGGGAGTGAACGTGAAGATGAACGAAATCGTACATATTAAAAGCTATCATTACGCGCATCGAAGCGCACAATCTCGCGCTCCCGTATGCCACATTTGCTACACACTTTATATTTTTTACAAATATAAAACTTTTTTACCTATAACGGCACAAGTGTTGCAAGTTTTCAATAAAATAGTTAAATTTACATATTGAAAAGATATTTTCACCGCTCTAAAACTTACTACTATGCAGACTGACGAGTTGGTTGTAATCGCTGAATACAACACATCAATCGAGGCCGAAATGGCAAAAAACATTCTCTCTTGTGCAGGAATTAGAGTAGAGATCAGAAATTCCCTGATGTCGACCATCTATCCGGGAGTTATTCCATCGCAGTTGATTGTGGCTGCCGAAGATGCCGAGCAGGCAAAATTCCTGCTACAGACACGCTAATCGTTCCAGATTCGCCACGACGCTTCCGCCTGGCGACAGAACATCTCATAACCGCCGACCACTTGTGCGCCGGCAGCTAGACCGCGTCTCAAAAACTCGGTCTGACGCGGATTGTATATGACATCAAACAGCAGATGCTGTGAGGAAAGTGCCTCGTAGCAGATACCGGGACACTGCTCCACCGCAGGATGCATTCCGACAGGCGTCGTATTGACAATCAGTGTAATAGAAGATAGCAACGATGCATCCACCGCCTCATACGTTATATCGCCACGCGTGCTATCGCGCGAGACAACCTGATACGACATTTCAAGTTCGCGCAATACATAGACCACCGCCGCTGCCGCACCTCCGCTACCCAACACAAGCGCACGTCTGCCACGCAACTGCTCGGCATACGGAGCGAGAGTTGCACGAATACCTTCAACATCGGTATTATAGCCGTGCATCGCACCCGTCGCATCCAGACGCACGCAGTTTACGGCTCCAATCGCTCGCGCCTCCTCGCTAATGGTGGCGAGGTAGGGGATAATCGCTTTTTTGTATGGGATTGTTACATTCATTCCGGAGAGCACGCCACGCAATGACTCCACCTCGGATATATTCGCCAACTCGTAGAGCGAATACTCCGCGTCGATTCCCTCCGAGGTAAATTTTGCACCGAAGTAGTCGGCCGAAGCCGAATGACCGAGCGGCAAGCCAATGAGTCCGAAATGTTTCACAAGCGGTTACAGCAGTTTTCCGATCAACCAGAATGAGCCGACCAGCAATACGGTAAACAAAATTGCAAGTATATTGAAATACTTATCGATAAACGACTTAATCGGTGCCCCAAACTTCCATATCAGCGCTGCAAAAATAAAGAAGCGCAGGCCACGCGACACAACCGACGCGATGACGAACATCGGCAGGTTGATGCTGAATAGGCCACCCGATATGGTAATCAGTTTGTATGGCAGTGGGGTAAATCCCGCCGTAAAGACAACCCAAAAATCGTACTTGTCGTAGAGCGCCTTCACATCATTAAACTGCTCGATGGTAAAGACGTGCTCAAAGAAGAAGTTTGCCAAAGCAGTAAACTCTCCGCTCGGTGTCTGCCACGCAAAGTGGCCAATGGCATAACCAGCCAGCGCGCCCAAAACCGAGCCCGCAAGACAAATCGCTGCGAAGCGGAACGACTTTGCCGTAGCACCAATACACAATGCAATTAACAGAACATCAGGCGGAATCGGGAAGAACGACGATTCGGCAAATGCCAACACAAAGAGTGCCAGCGCACCCCAACGCGACTCGCTCCACGAAAGCACCCAATCGTATAATCTCTTTACAATATTCATAACATCCACAAAGGTAAAACAAAAAAGGGAAACGGCAAAACCCGCATCCCTCTTAATTGTACGCTATACGCAAATCACACCTATGACCGCTCCGACCGAAATCTACTTCGACTCCTCCTCAAAAAACTCCGGCTTGTTCTGGCGAATAAAATCAATCACTTCGCCCAAACCCTCCGAGAATTTCACGAAGTCCTCCTTATAGAGAAAAATCTTGTGGCGGTCGTAAGAGGCACTACCATCGTTTTGCATAACCTTTCGGCTCTCGGTAATCGTCAGAAAATAGTCGTTGCCGCGCGTTGCACGAACATCAAAGAAATATGTACGACGGCCGGCCTTAATTGCTTTAGAAAGAATCTGTTCTCCAAACTCCTCCTTATCGCTGCGGCGCTCTGTGTTAAATGACATCTTGTAAATGTTTTAGTGTGTGTTGGGTTATATCTTATACAAATATAGACCTTTTTTGCGAACAATACAACATTTTGCAACAAAAATGGTCGGGTATTTTCATTTTACCCGACCATCATTCAACTGTTTCAAGTCCTATCTACTCGCCAAGTTGCGCTGCAAGCGAATCGGTATTAACAACCGCCTGCTCGCCCGTACGCATATTCTTCAGCGTAACCTTGCCCTCGGCAAGCTCGTTACTACCGATGATTGCCACATAAGGAATCGAACGACGGTTGGCATACTCCATCTGCTTCTTCATCTTGCCGCCATCAGGATATACCTCGGCGGAAATGCCTTGTTCGCGCAACTGCGCTACGGCCTTAAGGGATGCCAGACACTCCTCCTCGCCGAGGTTGACAAACAGCACCTTTGTCGAGCAGTTCAACTCCTCGGGGAAGAGCTCCAGGCCGGTCATCACGTCGTAGATACGGTCGGCACCAAATGAGATACCAACGCCCGATACGTCAGGCATACCGAAGATGCCGGTCAGGTTGTCGTAACGACCACCACCGCAAATCGAGCCGATGGCATAATCCTTCGCCTTCACCTCGAAGATTGCACCTGTGTAGTAGTTAAGACCGCGCGCAAGCGACAAGTCCAACTCTACATCGAGCGAGATACCGAGCTTCGCAATATAGCCGAATACGGTACGCATCTCCTCGATACCGAGCATACCGGTCTCTGACGATGCGAGCAACTCGGCCAAAGTCTCTAATTTCTCGGCCGTTGTACCTGATAACTCAAGTATCGGTTGAAGTTTTGCCACAGCCGCCTCGTCAATACCACGCTCAGCGAGTTCGGCCTTCACATTATCCAAACCGATCTTCTCGAGCTTATCGATTGCCACCGTTATATCGATCATCTTATCGGCGTGGCCCATCATCTCTGCAATACCGTACAAAATCTTGCGGTTATTCATCTTCAGTGTAACGGCAATACCGAGCTTGGAGAATACCTTCTCGACGATGGCTACCAACTCAACCTCGTTGAGCAACGAGCGCGAGCCGATAACATCCACATCACACTGATAGAACTCGCGATAGCGGCCCTTCTGCGGACGGTCTGCACGCCACACCGGCTGAATCTGGTAACGCTTGAATGGGAATGCAATGTCGTTCTGGTGCTGCACGACGTAGCGCGCAAACGGAACGGTCAGGTCGTAACGCAAGCCCTTCTCGCAAATCTTCGACGCCTGGGTTAACTCCTCTGGCTGCAACTTTGCTGCATAGTCGCCCGAATTAAGAATCTTGAAAAGCAGCTTATCGCCCTCATCGCCATACTTACCGAGCAGGGTAGAGAGGTTCTCCATTGCCGGAGTTTCGAGCGGCGAGTATCCATAGGTGCGGAAAACGCCCGCAATAGTGTCAAAAATATACTGGCGACGCAACATTTCAACAGGCGAAAAATCGCGTGTGCCCTTTGGAATTGACGGTTTCTGTGCCATATATCAGTTTTTCTGTTTCGTTTTATTGTTCAGCAGTGAGTTTGCGATACTTAACACGCTTCGGCGTGGTATCCATTCCCTGCAACTTCTTCCAATCCTCGTACTCGGAGTAAGAGCCCTCGAAGAATACGACCTTCGAATCGCCCTCGAACGAGAGGATATGGGTAGCGATACGATCCAAGAACCAACGGTCGTGCGAGATAACAACTGCGCAACCTGCAAAGTGCTCCAAACCCTCCTCCAATGCACGAAGAGTATTTACATCGATATCGTTGGTCGGCTCGTCGAGCAGAATCACGTTACCCTCCTCTTTGAGTGCAAGAGCAAGGTGCAAGCGGTTACGCTCACCACCCGAGAGTACGCCGCACTTCTTCTCCTGGTCGGCACCCGTAAAGTTGAATCGCGCAACGTAAGCACGAGCCGGCACCTGACGATTGCCGAGTGTAATCAGGTCGCTATTCTGCGAAATCACCTCGTAGACGGTCTTCTCCGGATCAATCGATTTATGCTGCTGGTCTACATACGCAAGCTTTACGGTCTGACCTACGGTAAACGTACCGCTGGTTGGCTGCTCCAAGCCCATAATCATACGGAAGAGGGTAGTCTTACCCGTTCCGTTCGGGCCAATAACGCCTACAATACCCGCAGGTGGCAACTTGAAGTCGAGGCCCTCGTAGAGCACACGATCGCCGAACGCCTTCGAAACGCCGTTTGCCTCGATAACCACATCGCCCAAACGCGGACCATTCGGGATGTAGATCTCGAGCTTCTCCTCCTTCTGCTTTGCATCCTCGTTGAGCATCTTATCGTATGCCGACAAACGTGCCTTGCTCTTTGCGTGACGGCCCGACGGCGACATATTAACCCACTCCAACTCGCGCTCGAGTGTCTTGCGACGCTTGCTCTCCTGCTTCTCCTCCAAAGCCATACGCTTGGTCTTCTGATCCAACCAGCCCGAGTAGTTACCCTTCCAAGGAATACCCTCGCCACGATCGAGCTCCAGAATCCAACCCGCTACATTATCGAGGAAGTAACGGTCGTGTGTAACGGCGATAACCGTACCCTTATACTGCTGCAAGTGCTGCTCCAACCAATCGATCGACTCGGCATCCAAGTGGTTGGTCGGCTCATCGAGCAACAACACATCCGGCTGCTGCAACAACAGACGGCACAATGCTACGCGACGACGCTCACCACCCGACAGTACCGAAACCTTCTGATCGGAGTCCGGACAACGCAACGCATCCATAGCGCGCTCCAACACGCTGTCAATCTCCCAACCGTTCACCTGGTCGATCTTCTCGTAAACCACGCCCTGACGCTCGATGAGTGCATTCATCTCGTCGTCCGACATTGGTTCGCAGAGCTTCATATTAATCTCCTCGTACTCCTTAAGCAGTGCAACCGTCTCGGCACAACCCTCCTCGACAATCTCCTTTACGGTCTTATTTTCGTCGAGCTGCGGTTCCTGCTCCAGATATCCGACCGTATATCCCGGCGAGAATACAACTTCACCCTGATAGTTCTTGTCGATACCTGCAATAATCTTCATCAGCGTCGATTTACCCGAACCATTCAAACCGATGATACCGATCTTCGCGCCATAGAAAAACGAGAGGTAGATGTTGTTCAACACCTTCTTTTGGTTGGTAAACGTCTTCGACACGCCAACCATCGAGAATATGATTTTTTCGTCTGCCATATTTAGTTGTTTTTACATATTTCAATCAAAAGAGCTACAAAGATACAAAAATATCGACAATTTACATAGTGCAACACCCGATTTGCAGGTTATTTGCTTACAAATAAGCGTAATTCATCAACAAAAAATCCGAAAAGCAATGAAAAGCATCAAAGGGACTCTTACCGAGCAGAATCTGCTCAAAGCTTTTGCCGGCGAATCGCAGGCGCGAAATCGCTACTCATATTTTGCGAGCGTTGCCCGCAAAGAGGGCTACGAACAGATCGCCTCAATCTTCGACGAAACGGCCGAGCAAGAGAAGGAACACGCAAAACGTTTTTTCAAACTTCTTGCCGGCGGCTATGCCACTATTCACGACGCATCGTATCCGGCAGGGTGCATAGGCACAACGGCCGAAAATCTGCTCATCGCAGCACAAGGTGAAAAGGAGGAGTGGGATATTCTCTACCCATCGTTTGCCAGAATTGCCGAGGACGAAGGCTTCCCGGAGGTAGCCGAAGCATTCCGCAAGGTAGCAAGCGTCGAGGTTGAGCACGAACGTCGCTATCTCAAACTGCTATCACGCCTCACCGACGGCAACTTCTTCCATCGCGAAGGAGAGATATGGTGGCAATGCCGCAACTGCGGATATATCTGCAAGGCCGCCGACGCACCTGTTGTCTGCCCAACCTGCCTGCATCCGAAGGCATTCTTCGAGCCAAAGCGTGAGAATTACTAAACGTATTCATCCTGCAACTTACACCTCAAAACAGAATTCACCCTCGCGGAAAGATCTCTGCGAGGGTGAACTGCTTTACGTAGAACTCAATGGGGGAGTTCACGCACTAAAAACTTAAAAAATCTACCTATTGCGGCCTGTTTATTGCTGCTTATACTTCGCCACCTTGCGCGACTCACGGGCAATACGATCATCCACGCGATAGAGCTTTTCGATCTGCAATGGCTCGATAACCTCGGCAAAGATAAAGAGATACTTCTGCTTAACAGCCGTTGTGTGAAGCGTGTTAGAGAGACGCGCCGACACCATCTTCAGGGCATTTTCGTTGGTCAATTCCTCCTTTTTCACACGCACTGCCTTGTTGTCCACAACTCGACCGATTGCCTTGCGATACTCGCGATACACCGGCTCAAACGCTGCTGCCTGCGCCTCCGAGAGTTTCAACTCCTCGGTGAGCATCTGCAAACGTACCCTCATCATCTCTTCGAGTTTTGCCTTATGAGCTGCCTTGTCGGCCTCCGATTTTGGTTGTGCAGTCAAGGTAAATACCGATACAGCAACAACTGCCACCATCAAAAATAGTCGTTTCATAATACTTAAAGTTTTAGTTAAAGTTAAAGGTTTATTTCTATTGTTTTACAACATACTTAAATCTTCGTAATACTCCACCGCATCGACCGACATTTCATATGCGATATCTATCGGTGCGTCGTGAATCATCGACATCAGGCGATCGTAATGAGGCGACGTCATCTCATCGTCGTTACGCCACGGCGCAAGGCTAACCACTAAAATAAACACGCCAACCACAACGGCTGCCAGCGACACAGCCCAACGATATCCCACTTTGCGCGAACGGCTCTCCGACTCGGCTCGTTTAACTGCCGCATGACAGCGAATTCGCATCTCCTCCATAGCACCTTCCGGCACTCGATATGGCATCTGTTTCATACTCATAACTCTATCTGTACAACCTCTTCTTTTATTCTCTTTACCGCGTAATGGTAGTTTGTTTTCAGCGTCGACACGCTCTGTCCGGTGATTTGCGAAATGGCCTCAAATGGCAGCTCATCGTAGTAGCGCAGATTAAATACCAGCTTCTGCTTCATCGGCAGACCAACAACAGCCCTCTGCAACTTCGTAGCAATCTCATCCGCACCCGGAGCAATCTCGCCCTCGAAATCGGTGCGTAATGAGTTTCGCAGCGAGTCGACCGACAAGAAAATCGAGGAGCGACGGCGGTGCAGGGCGTGAATGCTCTTGTTCGTCGCAATTTTATACAACCAAGCAACCAAAGAACCTTCGCTTTCGCCTCTGAACTTCTCAAACGATGTGTACACCGCAACAAACGTATCCTGCAGAACATCTTGCGCATCTTCGTGCAGCACCACGATTCGGCGAATATGCCAATACAGACGCTCGTAGTAGCGTTCAATGATAATGTCGCACGCCCGTACAGCATCCCCACAAGACTTTACCATCTTGACAACATCCTCACTACGATCTTTGTTGCACATCATTTATTCAAGCAAGTTCACTTATATAGATACTCTCTCGGCAGAAAGGTTAAACCGAGATTGACATTTTTTTACATTTTTCGAAAGATTTGCTCCGTATCGCGCATAAAACGGTCATAAGCATCGCGTTGCTCGGCATTCATCTTCATCGTATCGCCCACGCTTGGAGGCAACACGGCGTAATCGGGACGATGCACCCAGACGGGAACAATATCGAGCAGGTATTCGAACTTATTCGGCTCAACCTCTACAATATCCACCGTGGCAATCACGCCACCATCGGTATATCGCTCGCTTTGATTCGACACAAAGTTGCCGAGCGAGTAGACCACAACAGCATCTGCCGTACACTCGGCCGGCTGTACAACGTGCGGATGCGAACCAATAACGACCGCGACGCCGTGACGACGCAAAAACTCGCGCAGAAGTCGCTGTTCGGCCGACGGTCGTCGCGCATACTCCGCACCCCAATGCAAAAAGCATATCCGCACATCGGCGTCGGCGCATCGAGCAATATCGCGAGCCATTGCAAGCGTATCTATTCGATTGACAGCCACCGACGAAGGTGTCGCAATACCGTTCGTACCGTATGTATAATTCAGTAACGCCACTCGCACACCTGCGCAATCGGCAAAAAACGGCTCACACGCTCCGCTAACAGCCGATGTGCCGGTATGGCCTACACCGTATTTATCCAGGATTTGCAGTGTCTCACGCACGCCATCTGCCCCCGCATCAAGCGAATGGTTGTTTGCTGTCGCCATCACATCCACACCCGCTTCAGCAGCTGCGTGCGCCAACTCGGCAGGGGAACGAAATAGGGGATAGCCGCTATACGACGGACGGGCAGCGAGGGTTGTTTCAAGATTTGCCACAACCAAATCCGCCTTTGCAAATATCGGTTTCACATATTTGAATACGGCAGAAAAATCGTAGCCCTCGGCCTTGCGTGCAGCATTCAGCTGTGGAGCGTGTGCCATTATATCGCCAATAAACACCACCCTCGCTCGACGTAGCGGGGTAGTTGCAGTCGCATTTTCAGACACAAGCGATGCAGATGGGCGCAACGCGTCGCACGATGCTATAAACATCGCGAACAACACTACTACGGCCCACACACGCCAACTCCTTTCCACGCTACTCTTTACTCTTTACGTTATGTTTATCGCGCTTCGGAAACCAACCCTTCTCGACGCGTTTGCGTTGAGCAAATAGTTCGCCGATACTCCAAAACGACGATGCGCCAAAGACAGCCAGCAAAACCGACACAACCATATTCTCCACCATCAACGAAGCCCCGATCGAGACCACTCCCACAAGCGCAAACGCCCACCAGCAACCAACGCCAAAGTAGTATTCGCCCTTGATGACGAGCGGGTGAAACAGACCTATAATAAAGAATGTGGCGACGCCGACTGCAATACCGGCAAAGTTCAACTCCTCAATCATACGCATCAAATTTTCGTAAAGATACAAAAAAGAGTTCGACCTGCAAAATCGCAGATCGAACTCCGACTAAAATTTTCTCAACAAGTGCCTTAGAAGTTATACTGCACCATCATATTGATACGATTCGAATGGTTGTTTTCGCCATTCATATTCTTGCGCTTTGCCCACAGATACTCGGCAGCGATCTGAAAGCGCGGCGTAAGGTGGTAAAACACATTACCGAAGGCATACTGTCCGTTCTTATACTCGTCCGGTGAGTAGTAGCCATTCTTCTTGCAGACGGTTACGGTCGAATATCCGCCCGAGATAAAGAGGTTCGGCAGGATGTTGAGCTGCGCAGCTGCCTGCCAACCGTACATCGGCATCGTCTGAACGCGCGTCGGGTCTAACGGATTAGGCGTAAAATCGAGACCGTTGCCGGTCAAATCCTGAATATAAGGCGTAATACCCTCACCATAGACACCATTGAAGAAGATTTGCAACATCTTAATAATATGGATATTACCACTCGCCTGCACACCCCAACCAAAGAGATCCGACGTTACGCTGCGCTCCTTGTTGTAGAGATACATATCGCGGAATACGGCCGATGCACGAATGTGGCTTTCGCGATTTTTACCCCAAGCGTATTGCAAATATATCGGGAAGTCGGGCACGCGCTGCGGTACGGCATCGAGCGTCGTTCCGTAGGTTGCCGACACCTTTGGCATCTCGGCAGCCACACCCAGTTTCATATGGCGATTGAGGAACGAGTACTCGTAGCGAATCAACGTAGCGAAGTTGAAATTGTAGGCATTCGGGCCCTCGAAGTCAATCGTCGTAGGCGCTGCCGTCAAGTCGCAGAACGTCGACACATCGCGGCCTACCGTCAGGCCTAACATCGAGACATAACCCGAACGCAGACGCGGCGTGTAGCTACCTTCGCCACCACCTCGGAAATCGACATCGAAGAATATCTCCACCGGACCGAGCTTCTTTGTGTGGGCAAGACCTCGGAAGTAGATACGCGAGGTCGTGGCATCCATCTTCAGGCGTTGCTTGGTGGCGTAATTACCCGGAATCGGAATATCGTACGGCACGACGTCGATGTTGTCGATTGTCGAGTCAAAGCCGTAGCCCAATCGCAGATTGACATAACCACCAATGGCGAAAGAGAATGAGTTGGAGGTGTTGGCAAAAATCACGCTCGGCTCTCCAACCTGCTGATAACCGGCACGCTGCGCCTTACGATGGTCGGCCACAGCCGATTGCGCCGCCTTGTTCTTGCGCATCATCATCTGATGTTCGGCAAGGGCAGGATTGTTGCTCCAAATCGTATCTGCCTCCGTGACCGATATCACATAGACAGTCGGTTTGCCTGCATACTGATGACGAGTTACGTGGTGTCGTTGAGCGAATACCGGAATCGAAACAGACACCGCAGCAAACAAAAGTAGAATTTTTTTCATAGACACAAATTTTAAATTCAACGACTTACGAATCGCAAGATATATGCCAAACAAAATCGGCAAATCGGCGAACGAAACCGTTCATTCAAGACAAATTTGTATATTTGCGCTATGATACCACTACTTATTGCATTAACCGTCGCAGCAATAGCCGTTTCGGACTACTTTGCCTATCGTTGGGCGTCGCAACGCATCCACCGCAAGGGGTTGCGCATAGCCCTCGCTTGCGTCATCATCGTAGCCGACGCTATGCCCTATATACCGATGGCAGTATACGCTCTGCTGCTGGACGACAACTCGACCACGACGATGCTCGCATCGATATGGTTGCTGACGCTCTACGTCCTGCTCACTCTGCCACGCATCGGCTTCTACCTCGTCTGGCTTCCGCGCAAATCATCCCGCAAGGCAGGTGTTGCGGGTGCAATCGTGGCGCTAGCCATTGTCGGTATGCTGCTTAACGGTATACTGCACACCCGACGCGATATCGAGGTGCGCCACGTCGCGTTGCAATTCGACAACCTCCCCTCCGAGTTCGACGGCTACCGCATAGCGCTAATCTCCGACCTGCACGTCGGCACGATGCTCGCACCCGAAAAAATGTGCAACGCGCTCTCCGAAGCCATCGCCTCTGCCCGCCCCGACGCGGTGGCTTTTGTCGGCGACCTTGTCAATATCCGCCACTCCGAACTCACTCCACGCGTCATCGCCTCGCTTCGCCAAATCAAGGCCCGCGATGGGGTGTATGCCGTATTGGGCAACCACGACCGAGGTGTATATATTAAGGATACCGTACGTTTGTCAATCGACGCGAACACACGCCTCGTCGCTCACGCCATCCGCCACGACATCGGCTGGCAGCTGCTGCGCGACAGCGTCGCATACCTTCGCCGAGGCAGCGACTCGATAGCCATTGTCGGCATCGATTTCTCCGACTCGCTCCTGCGCCACAAACACTCGTCCGCGACGCCGAGCAATCTGGATACTGAGGCGGCATTCCGCTCCGTGCCCGACTCCACGTTCCGCATCACACTGTCGCACCTTCCGCATCTATGGCCTCTGCTGCGCGACGACAGCCACAGCGACCTGACTCTCGCCGGCCACGTCCACGCCTCGCAGGTAAAGCTTGGGTGCGGCAACCTATACCTATCGCCCGCGATGATGATCTACCGCGAATGGAGCGGAGCATACGAGGAGCAGGGTAGGCGACTCTACATCAACGACGGCATCGGCGTTGTCGGCTTCTTTATGCGCGTCGGTGCTCGTCCCGAGGTTACGATTATAGAACTACATCGCTAGTCATCCTACTCGTATTCCACCACATAAAAAGCCCCTCCGAAATGGAGGGGCTTTTTTCTACCCGAACACGGAACGAAATGTGCTCTGCGCGACTTTTTGCAGGGCGGGGATTATCGTCTGCCCATAGGGCCGAATCGCATACCGCTATTATTCGAGTTACCCATACCTACCGAGCCCGACGACTCATTATAGTCGTAGTCCTTCATCTGCTTCGAGCCACGCTTGCCGAAGTGGCGCAGATTGTAGACAAACTGCACGCTGAAGTAGCGACCGATAACGCTATTGGTCAAGTTCTGCGTGTAGCCCGAGCCGGAGTTGCGGATAAATGCCGTATTCTGATTTGCAACGTCGTTCACACCAATCTGAATCTCGCCACGCTGATTGCGGAAGATCTTCTTACCGAGGTAGAGGTTACACAGAACGTAGCTCTCGTCGTAGTCGGTCGTGAAGCCCTTGTACTGAACGAACGAGCACGATGCCGTGAAGGTAAAGCCCTTCCAGAATACCCACTTCAACGTACCCGATGCAGTGTGGTTGAAATAGTTGTTCTTGCCGCCGTTCTTTGCCGACGTGTTCCACGCCTGGTTGTATGTACCCTGCCACGAGAGCGTGAAGTCGATATTCTCGGAGATGTTGCTACCGAGCGCTACCGACGCATCGTAGCCGATGTTGTTTGCGTGGTTGATTGTGTACTTGTGGTTAACCATATCATCGATGCTGCCATATACGGCCGACGGCTGAATAGTGTAGTTCACACCCGCCATAATATTCAGGTTACACTTCATAAACGAGAGTGGCAAACCGAGACTGACGTGCGTACGCAAGTTCCAATAGCCGTCCATATTCTCGTACGAGGTGATACGCTGCGGCGTATAGCTCTTGCCGTCCTGATTCTTCGGAATCTCGATATCGCCGAACTGCGACAACTCGAAGCCGGTAGGGCAGTAGAGCGTCGATGCCGAAATATTGTTCTGCTGCGTGTGAGCCGAGAACATCCACATAAACGTACGGCCCTTCTCCAGGTTAGAGTGAACATAGTGGAAATTCAGGCGGTGCATAAACGACGGAACGAGATTGCGGTTACCGATGCTCAAATACTGCGGCGACGAAACATCGAAGATATTCTGCAACTGCGACACACTCGGAGCGGTCGTACCCGAACGCAGGAATACGCGGATCGAATTTTCGCGATTGATCGTAAAGTTGAGCATACCGAAGTAGGTTACGTTGTTGAACGACTTTTTAATGATGTCGCTCTGGCCGCCACCGATCTTACCGTCGAGCTGCGAACGCTGGTAGTAGACGTTGGCAACGATCGTATTCTTATTCTTCGAATAACGGAAGCCCGGGCCAACTCTATGCGTCCAATAACCGCTCTCACTCAAGATGGTCATAGGTGTATTTGGTATAGGATTGCTGAAAGTCTGATCAGTGAAGAATGCTTGCTGATCGGAGACTTCGTTCTCAAATGAGAAGCGGTATTGGATGCTTAATTGACAACTCTGTGAAAGTGGCTCATTATAGACCAGACTACCACGCACGCCATACTCGCGGTTAGGGGCTGTGATAAGCTGATAGACCGGCGAATAGAGCTGCGGATTATCCTTCATATCCTGCCACGATGCGCCTTCGCTAAAATATTGATTATACAGACCGGAATAGTTGCCGACGGCAGCCGCCTCGTTCGACGCAAGGCGCTTCTCGGAACGACGATCACGATAGTTGAAACGACCATCGATGGTCATCGTACGGCCCGGCTTACCAATCTTCAATCGATACTGCAAGAACTCCGAGAAGTAAAGACCTCCCGACTTGTTATCCTTAACATCGTTCTGATAGAGCAGACCACTCTCGCCATACTGATAGCCCAACGTGGTCGAGTATGGCGTATTGCCCTGATATGACAGCGATGTACGCGACATCAGCGACTGGTTGCGCGAAATCTTCCAATCCAATCGGGCATTGAAACGATGGTTATTGTTTACGGTCTTTGAACGGCCCTCGGTGTGCAACGTATCAACCGGCGACGGATCCTCGTACCAGGTGTCGCTCTCCGTGAGGTTTTTCGTATTGGAGTTGTTGAAGAAGTAGCTACCCTGGAACTTAACCTGCTCCTTACGGCCCCAGGTGTCGGAGTAGTTCAAACCGATGGCATTAACCAGCGCGACACCGCTCTGTGGGCGCACCATATATTGACCGAAGCCTCGACGGCCACCGCCCTGGCCCGAGCCGCCCTGCACGCCGAGGATATCCTCGAACGAGAAGTTCTGCTGGTTGATGTTGTTGAAGAGGCCGATTACCGACAAGCGGCTGTCGCCCTGAAAGAAGTTGACGTTACCGCCAACAACGTATTTATGATTCGAGGTTATCTCGTCGGTCTCCGGCTGGTAGCCATAGCCCGCATACATCTTACCAAACTGGCCTTGTCGCATACCCGGCTTGGTAACGATATTGAGCGCCTTATAACCCTCGCCGTCATCCATTCCCGAGAACTCGGCCTGATCGCTCAACTTATTGAACACCTCGATTCGATCTACCGCCTCGGCAGGCAACGACTTGATAGCTGTGCTGACATCATCGCCGAAGAACTCCTTACCATCGACAAAGATCTTCTTGATCTCTTCACCCTGCGCCTCGACCGTACCGTTATTCAACGTAATACCCGGCATCTTCTTCAAAAGGCCCTCGACATCGGCGTCGTTCGCCACCTTGAAGGCACCGGCGTTATAGCTCAACGTATCGCCATTCTGCGATGCGCGCAGCGACTTAACCTCCTTAACGACGGTTTCGATTCGCGTCGACGACTCCTTCATCGACAACTTGCCCAAAGCAAGCGTAGGCGAGGAGACTTTGAAGGTCTTAGTGAAATCTGCATATCCGAGGAACGTGGCAACGATGGTGTACTCGCCATAAACGACGCCCGAAATCTCGGCAACACCATTGTAGCCCGACGTGTAATACTTCTTCTTGTCAGGATTGGAGGTAGGGTACATCTCAATCACGGCACCCATAATTCCCTCCTTGGTAGCAGAATCAACCAACGATAACGACACCTTTGCCGTCTGCTGCGCAAAGGCAGTAGCGACAAACAATGCCATCATAAACATAACGACTATTCGTTTCATACTTATTTTTTCGATTTGCGTTGCAAAAGTAACAAAAGTGTTTAATTTACCACAAAAAGCATCGGCGAATCGCCCAAAACAGGGGGTAAATCGCCTTACGCCTTCGGCGAGCCGACCAGCCACGCCTTAAATTCCGGCACTCGCGCCTTGGAAATGATGATTTTCTCGGGTGCCTCGAGCGTCAAATTCAGCAACAGACGACTGCCAAACCACACCGAGATATCCTTCACCGCCTCGCGCGACACGATAAACTGTCGGTTGGCGCGGAAGAACGCGCTCGGTGGCAGGAGCTGCTGCAACGACTCGAGCGTACGCTCAATAGGGTAGCGCTCGCCCTTGAAGTTGAAGGCCGACACACGCTCGTCGCTCGTGTAGAAGAATGCAATCTCCTCACTCGAAAGCGGGATAATCTTGTCGCGGAAGCGAACGAGGAATCGCTGTTGTTCGACACGCTCGTTCTGCGCCATCGTATCGACACGCTTGACATAGGCGCTCTTGTCCGCGTGCGTCAGCAAACGCCACTTCTCGATTGCGCGCTGCACCTCACGTTCGTTTATCGGTTTGAGTATGTAGTCGATGCTGTTGACCTTAAATGCCTCCAGCGCGTATTGGTCGTACGCCGTAGTGAAAATTATCGGTGCATCGACCTTTACCGAGTCGAAAATACGGAACGACTTGCCATCCGACAAGTGAATGTCCATAAACACCAAATCCGGCGTAGGGTTTGCGCGAAACCATTCGACGCTATCCTCCACCGTATCTATCACATCGAGAATCTCCACCTCGGGAGCAACCTCTTTAAGTATGGATGAGAGGTTGTGCGCTGCGGCAGTCTCATCCTCTATAATCAATATCTTCATTGCCATTGTTCACTACTCTGTAAGATGATTTTGGAGTGGCAATCTTACCACAAACTCTTTTTCCGTCTGCTCAATCTCTATATCGCGACCAAACATCAGTATATAGCGACTGCGCAAATTCTCCAGGCCCGTTCCCGTGCCAACCTGCTCCTCCGGCAGCGGACGACGCTCGTTCGCTACGACCAGGCAATCGCCCTCCGTATAGATTCGGACGTGGAACGGATTTTTTGCCGTTATAACATTGTGTTTCACCGCATTACCAATCAGTGGCTGCAACGACAGTGCCGGCAATCGCCACGAAAGACGGCTCTCGTCGATGTCGATATCGAAGAATATCTTGTCGGCGTAGCGTATGCGGAACAGATAGCAATACGCCTCCGCGAAGCTCATCTCCTCGTGTAGTGTCACGAGCTCGGAGTTATTGCCGTTCTGCGTGATGTATCGGAACGTGTAGGAGAGCTGGTCGATGTACTCCAACGCGCGCTTGTCGTCCTTCTCGCGCACGAGCATCGAGAGCGAATTGAGCGAATTGAAGAAGAAGTGCGGATTGATCTGGCTCACGAGCATATTGTATCGCGTCGTGAGGTTCTCGTTCTTGAGCTGCTCGTTCTCCAGCACGACCTGCTGTTGCTGATAGGTCAGCTGATATATCTGCGAGTAGAGCATAACGACCACCAACGTAAACAGACACTTCAGCAGCACGACAAAGTCGATGAGCGTACGCCCCTGATAGACGAAAATCATCTCGCCCGTGCGGTAATTGACCACCGGAGCGAGGAAGTACGCAACCACGATGATAACGATCGACAAAATCGCCTTCTCGGCCACTTTGCGCCAGGTGTACGACTGCTTTGTGCGCGGAATGTTGATGAGCAGCAGAATGAAGGCAATCAGTATGTAGTACATAATCTGAAACGCCATCTCCTGCGTGCGGTGCGGACGGTTGTACATCGCTGCCGAGTCGAATGGATTTCCGTTGTGCGTTACGATCTTCTTTACCGACAAGTGGCCCTCTTTGTAATACTCCTGCGCACCCGCCTCGGCCTCTATGACGTCGCCCGTTTTCAGCTCCAACACTCGTATCGTGCGACGCTCGACATATACGCTGTCGCCCGCCTCGGTTATGAGATAGCCGTAGCCATCGACGCTGACCGCCAACCGACCGGCTACCGGCTGCGTCTCGGCATTATCGCGTTGCAGGAAGTTCGTCTCCGACGGATTGACGACCAACAACAGCAGGTATGAGAAGTTCACCACCAAGCTGATAGCCACCGCCACCAACAGAAACGACACTCCGAACGATTTGCGCCACAACTTCATAGCCGCCTACTCGTTTTTCTCGTCGTACCACGACGCATACATACGATAGTCGCGTGCGATGCGACCGATAATCTCCTCGCGCTGCTCGGGCGTTACCTCCTTCACCTTTTTGGCCGGAATGCCCGCATATACCGAGTTCGGCTCCAACTTCGAGTTGGAGAGCACCAACGCATTTGCTGCGATGATGCAGCCCGACGCCACTACGGCGTTGTCGAGAATCGTTGCGCCCATACCAATCAGGCAGTTGTCCTCGATTATCGCGCCGTGAATCGTTGCGTTGTGGCCTACCGACACATCGTTGCCGATGTGGGTCTGCGACGGATGCGGCGAGCCGTCGTAGAGCGTGTGAATCACCGTTCCGTCCTGAATATTCGTGCGGTCGCCAATCGTGATTTTGTTCACATCGCCACGCAACACAACATTGTACCAAAGCGACGAATCGCGACCGACGGTCACATCGCCAATCAACACTGCGGTCTCTGCCACAAAAGTACCCTCGCCAACCTCGGGCGTATGGTTTCTTACCGATTTAATATATGCCATAGTTTTTGTATTGTTTATTTCGTTTTATTCTGTTCTCAAAATCTCTGTTTCCAAACAAACTTACTCCGTAAAGTTGTACGGCTCGATAGCGTAAGCGTACTCGCTCCAACGATATGCGGCTTTATATGCATCCACCGAAGCCGTAGGGACATAAATCTTTCTGCCCGAGGCGTTGCTGTCGAACATATAATTACCACCCGTTGGCGGAGTAGTTGGTTTGCAATATACCTCTTTCAGCGCGTAGCAACCCTCGAATGCAGAACCTCCAATCTTAGTAACGCTATCAGGAATTGTAATACTTATCAGCGCGGAGCAATCTTGGAATGCGTACTCTCCAATCTTAGTAACCCTATCAGGAATTGTCACACTTTCCAACGCGGAGCAATTATTGAATGCCCAATTTCCAATCTCAGTAACGCTATTAGGAATATTAACACTTGTCAGCGCGTCGCACCAAGCGAATGCGAAATCTCCAATCTTAGTAACGCTATCAGGAATTGTAATACTTGTCAGCGCGGAGCATTCCGAGAATGCACTCTTTCCAATCTCAGTCACGCTATTAGGGATTGTATAAGTAGTTAAACCGGCGGGAGCAAAAGAGTTAAGTACACCATCAATAATCAGACAACGATTATCTGCGGAAGCAAATTTGCCATAGAAACTTTTCAGCTTGTAGCACTGATAGAATGCGAAATCTCCAATCTCAGTAACGCTATCAGGAATTGTCACACTTTCCAACGCGGAGCAATACATGAATGCCTCATATCCAATCGAAGTAACGCTATTAGGAATTGTCACACTTGCCAGCGCGGAGCAATTTTGGAATGCATAACCTCCAATCGAAGTAATATTTCCGTTAAATTTAATAATACCTTTGCCGTTTTCGTAGGTATTGGAAACAATCGTAGCGCTGAACACATTGGTCGCGTATGGCGTAACGATATTGCCTGTGGAAGAAGTGTACCATATCTCATTGCTTGGTTGCACTTCCACAATGCAGTCATTTTCAAAATCGTAGGCCGTAATCACATCGGCGTAATCGCTCCAATACGATGCTGCTTTATATGCATCGACTGATACCGTAGGCACACAAATCTTACGACCCGAGGCGTTATTCCTGAACATATCGCCACCTCCCGTTGGCGGAGTAGTTGGTTTGCAATATACCTCTTTCAGCGCTTGGCAATAATAGAATGCATACTTTCCAATCTCAGTAACGCTATTAGGAATAGTAACACTTGTCAGCGTGGTGCAACTACGGAATGCATAACTTCCAATCTTCGTTACGCTATTTGGGATTGTAATACTTTTCAGCGCGGAGCAAGAATTGAATGCATAATCTCCAATCTCGGTAACGCTATTAGGGATAGTAACACTTTTCAGCGCTTCGCACCAATAGAATGCATAATTTCCAATCGAAGTAACGCTATTAGGGATATTAATACTTATCAGCGCGAAGCAACTATGGAATGCACCAACTCCAATCGCAGTAACGCTATTAGGGATTGTATATGTAGTTAAACCTGCAGGAGCAAATGCTTTAAGTATGCCATCAATAATTAAACAACGATTATCTTCCGAAGCAAACTTACCATAAAATGCTGTCAGCGAGTCGCAACCACCAAATGCACGCTCTCTAATCGTTGTTACGCTATCGGGAATGGTTATGCTTGTCAACGTAGAGCACATGCAAAATGCTTCTGTTGGTATATTTTTAAGTACTCCATATACAACCAATTCGCCAACGCCATTATTGTACGTATTGCTCTTAATCTTAATTAGATGCATGTTTGGCGATACCGTTTGCTCGTCGGATGTTGTGTAAAATATTGAAGTCGTTACGCCATCCGTAGGATAGTTTCCGTCGGCATAAATACTATCGGCGTAGTTTTTCCAACCTGATGCCGCTTTATACACATCCACACACTCGGCATACGTGTAAATCTTGCGGTCACTTGCATTATTGTCGAAAACTTTACCACCCAAACTTGGCGGTGTAGCCGACTCGCAATATACAATTCGAAGGTTTATACAATCCAAGAATGCTGACTGTGCAATCGAAGTAACACTCTCCGGAATTGTGACAGAGGTTAAATCCTTACAGCCATATAATACGCCAAATGTAGTGCTAACAACTCCATCCGGAATAGTAAAATCGCCAATATTTTTGCCGGCCACGGCTTTCAAAACATTATCTTCAACCAAACATCTACCGTCCGGTGTGGCAAACTTACCGGTAAATGACGATAACCAACCTTCGGTATTCTTAGAATTACGTCCACGATATAAACCTTTCTCAATCGTTACAACCTCATCAGGCACATTGTATGTCGTAATATTACCGGTTGCAATAGATATAAGTTTTCCATCCTTTATAAGCGAAAGTTTGTCGGCCGTCGTATATTTACCGGTCATCTGTTCCAATGCAGAACAACCATATGTAGGGCCATAACCGATAGAATAATCATCATCCGGGAATTTAATGGCTTTTAGACTGCGACTATACGCAAAAGCCATATCACCAATTGAGGTAACACTATTCGGAATGGTAATATCCGTCAGCGAAAAACACTCCTGAAATGCATGGTCTCCAATCGTTGTTACGCAATCCGGAATAGTTATGTATTTAATTTTAGCACAATGCTTAAATGCTAACTCGCTAATCTCTGTAATGCAGCTCGGTAGTATTATATTTGTTAAATTATAACAGATTGTTTCTGCTTCATCTACATAACCCATAAATGCCTCCTTGCCAATCTTTGTCACCTCGCCATCGAAAGTAATTATACCCAAACCATTTTCGTAGGTGTTGGATATGATGGTTGCTCCAAACGCATAAGGATTATAAGGCGTGATAACCTTTCCATCAGACGAAGTGTACCATATTTCGTTACTTGGAATCGGCATTTCAAGCGTAGCGGATGCCATCGGCAGAATATGGTTACGCTCGATGGTAATAGCGTTTTTGGTCGAAATCTCTTTGGGTATGCCATCTTGGTTATACATTATAGCCATCAAACCCTTCTCGAAGGTTTGCGGAGGCAAAGCAATATAGAATGCCGTAGGTGTTTCGGAGTTAAGTGCAACGCCCTCGCCACAATTAAGCGTAACGGAGGTCAGGATGTCGTCATCCGCAATCAGCGCACCACCCACCTCGTCGTCGCCAATATCGGCTGACGCCTCGGCGAGAATGCACGATGCATCGTCGGCACAAACAAGCATATTGCCCGCAACCTGCTCGCCATTATTACCTCGCAGAACAATTTTCGATATGCTACCCGAACCCGTAAACTGCAATTTCAACCAACCGCAGACGTTTTTGAGCGCAAACTGCTTGTAATCGCCCGTTGCAATCATCAGCGACGAGCCGATGCCATAACTATTTTTGGCGTAGGTCTGCTCGGCAGGGAGCGATGCCTCGACGGTGTTTGCCGAGAGCGAAATAATATAACTCTTGCTATAAGGATAGACCACCACGACATTATCGCCACGACGCGACCACTCGCCGACGCTTGTGCGTTTCAGCGTGCCCTCGCGGTCGCCGGTCTTGCCCGTGAATTTGTAGCAGTCGTTGCCGTCGGACTTGTAGAATACCGACACGAGGTCGCCCTCGGTCCAAACGGGTGCGCCATTCTCGCCAAGCTGCACACGCGAATCCTCGTCGAACGACACATAGAGTTCGTCGGGCGAAGTTGGGATTTCCGGCGCAAGGTCTTGCGTCGCATCGGTCGAGCAAGCCACGAACACGCTTGCTACGAGTGCGAAGATGAAAAATCGTTTCATATTTCGATGGTGTTAAATTTCAATTTACTACAAATGTTTTGCCTCCTGCCAATACGACTCCAACTCGTCGAGCGGAGTCTCGTTCATCATCTTGCCCTGCTCGGCAACGCGCTTCTCGACGTGGTTGAAACGCGAAATAAATTTCAGATTCGTGCGCTCCAAAGCGTTCTCGGGGTCGATATCGTAGAGTCGGCAAGCGTTGATGAGCGCAAAGAAGAGGTCGCCAATCTCGCCCTCCAAATCCGCCTTGCTGCCCGAGCGCATCTCGCTCTCAACCTCCGCAAGCTCCTCCTTGACCTTATCCCACACATCCTCGCGCTTCTCCCAATCGAAGCCCGAAGCAGCCGCCTTCTCGCCAACGCGGAACGCCTTGACCATTGCCGGCAGCGAGCGCGGAACACCACCCAGGATGCCGCTCTTGCGCGCCTTCTTACGCAGTTTGAGTGCCTCCCAATTCTGCTTGACCTCCTCCGGTGAGTCGGCAAGCACATCGCCGTAGACGTGCGGATGGCGGTATATCAGTTTATCGCACAGCGCATTGCAAACATCGGCATAGTCGAACTCGCCCTGCTCGTCGGCCATCTTCGAGTAGAAGACAACGTGCAGCAGCACATCGCCCAGCTCCTCCTTGATGCCCTCCATATTGCCATCCGTAATGGCATCGGCCAACTCGAAAGTCTCCTCAATAGTGTTTTTGCGCAACGACAGGAATGTCTGTTCGCGATCCCACGGGCACTGCTCGCGCAGGGTATCCATAACCTCCAAAAGGCGAGCCGTCGCCTCCAATTTCTTATTCATAATATTCAAATTGCAAATTTGCCACAAATATACTAATTTTGTTGCAAATAAAGTTACTATACAGCTATGAAACTGAAATTGCTTTTTGCACTTTTATTCGCCGGCCATATCGCCACGGCATCCAACCTCATACCGGAGCCGAAGTCGCTCAAAAACGAAACGGGCACGTTCGCCATCACGAACAAGACGGCGCTCGTCTACCACAGCTCGGTGCGCGACGCGGCGATGTATCTGCTCGAATACATTCCGTTCCGACAGATACTCTCCTCGGACAAGACAATGCCAGGCGACATTGCCCTCACGGTCAACAAGTTCCTCGAGGAGGAGGAGTATCGACTCACAATCGACCGAAATAACATCCGCATCGAAGGCGGTGGCTACGGCGGCGTATTCAACGGTATACAAACCCTGCTGCAGATGCTGCCGGGTGAGATATACACGAAGAAGTGCCGACTGCCGATTGACGTGCCGACGTGCGAGATTCACGACACGCCGAAGCTATCGTATCGCGGCTTTATGCTCGACGTGGCACGCACCTGGATTCCGGCCGACCGAGTGAAGCGCTATATCGACCTGCTGGCATACCACAAACTCAACAAACTGCACTTCCACCTGACCGATGACGAGGGTTGGCGCATCGAGCTCAAATCGCATCCGGAATTTGCCACCATCGGCGGTTTTCGAGGAGGCGACTCGCCCGTACATCCGCGCTATGCGAAGTTCGACGAGCGGTGGGGTGGTTACTACACACAGCAGGAGTTGCGCGACATCGTGGCATACGCTGCGCAGCGCAATATCGAGGTCATTCCGGAGATTGATATGCCGGGCCACAGCAAGGCGCTTGGAGCAATCCACCACGACATTCTATGCAACTTCACACCCAATACAGCGTCGACTAACGGGCTGGATATCCGCAACGTATGGTGCGCAGCGAAGGAGAGCAACTACGCTATTATCGAGGATATCATCAAGGAGGTGAGCGATATCTTCACCTCGGAGTACATCCACATAGGCGGCGACGAGGTAGATATGTCGCAGTGGCATAAATGCCCCGACTGCCAACGACTCAAGAGCGAGCAATCGCTTGCCAACGATCACCAAATCGAGGACTATTTCATCGCCCGCACGACTGAGATACTCGCCAAATACGGCAAGAAACCTGCCGTATGGAACGAGGCAATCAACGGCGGCACGCTGCCGACATCTACCCGCGTATATGGCTGGAAGAGCATCAAGCACTGCAAGCAATCGACCGAGCGTGGCTATCCGACAATCGTTATGCCAGGCGAGTACTTCTACCTCGACATGAAGCAGTCCGACCGCGAGGAGGGCCACATCTGGGCAGCGATAATCGACACAAAGCGTCTGCACTCGTTCAATCTCGACAAATACGGATTTTCGGAGCACCAGAGCCGCCATATCGCGGGCATCGAGGCCTCATTCTTCAGCGAACTCTATATCGCCAACCATCCGGAGCGTAACGACTATCTCGACTATATGCTCTTCCCGCGCCTTTGTGCCGTCGCGGAGATTGCGTGGAGCAACACCCAGCGCTCGTGGGATGAGTTCTACACCGCATTGCGCGCATCGCACTACGACCGTATGCAGGCGATGGGCATCACCTTCCGACTCTCAACACCGGAGGTGGTCTATGCCGACGGCAAGTTGAGCGCATCGGTTGACGACGGCTCCACAATATACTATATCGACGAGCGCAACGGCCGAGAAGTGCGCTACACAAAGCCATTCGATTGTCGCACTCCGGAGTACATTGCATTCCGTAGTCGTTACGGTACGGCACACAGCCGACTGACGGGTAGCACGGAGTATCTGCGAATGCTCACGCCAGCCGTAACAATCACTTCATCAATACCTTGCTCGGAGAAGGCACCGCTCACAAACCCTGCGAAATACACCAACTCCATCGCCCGCACCACCCGCGCAGCCAAGAGTGGCGATTGGATCGAGTACCGATTCGCCGAGCCGGTTGCGTGTCGCGAGATTACCCTCCAGACGGGCCACATCCATCTGCGCCGATGCCTATTCTTGAAGGGCTATGCAGAGGTTAGTTACAATGGAAAGGATTTCGTTCGCACGGGCGATCTTTCCGACGGTGGGGCAGTCATTCTTCCAACGGCAAAGGTTTATGCCGTTAGGGTAGTTGCCACCTCGCGCAGCGATGCCGAGAACAATGTAGTCATCGGCCCTCTGCGAATCCGATAATCACGCCAAAATAGACCAACAAAAACAGAGAGAATCCCCATCGCGGATTCTCTCTGTTTTTATGAAATCGGGAGCGCAATATCCCAATGTGAATTTGCACACAACTTGCACGACATTTGCACGGCAGTGAAGATAAAAATCAGTTTAATAGACCACTGATAAACAATTAAAATTCAACGCCATATAAAACAAAACGAGAGAGTCCAAAAACTCTCTCGTGGTACTCGGGACGGGAATCGAACCCGTACGGGCATTACTGCCCACAGGATTTTAAGTCCGGCGTGTCTACCTATTCCACCACCCGAGCATTGCTCCACACATCCTGTAAAGCGGTGCAAATTTAAGATTTTATATCGGATTCTCCAAATCGACCGTCGATATATTCTACAATTTTATCGGTTTGTGCCGGGGAAAACCAGCGAATATCCGCATCGCGACGAAACCACGTCATCTGACGCTTAGCATATCGGCGTGTGTTGCGTTTGATGAGGTCAACCGCCTCCTCGAGTGTCGTTTTACCATCAAAGTAGTCAAACATCTCCGAGTAGCCGACCGTACGCAACGAATTACAATCACGATAAGGCAGCACAGCGCGTGCCTCCTGCTCCAAGCCCGCCTCCATCATAATATCCACACGACGATTTATGCGTTCGTAGAGCACATCGCGCGGCATATCTACACCAATCTTAACAATCTCGAAATCGCGTTCCTTTCGGCCACCTTTACGCAGTACGGAATACTTCTCGCCCGTCGTAAGACATACCTCCAGTGCTCTCATTACGCGCGCAGGATTACATCTATCAACTTGCTCGTAATACTCCGGATCGAGCCCGCGCAACTCCTCGGCAAGCGACTCTACGCCCTCTGACGCAAGGCGCGCCACGAGCGATTCACGCAATGCTTTATCCGCCTCCGGCAGATCATCCATACCCTCACAAAGCGCACGTACATACAACCCCGAGCCACCAACCGCCACAACCGTATCGTACTCGGCAAAGAGCTCGTCAAGGCGTTCTAGGGCCTGTTTTTCGTACTCTCCACAGTTAAATTCCTGCGTAACATCAAGCTCGCTTATAAAATGATGCTCAACTGCTTGCAACTGTTCCGCAGATGGATACGCTGTACCGATAGGCAACCCCTTATAAACCTGACGCGAATCGGTCGAAAGAATAGGTGCATTATAACGTCGGGCAAGATCGATACTCAGATCAGTCTTGCCCGATGCCGTTGCTCCAACTACAACAATAAGTCGTCGTTTAGTATTCGTCGTCATACGAATCGTCGCCGTCAAATCCTCCAAATTCGTCCATCATCTCGTCGAATATCGAGCCCGACTCCGATGGCACTGCATCCGGATCGTACTGATCAGGCACAGGCGCATTCTCAAACGCTACACGAGGATATTCGAGCGACTCGTTTGGCTTGGATGCATTAACTAACTCCAAATAGAATGCACGGTCGGCAATCATATCAAACTGATAGATCAATCGGTGGCAGTCAGCCACAGCTAACTCTGCCAACGTAATATCGCTCATCGGAATAGGCGCATCCTCGCCACCCATACCGCCTCCCATATCCATCAGCGTAAACTCACGCAGACGATTCCAATAGTTGTCGGCAGTAAAGAACGATGCCATACAATCGTCATAACCAATAGATTTGATTATGAAGTCGTGAAACGAAGCCAAAGTCATCTCCGGCTGCACCTCGAAATCGCGAACGAAATTATCGTTTTCGTCGCTGAGCATTCTGAATTTGAGAATCATAACAATTCGTTTGGTTATTGTTCACTACTCAACCTTTACACAACGCACCTGCATTGCATTTGCACGACGAGAAGGGTAGTGGAGATTAAACTTATTGATTGTGCGCGTAGTCGTCAAATCGAAGTACATACAGGTTGCATATTTGCCATCTGTCGTCGTACCGTTGGTCCAATAATAACCCTCCCACGGCTCCGGAGTAGATGGATAGACATCCGTCTTGTAGTTCATATTTACGATTACGCCATCAAAGTAGCTACGGAAACCGCCACCGAGGTAGAAATACGAATTTTGACCATCGTTCAACGACCAACCATAACGCTTGCGGGCAATATTGATATCGGTCTCGTCCTCTGCAGCCGTAAGCGAGAGAACGTCGAAATCGGTCTTTGCCGGCACACGCCAACCGTAAGGGCACGGGTCGTATGCGCTCTTTTTCGTGCTGCCCCATAATGCGCTATTCGGATGGTGCAGCCAATCGCCAACGCCATCGCCATCCTCGCCAACACAAGCAGGATTGATAATCATCGTCATCGGATTCTTCGTAGCATACTCAACCGTACCAACCGTCTCGCTCGTCTCCTCGACAGCGACATACGCCATACTGCTCGACGAGTTGAAGACTGTCTCGTCCGCACCATCTGCACAGTTATACTCCAGCGGACGCAAGAACGGATCCTTGCGGCCCCACTGATAATACAAACCATACGACGCAAGAATCTTATTGGTATCGCTATCGCCATTATGATTATCGAACGCACCGAGATTTATCTGCATAAACTTACGGCCGTTTGCATAGGTGTCATACTCGCCGCAAACATCCTTTGCCACCACCCAAATATGCCAGCTCCAAACAATCTCGTCATTAGCATCGTAAGCCGCAATCACAGCATTTCCTTCAACCAAAACATGCTTGCCGTTCTCGACAATCACATTGCCGTCATCGTCTTTCTTACAGTCGATAAAGAACGATGCCGTCTGCGCATCATTGTCATAATCAACGTGTTGCAACAACGCAGTATTGGACTGCCACAACAACTTGACATCCTCCACGCCCGAAAGCGGCTCGCCGGCACCATTCACCGAAACATCCAACACATAGAGCGCCGTCGGCTCACTCACAACGTAGCAATTTGCATACTCGCCATTCTTATTCAGATGGAAGCTCTGGTCGCCCACGATATAGAAATCCAGCGTATATTTCGACGCCTCGCCATTCTCGGCAATCACATTCAACACAGCCGAGCCGTTACGCAACTTATCGCGCTGCGCCTCATCGTTCGGATTCTGTGGTGGGGTAACGGTAAGCTTACGGGCAGCGTGGTCAACCACACACGACCAACCGTCAGTAACCGACTTTACCACGATAGACGCCACATTGACTGACGTATATTCAGCAGTCTGCGGCTCACCGCCCCACTCAAAATAGTAGGCGCGCTTCTCGAAGGTTACGCTGTGCGAATGATCCTTTTTACACGAGCCCATCGCCAATGCAACCAAGCAGGCAACAAGCATAAATTTGAGATTTTTCATATATTTCAAACTCCTATTTTTTCGTACATAAACATTTATCGCGCAAATATACCTAAAAACTCCATAAAATAGAAATCTTTTTCCACGATTTCTGCGGTTTAGGAATAATTATTGCCTCTCTACGAACGGATTTTAACAATAATTAGTATATGGCAAAGCAAAAAATCGAAGAGGGTTCACACGCTGCCAACCCTTCTCTCAAGATTACGGTTACCGCCAAAGGCCCATATTTGGTCTACGGTCGCCCGCCTTTGGCGATGCAGTTCATTATGCCAAACGAGCGTGGCGAGAGTTGGTATTTTCAAGAGGGACAGCACTTTGCAACTGATAACGAACCGACAGCCCTCTGCCGATGCGGCGCATCACGCAACAAACCCTATTGCGACGGCGAGCACCTGCACGCCAAGTGGGATCCGCGCCCGACTGCCGACACCAACGGACTACTCGACAACATCGAGATAACCTTCGGCGAAAAGATATCCCTCACGGACAACTCCAAATTTTGCGTCTTTGCCCGCTTTTGCGACGCTGCAGGTGGCGTATGGCACCATACAGAGGCATCCGACGATCGCATCTCTCGTCGACTCGCAATTCGCGGTGCATCGATGTGCCCGAGCGGCCGTCTGCTTGCTTGGAATAATGCGACCGAGCAGCCCTACGAGCCCGATTTCGAGCCGAGTCTGGGACTGATCGAAGACGATACGATTGGAGCAAGTGGCGGTCTTTGGGTGCGAGGCGGCATACGCATCGAACGCGAGGATGGTCGCTCGTATGAAATTCGCAACCGCAACGTACTGTGTCGCTGTGGCGGCTCGGGCAACAAACCATACTGCGATGGCTCGCACGCCTCGCTCCGCTGGCGCGATGAATTGGAGGGTATTCCCGACGGTGCAACCGTACCCGAGGAGGTCTATTAATACGCCATCAACATCGTACGCAAAAAAAACGCCCCCGTCGGAAGTTCCAACGGGGGCAACGTATTAAAATTCAGATATAATCAATCACCATTTCGCGCTATTGCAACTGCGCCTCCAACTTGCGAAGGAACTCCTCGTCAACACGCTTCGAGGCCTTCAATGCAGGCAGACACTTCTCGATGCTCTCATCGTAGCGATTCAGCCACTTAACAATCTCAAACGGATACTCGGTGATAAAGTTTGGACTTTGCGATACGTTCAAATACTCATCCGGCAACATCGTGTATGGGTCATAGCTCATAGCGAAACGCTCCTTGAACTCCGGCGTCAACACGCGACAACGAGCAAACACGCCCTGCTTGCCATAGAGACGTGGCTGTGCAGCCATAAGCTCTGCATTAAACTCCAACACCACGACACACTCATTATCGCAAGCGCAAAGGTCGGTATAGACGATAGGCGAGAGCGTATAGCCATCATAGCCCCATTGACCAACACCCGCAAATCGGCCGTATGGCAACTCTTTACCATTAACAGTAACCTTCATCGGCGGCATCTGTGCAGGGAAGCGCAACTCGTAGTGGCGCTCAGCAAGCGCACCCTTAAACGAGCCCTTGCGTGGAGCGATACGGACAATTATTTTATTCGCCTCGGTATGCTTTACGACGTGAGTAGTCGAGAACTGCTCGTCGTAGTACTTCGACTCACCATCATCCTCATAGAGCGTAGTCTCGCCATCACCACCCGGAATAAACGTAAACACTGCGGTAGGGCACTTATCCTGCAAATTTTTGACCGAGCACGGATTCATCGGAATCACAGCGCCGGCACGAGCAAAGTACGGATTCTCGGCAAGGGTATAGTTGAGCGTAAGCGTCTTTCCGCCCTCAATCAACTTGCCCGACGACATATCGTACCACAAACCCTCCGGGAACCACACCTTACGCTCGGCAATGCCCGTAACACTATCTACCGGCGTGCAGACAACCGATGCAAGCAGATCGTCGCCAAACATATACTGCTCCTTTTCCGAATATGCCTCCTCGTGCTCCGGATAGTAGTAGTACATCGGACGACACATCGAAACGCCCGTATCATAGGTCTGACGCGCAGCATTATATATATAAGGAGCCAGATCGTAGCGCAAACGAATAGCGTCGCGCATCATAAACATATGTGCAGGGAACTGCCAAATGCGACGCTCGATATTTTTATTACGCGTACAGTGAGTTTTGAAGATTGGGGTAAATACTCCATACTGCAACCATCGCAGATAAATCTCCGGATCGGTCAACTGATTGCGGTCATGTACCGTATGACCACCGATATCGTGGCCCCAATAGCCATAACCCACATTCGATGCGGTCGACGTAAACCACGGAAGGAATCCGAGCGTCTCCCACGAAGTGTAGGTATCGCCCGAGAAACCAATCTGGTAACGATGCGAGCCCAAGCCACCCCAACGATGGTAGATCATCGGACGAAGGTCGCTACGCTCGGCTGCGTGGTGAGCAAACGTATGGTTAAGCCAAAATGTATTGCTCAAATCCTTGGTATATTTGCTATTACGCCACTGCTGCCAATCGAGCCACCAGAAATCGACACCATCCTTCTCCATCGGCGCAAGGACCGTATTGAAGTAGCAATCTGCCCACTTCTCCTCATCAATATGAAACGGGATACTCTTGCCATCCTCTTTCCAACCATATGCCTTCGTAAAGCGCTCGTATGGCTCCTCGTATGGCTGAATACCCGATGCAGGGTGCAGGTTAAGCGACACCTTCAGTTTCTCGCCACGACACCACGCAAGGAAGTTCTTTGGCGATGGGAAGAGCTGCTCTTTCCAGGTATATCCCGTCCAACCAATACGCTGGCCATACTCATCCTTTGCCGGATTTTGACGACGCAAACCCCAGGTTTCGTGCCAATCCATATCGACAATCAGCACATCAATTGGAATATCCAAACTACGAATCTGACCGACCAAATCGCGGAACTCGCTGTCCGAATACTGCCAATAACGACTCCACCAATAGCCAAACGCATACTTCGGCGGCATCGGGATTCGGCCCGCAACACTAACATAGTCGCGCATCGCCTTACGATACTCGTGACCATACGCAAAGAGGTAAATATCCGTATAGTCCTTCTCCGGACGCTCGGCAACCCACTTACCCCAATGCGAAGGCGTATCCACAAAGAGGTGTCGCTTCGAGTCGTCAATAACACTCCAACCACCGCGCGACAGAATACCCTGCTCCATAGGATCTTTCGGATGCAAATTCCAACCATCCGCCTTGTCGAGCGTACGCGTCGTACCCATCAGGTTAAGCGAATCCTTATCGCCGTAGTGCCAAACGACCTTGTTGTCGCCCATCAAGAACTCGGCACGCAGATTCTCGGCCGAGAATCGATCGCCCTTTTTGTAGGTCAGCGTAACCGCCTCGGTGCGAATCACAACCTTCGAACGCGTATTCGACACCTTAAACGCAGGCACAGGCAGACGACGATTGACAATCGTGAGCGTTGCACGATCTTCAAAAACACCATCTTCGCTCCACTCCATACGAATCATCTGTGGCGTGAGCACCGTAAATCGCGCATTACCCGCCACAACTACTGCCGCAGGGTTTGCCTCGGGCTCAAGCACCTCCTCTTTTGCCGAGGCGTTAAATGTTACCATCAGCAACAGCAGAGGCAACAACCATTTCATTTTGTTCATTGTATTAAGTTTTTTAGGTTTTTCTCCTTCGTCTGCGATACGGCCCAATACCGTGCTCCTCGCTACTATTTCGACTCCTTAACCGCCACCTTTGCCGACGGCTCCAGACGCGACACCTCTGCCGCGATGCTCTCTGCCGACGAACGGCCAATAAAAGCACCGACAACAAACACACCTCCGATTCGCGACACGTTGTAGCTGCCATTGCGCGAGAGCGCCTGTTTCACGCTCTCCGACAACGAGCTGATGCCCGAAATCTCAAGATTAAAACTGATATCTGCGTCGCGCGGTTTAGTCAGATCGGAGATATACTCTCCGTCAACCCACATCACGACAATCGGATCGCGGAATCCGATCTTTTTAAGGTAGGCGACGCCCTCGCGTGCCTCCTTCTCCGTGCTGAAGCCACCAACGAAATATGCGTTCTTACCATCGTGATATTTAGTCGTATAGGAGAGTGGGGTAATGCCCCTTAATGCCGAGAGATTCGGACGATTGGTAAAGATTCCTATACGGATGCGATAAATCGTTCCACGCTCGTAAATCTTAGTCTGCGGAATAGGGTTGCGCGACGAATAAATTGTCGGCAGGATAACCTTCAGCGGCTCGTAGTCGATAAACACGCGCTTCTCGAGCGACACCAGCGGCAGGCAATAGTTCTCCTTACGCAGAGCCGTAGCCACACGCTTCAACGAGTCCAATGCCAACGGCATACCAAGTTCCGTGGCCATTCGCATCTCCATCTTGAGCAGACCATTTTTCTGATGATAGTACGACGACAAGCCATCCGACTCATACTGGCCGACACAACCATCCGCCTCGGCCTGCGATGCCGAATATATACGCTCTGTTTCCGACAGCAACTCGCTCTGCATCTCCTGCTCCAAAAGCAGATTGTAGAGATACGTCTTATTGTCGGAGACACTCTGCCAACCGGCCACAATATCGTCCTCCAAAGCCGCACCCTTCTCGCGCAGATGCTCTACCTGCGCCAACAACGGCACAGCGTCGGCCTCAACCGTCGCCTTATCGTACTCGGCGCGCAACGCAGCCATCTTCTCGTAGATCTTTCGGTAGTCGGCAACCTTCTCCGCTACAGTTTTTTCACGCGACTGTGCCTCGCAAAGCGTCTTATAATCAGCCACCGAAAGCGAACTTGCAAACAATCCGTTACGCACAAAGTCGGCGCTCTCGCGATGTTGTACGTCAGTGCGTGGCGACTCACTCTCCGCTCCCATATCAAGCTGCTTGTTTCGATTGGCGATAATCCATCGACGCTCGAAGGCAACGACCTCGGCAAGCGCACTATCGAGATTGCTCTTTGCCGTGCGCATTTCGCTCTCCAACACCACGATACGCGCTGCAACACTCTCACGATTCTCCTCCGACGCAGCATATCGAGCTCGCAAATCGCTCATAAGTACTGCCAACGAATCACAACTGTCTGCCGCCTGCTCTGCCCGTCGCGCCACACGCCAATACTCCGCATCCGACTGCACCGAGGCAATCGCATCAGAGTTTTGGGCCGTAGCCGTAGCCACCGACAACAACGCAACGCCTGCCGCCGCTATAAAGTTTGCAATTTTCATTATCTCCACGATTTTATGAAGAACAACTGTATAAATCCGAATATCTCCAAACGACCCATCAACATCAGAATCGTATCTTTCAATTTCAAAATGGTCGGCACATCCGAGAAGTTACTTGCCACGCCGACATTACCAAAGCCCGGGCCGACATTACCCATACACGATACGGACGATGAAAATGCGGTCATCAGATCCTGCCCAAATGCCGTACCGACAATAGTTCCACCGAGGATCAATGCCAAGTAGACCACAATAAAGAGTATGACGCTATGCAACAACTCATCCTCCTGCGATACACCATCCACACGAATACGAACAATTGCGTTAGGATGTTGTTGACGACGAATTTTAGCCACGAGCAACTTACCCGACAACAACACTCTGTCAACCTTCATACCGCCCGATGTCGAACCGGCACAACCGCAGACAAGCGACACAAATATAAGCATCACTATTGCGAATGGCGGCCACACGTTCGTATCGGCCGTAGAGAAACCGGTTGTCGAGATGAGCGACATAACGCTAAATCCCGCTCGACGCAACGCAGTCCAAATAGAAGGGTAGACATCCGCCGCAACCAAACAGATTGCGATACATACCGAACAGCCCAAGATAATCCAAACATAGGTACGAACAATCTCCGAACGGAACATATTGTTTGCCTTGCGGGTAAACGTAGCATATATCAATCCAAAGTGGATACTGCCCAAGAACATTGCTACGACCAATATCAGCTCGATCCAAACACTATCGAAGAATGCAATGCTGTCATTCTTCGGACTGAAACCGCACGTTGCTATCGCAGACATTGCGTGATTTACCGCATCGAACCAACGCATACCTGCCGCCTTGAGCAGCAACAATGTAACGATTGTCATTCCCACATAGACAACCAACAGGATACGGACAATGATTTGTGTACGATAACGGTAGTTATCCTTCGCAAGCGACGAGAGCTCAACATTCGAAAGCGCCATTTTATTCGTACCAAGCGACGGCAGAACGACGAGCGCAAACATCACAACTCCGACACCGCCAATCCACGCCGAAGCGGAACGCCAAAAGAGCAAACCCTGCGGCAAGGCCTCGATATCGTCCAAAATCGACGCACCGGTAGCAGTAAAACCCGAAACGCTCTCAAACCAGGCATTTATGAGCGAAAACTCACCGCCCCAAATCAGATATGGAAACATTCCGACTACGCAAGCCAGTACCCACGAGCCAACGACTATCACAAAGCCCTCTTTGTTGGTTATACTATCTGCTCGGGGAACAAACAACATCGGGAACGCGCCCAAAAGAAGCGTGAGCAGCGACGAAAGCAACAGAGGATAGAAGCCGGAATCGGAGTTATTCCACAGCGAGATACCCGCAGAGACAGCCATAAACGCCGACACACAAAGCATCACCGTTCCGACATACCTCAATATGATGGAGAAACGCATAACCGACTCTATTTCTTGTTAATGTTATCCTGCTGCTGGCGCGACATACCGATCAACACTTCGATATTATCCTTCAACTCCTTAAACTCGTCGATGAGCTCGCCCTTCACGTTAAACGGCAGACGGAACGACAGATAATCGGAGAGCGCTCGGTTGATCTTCTTCATCGGACGCACGCAGTATACGCTGATGAAGTAGTAGAACATCAGCACGATGGCAATCATCACTATAAGCGAAATAAAGACCGGAGCCACCGAACGATAGGCATTCTTATTAAGCTGCTCAGCACGCGGCGCAAGCGAGCTGTGCGTGTGAGTCATAAACGACTGAATGCGCTCTACAAGGTTGTGATAAGCCGTCTTATACTTCGTGTCATACCACGCCTTACCACTCTGCGCCTCAATCGTTACGCCCAAATCTTCAATATTAACACCGCTCTCTTCGACTACGGCTGCAGCAATCTCCTCCTGCTCCTCCGCAGGCAACGCAGCTTGTTGCTCTTTGCGATTTTGTGCAGCCAGATACTCCTCCACAACCTGCTGCAACTGCTCGATGCCGAGCGCCAACGAATCCAAACGCGACGCGTCAACCGCCTCGCTACGCGCAGAAGCGAGTTTGCCTTCCAGGTCGCCAATCGAGCGACGGCACGCATCCGCATAACTCTTATCGCCGAATACTGCTATATGAACAACCGCGCTGCCATGTTCGCTTGCCGAATTGAGCATATCCTTGGCTATCTCCATATTACGACGCGAAGCCGACAAAATCTTTTCGGTATCGTTGCTCATATTTCCCAACTCGAACAACGATATCATACCCGAAACAAACAACAAGGCAACAATGCTCAAAAAGCCGATTGTTACTCTTTTGCCAATACCTTTCATAATCGAAAATTTCTGTTATTTCCGCAAAGATAAGAATTTTATCTATAAATAGATAATTTTGAGCGCCGGATTTGCACGCGCTACTCTACAATTTGCCCCAAAATCACGCCCGACGGCTCGACAGAAAGCAGCTTGGTTGACACTATGCGATTGATATACTGACGATTATACGGCACCTTAACCTTGATATAATTACCCGTAAATCCGGTCATCATTCCACCTCGCTCGGTGCTCTCGAACAACACATCTGCCGTCGTACCGACTGCGCGACTGCAAAAATCGTAGTGCAGACGATCGCTCAACTGCTCCAGCTCCTTCACGCGAGCCGTCGACACCGACGACTGCACCTTGTTCGGCAAATCCACCGCTGGAGTGCCCGCACGCTCCGAGAATGGGAAGATGTGCAGGAACGAAGGAGCAAGCCGCTCCAAGAAATTGCGCGAATCGGCAAAATCCACATCCGTTTCGCCCGGAAAACCCGTGATAACATCTATGCCGATAAAGGCATCCGGCATCGCCCGACGGATGGCCGCAATACGGTCGGCAAACTTCTCGACAGTGTAGCGTCGACGCATCAGCGCAAGTATCTTATTTGAGCCGCACTGAATCGGAATATGGAAGTGATGTTGAAATTTAGTTGACCGCGCGCAAATATCTATAATTTCATCAGTTATAAGATTGGGTTCTATGGAAGATATTCGATATCTTTCAACACCCTCTACACCATCAAGCGCACGCAATAAATCGGCAAACGACTCGCCCGTAGTCTTGCCAAAATCGCCGGTATTCACACCCGTTATAACAATCTCTTTCTGACCACCTGCAACGATCGCCTCGGCCTGCTTAACAACCTCGGAAATAGGGATATTGCGACTAGCACCTCGAGCATTGTGAATCGTGCAGTACGCACAACAATAATCGCACCCGTCCTGCACCTTCAAAAATGCGCGCGTACGATCGCCGCTCGAGAAGGCGGAAAAGAAGTTTACAATCTCGTCTGTTTCGCAGCTATAGACCTGCGCACGACCACGCTCCGCAAGCTCAACTACTCGTTTATATGTTTCGCCTTTATCGTTGTTACCCAACACAATATCCACACCCTCTATCTCGGCTATTTCATACGGTTTTAGCTGGGCATAGCAGCCCGTCACGGCGATAATTGCCAACGGATTTCTACGGTGCAACTTGCGAATAATATTGCGGCATTTCTTATCAGCGTGCTCGGTTACCGAACAGCTGTTGATGATACATATATCTGCCTCCTCGGTTGGTGCAACACGCACAAATCCGCCCTGCTCGAATTGGCGGGCGATGGTCGAACTCTCCGAGAAGTTCAACTTGCAACCTAACGTATGAAAATTTACTCTGCGTGGCATTATTTATCACGTTTTCTCGAGTGCGAAGATACAAAAAGCATAGAAAAGAGCGTGCAAATCCGAGAAAAAACTGTAATTTTACGCGCTCATTTTTATAAAGGATGGATTTTATTGCCGACATATTCCAATATCGCTACCTGATGAACGCCCTGCTTGCGTGCGTGCTGTCGGGCATAACTTGCGGCATTATCGCAACATACATTGTTGCGCGCCGTATGGTGTTTTTGAGTGGTGGCATTACCCACGCCTCGTTTGGCGGTATGGGCATAGCACTCTATTTGGGCATAAATCCAATTATCGGAGCAACGCTCTTTGCAATACTCTCGGCCGTAGGCATCGAGTACGCCGGCTCACGCATGAAGATTCGCGAGGATTCGGCCATCGGTCTCGTGTGGGGATTGGGTATGGCTGTAGGTGCGCTGTTTTTGAGTTTGCGACCGGGCTATACGTCGGGCGACCTGTCCAACTTCCTGTTTGGCAGCATCATTACGGTAACGACGGACGATGTTGTTGCACTTGCCATCTTGACGGCACTCCTGCTAATTGCCGCCGCACTATGGATGCGTCCGGTTATGTTCGTCGCTTTCGACCGCGAATTTGCCGCATCGGCGGGCGTACATACAAAGACCATATCCTACATTATGTCCGTCATCACGGCCATCACCATCGTTCTCTCCATCCGCATTATGGGTATTGTGCTGCTCGTTTCGCTGATGACGATGCCGATAGTGATAGCTAACACGCTGACGAAAAACTACCACCGATTGGCCATCTACGGCTCTCTGACGGCGATTATGGCCGGAATTTTAGGTATTACATTGAGCTACTATCTGGAAGTTCCATCCGGACCTGCAATAATATTTATACTGACTTGTGCGCTTATAATAGTAAAACTATTATCTTTGCACAAACGAAAACACGTTCGACGCTAAATGAAAACCATATACAAACTCATATTAAAGTCGTACCTCGGCCCGATGTTTATGACGTTCTTCATCGTCGTATTTATCCTGATGATGAACTTCGTATGGCGTTACATCGACGATTTGGTCGGCAAAGGTCTCGATGCGGCCATCATCATCGAGCTGATTATGTACGCCACGGTGAATATGATTCAGATGGGCTTGCCACTTGCGGTGCTGTTGGCAACCATTATGACGATGGGTAACCTCGGCGAGAACTACGAGTTGCTTGCCATGAAGTCGGCCGGAATGTCGCTGATGCAGATTGTACGCCCGCTTATCGTGATCGTAGGCCTCATCTCAATTGGCAGTTTCTTTATCATCAACAATCTCGCACCTTACTCCAACAAGAAGATGTTCAGCATCATACACGACATCCAAAACCAAAATCAGGCATTGGAGTTTCAGGACGGACTCTTCTTTAACGGTATCGACAATATGAGCATTCGCGTCGAGCACCAAAACCCCGAAACAAAGTTGCTCACGGGTGTACTCATCTACGACAACCGCTCCTCCAGTGGCGATATGACCACCACCATAGCCGATTCGGGGTATATCCGCTTGAGCGATGACAAACGCTATCTGCTCGTGACGCTCTTCAACGGCTCGACATACGAACAGACGCGCAACAGCCAATGGTACACCAAAAGCACGATGCGCCGCCACAAGTTCGACCGCCAGGAGGGTAAGATTCCGATGACGGGTTTCGACTTCGAGCGTTCGGACGAGAATATGTTTAGCGGAAGTAGCCAGACGCAGAATATCAACGAGTTGCAGTTTGCAATCGACTCGCTGGATATGGTCGTAAACAAAGCGACATCCGAGGCATACAATCCGTTGTTGCGTGGCAACATCTTCGTCAAGGATCCTGATGCCATTGCTCCGCCGGATACAATCGAGATTGATCGCACGCACAAAATCTACCAGGCATATCTCGTCGACTCGCTTCCGAATTTGAATACGCGAGCCAAGCAGAAGGTTTGGAGCAGTGCACGCCAGAGCGCAATCTCGGCACGCAACAACTTTACCTTCGACGAGTCGACATCGAAAGAGGCGCTCAACCAGCTCTACCGCAGTAAAAACGAATGGCACCGCAAGCTGGCTCTGCCGGTTTCGATTTTCATCTTCTTCCTTGTGGGTGCACCGCTTGGCGCAATTATCCGTAAGGGTGGTTTGGGTATGCCGATTGTTATCTCCGTGATATTCTTCGTCATCTACTATATCATCAGCGTATCGGGCGAGAAACTCTCAAAGGAGGGTACGTGGGATTCGTTGCTCGGAATGTGGATTTCGTCAATCATTCTCTTCCCTGTATCCATCTACCTGACGCACAAGGCAACGAACGACTCGGCCTTACTCGATATCGATTGGTATATAGGTCGATACAAGCACTACAAGGAACGATTCATAGCCAAGTTGCCTCAAAAGTGGCAGCAGAAGCTCAACAAACATTAACGCATATATGAATCCAAAGGATCTACGCATAGTATTTATGGGTACGCCCGAATTTGCCGTACCATCCCTGCGTGTGCTCGTCGAGCAGGGTTACAATGTTGTCGGCGTGGTTACAACCCCCGATCGCCAGGCAGGTCGCGGACTAAAAACGCACGAATGCGACGTCAAGGTTGCGGCCCGTGAATTGGGCATCCCCGTTATTTTGCAACCGGAGAAGTTGCGCGATGAGGAGTTTTTGACAGCACTGCGCGACCTTGCGCCCGACTTGGGCATCGTCATCGCATTCCGTATGCTCCCCGAGGTAGTATGGGCAATGCCACGCCTCGGCACGTTCAACCTTCACGCATCGCTCCTGCCGCAATATCGCGGTGCAGCACCGATAAATTGGGCCATAATCAATGGCGACACCGAAACGGGTGTTACGACATTCCTGCTCAACCACGAAATTGACAAGGGTGCGATTATCGGTCAGGTTCGCGAGCCGATTCATCCGGAGGATAACATCGGAACGCTCTACGACCGACTGATGAACATCGGATCGAAGCTCGTTATCGACAGCGTAAACCGCCTTGCAGCGGGCGATGTACAGCCAATCGAGCAGCCACAGTCGGATGAGAACCTGCGCCCTGCACCGAAGATTTTCAAGGAGGATTGTATTATTGATTGGAGCCGTAGCGGTGTTGAGATAGTAAACTTCGTGCGCGGACTTGCGCCATATCCCGCAGCGTGGAGTCGTCTTTCGCGCGATGGCGAAGAGGTGGGCTCGGCAAAGATTTTCGAGGTGCGTTTCGAACCAAAATCCGATGCAGGCGAAGCCGGCAGGGTAGTGAGCGACGGAAAGAAGACACTGGGCGTCGCGTGTGCCGACGGTATTATATATATAGAGGATATACAGATTGCCGGCAAAAAACGCCTTAAGACCCGCGAATTACTGCTCGGTTTCCGCGAGCCGGAGCAGTATAAGTTTTTCTAAATCGCAGATTCCTATTTTTAGCGCAATACGCGCCACACGCTAAAACAAAGCAACAGCCGACCCCGAAAGAGTCGGCTGTTGTTGTTTGTGTCGCACAATCGACTTACGCGCCAATCTCCAATGCGCCACCCTTGCCAAATACATTGCCAACGAGCGTATCGAAAATCTGCGCACGCTTTGCGAGGTCGAACAAGTTCACTCTCCAACGCATCAACTGAACATAGTTGGTCATATTACGCCACTGCTCGCGCGATACGCCAATCTGCTCCGGAGCGACCGGTGCACCTGCCGTAACGAACAAGTCGCGCATCTTCTCGAACGAGTAAACCTGTGCACGAAGCTTCTCCTTGAACTCCGGCCAAGTGTTCTTCACGCGGAGCAACTGCTCGCGAACCTCCTCCGGCGACTGCCACTTCTTACCGATCTCGGTAGGGCCGAGTTCAGGTACAGGGAAGTTCTTAAAGAGCTCGGTAGCACGTGCAACCTCCTGCTCCTTCGTTGGCCAAGCTGCTACGCAAGCATCAACATCGAGCTTCGTGAGATCCATTTTGAGCAACTCGTCGAAGAATGCGCACAAGGTAACGGTACCAACCGAAACCTGGAAACCGTGCAATACCATACGATCCTCGAACGTGTGGTGAGTCATATCGAGATAGTGGCTATAGAGGTGCTCGGCGCACGAAAGCGGACGAGTATCGTTTGCAATCTGCATTGCTACACCCGACATAGTAAGACCTGCGAAGATGTTCTCAACAGCCTTTGGCGTACGATCTGCAATACCCTGTGCGTCAGCTAATACCTCTGGCAACATATCCTGAATAACGTGCCAAGCATCCGGCTTGATTGGCTCTGTGCCGAAGAGGTCGGCGATCAACCACTCACCACCTGCAGGAATCTTCGCTGCGAGGTCGGCATAACCGGCAGTCGTAAGACGTGCAGGGGCGTTGCAAAGAACGTCCGAGTCACCGATAATTACGAGCGGAGCAGGACAAACGAAAGTCTGCTTTGCGCCATCCTTAACGATAGCCGAGCCCGAAGCCGAGTAGCCGTCTGCCGAAGCAGCCGAAGCGATACAGATGTAACGCTGACCGAGGCGGTGCGAAGCGAGCTTACAAACGTCGTTGATAACGCCCGAACCAACTGCAATAGCGATTGCACCGGTCTGCTTCATAACGTCCTCAATCATCTCAACATACTTCCATTCTGCGTGGAAGCTCTTGTCAGGAATAATGAACTTTTCGCAAGGAATACCCTCTGCGTTCATAATGTTGTAAACAGCCTCACCGGCAGCCGTCCATACGAAGTGGTCGGTAATAACCACTGCCTTCTGACCCGGGAAGAACTTGTTGAACAATACAGGAGTGCTCTTCAATGCGCCCTGCGAAATCTCCGCGCCCTTGGTCTGACCAGCCATTTCAAGCGCTTTGTCCATTCTTTCTTTAATAGTCATAACAAACTGATTTTATATGGTTAAAAATTTTATTCTGTTAATGAAATTAACACTTTCACGACACACATCATCGCAAAGATAGCATTTTTTACGATACGTTGTTCAAAAAAATGCACTTTGCACCACTATTTTTCTCCGCCAAGCACCACACGCTCTGCAACCGAACGCAGATAAGCAGCCGTTTCGGCTTTCAAGTCTGCATTGGCAGGGTTCGCACCGAACGGCACTTTATATACGGTCAAATAGGCAACTGCCGCAGCCAGATACGAGCCGGCATACGACTGATGGTGAGCATCTTTGGCATACAACTCAATATCCGGACGCTCGCGACGCACGATACGCCACGCAAGGCCCACAGGCGAGAGCGCTGCACCCAACTGCTCGGCCTCGGCAGTGGTTACCTCGATCAGGCGCGCCTGCATCGCCTCGTAGTCGGCATAGAAGTGAGGATACTTCTCGATGTACTTCTCATACTTACCAAAGTTATTGTGGCCAAACTTACGGCCCCAAGTAATCTCAATAACCGGTTGCGCCTTCGGGCTCGCCGCCTTCACACACTTAACCATCTTCTCCATATACTCCACCGAGCCGGCATCATCCTCCGTGCCCGTCAGCGTCGGCAAAATACTCTGATCCTGCAAAAATACATAGTCGTATCCACCTGCGCTAACCGCCTCACGCGAGTACTTGTTCGCCAAATGCGCCTTCATCGTATATCCTCCCGACACCCAGGCACGGCAATCTACATAGTGGCCCTCGTGCCACGCAATCTCTTTGAAAATAGCAGGGTAGGTGTGATAGTAAGTGTAGCTGTTACCGAGGAACAACATCCGCAACGTGTCCTGCGGAATACGCTCGTCATAACAAGTGATATGCGTCAGTCGACCACTTCCCGAAGGCGACATAACCGACACCTTCACAGGCAACTCGCCCTGCACACAGCGCAAGCGGAACGCAACACGATTTGTTTTGGCAATATCCGCTACGCGAACTGTCGACCACAAATTTCTTGGATGCTTTGCAGATGGTGTAGTTGTGTAATTTACGCCATTTATATCAAGCGGAGCAACAGGCAACCACTTCTTGCCGTCGAGGTACTCGACCACGAAGCCGTACGAGCGCTCTACGGGATCAGTAACTACATTTAACCAAAAGCTAATAGCCGTATTTGATGCGAGTTTTTCAACATCCATCTCAAGCATCCAGCAATCCTTCGCATTTGTAAATTCGGCAGTCGGATAACCCTTTTCCGAGAGCGACAAACCGTCATTCCCACCGCGTGCAGGCTTCTTTCCCTTGCGATAAAACACCAAGTCCGCTTCTGTGCCCGATGCGCCATATCGGCCCGTCGCTAAAAACGCTGTACCAAGTTTGCTTTTACCTGGTTTCGCAAATTTCCACTCTGCGTGGTATCGCTCGCCATCGGCAGCCATCGCGCTAAACGTCAGCACGAACAGCAATGTTGCAATAAAAATTTTTCTCATAGCTTATAAGTTTTATGTCATTTTTTTCGATTCAATTTTCGGTCTGCAGACCAAAACCCTACAAAATTAGAAATTTTTCGACAACTTCCGCAAAATTTCGCCACTTTTTCGCCCCGCAATCTGTTACCGGCGGCAGTTGAAAGGCACATCAGAGTCAAAATCAAAAATATATATCATTTTTTTGCCAAAACGGATACATCGTATATAAATATTGTATAACTTTGTCGCGCATATTGGTTATACTCAACCAATACGCATCTGGTTAATGCAATAACTAATTGATAATTAGAAAAATAAAAAATAAACTATCTTATGAAGTACACATTACTCACACTGCAAACTCCCGGCAAGGAGTTTTACACAGCACCCGAACTCTGCATCTACGAAACTCCGGCAGAGCAGGGTTTTCAGTTGACAGAAAGCTATCCCGATATCGACACTCCGGGAACCGACGACTACAACGATAACGAAATGGGCGAAATCTAACCTTAAGCAACGAGAAAAAAATGAAGAAACCTTACTTTTACTTGAATATTTTCGCGGCTATCGTGGCAACGATGCTCGTCGCTTGTAACGAGGGCGATATCGACATCAGTTTCACCCCAAACACCCCTGCTACGACCACACTTAATTTCTCGTCGACTACCGAGTCGGACGAGAGCGCTCGCACTGCATACAATGGCGAGACTATCGTTTGGAGCAAGGGCGATAAGATTCGTATGGCATATACCGTCGACGACATTTGGCAAAACGCCACGGGCAACAGCAATGACAAAGCCAAATTCTACGTGTCAAATCAAGCTAATACGAACGAGGAGTGCACAAGAGCTACATTCAGCGTCCCGGGCGATTTTAAATCAGACAACGTCGGAACTCACCAGTTCTATGTTCTCTATCCATCCAGCGCAGTATCTTCATCGGATATCGATGCTCCATATGCAGATGTAGAAATCAAGAATACTCAAACTACAAGCGCAACAACCTTTGACAAGGATGCCGATATTATGATCGGTCGCTCGGTAGAGAGCTACGATGCACTCCCAACTCAGGACGAGCAGATTCGCCTGGTTTGGAATCGTTTGGTGGCACACGGTGTTATTACCCTCACCAACCTCAATCTCAATGTCGTTGGCGAGAGTGTAAACTCCGTAACCCTCACTGCAGCTAACGAAGCTAAACTCACAGGTAAATACTCAATCAACATTACCACCGGAGATATTGGCGAAGCAAAAGAGGCACACAACAATGTCACTCTGCAATTCAGCGAGACAGCTATCGGCGAAGATCAAAAACTTGCGTTTTGGTTCTGCTCGTTGCCATTCGAAACCAGCTACATAAGGGTTGATGTTGACACAGAGCACTATACATTCTGTCGCGAAATCACGCTCGACGGCAGAACATTAAATTTCCAGCAAAACAAGCGCAATACGCTTGCTATCAATATGAAGGATGTCGTGCCTACCGCAAAGACGGCAGGCGCGAACGCAACCGACGTTATTAACCTCGCGTTTACAGGCGTAGCTGCAGGTACCAACTATGCTGATTGGAGTGGCAAGACCGGCACTTCGGGTGCTGTTTATGCAGGTAACTCGGCCGGCAGCTATAACTCTGTACAGTTGCGTAGTAACAACAAGAACTCGGGTATTGTTACAACCAACTCGGCGGGTAAGGTAACCAAGGTTATCGTTGAGTGGAATGAGAATACCGAAGACGGTCGTACTTTGGACATCTATGGTAAAAACTCGGCTTATGGCAAAGTAACCGATTTGTATGACAGCAGCACGCAAGGCACAAAACTTGGTTCAATCGTTAAGGGTACATCGACCGAACTCACTATTGAGGGTGATTACGCATTTATCGGTTTGCGCTCGAAGGATGGTGCGATGTACCTCAATGCAATTTACATCGTTTGGGGTGAGGGTAGTCCTATCCAACTTGAAATGAGCGATATTACCTGCTCGGCACAGACCGAGAACTCGCTCACTTTCTCGTGGGATGAAGTTGCTAACGCTACGGGCTATCAGGTAAGCACCGACAATTCGAATTGGGTTAATGCAAACGGCAACCTTTCGCACACATTGAACGACCTTACAGCAGGTACCGAGTACACTCTTTACGTTAAGGCAATCGCTGTAGAAGATTCAATTTTCACCGACTCGGAAGCAAAGAGCTTTTCGGGCACAACCTCGGCTGCACAGGGCGGTGGTGAAATCGTTACCGGATGGATTAAGGTTGAGGATATTTCCGACTTCACAGAGGGTCAGTATGTAATCGTACACGACGTTCCAAGCAAGGGTGCGTATGTACTCCCTAATGCTCAGGCTACAAGTGCTGGTCCTACTCAGATTTTGCTCAACACTAAGGCAACCGTTAGCGGTACCACCCTTTCAAATGTAAGCGACGATGTTAAGTGGAATTTGAGCGGTACTACTTCGGCAATGAAGATTCAGTCAGCTGCTAATACTGCAAACTACCTTTACATTTCTGGTAGCGGTAACAGCAATGTTCGTGTTGCAGCAGCAGGAAGCTCTACTACCTGGAAGATTACAGCATACAATGGAGGTTTCTCAATCCAGGATAACACCAGAAATCGTTTCTGCGGTATCTACACAAGTGGTTCGGATTGGCGTAGCTACACTACCGTAAATGCTACCAACTATGGTGGTAACGGTGCAAGTCTTACCTTCTACAAGCTCGTTGGCGAGGAGGGTGGCAACGGTGGTTCTACCCCAGAGCCTGCAACTCCGGTGTTGAGCATCGACCCTGAAACTCTCAGCTTCGATGCAGCTGCCGGCAGCAAGACCGTTACTTGCACAATCGAGAACGAGGTTAGCGGTGTTAATGTAACTGCAACAGAGAGCGCAGATTGGCTTACAACTTCGGTAAGTGACAAGACTGTAACTATCACTGCAACCGAGAACACAGCTACAACTACTCGTACTGCAACTGTAACTATCACTTACACCGGCGCAGAGAGCAAGACTGTAACTGTAACCCAGGCAGCAGCAGAGGTAGTTGAGCCAGAGCAGCCAGGTGGCGACGAGACAGAGTCGAAGACATACACAGAGAACTTCACAACTTGGACTTATAACAATACTTCAAACACAGCAACTGGTTCTTGCGCAGGTAATGCTTGTACCTGGAGCTATGTAGGTGCATCGAAGCAGTACTGGTCAAATGTATCTTCTGGCTCAAGCTTGTCAAATGCAATTACCCTTTTGAAGCCAGGTGCTGCAGATGGAACTTATGTTCTTTCGGAGGTGCTCGATGGCGGTATCAAGAGTCTTACAGTGACAGCAATTTCTAACAACACAAATACCGGTGTAAATGTTTATGTTATTGATGTTGCTACTGGTACAACTCATAAGCTCGGTACAGTAAATACTACCACCAAGAAGAAGGACTTCACAGGCACTTGGGATTTGAGTAGTAAGGGTATCACCGGTAAGTATCAAATTAAGATTGCCAACAAGTCAGAGACTGCATACTGCTGCATTGGCGGCGTGGTTTGGTCTAATTAATCTACGGGCAACTGATTAGGGTGGGAAATAAAAAAACCTTCCTATCACGGACTCCGACAGTGATTAAACTAAAGCGTTAATTCGAAATGACGACCTTTTTCACGAGAGGTCGTCATTTTTTTGGCATAATCGGTGTAAAAAGATTGGGGCGGGTTATTGACTTTTCGATTTTATTTGCATATATTTGCTAAAGTATTTAGACAAACAATAATAATTTACATAATACATTAACGCTATGAAAAAGCACAATTTCAGCGCAGGACCTTCGGTGTTGCCACAGGTCGCATACGAAAACGCTGCAAAAGCAATTATGGATTTCAACGGCACGGGATTGTCGATTCTCTCTATCTCGCACCGCACGAAGGATTTCGAGGCCGTACTCGACTCAGCACAGGCATTGATGCGCGAGCTGCTCTCGATTCCTGACAACTACAGCATATTCTTTGTTGGTGGTGGTGCAAGCACCCAGTTCTTCCACATCCCTGCAAACTTCCTCGGCAAGAAGGCCGGATACGTCAATACGGGCGTGTGGACCAAGAAGGCAATCAAGGAGGCAAAGCTCTACGGCGAAGTGGAGGTAATCGCATCGTCGGAGGACAAGAATTTCTCGTACATTCCGAAGGGTTTCGAGATTCCGACCGATTTGGACTACCTATATATATGTACAAACAACACCATCTACGGTACGGAGTATAAGGTGGATATCGATTCGCCGGTACCGCTCATCGCCGATATGTCGTCCGACATCTTGAGCCGTCCGTTGGACGTATCGAAGTACGCGCTCATCTATGGTGGTGCACAGAAGAATCTCGCCCCTGCAGGCGTTTCGTTCGTAATCATTCGCAACGATATGCTCGACAAGGTAGTGCGACCGCTGCCGACGATGATGAACGTAAAGACCCACGTCGAGAACAACTCGATGTTCAACACGCCGCCGGTATTCCCTATTTTCGTAATGAACGAGACGCTGAAGTGGATCAAATCGATCGGCGGTGTCGAGCAGATGTACAAGATCAACCTCGAAAAGGCAGAGTTGCTCTACAACGAGATTGAGCGCAACTCGCTCTTCCGTCCGACCGCAGCGAAGGAGGATCGCTCGTTGATGAATATCTGCTTCGTGATGACCGAAGGCAACGAGGATTTGGCACCGGAGTTCTTGGAGTTCGCCAAGGAGCGCGGTATGGTCGGTATTAAGGGGCACCGTTTGGTAGGCGGTTTCCGTGCTTCGTGCTACAACGCGCTGCCAAAGGAGTCGGTCGAGGCACTGGTGGCTTGTATGCAGGAGTTCGAGCAACTGAAGACCAAATAGTTCACGTATGCCAACCATCATACCATACACTTTTGAAAAGAAGGAAGAAAAGGTAATAGAGTTTACGTCATACGTTAAGAATATGAAGGTACTGATTGCAACCGAAAAGCCATTTGCCCGCAAAGCGGTAGATGGCATCACCGAGATTTTGGAAAAGGCAAAATACGATGTTGTTTTGCTTGAAAAATATACCGATAAGAGCGAACTTCTCGCGGCCGTAGCCGATGTGGATGCGCTGATTGTGCGCAGCGACAAGGTTACGAAGGAGGTTTTGGATGCTGCCAAAAACCTCAAGCTCGTTGTTCGTGCCGGCGCCGGCTTTGACAATATCGATTGCGAGGAGGCCAAGACACGTGGCATCGTAGTGATGAACACCCCGGGCCAGAACGCAAATGCCGTTGCCGAGCTCACGATCGGTATGATTATCTTTATGGCTCGCAACTGCTTCCAGCCGGGCACCGGCACAGAGCTCAGGGGCAAGCGTTTGGGTATCGTTGCCTATGGCGCTATCGGCCGCATTGTGTCGGATGTTGCCGACGGTTTGGGTATGTATGTCCACGTCTACTCGCGTCCGAACCCTAACAAGATTCGCTTGTATGCGAAGCACCTCCGTCGCGACGATACACTCGAGCAGATGTTCACGGAGAGCAACTTCGTATCGCTGCATATGCCGGCAACACCGGAGACCAAGGGTATGATCGGCTACGACCTGCTCAAGCTGATGCCAAAGGGTGGTGTGCTTATCAACACGGCCCGCAAGGAGCTTGTCGACGAGGCGGGTCTGATGCAGGCCCTCGAGGAGCGTCCGGACTTGAAGTATATCACCGACATCGCGCCATCGAACATCGCAGAGCTGAAGGAGAAGTTTGGCGACAGAGTCTTCGCAACGCCAAAGAAGATGGGCGCCGAGACTGCCGAGGCAAATATCAATGCCGGCTTGGCCGCTGCACGCCAGATTGTGGGCTATTTCGAAACAGGCGACACTAGTTGTCAAGTAAACAAATAACAACTCAAGTATATGGTACGAATCAAACCTTTCAAGGGCATTCGCCCTCCAAAGGAGTATGCTGCCGAGGTAGCATCGCGCCCTTACGACGTTCTTAACTCGGTGGAAGCACAGCAGGAGGCAACCGAGCGTTCGTTGCTTCACATCATCAAGCCGGAGATCGATTTCGAACCGATTGCCGACGAGCACTCGCAGGAGGTTTACGACAAGGCGGTCGAGAATTTCCGTGCGTGGCGCGAGCGTGGATGGCTGCGTCAGGACGAGCAGGAGTGCTATTACGTCTATGCGCAGACGATGAACGGTCGCACGCAGTACGGCCTTGTAATGTGCTGCCACTTTGAGGATTATCTCTCGGGCGTCATTAAGAAACACGAGCTTACTCGCCCCGATAAGGAGGAGGATCGAATGATTCACGTCCGCAATCAGCAGGCGAATATCGAGCCTGTATTCTTTGCCTATCCCGACAATGCGGAGATCGACGCAATCGTAGCCGAGGCGACCGCAAAACCTGCGGAGTACGACTTCACGGCTGCCGATACGTTCGGCCATAAGTTGTGGGTTATCGACAATCCCGACACCTGCCGTCGCATTACCGAGATTTTCGCTACGATTCCGGCGCTCTACGTTGCCGATGGCCACCACCGCACAGCAGCTGCTGCCCGCGTAGGTGCCGAGCGCAAGGCGCAGAATCCGCACCATACGGGCGAGGAGGAGTACTGCTATTTCCTCGCTGTAACGTTCCCTGAATCGCACCTGCGCATCATCGACTACAACCGCGTTGTGCGCGATTTGAACGGCCTCTCGGAGGAGGAGTTCCTCGCGGCTTTGGCCGATAATTTCACGGTCGAAAAGGTCGGCTCGGAGGTCTATACGCCGTCGGCCCTGCATAACTTCTCGATGTATCTCGCCGGCGAGTGGTACTCGCTCACGGCCAAAGAGGGAACGTACGACGACAACGACCCAATAGGGGTGTTGGACGTTACGGTGCTCTCCAACTTGGTATTGGATAAAATTTTGGGCATTAGCGACTTGCGCACCTCAAAGCGCATCGACTTCGTCGGAGGTATTCGCGGTCTTGGCGAGCTCGCGCGCCGTGTCGATTCGGGCGAAATGAAGGTTGCCTTCGCGCTCTATCCGGTATCGATGCGCCAGCTTATCGACATCGCCGATACGGGCAATATTATGCCGCCGAAGACGACGTGGTTTGAGCCAAAATTGCGCTCGGGCGTTGTTATCCACACGTTCGAGTAGGGTAAAGCCACAACATCAAAATCCGCACCCTCTGCCACCGAGCCGAGGGTGCTTTTTTTGTGCGCACAAGAATAAAAAACTCGGAAATTTGACTGATTAACAGAACTTTTTTCGTACATTTGCTTGTAAATTACTCCGAAACGCCTTCCCATTTTTGAAAGGCGGGATGTTTTTATGCTATAAATTAGTTTGTTGCAAATGAAAACCAATCTTCTCTACGTTGCACCTACGGTGCACAAAATCGCACTGCGTGCCGAGCGTGGCTTTGGTGCTTCGCTCGAAATTCCGACCGTCGACCCCGAGCAGGGTTGGTCATTGCGTCCTACGGAAGATGTCCTCGAAGAGTAAATCATCAAAAGCTTATTGACCAATATGAAGCGTTTTTTTATATTAGCACTCGTTGCGGCTATATCGGCAGCGTGTTCCACAGATTCAAAACCCGATTTCACTCCGGATGGTCCAACTGCAATCGACGAGCTTTACGTCTCGTTCGCCGAGGAGACCTCTCGTATCCAACTCGGCGATAACGGCTCGCCCGTTTGGAACGAGAAAGACCTCGTTTCAGTATTCAAATTCTCAAACTCGAACGACAAGTATCAGTTCCAGGGCAACACAGGCGATACCGAGGGTACGATTAAAGCAGTAGAAACGGGCGAAGGAACTAAAACAACCGCAAAAATCATTGCCATATATCCTTACAACAGCAACTATTGGCTCGACTGGAACACATACAAAGTAGAGGCATATCTACCAGCTATACAGATATATTTAACAGACAGCTACGGCATTGGCTCGTCGATTATGGTCTCTTCGAGCGACAACGACAAGCTCTCTTTTAAGAACGTGTGCGGTTGGTTGAAATTACAGTTTACGGGCTCAAATGCCATTTCGCTCATTACCCTGCGTGGCAATAGCGATGAGCAGATTGCAGGTAAAGTATATATCAATACCGCCGACGCATCGTGTGTTCTAGCATCGAAGCTGGGCGACACAAGCGAAGGTGGCAGTTCATCTACGATTACTACTGATTGCAACGGCGTACAAGTTGTGCCGGGCAATTGGGATCAAGACAATCCCAACGGCATCCCACTCATCGACGAGGCCATCCTTACCGAGGTTACACTCTACTGTGGCAGCGGTGTTGCTCTTAATGCCAAAACACCAACGGCATTCTATATCGCATTGCCGCCAATGACCTTCGAGAAGGGCTTTACAGTCACACTCGTCCACAGCAACAAGACCGAACAGGAGTTCACAACCACAAAACCTATTACCATCAAGCGCAATCACATTGTTCCGATGGCATCGGTCAATACGGAAACATCCCATTTCGACGACAATCATTTGGGTTATGATAATGGTGGCAATATGTGGTAATATCAAAACACGATTGTAATTACAGTTATTCAAACAAGCCAAATCCCCACCCGACAAAATCGCGAGGGTGGCTTTATAAATCAACAAGTTACGATGAAAACTACCCATTTTACCTATACAGCGCCTGCCGTGCGTGAAATCGCACTGCGCGCCGAGCGTGGCTTTGGTGCTTCGCTCGAAATCCCAACCGTAGACCCCGAGCAGGGTTGGTCATTGCGCCCTACGGACGAAATAGTTGAAGAATAACAAACTAAAAACAAAGTAATATGAAAAGATTTTACCTTTTCGCACTCGCAGCGACGCTGTTTGCTGCTTGCTCGACCGATGCGACGCAAGACCTTGCGTCGGAAATTCCAACTGCTCCCGACGAACTCTATGTTTCGTTCGACGAGGAAGATTCGCGCGTGCAACTCCAAAACGGCACACCCGTTTGGACCGAGGGCGACCTTGTTTCGGTATTTTACAAGTCCGACGGCAACGACTGCTACAAGTTCACAGGTGCAACGGGCGACCGCAGTGGTACGCTGATGCGCACGAGCGTTGGCGAGTGGTCGCGTCGTGGCGACAATGTCGTGGTAGTCTATCCGTACAACAAGGACTATATCATTTCGCTTGCGTCGAACACTGTCGAGGCATCGCTCCCTGCCGAGCAGACCTACTTGAAGGATAGCTACGGTGTCGGTTCGTCGCTGATGGTTGCGTCGGGCGACTACAAGCAGTTTGCTCTCAAAAACGTATGCGGTTGGCTCAAATTGCAGTTTACGGGCTCGGGCTATGTATCGAAAATTGTTTTGCGCGGTAACAATGGCGAGCAGGTTGCGGGCGATTTGCTTATTTGCGCCGACGATGCATCGTGCATTCTTGCCGAGGCATCTGCCGACATCAACGACGACGAGGTCGGTGGCGCACTCCTTACCGAGAGCAGCATCCTCACCGAGGTTACGCTCAACTGCGGTGACGTTGCGCTTAACCCCGAAACCCCTACGGCATTCTATATCGCTCTGCCACCGCAGACATTCGAGAATGGTATTACCGCCATCGTGCACAATACAGATGGCAACCAAAAAGAGATTTTCACCAAAAATACAATTACTATCGAACGCAACCATATCCTGCCAATGGCATCTGTTGAAATAGAGATACAGCTAAATAACGAGATATGGTACACCTCCTCCGATGGAAAAGTTGTTACACCAAAAAATATCAATGGTTTTGGTGCTAATATTATATCCAACACTTACAAAGATGGTAAGGGTATAATTGAGTTTGATAACCCTGTTTTAACTATACCACGCAGTGCTTTTGAACAGAATCAAACACTAACCACAATTTTGCTTCCAAACAAAGTTGCTACGATTGATATTCGAGCCTTTTATAACTGTCAAAAATTAACATCTATAAATCTAGGAAGCGCAGTAGAACAAATAAATAAGGAGGCGTTTGTTCGATGTGGTCTAATAGGCGAAATTGTTCTACCTCAAAGTGTTTGGCATTTAGGTAAGTATGCTTTTATGAATTGTTACTACATTACGAGTGTAACATTGTCCGACTCTCTTACCAATGTCGATCAATCACCGTTTCTTTCATGTTCAAAGTTGGAATATTTCTATGGAAAATTTTCTTCTGCGGACAATCGTTGCTTTATTTTTAATGATGCTTTGAAGAGCGTCTCACCTAATGTATCAGGAGAATACTACATCCCTAATAACGTCACCTATCTTGATTATTTTTGCATCAACTATCCTCAAAACCCTGTTACATATATCATACCAAATAGTGTAACGGATATAGACGAGAGTGTAGCGACTGCGACGAATAATGTAGTCCGTTTCAACGGCAAGTTTGCAAGTGAAGACGGACGATTTTTAATCAAAGACACCCATATAAGCGGTTATGCACCTAATGGCGCTACGGAGGTTGTCATACCAGAGGGTATCACTTCAGTCTCATATCGAATATTTAACAGGATTAGCACGCTGGAGAAGGTTATCATACCATCTACGATGGAGATAATAACTCTGAAATTTGCAGATCATTGTACAAACCTAAAACAAGTGATTTGTAAGGCTGTTACACCTCCGACTTTTAACACAAGCTATACCACAGATGCCGTTATCTTTGAAGATATGTCCGCTCCGGCAATTTATGTCCCTACGGCATCGGTAGATGCATATAAAGCCGCATCGTATTGGAGCAACTACGCTGATGCGATTGAGGGTTACGACTTTGATACTAATAGTAGTTTACCAACCCCGCCTGCCAACGAGATATGGTACACCTCATCGGATGGAAACATCGTTACGCCAAATAAAACCGAAGTGTTCGGCGCTACGATTGTTTCCAATACCTACGAAAACGGCAAAGGTATTATTAAGTTTAACGGCAATATTACTTCGATTGGATATTATGCATTCGCTTGGTGCTCCGCGCTGACAAGTATTAATATTCCGGATAGCGTTACTTTTATTGGAGGTTGGGCATTCTTGTATTGCTCCGCGCTGACAAGTGTTCCTATTCCTAATAGCGTTACTGAGATTGGAAATTGTGCATTCTGGGGTTGCAAAGCGCTGGAAAGTTTCTATGGTAAGTTTGCGTCCGAAGATAATCGTTGTTTGATTATTGATGGCGTACTTAACTCTTTTGCTCCCGCCGGTTTAACTACTTATACAATCCCTAATAGCGTTACTGAGATTGAAGATTATGCATTCGCTAGTTGCGACGCGCTGACAAGTGTTACTATTCCTAATAGCGTTACTGAGATTGGAGAGGGTGCATTCAAAGGATGCGACGCGCTGACAAGTTTCTATGGTAAATTTGCTTCCGAAGATAATCGTTGTCTTATTATTGATGGCGTACTTAACTCTTTTGCTCCCGCCGGTTTAACTACTTATACAATCCCTAATAGCGTTACTTCGATTGGAAATAGCGCATTCTATGGTTGCTCCGCGCTGAAAAGTATTACAATCCCTAATAGCGTTACTAAGATTGGATGGTATGCATTCTCTCAGTGCTACGCGCTGACAAGTGTTACTATTCCTAATAGCGTTACTGAGATTAGAAATTGGGCATTCGCTAGTTGCTACGCGCTGACAAGTATTACAATTCCGGATAGCGTTACTTCGATTGGAAATCATGCATTCAATTATTGCTCTAAACTGTCAGAGGTATATTGCAAACCAACTACGCCGCCAACTGCGGATAAAAATGGTTTTTCATCTTGGGAAGCATTTGACGCCAACGCCTCGGGTCGCAAGATTTATGTACCGACGGCATCGGTAGATGCATATAAAGCAGCTAAAGGTTGGAACGAGTACGCTTCCGATATCGAGCCGTACAACTTTACGGAGTAGGGCGCGAATATTCAGATAACGCACAACCGCAGTTCTTCGAAAGAGGGCTGCGGTTGGTGTTTTGGGCGAATAGGCAAAAGAGCAAAAGTCGTTTGCCGCATATTTTCCTACGGAAAATCTTTCAGATTTGCACCGCTTTTAGTACCTTTGCGCAATTAAACCGTTACGACCTATGCAGAAATCAATGACAGGATTCGGCAAAGCCGAAGTGAAAGCAGGCAACAAGAAGTTCGTCGCAGAGGTACGCTCGCTCAACTCCAAGCAGTTGGACCTCTCGGTCAAGGTGCCGAGCGCATACCGCGCAGTCGAATTCGAGATACGCAACATCGCCGCAAAACGACTCGTGAGAGGCAAAATCGACATCTCCGTTTCGTTCGAGGCAACCGAGGTGCAGACCGCAGCGAAAATCGACAACGAGATGTTTCGCACATATCTGCGTCAGGTAACCGATGCGCTGACCTACTCGGGCATCGACGCCGACTACGACGCCATTGTCCCTGCCGTATTGAAGATGCCGAACGTGATGTCGACCGAGAGCTCGGCCGCTTCGGACGAGGAGTTGCAGACCATTGTGCAGGCAGTAGGCCAGGCCATCGAGGCACTGGACGAGTTCCGCACACAAGAGGGCGCAACGCTCATCGCCGATCTGTTGGCAAGAGTGGACAAGATTGAGCACTTCCGTAACGAGATTACGCCATTCGAGCAGCCGCGCGCCGACGCCGTTCGCACGCGCATCCGCGAGCAGATTGAGAAACTCGGTCTCGAGCCCGACAACAACCGTCTGGAGCAGGAGATGATATTCTACATCGAGAAACTCGACATCACCGAGGAGAAGGTGCGCCTCGAAAACCACTGCAAGTATTTCCGCGAGGTCGCCGCTACGGAGGAGTATGCAGGTCGCAAGCTCGGCTTTATCGCACAGGAGATGGGCCGCGAGATTAACACCACAGGCTCGAAGGCGAACAACCACGACATTCAGATTCGCGTCGTGCAGATGAAGGACGAATTGGAGAAGATTAAAGAGCAAGTGCTCAACCTGTTATAACAAAAGAGAATGGAGAAAGTCATCATATTTTCAGCACCAAGCGGCTCGGGCAAAACCACAATCGTACACGAGTTGTTGAGCCGTTACCCGAAGTTCGAGTTTTCGATTTCGGCAACCAGCCGAGCACCGCGCGGTCAGGAGCGCGACGGCGTGGATTACTACTTCCTCACGGAGGAGGAGTTCGTGAAGCGCATCGAGCAGGATGCGTTTGTCGAGTGGGAAGCCGTTTACGCAGGTACGCACTACGGCACGTTGCGCAGCGAGGTGGAGCGCATTTGGAGCAAGGGCAACATCATCATCTTTGATGTCGACGTGATCGGCGGAATCAACCTGAAGAAGATTTTCGGCGAGAAGGCGTGCTCGATTTTCATTATGCCGCCATCGGTCGAGGAGTTGGAGCGCCGTCTCGTAGGTCGTGGCACGGATGCAGCGGAGGTCATCGCAAAGCGCGTGGCAAAGGCGAGCTTCGAGATTGAGAAGGCAGGCGAGTTCGACCACGTTGTGGTGAACGACGTGCTGGCCGAGGCGATTGCAGCCACCCAAAATATTATCGACACATTTATCGCGCAGGAGTAATGAAGAGCAGGGTAATACTCTATTTCGGCTCGTTCAATCCAATCCATCGCGGGCATATCGCACTTGCCGAGTGGGTGGTCGAGCGCAAGCTGTGCGACCAGATTATACTCATCGTCTCGCCTCAAAACCCGCACAAAGCACCGACCGAACTCGCTCCCGAATTCAGTCGTTACGAGATGTGCGAGGCGGCGTGTGCCGAATCGAAATACCCTGACCAGATAAAGGTTTCCGCAATCGAATTCACACTCGAAAAACCATCATACACAATTAATACACTGCGTTACCTCAAGCAAAACTTTGGCAATGCAATGGAGTTTTCAATCCTGATGGGTGCCGATAACATCGACTCGTTCGACAAGTGGCGCGAATATGAGGCAATACTCGCCGAGTACCCGATATTCGTCTATCCGCGACGTGGTTATGCGGTCGAAAAGTTCACCGAGCAGATTACCTATCTGGCCGATGCGCCGATGTTCGACTTCGCCGCAACCGACATTCGCAGTGCCGTGGGCCGCAGAGAGTCGATCGACGATATGGTCTCGCCGACCGTAGCACGATACATCCGTTTGAACAATCTTTGGAGTCCGACACTCTCGATTGCCGAGTTGAGCCAACAAATCGAGCAGAACGACTCCGCAGCACTGCGCATCAAGCGAGCAATGCTACACTTCCGCGCCAAGGAGTTCGACCGCGCAATCGCAGATTTCCGCGAGGCATTGCGTCTGGAACCGGAGAATATGGAGGCACGCAGCGCGCTCGGTATGATTGAGGAGATGCTTAAACAAGAGTAAAAACACATAGCAAGATATGAATCGATTAAAAATCGCTCTGCTTGCCGGTGGCAACTCATCCGAAAGAGAGATTGCCCTGAACAGCGCCGCACAGATTGCGACCGCGCTCGACGAGCAGAAATACGACGTAAAGGTCATAGACCTACACTATCGCAACTGGACATATACCGCACCGGACGGCCGACAGTACGAGGTCGACAAGAACGACTTCTCGCTCACGGTCGAGGGCGAGCGTACGGCGTTTGAGTATGCGCTGATTATCATCCACGGCACACCGGGCGAAGACGGCAAACTGCAGGGATATCTCGATATGATGGGTATTCCATACTCCTCTTGCTCGCAGGTTTCGTCGACGATCACCTTCGACAAGATTTCGACCAAGCGTGCAGTAGCGGGACGCGGTATCAACCTCGCTCGCGAGATTCTGGTAAGCCGAAGCGACACAATCGACCCGAATGCGGTTGTCGAGCAGCTCGGACTGCCGCTCTTCATCAAGCCCAATGCCAGCGGAAGCAGCTTTGGCGTAACGCGCGTAACCTCGGTCGAGCAGATTAACGACGCCATCGCGGCGGCTCTTGCCGAGAGCGACGAGGCGCTGATTGAGGAGTGTATCACGGGCCGCGAGTTTGGTTGCGGAGTGATTATCACCGACGATTGCGAGTACCTGCTTCCAATAACGGAGATTATCTCGAAGCGTGCATTTTTCGACTTTGAAGCGAAGTACACCGAGGGACTTTCGGACGAGATTACACCTGCCGACATCGACGAGCAGACCGTAGCCGAGCTCAATAAGATGACTCGCGAAGCGTATCGCGCTTGTCGTTGCAGCGGCGTCGTTCGCATCGACTTCATCGTCACTCCGGAGGGTAAACCTTATATGATTGAAGTCAACTCTATTCCGGGTATGAGCAGCGGCAGCATCGTGCCAAAGCAGGCACGCGCTATGGGTATGTCGCTCGGCGAGTTGTACGATATCGTTATTACCGATTCACTCAAAAGATTTAGAAAATGATTGAAATAGACGGCAAAATAGTAAGCACCGACATCCTGACCACACCTTTCGCTTGCGATATTACCGTATGCAAGGGTCAGTGTTGCATCGATGGCGATTCGGGTGCTCCGCTCGACATCGACGAGGTTGATGCTCTGGAAGAGGAGTACGACAACTACCGCCCATATATGACTGCTGAAGGTATCGCCGCAGTCGAGGAGCAGGGATTGATGGTTGTCGACATCGAGGGCGACTACACGACGCCACTTGTCAACAATGCCGAGTGCGCATACGCCTTCCGCAACGAGGAGGGTATCACGCTGTGCGCCATCGAGACAGCATACCTCGACGGAAAGTGTGCCTTCCGCAAGCCGATTTCGTGCCACTTATACCCAATCCGACTGGTCGAATTCTCCAACGGAAGCGTCGGACTGAACTACCACCGTTGGAACATTTGCAGCTCGGCCTGCGAGTGCGGAAAGCGAATCGGCCTACCGATGTATAAGGCCCTGCGCGAGCCAATCATACGTCGTTTTGGCGAGGAGTTCTACACAGCGCTGGAGCAAGCAGCCGACCTATTAAAAGATTACAAAGAGTAGTAAACCACAAACAATGAAGAGATACGTTTTAACCCTTGCGACACTTTTGGTCGCATTCAACCTCTACGCGGAAGAAATACCGACAGACACAACCGCCGTGCAGCCACGCAGCATCACGGCTATCGAAAAACTCAAATCGCCAATCGTGGTTGACACCATCGCTACGGAGCACAAATCGCTTGCCGTCGTGCTGTTCAACGACAACACCTGGCGATACGTCCAAACCAATGTAATCGAGCAAGACTCAACCGTCTTCTCGGCATATTGGGACACGGAGAATATTTCGGCTTATCGCTCGCTCGAATCGTCGGCTCTGCCCCAGAGTGTGGCCATTAATCTTGTCGATTCGCTCGGACACTATCGCTACCCACACTTGGGACGCATAACATCCCGCTACGGCGTGCGCCATCGTCGCAACCACAACGGTATCGACATCGCCCTTTCGGTTGGCGACACGATATGCTCGGCATTCAATGGCAAGGTGCGTTTCTCGAAATGCACCGACACCGGCTACGGTACGCTGATTATCATCCGCCACGACAACGGCATCGAGACCTATCACGGCCACCTCTCGCAGCGACTCGTCGAGGTTGGCGACAGGGTAGTGGCAGGCCAGCCGATTGGTTTGGGTGGCAACTCCGGTCGAAGCACCGGCCCGCACCTGCACTTCGAGTGTCGCTATTGCGGCCAATCGTTTGACCCGGAGCGCCTGATTAACTTCAAAACGGGAGAATTGCGTCGCGACAAATTCTTGCTCAAGCGCTCATATTTCAGCATCTACTCCAAATATTCGCAGGACTTCAACGCCGAGGAGGAGCGATATGCAGCAGAGAAGAAGGAGACCGCCGCATCGGCCGAGCGTCGTTATTACAAGGTGCGTAGCGGCGATAATTTGAGCGTTATCGCCAAGCGTAACCACACAAGCGTTTCGGCGTTGTGTCGTCTGAACGGCATTAAGCCAACCACCATACTTCAAATCGGCAAAACGTTGCGCGTCAAATAGTGCACCTTCGCAACAAACACAAACGAGGCAGAGCGATACTCTGCCTCGTTTTTACTATAGTCCCGATTAATCCAACCCAAGCAAAAACTCCATCACATCCACATCGTCGGCATAATCGTCAAGAGTAGGGTATTGCGCCATTCCGAGCGGCATCGTTCGTGGATGTACATTCACTTTTGACACAACACATTGCAGGCGCTCGTCGTTGGCCAAGAGCCACTGCTCGACATCCTCGATGGAGTTATATCGGCACACATTCACACGACTCAAACGCTTCGGAAATTCGGCCGCGCCCTCTACCATCACACACTCGTCCGTATCACGAAACTCGCAACCGCTCATCGTCAGCATAGCACGCGTTTGTAGGTAGTTATTGTGATAACCGCGACACATCTTGCGCGACGGCAAGGCGACATCTACTCCGTGTGGTGCAAATATCAGCGACACGCTGCGACACCCCAAACCCGAATACGAAAATACGTCTGCAGAGAGCGCCGTCAGCTCCTCGCTCGTCTCATCACCCGACAAGACTGCCACCGAATGACGTGAGCCGCGAAACAAGTGCGGAATCCGTCCAAAAGCGTTTCGAAAATGGACGTTACTACTGTCGCTACCCGTTGCAATAACCGCATCCGGTACACCCTCGCGATACTCTTCTATGAGCAGATTCGGCTCTATCTCACGCAACAGAGCGACAATGTACTCCATCAGCGCGCGATCCTTCGACGAGTACTTAACCTGCGGCACACAACCGCACGCCAGTACACACATCAAATCGAAAAAGCCCACCGCAGGAATATTACCCGCCATAATGATCGCCACGCGCTTTTCGTTGCGTTGTGGCACATCGTAACGCGAGAGCCAGCGCTCAATCCGCTCCCGACAGAGCATTTGACTGCAGATGGCATCGATGGCCTGCTTGATATCTCGCTCGGCAAACCACTCATTCTCCGCCATTGCACGGCGCACAACCTCACGCGAACGCTCGTCGCATCCGAACATAGCAAGTCGCTCGCCAAGAGCCACAAATATCTCTACGGTAGTTTTCATACCGCAAAGATATGAAAATTTCGTTATTTACTCTCCGAGTAGTAGGAACTATCCAAACCCAACATCATATTATTGCGCGCCACGAGCATCACGATAACTCCAATCGCGGCAATCACGGCATTTAGCAGGAACGGGAAGGCAACGCTATGCGAGTGGAATAGCGCTCGCGCGCCATTGAGCATAAACGGGCAGAGGATTATCGCCAAGTAGTTTGCCGTCATTACGACCGACAATGCCTGTGTTGCCAAATGTGGCGGAGCGATGATCGCCGCCTTATCGTAAATGAGTGGCTGCATAATACCATAACCAAGGCCCGTCAATACCACGCCGACAATCATCATAGCTGGGTGGCGAGCCACACCGACACAAGCCAAACCCGCCGCGACAAGCACCATCGCGACCACATTCGTATACGAACGCAACACCCGCATCGTGTGGCCTAGGAAGAATCCCGGCAACATAATAGCCAAGAAGAATATCGAAATTGCTACGCCCGAAAACGATTCGCGAATTTTATAATGCTCGACCATAAACGACAGGTCGAACGTTACCACAAGTACCGCGTATGTAATCAGGAAATAGAACACCGTCAAGACCGCCAACTGACGATAGTTGATTGCGCTCTGTCGGAACTGGTCGCTCTCCTTTGGCTCCGGTGCAGGCGGATTGCGTCGCAACTGCCACGCAAGCAACAGCGACACACCCGGTAGCAGATATACCAAGAATGAAAGATGCCAATTTATATCCGCAACATACCCCGTCAGCGCAGTTGCAGCCACGAGTGTCAGGTTGTTGATTGCCGAGCTATAACCGAGCTGTCGCACACGCGCATTGCCCGTAAAATAGTCTACTACCAAACCTGTCGAAAGCGGCACAACCATTCCCGCACCAATACCCAACACACAACTGATAATAATCAGCCACGTCATACTCTTCGCCATGAGACACGCCACACCGCTCAAAAAGAATATCGCCAATCCGACATAAAGCAGCGGCAGTGTGTTTCGCCCCGCCGACAAACGTCCCGACAAGAGCACAAACGGCACAATAAGCAACGACGGCAGCGAGGTGAGCATCTGTATCTCCAAATCGGATGCCTTCGGAAAAATCGTATTCAAATCGCCCAATATCGGCGATATTGCCAGTCCCGGCAGCGACGTCACGGCCGACACCGACCATATCGCCACCAGCGACCACAAGGCAATCGTACCCTTACCAGTATCTATTTTCATAGTTGCAGTTGTTTACTCTGCAACATCTGCAACCATAGTGCCAAACAAAAAACCGATCTCTGCGGATGCAGAAACCGGTTTTATAAATCAGTGGTCGGGCAATACTACATCATCGCTTCGCGCAGTGCCTTGGCAAGTTGATCGGGGCACGACGTACCGCGACCGGAGCAATTAATGCCCTCCAAGCGTGCAATCGCCTCCTCAATTTTCATACCCGCCACAAGTGCCGCCACACCCTGCGTATTGCCGCTACAGCCACCCATAAACTGAACGCGCACAATCGTATCGCCCTCCGTCTCGGTGATGATCGCCTGCGAGCAGGTGCCCGACGTGTAGTAAATATTGCTCTTTGCTGCCACTTTCTTGTCTCCTTCGGATTACTTGTTCGACGTAGTATCGGCAACGACCATATTCTTGTCGATGCGGAGCGTTACGTTGCTATCAACCTCGATAAGAAGGGTAGTATCCTTAATCTCCTTCACGGTAGCGTAGATACCGCCTGCGGTGATAATCTTATCGCCCTTCTTCAGGTTGTCGCGGAACTTCTGCATCTCCTTACGGCGCTTCGACTCCGGACGCCACATAAAGAGCCACATAATAAGGATCATCGCACCAATCATTACCCAGAACGACCAACCCATACCCGCCTGTGGCTGTGCTGCTGTTTGCTGTAAAAGTGTAAACATCTCTGTTCAGTTTTTATTCGGTTTAACAATAATTTTTGTAAAGTTAGTATTTTAGTGCTGTACCACCAAATCGTTGCGCACTATACGACAGCATAAGGGCTGTTTACAACAAACCTTTGCCCGATTTGACAATCACGCCGTCGGCCACCATCGCCGAGGTAATTTTGTCCAACACGCCGTTGATAAACGTGCCGCTCATCTCGGTCGAGTAGTACTTCGCAATGTCAATATACTCGTTGAGCGTAACCTTTACCGGAATCGACTCAAATTCGCGTGCCTCGGTGATCGCAACGGCGAGAATGATGTTATCCATCATCGCCACGCGCTCGATATCCCAATTCTGCGTGTACTTGTCGATGAGCTCCTTGTTCTCGGCGAACTCAATAATCGACTGGCGCAACAACTTCTTCGCAAACACCAAATCGTCCTCACTCTTGAACTTCGGCATCAGCTTAATCTGTTCCTGGCTCTCGCGCATCGACGACACCGTGCGCGCTACCATCGTCAGGATGTAACCCAAGTCGTCCGACCAAAGAATCGACTGCTCCTCGAGCACGCTCTCCAACTGCTCGTTCTCCTCCAGTATATTGAGATAGATGTTTGCTACGAGCTGTGCATCCTCCTTGAACGACGAGGTCGGCGAAGCCATATACTCCGTGAAAAACTCCTGCTGCGAGAGCTCGTTATAGAGATTTCGGATAAGATCGGGATAGTTTCCCCACGAGAGGGAGTTCTTGGCGTTGAAGTTAGCAATCGCTTCGCACTCGGCAATGCGCGCAATGGCACGATTGCAGACGAATTTGCGGTTTGGATGCAAATCCTCATAGGTCGGCAACATCTTGTTTCGACCGATCTCCTGACGCTCCTCGGCATAGCGCACCAACTCCGGCGCAAGCGCGAGCATCTGGAAATACAATTCGTATGCCTTATCTATCGTGGCAACGAGCGCCTTTTCCGACTGTGCGATATTATCGCTCTCGCACTGCAAGTGCGCGTACACACCCTTTACCACCTTTGTTCGAAGCAATCTTCTACTCAACATATTCAGAACGGTTTTATATTGCGTTTAATTCGCGTGCAAAAATATAAAAATCTTGGGCAACGACCAATTTTCGGCGCAAATAATTCACCCTCGCACCCGAAAAACTCGCAAAATCCACAAAAAAAGACGCCGCCGATATCGGCAGCGTCTCAATCGGTTGGAGTTACAACCAAACCATTCTCCTATAATACTCCTATAATATCAGAAGCATACTCCTTCCAACCATCAGCCGCTCGATACATTGCTTCAGATGCCGAATCGACACATATTTTACGGTCTGAAGCATTATCGCCAAACGCATTCCAAAGACCGGTTGTTGCATCGAGCAACACCACCGGTGGCTCCACAGGTGTGCAGATTACCTCTTCCAAACTTGTACAGAGGAAGAATGCCTCCTTTCCGATATACACCACCGAAGATGGAATAATAACTTGGCGCATACTTCGGCAGCCCGTGAAAGCACCATCGCCAATCATCGACAGCTTCTCCGTGTGATGCATAGTAACTTCCAATAAATTAGAACAGCCTGAGAATGCCCATGTACCAATCTGTTCAAGACCACCTGCAACTTGAACACCTTTCAGGCTCGTACAATTCATAAACGCCTGTTGATCCAACAGACCACTATTTGCATCAAAAAGGAGTGTTGCAGTCTCCAATCCGGAACAACCCATAAACGCACCGCTACTGATGGCCGAAACGCCACTCATAATGGTAATATCTTTCAATGATGTGCAGTATGCGAACGACTGCTCGCCGACATACGCAAGAGTATTCGGAAGAATTATCTCTGCCAGGTTTGTACAGTTAGAGAACGCACGATCAGGGATAGATTCAACACCCTCCGGAATATTGATGCTTGTCAAATTCGAACAACCCTGGAACGCGGATATGCAAATTTCTGTCACGCCCTCAGGAAGAATAACGCTTGTCAGTGCCGTTTTTCCAATAAAACCATAAACGCTTGTTATATTTGCATCGAAAGTGATAACACCTCGGCCTGAAACAGAATCCCACTCATTAGACACAACCTGTGGATAATACTCATAACCTGTGGTTTGCGGCTCAACTTTTGCCGTTGCGGTGTACCAAATCTGATTCGACTTTACCGACTCCGGCTCGACAACCTGACCCTTCTCATAGTCGTAAGCTACAATATCAGGTTCGTAATTGCTCCATACTGCCGCACCAACATAATCGTAGTACGACTTATACGGCACATAAATCTTACGACCATCAGCATTACCACCAAATACTCTATCGTTACCTAACGTCGGCGGTGTTGCCGGCTTACAATATACATCTGCCAAGTTTTCGCAATTGTTGAACACCGACGATCCGAGAGAGAGAACCGAACTTGGAATTGTAATCTCGGTCAACTCCTCACAGCCATTGAATGCGTAATTACCAATCGAAGTTACACCCTCCGGAATCTGTATATCGGCGAGCGCATAGCAGAAGTTAAATGCGTACGCGTCGATCGTTTCCACAGTAGCCGGAATATCCACTTCGGCAAGAAGGTCGCAGAAGTTAAATAAATGGTCAGAAATTACCGTCAGTCCATCAGGAAGATCTACATTCGTGAGGGATTCGCAACCGTTAAACGCATAAGAGCCAATCGTTGTAACGCTATTTGGAATCTCTATATGCGAGAGAGCACTACAACCGTTAAATGCGTAACTGCCTATTGATACTACGCTGTTAGGAATAATCATCTCCTCAAGGTCATAGCAGAATCGGAACGCATTTTCGCCAATCGAAGTAACATTTGCATCGAAAGTGATAACCCAGCACTCCTTGGTCGAATCGTAAGTATGCGAGACAATATTTGCACCAAACACATCGGACTTATATGGCGTAATTGGCTCGGTCGTACTACCGTTAGTATACCAAATCTGTTTCGACGACGGGCCGTTTGTTGCAGCAAACTCAAACGCCTCCATAGGAAGAATGGTATTACGAGAGATAACGACCTTGCTGTTGGTTGTTTTGGTCATTACCGAACCTTCGGCAGTAGTTATATTAATCGTAAAACCGCCCTCGAATGTCTGCGCAGGCACTACAAACCAAAATTCGGTAGCCGTTTCCACGTTGTCGCCAATGCTCACACCGCTTTCGCAATTCAGTGTAATTGTTTCGCCTGCACCCTCCAGCAACTCAACGACAGGATCGACACCATAAAGCGCCGTTATCGTTGCATTGCCGGTAAGTGGCTCGTTATTATTACCGGCAAACGTAATCTTAGCGACATTGGCATCACCATAGATTCTCAGTTTAAGGAATCCACACACGTTTTTGAAGCGCAAAACGTTATCATCCTTACCATCCGTAACGGCAACCATAACGTTATCGCCAAGGCCAAACGAATTTTCCGCATAGCTCTGTGTCGCAGCAAACTCATAACCTATGACACCCTCGTCCGACATTGATGTTGCATCCTTGTAAGGGTAGAGGGCATAGGTGTTATCAAGAGCATTACCCGTAACAAGTTTATCGGTAACTCTCGTAAACGAACCGCTATTAGCACCTGTTTCACCATCAAAACGATACTGCAAATTATAGGTTACACCAGGAAAATAGGAAATTTCATCGTTCTCCGTCCAACGAAGATGATTATCGCGCTCCACATAGGTACGCGTATCAGACTCATCAATCTGAGCATAAATAGTTTCAGGGACATCAAACAACACAGAGTTTGCCCCTCCATGCTCTTCAATAACATCCTGCGAACAAGCAGCGAAAACGCTCGCCACAAGTGCGAAAATGTAAAATCTCTTCATATTGTTTTGATTTTATGGTTTACTCTTCAATAGTTTCATCACTTGGACGAAGGCTCCAGCCCTGTTCCGGATCAATAGTCGGAATTTCAAGCGATGCTCCAAAGCCACATTCCATGCGCAGTGATACACTATGCAACACAGGCGCAACATAAAGTAAATGTTTAGGTTTCATAGCTAATTATCAGATATACAAATACTAAAATACCCCCCCCCGATAAAAAATCGAGAAGGGCAATGGTTTGTTACACGCAAATATAAAAAAACCAACACAAAATAGCAAATAATTATGCCAATAATCTCATATTTACAACTCTTTTCGTACCTTTGCACAAACAAATACTTACGACGTATGATACCAAAGATATTTCTGCGACGAGGCAAAGAGGAGTCCCTCGCAAGATGCCACCCCTGGATTTTCTCGGGCGCAATCGAGCGCATTGAGTGCGAAGGCGAGTCGGTTCCCGAGGGCGAGCTTGTTGACGTGTTCGGCAAGAAGGGCGATTTCCTTGCTCGCGGACACTACCAAATCGGTTCGATTGCCGTACGCGTGCTCTCGTTCGAGCGCGAGGAGATTGACGGCGCGTGGTGGCGCGAGAAGATTGCCAGCGCATACGATGTGCGCCGCACGTTGCATCTAACCGACTCCGAGCAGACGACCTGCTACCGCTTGATTCACGGCGAGGGCGACTCGCTACCGGGCTTGGTGGTCGACATCTACGGCTCGGCGGCCGTTGTGCAGTGCCACTCGGTCGGTATGTATCGTTCGCGCAAGCAGATTGCCGACGCCATTCGCGAAGTATTCGGCGAGCGCATCACCGCCATCTACGACAAGAGTGCGCAGACCGTACCATACAAGGCAAACCTCAATCCTGTTGATGGCTACCTCTACGGCTCGTGCGCCGAGAGCGACAACGTCGTGCTCGAAAACGGTCACCGCTTCCTCGTGAATTGGGAGGAGGGCCAAAAGACCGGTTTCTTCATCGACCAGCGCTTCAACCGCGAACTCGTCGGTCGCTATGCAGCAGGTCGCACCGTACTCAATACCTTCTGCTACACGGGCGGTTTCTCGGTTTATGCTTTGGCGGGTGGTGCAAAGGAGGTATGCTCGATAGACGCCTCCGAGAAGGCCGTTCGTCTGGCCGATGCCAACGTGGCACTCAACTTCGGAGAGGATGCACCTCACTCGTCGATTGCGTGCGACGCGGTGGAGTACCTGAAAGACATTGGCGACAAATACGATATGATTATCCTTGACCCACCGGCATTCGCCAAGCATCACAAGGTGCTCGGCAACGCCTTGCAAGGTTACAAACGACTCAATGCGCGTGCATTCTCGCAGATTCGCAAGGGCGGTATTCTCTTTACGTTCTCCTGCTCGCAGGCCGTATCGAAGGAGCTCTTCCGCACGACCGTATTTACGGCAGCAGCCATCGCCGGCCGTAAGGTGCGCATCCTGCATCAGCTCACACAGCCGACCGACCACCCGATCAACATCTATCATCCGGAGGGCGAATATCTCAAGGGCTTGGTGCTCTACGTCGAGTAGCCGCTCGACACGCCACACATAAAGACAAAACCCGTTCGAGTTTGTGCTCCGAACGGGTTTTTCGTTTTAACAAGTCCCTATCTGTATGGCTAAAAGACCACTCGCAAACCAACCTGCATCTGCCAGCGCGACAGCAGATCGTTCTTCGAGAGCGAGCTGCCCACATAGCGATATTTCGGCGTCTTGTTGCCCGCATCGTCGGTCGTAAAGCCGTAAATTTCAACCGGCGACAACTTCCAGTTATTCAGATAGTACGACGCGCCCCAATCGCGACACAGCATATTACCGAGATTCATAACATCGAGCGTAAGTTGCAACTTACGGCTGCTCTTTGCACCGAAATAGAAGTCCTGCGCAAAATGCAAATCGAGATGGTGCTCGAATGGTGCCTGCATAGCGTTACGCTGCGAATACTCGCCACGATGGTTGCGAAGCGCACGATTCGACTCGATGAACTCGCCGAATGCCTCACGCTGCGCGTCGGTCTCGAACTGCATACGCTGCAGCTCGTCGCTCGTCGGAATGTATATCGTGCTGTTGCCGTAGTAGCCGTCGCCATTGGCATCCGACGACGAGCCGTAGCTGAGCGAGTAGCGCATACCCGAATAGCCCTGATAGATGAGCGACACGGTCGTACCAAAGCTGCCGCCATAGCGTTTCGTGTAACTAATCGAAGCCGACACCTTGTGAGGTGTATCGAATATCGAGAACGAAAGGCGCGGCTCGTCGGAAACTGTACCATAGGTCTTGCCCCAGATGTTCGATGCCTGCGACGACACGCCATCGTTGACGCTATACGAATGGCTGAATGTATAGGCCGCCGATAGCGACAATCCGAACGGGAAGTGCTTGGAGAGCGATGCGCAGAGCGAGTAGGAGTAGCCCTTATCGGTATTGGTCAAATAATAGACCGACGAATACTGCTTTGCACGCGAAGTATCGTAGAGAGGTGTCGTATTATGCTCGTTCGCACCCTCTGCACCAACAGCATATAGCGACGCGCCGTTACGCTGTGCCACAAGATTATAGACGTGCATATTATTGAACGATTTCGAGTAGATACCCTCGACGAGCAGATTCCAACCCTTGATCGACTGCTCGAGGGCGAGATTGGCACGAAATACCTGCGGATAGCGATACTTCTCATCGACCACATATATGGATGGATTGGCCGAGATACCATCGTTACCGACCGGCTCCTCGCCAAATGCCGGAACTTGCTGGCCCTTATTGCGATCGAGCGTATAACCAAGCTGCGTCATACCCGTATTCGAATAGCAGTTATTAATCCACACAAACGGAATTTTACCCGAGAAGAGGCCCACACCACCTCGCAGGACAAGCGAATAATCCGCACTCTTTATCGTCGGCTCCCAACGGAAACCCACGCGTGGCGAAAGAAGCACATAAGCACGCGGCTTAACACCCGTTGCAACGCCATACTGCGCTGCAATATCCGAGCTGTTGAACTCCTCATTTACGCGTGGCGAGCCAAAAATCACCGGAACATCCGCTCGCAAACCGTACGTCAGCGAAAAGTCGTCCACACGCCACTCATCCTGGGCATAGAGACCGAATTGGGCCGTCGAGAAGCGCAGCGCAGCATCGCCGATAGGGTAGTTGCGAACATATTTACGCGCGTTGTCCGTCAAAAAATCTTCGAGTGTATTGTAGGTATACGAACCAAACATATTCGACATAAAGAGATTGTTGGCCAAGAAAATCTCGTTATGCGTACCGACGGTTATCGTGTGGTCGCCTGCATAAACCGAGAGGTTGTCGGTTACCGTGATGGCGTTTTGCGTCAAAGCATTTGCACCGGCAAATGCATCCGTACCGATATTGACCGATGTATTTTCGCCGTCGCGCATCTTCGTAATCTGAACGAACGGAAGTTTGCGCTCCGAGTCACGACCATCGTACACACGCGTATAGCCGACAAACAACTTATTAAAGACCTTTTGCGAGATGCGCGAGTTCAACTCTCCGACCAACGAATGCGTAGTCGACACGGAGGTATAACCAGCACCATTGAACAGGAATGTTGCCGTCGTATTCGAGTACTCGTCCTTCGAACCATCGAGGAAGTTGTAACGCAACGTGAGGTTATGTCGCGAATTGATATTCCAATCCAAGCGCGCCAACAGAGAGCCCGAACGACGAGCAACATCACGTTTGCCGTAACCGCCACCGTCGTAGCCGGTCAGCTCCTCATACCGTTTGGCAATGGCAATCGCATCCTGCTCAGAAATCTTACATCCATCATAACCAACATAGTACGACGACGGCGAACGCTCGTCGTTGAACTCGCCGTTGATGAAGAAGAAGAGCTTATCCTTTACGATTGCACCGCCAATCGAGGCACCATATATCTGCGTCGTCTGCTTCGAAAGTTGCACTCCGGTAGGGCCCTTGCCATAAAAATCCTGATTGTTATAGTAGGCGTATGCCGTACCGGCAAAGTCGTTTGTTCCCGACTTTGTGATTGCGTTTATGCCACCACCCGTAAAGCCATTCTGACGTACATCAAACGGTGCGACGGTAACCTGCACAGCTTCGAGTGCATCGAGCGGAATAGGGTTTGCCTCTGTCAGACCGCTATTCGTACCGCCCGACGTAAGACCATAAATATCGTTGCTCACCGCACCATCAATCTGGAACGAGTTGTAACGGCCATTTGCACCCGCAATCGACATACCGCCACCCTGCAACGTCATTGCATAGGGCGAGAGTCGTGCGAAGTCGTAAATCGAGCGCGAAACGCTCGGCAGCACGGACATCTCCTTGCTTGTGAATGTTCCGCCCGAGCCCATACGCGCAACATCGTAGCCATCGGCCACAACTACCACATCGTCGATATTTATCGTCTCCGACAAGCTCGCATCCATAACTCGACGAGAGCCCAATTCGAGCACCACACCCTTGTATCGCACGGGGCGACAGCCGACATACGTAAACTCCGCTTCGTACGGGCCGCCGACACGCATACCCTCCAGATGGTAACCACCCTGATTATCGGTAACAGCGCCATATTGCGTCTTTGAAGGGATGTGCACAAACACCACGCTTGCACCAACCAGCGGAGTGCCGTCAGCCATCGTAACGTGGCCGGCAACCGACGAGGTCGTTACCTGCGCATACGCCGCGCATGCTATACGAAGAGTTAAAAGAAGTGTAAAAATACGTTTCAACATATTGCGTAAAAAAATTATAGTATCCCGAACACAGACATCAGGACACTACAACATCCGCAATATGCCACAAGCGCCACCAAAACGGTAGCTGCGCCGTGCAATTACAGACAACTTCTCCCATCCGGACTATAACCGTCGGTATCGGAATTTCACCGATTCAGTCCCTCGTGCGTACCGTGCCAAACTGCACGTCTTGCCACAAAGGGAGTCGCGGACTTTCACCGCCGGTAGGGAATTACACCCTGCCCTGAAGTCATATTTCAAATGCAAATATAGTAATAAAATCGTTACGATGTGCTCGCAAGAGACATTTTTTTACGCTATTCGCGAGCCGCATTGCGAGCCGCGATATGAATACTCAACTCGTAGAGCGCATAGAGTGGAATGATAACCAACACCATACTCACGATATCGGGTGGTGTGATCACAGCTGCTCCGATGGCAAGAAAAACGATTGCGTGGCGACGATATCGGCGCATCATTTCGGCCGTAACCACCCCCGCCAGCGACAAGAAATAGACCAGCACAGGGAGCTCAAAAACCACCGCACAAACGAGCGACATATTCAGCACGAGCGACATATACGATCCGACGTCGATCATATTGGTAATGGCCGTTGCGACCGTATACGAACCCAGAAAATTGACCGACAAAGGCGCAAGCATAAAGTAGCCGAACAGCAAACCGAGAAGAAACGCACCGACAGCGCTCGCTACAAAGAGTCGGCTGCCACGCAACTCACTATCGCTAAAAGCCGGACGCACGAAGAGCCACAACTCGAAAAGCAGATAGGGTAGCGCCACAACCAATGCCGTATAGAGCGATGCCAACATATGGAGATTGAACTGGCCCGCCATAGTCGTATTAACAAGCGTCAGCGGCTGGGCGTTGATGCGCAACACATCCGAACTCATCGCATCTGCCAGGCGCGCAAAGAGAGCATTGGTCGGGAACGTAGGCGACATCGGTCCCATTATGACCGCCATAATCACATCCTTAAACACAAACGCAAGCACCATAATCACGAGCAGCACCGCCACCGAGCGCATAAGTCCCGGTCGCATATCATCGAGATGCTCGAAGAATGTCATATTGTCGGTATCTTTGGTCGAGTGTGCCATACATCTGCAAAGATAATATTTTTTCGCTATCAAACCAACTCGAGCCGATTTAATTTTAGCAACCCACCCGCCATTTATCGCCACACGCACACAAACCGTATATGGCGCGGTTTTTGGTGCTAACATCAACGAAAACCAAAAAATTTACTACCGTGAAAAAGTTCACTTTGACCATCTTTTGTGCCCTGATGCTGACAGCGTCCGCATTGGCACAAAGCGGCTCTGCCGCACCAAAGAGCGCGTGCAAACGCGACACCATCCTGATTTCGCAGTCGCGCGAAGGCAACACTCTCGTGAGTCGTTATGCCGTGCGTTGCGCTAACTACCAGACGGCAACCGTATCTGTGCATTTTGCGCTCGACATCTCCACTCTCTCTCCATCGTTCGGCGACAATGGCGCAGCAATGGCGACACTCAACAAATGGCTGCATTCGACCGACACAACAATGCACATAACCGCCATAGCCATACACGGTTACGCATCGCCCGACGGCGAGCAGGCAAAGAACGCCACCCTTGCCCGTGCGCGTGCTGAAGCGATGGCAACCTACATCCAGAAACAACATCCGACAGCAAGCGTAACCCTCGCCTCGACGGCCTATGCGTGGAGCGACTGCCAAAGCGCCGTTCAGCAATCAGGCATAGCCGACAAGCAGGCCGTTTTGAAGATCATCGGCAGCAACGAGCCGCCTATGCAGAAGGAACGTCACTTGCAGGGTTTGCCTGCCGCCTGGAGCACTATCTCGCACAATATCCTGCCGACTATGCGCCGCGTCGATGTAGTATTTACCTATTGCACGACCGACTATTTCACACGCAATACGACCATCACCCCTCCGCCTGCACCAAAGCCGGTCGAGACCAAACAACCCGCACCAACACAGCCACAACCACAACCGATAGCCATCATCGAGGAGCAGGAGACGGGTATCATTATCGAGATGCCGCGAGGCGAAAAAGAGCACCCACGCCATAAAAAGCAGGGCGACAAAGAGCGAAAATAGCCCCTTCGGCATATAAAGTGATAAAAAATTGGCGAAAAACATTTGTATAGTCGCAAGTTATTCTTATCTTTGCTATATCGTATATTGCGATTAGTATAAACTTAAAAATATAACGACTATGGCAAATTTGAGAATTTTGAAAAAGGAGATTGATTATCGTCTCGAAGAGTTGGTATTCGATTGCGATATGGCAATCTACTTCCAGCCGGGTAAGGAGAAGGAGATTTTCGCTCTTATGCAGGAGGGTGTTGAGCTTCGCAACGAGCTTTATACCAAGGCAAACAACCCAACTGAGCCGCACAACGCATCGCTTGTTCGCAAGTACTATGCTGCATTGCGCGTTGAGATGGTTGACGCTTTCGGTAACCTGTTCGAGAAGTTGAGCGAGATCAACAAATAATCTCTCACCGCGTCGGGTACGCACGGCGTACAAATTCGCAATAATCCGTTGTAACCCTCTGGTCGCAACGGATTTTTTGTTGCCATCGGGGACTATTTATCCGCAGGCGTAAAAAAGCAAGGTCGAGTAAAGTCAATTAAGGTCGTTCTCGTTTACAAACTTCCCTTTTTCACTTTACCCGACCTTACTTGACATTATCCGACCTTAAAAAGAGATCTGAAATATCCGATCGAATATTACTAAATTTCAACCTTCTCGCCGCGTTTCAATCGCTCGCGCAACTCCGACGCAATGGTAAACAGAGCGTCGCTACTCGAGTTGAGTGCAGTCTCTACGGAGTCTTGCACCACACCGATAATAAATCCAACAGCCACAACCTGCATTGCCATATCGTTACCAATACCGAAGAGCGAGCACGCCATCGGTATCAGCAACAGCGAGCCACCGGCAACGCCCGACGTACCACAAGCACCCAACGTGGCGACAATGCTGAGCAACAGAGCACTCGCAAGCGAGATATCGATACCCAACGTATAGCAAGCGGCAAGAGTCATCACGTTGATAGTGATGGCTGCACCATTCATATTGATAATACTGCCGAGAGGAATACTTACCGAGTAGAAATCCTCGTCGATACCCATACGCTTACACAGCGCCATATTCACCGGTATGTTGGCCGCCGACGAGCGGGTAAAGAAGGCGCTCACGGCACTATCTTTTAGGCATTGCCACACCAACGGATAGGGGTTGCGACGAAGCATAAAGGCCACAATCATAGGATTGAGCACAAGCGCCACCAGCAACATACAGCCCACAAGAAGCAGCAACAGTTTGCCGTAGGTGGAGAATATCTCGAGACCGCTTTGCGACACGGTGGTATACACCAAACCAAGAATACCGAACGGAGCGCATTGGATAACCCACGCCACCACTTTAGACACGGCATCAGCCCATTGGCGCAGACTGCTGACAGTCTGCTCGCTTGCCACGGTTTTCAGTGCCAAACCGACAATCACCGCCCAAAAGAGGATACTCAAGTAGTTAGCATTGATAACAGCAGCCACCGGATTGCTCGTCACCTCGCTAAGGATATTACGGAACACATCGACCAGCGCCTCCGGTGCGCTACCCGAAGCCCCCGATACATCAGCCAAAACGATACGCACGGGGAAGAAGAAACTACCCACGACAGCCACCACCGCAGCCATCAGCGTAGTAAGCAGATAGAGGGCAATGACGTTACGGAAGCGGCCGCCCAATCCAACACGCGCCGTAGCCACCGATGCGGCAACCAATACAGCCACCAACACGGGAGCCATCGCCTTGAGTGCCCCCACAAAGAGGTCGCCCAACATAGATATTGCACCGACATCGGGCACGATGAGCGCCAACGCAGAGCCGACTATGATGCCCGCGAAGATACGCAGCACCAGGTTGGTCTGTTGCCAGCGAACAAATACGGATTTAACTATTCCCATACTCTATGCCTTAATCACAACCGATTAATACTTCAATTTAACGCTCGGATGCTCGTCCATACCGTACCACATATTCAACACCGTACACGACAACGGTTTACCCGGTTTGGTAGAGACGATAATCGACGAGAGTGGGCGCAAAACAACAGGATTACCCTTACCGATACGCACTGTATAAGGCAGCGAGGTCTTGTTGGTCAGCTTCACGCGCTGCGACTTTTTCTTCTTATCTACAGCCAAGCCCTGGGTTGCAATCGACTCCACGAAAAACTCCTTGAGCATCGTCTCCTCACCACCGATAGTGCCAAACGCATAGCAGAGCGTGCGATGTGCCTCCAACGCCTCACGGATGCTGCTCAGCGAAAACTCCTTTGCGAAGATGATTGTCATATTACGCAGATGGCCATTCTCGGCGTAGATATACGACGATGCAGGGTGAATGTCGGTATTGGATGTCATAAAGAGGTTGTGCGTCTTCGCCGTCTCGAAAGCTCGCGGATAGAAGTACGGGCCGTTCATAATCTCAATACCATCAATGAGTTTCTCCTCGTAGGCCTGCTTCTCGAAATCGGTCATCTCCAGAGTTGGGTGTCGCCAGCCCGGATGGTTGTGCATAATCAGCGCCCCCTGCTGACGAGCATTGCGCAACGCCTGCATAGCATCGTAGTCATAGAGCACGTTGTTATCCGTCGTGAAGAGCGCATTGAAGTGGCCCTGCGTGTAGGCATCGCCGGTCAGCTCGACAGCCGGAATCACCAACATACCATACGTATCGGCGAGTGCCGTTGCCTCCTCAATCGCCTTCGTCGTCCTTGAGCCGCGCTTTACCTTTGCGCTCTCCGGCGTTGGCTGTCCAACCTTATCGGGGATAACACGGATTGACAGATGCTCGGTGGTGGCAATTACATCCAAACCATCGTGCCACGCCTCCTCCATACGACCTTTGATATTGATAACGCCGTCCGTGAGGGTGCTATGCATATGCAAATCGGCTTTGTATGGGGTATATCCGCCCACATTCGGAAGAAAAATCTCCTGACGCGACAAACGCGAATATCCCACAGGCAAAAGTGTTTGCGGCTCGGTAGCACTCTGATAACGAGTGGTATACTCTTGTGCTCCGACCGAAAGCGCCACCAGCAAAGCTACCACCAAAAAGAGAGTTCTTTTCATAATCGTAAAAAATATTAGTAGTTGTTATTCGTTAAATATCGCGATATTATAATATTGCAATATATACAAAGATATATACGAAAAATAAGAAATGCAAATTATAAAAAGGTATGCTCACTTCTATTTAAGCGATTTGTTTGACTACCATTCGCAAAAATATTCAGCAGTCACCAACAATTCTACAACCAACTCATAACCCTTTGAATAATTCGGCCGGTCGCCGCAGGCGAGAGCAGACCGCAGGGAGGCGATAACAATCAGAGATTGTTGTATTTGGCTGATGATGCTTGAAAATACATTTTCAAAGGCAATCATCAGACAAAAACAATTAATTACGCAGTAATTATCGCCGACCAAAGATTAGTATGCCGAGCCGCCACTGACTGAACGAATCCTGCGCGACGCGAAAATAGTAATACCCCTCGGGGGGGTATTACATTTGAGCGGCAAGCGGGATTCGAACCCGTGCAACTGCGTTGCATTTATATATTTACACCCCCAACCCCTGGAAGGGGAGATGAGGGTCACGGGCGAAATCCCTTGCCAAGCATAAACGACGTGCATTCACAAGGAATACACGTCGTTTATGCTTTGAGCGGCAAGCGGGATTCGAACCCGTGACCCTCGGCTTGGGAAGCCGATGCTCTACCACTGAGCTACTGCCGCAAACGGTAGGGGAGTAGTGTCGTTCCACCCACCGATACCATATTTATTTAAGCAAGCGTTCGAGCGATGCGAGATTCTGCTCGTTGTGCAACAACTTACCTTCCGGTGTGTAACAATGGTCGATACGCGACTTATAGAACGCCTCAACCTTATTGCGTACAACCTTCATCGTACTATTAACCAACCCATTACGCTCCGAAAAAGGCTCGTCAACAATCGCCAGCACAGCGGGCAACCAACGATCGGGGAACTCCTCGGCAAACTCGCCACCCGTACGATACTTCTCCACCTCGGCTTGCAGCAGATCGGCAGCAGCCTTCGCCTTATCTTCGGCCGTAGCAGTAGCACGTTTCAGCGCATCTGCATTAGGCACAAGGATAGCAATCGTATAAGGATTCTGGTTGTTATAGATCATAATCTGATCGATATACGGCGATTTATCGACCATCGCCTCCTCCATACCCTCCGGCGAATACTTCTCGCCATCGGAGGCAATCAGCAAGCTCTTAAAGCGACCAAGGACGTACAAGAAACCATCCTCCGCCATATAGCCCATATCGCCCGTATAGAGCCAGCCATCCTTGACGGTGTCGGCCGTAGCAACGGGATTCTTCCAATAGCCCGCCATAACGTTCTCGCCCTTAATGACGATTTCGCCCTTCTCGCCCGTAGGCATCTCGCGACCTTCGTCATCAAGAATCTTAATCTCCAACGGCTGAATGAGCTTACCCGACGAGCCGAAGCGATGCTGCTTGTCGCCAATCGAGTTGGTCGAGATAATCGGGGTTGCCTCCGAAAGACCATAACCCTGATACATCGGCATACCGACCGCATAGAAGAAGCGCTGCAACTCCGAATCGAGCAATGCGCCACCGCCCACAAAGAACTGCAACTCGCCACCAAACGCCTCGCGCACCTTACTGAAGAGAATCTTATCGAACAGAGCCACAAGCGGTTTCAGCACAAATCGCCAACCACATCCCTTATGGAAACCATCCTGATTATACTCGTACGCTACAGAGAGCGCAAAGCGGAACAATTTCTCTGCACGTTCGCCCTTATTGCGAATCGAGGTCTCGATACTCTTGCGGAAATTCTTTGCCAGAGCAGGCACCGAGAGCAGGAAGTGAGGACGCACCTCGCGAATATTCAGCGGCACGTTACGCAACGTCTCCATTGGTGTTCGGCCAACCTGTGTCGTAGCGACTGACGCTCCGCACGCAATCATAATATAGAAACCGCAGACGTGAGCAAAGCAGTGGTCGAGCGGCAGGATGATCAACGTACGATATGTCGGCGGAATACTGATGCGAGTCAATGCCTGCTCGACATTTGCCGTATAGTTGCGATGAGTCAGCACGACACCCTTCGGATCGGCAGTTGTACCGGAGGTGTAGGTAATAGTCGCATAATCATCATTCTGCAAAGCGCGACCAATAGCCAAAAACTCCTCGCGATGCTCTGCCAGATATGTGTCACCCATAGTCTTGAGCGCCGAGAGCGAAATCTCGCCACTCTCCAACTCCGCATCATCCTGAAAGACGACAATCGTCTTAAGCAGCGGCAACTGATCCTTGATTCGACGAATCTTCGGCAACTGATACTTCGACACGAAAATCGTCTCAACATCGGCGTGATTCAGGCGGAAAAGCAAATCGTTTGCCTCCTCCAACTTAATCGACAGCGGCACACTCACAGCGCCCGCATAAAGCAGACCGAGCTCGGATATAATCCAATTATTGCAGCCCTCTGCCAGAATCGAAACCGTCTGTTTCGTAGCAACGCCAATAGCCGCCAAACCGGCACCGATACGCAACGCCTCACACTTAACCTCCGCATAAGAGGTATTCTCAAACACCTTATCGGTTTTCTCCATCAGGAATGTCTTGTCGCCATACTTGGCAACCGACTCCTCGAACAAATCTATAAGCGTTCTTTTAGCCATAGTTTTATATCTTTCTGTTTTTAATCCATCTTCAACACTGCAAGGAAGGCCGACTGCGGCACCTGTACCGAGCCAATCTGACGCATACGCTTCTTACCCGCCTTCTGTTTCTCGAGCAGCTTACGCTTACGCGAAATATCGCCACCGTAACACTTTGCAGTTACATCCTTACGCACCGCCTTAACCGTCTCGCGCGCGATAATCTTGCTGCCAATTGCCGCCTGAATTGCGATATCGAACTGCTGACGCGGGATAAGTTCTTTCAGCTTCTCGCACATCTTACGACCAAAATCGTAGGCGTGGTCGGCATAGATGAGCGACGAAAGCGCATCGACCGGCTCGCCGTTGAGCAGAATATCGAGCTTAGCGAGCTTACTTGCCTCGTAGCCAGTACGATGGTAGTCGAACGATGCGTAACCCTTCGACAAGCTCTTCAACTTATCGTAGAAGTCGAAGACAATCTCCGACAACGGCATCTCGAAGTTAACCTCCACGCGGTCGGTCGTGATATAGGTCTGATTCTTCATCACGCCACGCTTGTCAATACACAACTTCAGCACGTTGCCTAGGAACTCCGACTTGGTAATGACCTGTGCAAGAATATACGGCTCCTCAATCTTGGCAACCTTCGTAATCTCCGGCAGCCCCGACGGGTTATGCACCTCAACAACTTCGCCCGAAGTAGTGGTTATGCGATACGACACGTTCGGAACGGTCGTGATAACATCCATATTAAACTCGCGGTAGAGACGCTCCTGAATAATCTCCATATGGAGCAGGCCGAGGAAGCCGCAACGGAAACCGAAACCGAGCGCAAGCGAACTCTCCGGCTCGAATGTCAGCGACGCATCGTTGAGCTGCAACTTCTCGAGCGACGCACGCAAATCCTCATACTGATCGGCCTCAACCGGGTAGACACCGGCAAATACCATCGGCTTCACATCCTCGAAACCGGCAATCGGCTCATTGCAAGGCGACGCTACGGTGGTAATCGTATCGCCGACCTTTATCTCCTTCGAGTTCTTAATACCCGAACAGATGTAGCCCACATCGCCCGCCTTAATCTCTGCGCGCGGCTGCATTTTGAGTTTCAGCACACCGACCTCATCGGCATCGTACTCGCTACCCGTGTTGAAGAACTTCACGAGCTCGCCCTTATGAATCGTACCGTTGAAGACACGGAAGTAGGCGATAACACCTCGGAACGGATTGAACACCGAGTCGAAAATCAACGCCTGCAACGGAGCATTTTCGTCGCCCTTTGGTGCAGGAATACGGTGTATGATTGCCTCCAAGACCTCGTCAACACCTTCGCCCGTCTTACCCGACGCGCAAAGAATATCGTCGTGGTCGCAACCAAGCAAATCGACAACCTGATCCTTAACCTCATCGACCATTGCCGACTCCATATCGATCTTGTTCAGCACCGGAATAATCTCCAAGTCGTGACCGAGAGCGAGATAGAGGTTGGATATGGTCTGCGCCTGAATACCCTGCGTAGCATCGACAACGAGCAACGCACCCTCGCACGATGCGATAGCACGCGACACTTCGTACGAAAAATCGACGTGTCCCGGAGTATCAATCAGGTTGAGTACATACTTCTCGCCGTCGCGCGCCGTGTACTCCATCTGAATTGCGTGACTCTTAATCGTAATACCTTTTTCGCGTTCGAGATCCATATCATCCAACACCTGCGCCTGCATTTCGCGCTGGTTAAGCGTATTGGTCATCTCCAACAGTCGATCGGCAAGCGTAGATTTGCCGTGGTCAATATGTGCAATTATGCAAAAATTTCTAATATGTTTCATAGCGCGGCAAAGATAATGATTTTTTCCTAAATACTCTGTATTTACAGCGTCAATATGCAATAAAACGCACCTACGCCCCCGAAAAGGAGACAAAAGCAGGAAATATTGAGCGCTCCGACAATGGAGATTACGCAAAATTGACTACCTTTGTCTCTCGAAATCACTAATCATATACAACGTGGGACTTTTAACAAAAATCAACGACTATATGGGGCTTGTCAAGTTCGCTCACACCGTATTTGCAATGCCCTTTGCACTCATCGCCTTCACTTACGCACTGCAAACAACCGAGGCCGAATTTTCGTGGTTACTGCTCGTACAAATCGTACTCTGTATGGTCTTTGCCCGAAACGTTGCGATGGGCTTCAATCGATGGACGGATTGGCGCATCGACAAAGAGAATCCACGCACTGCCTCACGCGAAATTCCGGCCGGAAAAATCACGCCTCGCAGCGCAATGACGTTCGTTGTAATCAACGCTGTTTTATTCATTACAACCGCCTTAACCATAAATTCACTTACCGCCATCTTATCACCTGTTGCTTTGGCTGTTATAATGTTTTATAGTTACTGTAAAAGATTCACTGCTGCGGCACATATCGTATTAGGACTCTCGCTCGCCATTGCACCTGCCGGAGCATATATTGCAGTAACGGGAACTCTCGATTTTGCACCTCTGCTTTTATCGCTTTTGGTTATGACCTGGTGTGGCGGATTCGACATAATATACGCCCTACAAGACCGCGATTTCGACCGCGCAAACGGACTGCACTCAATACCTTCAAAATTCTCGGTCGCAACGTCGCTCTACATCAGCATCGCACTCCATATCGTAAGCATCGTTTCGCTTATCGGTTTTGGCCTATACTGTCCGCAATGCTGGGCACTTTGGTGCGGAATCGCACTCTTTTCAGCGTGCATTATCGTAGAACATACGCTCGTAACGCCGACTCGCCAACGTTCGATTCCTATCGCTTTTGGCACACTTAACGGACTTGCAAGCATCACATTGGCGGTGTTTACAATCATTGCATTGCTCTTTTATTAAATAAATCTGTCGAAATCACTCCGACGTTTCAGATTATTTTGTATTTTTGCGCGATATATTGTGCAAACAATATAACCGTGCCGACACTTGCCGTGCTCGGCCCACAAAACAAGAACAAACAAAACGATTTAGGATTATGAATATTTCATTCAATTGGTTGAAAAACTATGTCAATCTCGACCTCTCGGCAGAGCAGACCGCAAAGGTGCTTACCGACATCGGTCTCGAAGTCGAGGGTTTGGAGAAGGTTGAGACTATTCGCGGCGGTTTGAACGGCGTTGTCGTAGGTGAGGTACTCACTTGCGAAGATCATCCAGATTCGGACCACCTGCACATCACAACCGTCAATGTCGGTGGCGAGCAGCCACTGCAGATTGTCTGTGGTGCAGCAAACTGCCGTCAGGGTTTGAAGGTTATGTGCGCCACGGTAGGCGCAGTGCTCTATCCGGACGGAGGAGATGAGGAGTTCAAGATTAAGCGCAGCAAGATTCGTGGCGTAGAGTCGCTCGGTATGTTGTGCGCAGAGGATGAGCTCGGCATCGGACACGACCACGCCGGCATCATCGAGTTGCCTGCCGACGCCGTTGTAGGCACACCTGCCAAGGAGTACTACAACATTCAGGACGACTACCTGATTGTTATCGGTCTGACTCCTAACCGCGTAGATGCAGCATCGCACATCGGCGTTGCTCGCGACCTTGCAGCATACTTGCGTTCGCAGGGCAAGGAGACACAGTTACAGATGCCTTCGGTTGACGCTTTTGTTGTCGACAATCACGATTTGGAGGTTGGCGTAACGGTTGAGAATACCGCTGCTTGCCCACGCTATTCGGGCATCACCATAAAGGGCTGTAAAATCGCACCATCGCCAGAGTGGATGCAGAACTACCTCCGCGTAGCGGGCATCAATCCGAAGAACAACCTTGTCGATATCACCAACTTTGTTCTCTTCGAGCTTGGTCAGCCGCTGCACGCATTCGATCTTTCGAAAATCGAGGGTAGCCGCATCGTTGTTAAGTGTTGCGAGGAGGGTACTCCGTTTGTAACACTCGACGGCACCGAGCGCAAACTCTCGGCAGAGGATTTGATGATCTGCTCGGCCGAGAAGCCAATGTGTATCGCCGGCGTATTCGGTGGTTTGGATTCGGGCATCAGCGACACGACGACCGACGTATTTATCGAGAGCGCATATTTCAACCCCGTATCGGTTCGCAAGACTGCGAAGCGTCACGGTTTGAACACCGACTCGTCGTTCCGTTTCGAGCGCGGTATCGACCCTAATATTCAGGTCTACGCCCTCAAGCGTGCCGCTATGCTGATGAAGGAGTTGGCCGGTGGCGAGATTTCGAGCGAGATTATCGACATTTGCCCTACGCCGGCAGAGGATTTCCGCTTCGACTTCTCACTCTATCGCGCAAAGCGCCTGATTGGTAAGGATATTCCGGACGAGACCATCCGCGAGATTATCGCATCGCTCGACGTCAAGATCGAGAAGGAGTGCGACGGCGTATTGTCGGTTGCTGTTCCGCCTTACCGAGTTGATGTTCAGCGCGAGGCCGATCTTATCGAGGATATCTTGCGCATCTACGGCTACAACAATATCGAGATTCCGGAGCACGTCAATTCGACACTCTCATACGTACAGAAGCCGGATCGCACGCGTTTGGTAAACCTTGCATCGGATTTCCTCACCGCACGCGGCTATACGGAGATTATGTCGAACTCGCTCACCAAGGCATCGTACTACGACGGTTTGCAGTCGTACAAGGCAGAGAATTGCGTGAAGATTCTCAATCCGCTCAGCGCCGATTTGAGCGTTATGCGTCGCACGTTACTCTTCAACACGATGGAGGCCGTACAGCTTAACGCCAATCGTCGTAACGGCGATTTGAAGCTCTACGAGTTCGGCAACTGCTATCACTTCCATCCGGAGAACGTAACCGAGGAGAGTGGCCGTTTGGCAGCATACACCGAGAACTATCGTCTTGCAATGGCAGTTACAGGCGTAGCTACTCCGCAGTCGTGGAACAGCAAGGCCGAGAGCGCTTCATTCTACACGTTGCGCGCCGCCGTTGAGTTGCTGTTGCGCCGCTTCGGTTTGGATATCTACTCGCTCAAATGCGAGAGCGCAGATAGCGATCTCTTCGGCGATGCCGTTCAGGTATATGTGAACAACAAACCACTCTTGCAGATGGGCCAGGTTTCAAATCGTATCTGCAAGCTCTTCGACTTGAAGCAGGATGTATTCTTCGCCGAGGTTGATTTCGATATGTTGCTCAAAGCAACACGCAAGCACAAGATTACGGCACAGGAGTTGTCGAAGTATCCGGAGGTTAAGCGCGACTTGGCTCTGCTTGTTGACAAATCGGTTGCATTCTCGCAGTTGCGCGACATCGCGTTTGCTACCGAGCGCAAGTTATTGAAGAGCGTGGCTCTCTTCGATGTTTACGAGGGCGACAAACTGCCGGAGGGCAAGAAGTCTTACGCATTGAGCTTCATTCTTGAGGATAAGACACAGACGCTCACCGACAAAGCAATCGAGCGCACGATGGCAAACCTTCAGGCAGCATTCGAGAAGCAGACCGGTGCTACAATCCGATAGGGTAGCCCGCCCCAACGGGTAAGCCCATCATAACAAAATCACCCCCGTCAGACGCATCTGACGGGGGTGATTTCATTCAATAGGATGTAGCGCCTATTTTCCGTATATCTCCGTAAGCAGACGAGCCAGACGAAGGCCGCCTGCCAAGAGTCGCTCCTCGATAATCGGAGCATAATAGTTCACATAGTAGTAGGAGAGGTTTTTGCCTTGCGGCGAGGCGATATATATACCCTTTGCCACCTCGTGACTCTCGGCGAGCCACTCTTCAGGCGTACCTTTTGCGATCTCCGCCTTGCGATCAGCCGAACAGTAATCGTTCAGCTGATGACACCACTCCGTGTGGCTCCACTTATGAGCCGCCTCGATGAGATGCTCATCCCACAACTCGTGAAGTTTCATCTTCTCGTCAAAGAACTTGACATAGACCTTGTTGCCGCCCAAATCCGACAAACGACCTGCGTGCATCGGCGCGTGAATATCACCCACAAGGTGCACCAAGAAACGCAAATTCACGCGCTCCTCATCAGGTGTAAGTTTTCCGCTCTTCAGGCGAGCTACAATATCGTTAATAGCCGTTACCACATCGCCACGCTGATTCTTCGGCATCGTGGCATAGGTATACACCTCGTCTACGTTAGCGTAGTGCCACGTCTTGGTATAGCGATACTCCTGTGTATGGCTCGCGTTGTCCATCCAATTCGAATAGTAGACAAGCGAATGACCACCCAGCACCTCAATCGCCTTACGCAACACCTTCTTACTTACATTCTCCTCGGCAATGCGGGCTACCGTATCGTGGCCCTTTTGGCCCCAGCCGAACGACGGCAGGGTAGCACACAACGCAATCAGGGTTATCAAAAATCTCTTCATAGGTCGCAATATTTATTGGTTCATTGTTGCCAAAAACTCCTCGTTTGTCAGCGTCAGACCCATCTGCTTCTGCAGGAACTCCATAGCCTCAACGGTTGTCATATCCGAGAGGTATTTGCGCAAAATCCAGGTGCGCTGCATAACCTCCTTCGAGAGCAGCAGATCTTCGCGACGCGTGCCCGATGCTATCACATCGACAGCCGGATATACACGCTTGTTTGCAAGCTTGCGATCGAGCTGTAACTCCATATTACCCGTACCCTTAAACTCCTCGAAAATAACCTCGTCCATCTTCGAGCCGGTATCAATCAGCGCAGTTGCAATAATGGTCAACGAACCCTTCTCCTCCGTATTTCGGGCCGCTCCAAAGAATCGCTTCGGCTTATGCAGCGCATTTGCATCCACACCACCCGACAACACCTTACCAGATGCCGGCTGTACCGAGTTGTAGGCTCGTGCCAGACGCGTAATCGAGTCGAGCAAAATCACCACATCGTGGCCACACTCAACCATACGCTTCGCCTTCTCGAGCACCATCTCGGCAACCTTTACGTGGCGTGTCGCCTGCTCGTCGAATGTTGAAGCAACCACCTCGGCCTTGACGTGGCGAGCCATCTCCGTAACCTCCTCCGGACGCTCGTCGATGAGCAACACAATCATATACACCTCCGGATGGTTGTCAGCAATAGCGTTAGCTATGTTCTGCAAGAGCATAGTCTTACCGGTCTTTGGCTGTGCTACGATCAACGCACGCTGGCCCTTACCGATAGGAGAGAAGAGGTCTACGACACGATTTGAAAGGTTGTTATGACCATTGCCCGTCAGGTTGAACTTCTCGCTCGGGAAGAGCGGTGTCATAAACTCGAACTGCACACGGTCGCGAATAAACTCCGGTGCCAAACCATTAATCTCGGTTACACGCACCAACGGGAAGTACTTCTCGCCCTCCTTCGGTGGACGGATAACGCCACACACCGTATCGCCCGGTTTCAAGCCGAAGAGCTTGATTTGCGACGGCGAAACATAGATATCATCGGGCGAATTGAGATAGTTATAATCGGCCGAGCGCAAGAAACCATAACCGTCAGGAATAATCTCCAGCACGCCCTCGCCTGTAATCGAAGCCGTAAAGTCATCCTTGGTTATCGCCTTATCCTCATCCTCCGACTCGCCAAACTCGCCATCAACAAGTGGTTCATCGACAACCGGCAACTCATCGGTCGACGGCTCCGATGTCTCTGCCTCAGCAACCGCCTCAACCGCAGGTTGTGCCTCCACTTTACGCGGACGACCGCGACGCTTCGGTGCGGGAGCGGCTTCCGGTTGCTCGGCCGCTGCGACCTCCGCCTGCGACTCCTCTGCCGGAGCACTCGTCTCCGACTCTTGCGCAGGTTTCACCTCACTCTTTTCGACAACCGCTACTCGCGGACGACGACCACGCTTCTTCGGAGCTTCAACCACCGGAGTCGGCTCCGATGCTGCCTCTGCTGCCTCGCCACTCTCTGCGGCAACAATCGCCATAATTCTTGATATTATACCATCTTTCGACAATCTGTTATCGGAAATGCCGAATACCTTGGCAATCTCACGCAACTCTTCAACAGTTTTGCCTTCAAGGGCAACCAAATCTTGCATAAAATTAGTTTTATCTTTTTAGTGTGATTTAAGACCGATCGAACGACCGGCACCAATGATGTTGCAAAGGTAATACATTTTTCGATATTCGCAAGAAATATCTCCATTTTCCGCTCTTCACAACACTTTATATGCATTTTTAACGCACTGCCAAAATTCAACTTCGACCTCGATCATAATAGTTGGAGACATAGACCGTAAATATCGGAAAGAACATCATCCCGACAACGGGCAACAACACACAAACTACCTTGCCGATGCTCGTTACCGGAAAAATCGCAGCACCGACCGTCGTAACATTCATCCACGCCCACCATAGCGCATCGCCAAACGAGTGCAGCGCAGGATTGACGCCTATCTCGTAGTCGTAAAAGACCAATGCCGAAATATAGGTAAATAGCAATACGGTCAGTATGTAGGCCGCCATCAGGCGTCGCGTACGCCCATCAATCAGCCACTCGATAATAACCGTCGTTGCCATAATGCTTATCAGAATCGGGGTAAATGCGATTATACGCATCGCCTCGTGGGGTAGTATTATACCCGTCCACTCCAGTATATTTATATATGGTATTGAGCCGATGGCAAACACCACATCGCGCCACATATAACGCCTGCGAATCTCCGCAATGCAGAGACGAATTACGGCCGTGAGGAAAAAGATTACGCACACTGCCAACTGCAAACGCTTATACCAAACCGAAAACGCCAAATGGTCGCCCTGCCGCACTTCGAGCGATATGGCAGCCAGCAGCACAACGCTTGCAATCAGCGAAACGGTATTGAGCAGATTGACCACAACGCCGAGTCGTTCATCGAATCGAGACATATCAAAATTGGTTTATTTTCTCAAAAAGCCAAGTCAAAATCAGTGCCGAAAGCCCCGACAAGAAGAAATAGTCAACTTTTAACCCATTTTTTCGCAGAAAACTTTGCAAGAAAGAAATTTTTGTTTACCTTTGCACTCGCAATTTGCAATGGCGGGATAGCTCAGCTGGTTAGAGCGCATGATTCATAATCATGAGGTCGAGAGTTCAAGTCTCTCTCCCGCTACAAAAAAAATGATTAGGAGTGATTTTATCACTCCTATTTTTTTTGTAGCGGAGAGAGACGAGTGTGTTACCTATCCCCCAAACCCCCTTTGACTTTGACTTTGACTTTGTCTTCCTCCTTCGCACCTCGGCATAGTGTGCAAGCATCCTCTGCTCTCGGCTTGGCGTCGGTTCTGTAAAGGGGGCTTATTTCTTCCACTTTGCAAAGTCGATTACCAACCTATAATCCTCTATGAAGTGGTTAGAAATTTCGACACTTTATTCTGCTATCCACCCCCCACAAACGAAAGCGACCCTCTCTTGAAAGAGAGGGTCGCTAACTTATCCTTTAGGCAGGTGCGACTACAACGAAATCGCCTCCGAAGGACAAACACCTGCGCAAGCACCGCACTCGATACACTTGTCAGGATCAATTACATAGATGTCACCTGCCGAAATCGCCTCGACAGGACACTCGTCGATGCAAGTACCGCAAGCAACGCACGAGTCTGAAATTTTGTAAGCCATAAAAAATTTTGTTTTATGAAAAATGTGATACAAAAGTAATCTTTTAATATGAAATCTCCAAAAAATAGTATCTTTGTAATGTTGTTTGGTGCAATTTTTTATTCCAAACGCCAAAAACAGTTACTCCAATGGCACGACACACAACACTGACATTCCTCGGCACGGGCACCTCGCAAGGCGTTCCCGTCATCGGTTGTCGTTGTGAGGTATGCCGTTCGACCGACCCGCGCGACAACCGTTTACGTTCAGCCGCAATGGTCGAAATCGACAATCATCGCTTTATCATCGACGCCGGACCCGACTTCCGCGTGCAGATGTTGCGCGAAGGCATCAGCCACATCACTGCAATTCTGCTGACACACAAACACAAAGACCACACGGGCGGAATCGACGACGTGCGCGCACTGAACTTTGTCGACTATCCCCATGCCATTCACACCGTCAATATCTATGCCACACCCGAGACGGCGGCGTGCGTTCGCAAGGATTACGACTACGCTTTTGCCGAGCATCGCTATCGCGGCGTGCCCGAGATTGCGCTGCACGAGTTCGACGACCACCAACCGCTGACAATCGACAGCATTGAGATTACACCAATACGCGGTCGCCACTCCTGCTTCGAGGTGACGGGCTATCGCTTCGGCGAGGTGGCGTATCTTACCGATTTTAAGGAGATTGACGATTGCGAAGTGGAGAAGTTACGCGGTGTGCGCGTGCTGGTGGTAAACGCTCTGCGATATGCAGCGCACGACTCGCATTTTTCGGTCAGCGATGCGCTATCGCTCATCGAGAAGATTCGCCCCGAGAGGGCATACCTGACACACATGTCGCACGAAATCGGTCGCCACGACGCGGCCCAAGAACAACTGCCCGAAGGGGTATTTTTCGCGTACGACGGACTTAAAGTAGAAATTTAACAACACTAACAGATATGAAAAACGCATTAAAATCAAAAACAGTTGTCATCACGGGTGCATCGTCGGGCATTGGCGAGGCGATGGCGAAGGTCTACTCCGATATGGGCGCAAAGGTTGTGCTCGGAGCTCGTAGCGAGGAGAAGCTCGCAGAGCTTGCTGCCGAGATTCGCGCAAAGGGCGGCGAGGCGGCATACTGCGCAACCGACGTAACGAAGGCCGAGGATTGCAAGCGCCTCATCGACACTGCGGTTGAAGCATTCGGCGGTATCGACGTGCTGATTTGCAACGCCGGTATCTCGATGCGCGCCATCTTCGACGATGTCGACTTGAGCGTACTGCACCGCCTGATGGATGTAAACTTCTGGGGCACGGTCTATTGCGCCAAGTACGCACTGCCATACCTTCAGCAGTCGAAGGGCTCGCTCGTGGGCATTTCGTCGGTTGCGGGTCTGCACGGTCTGCCGGGCCGAACGGGCTACTCGGCATCGAAGTACGCAATGACGGGCCTGTTGGAGACCATCCGCGTCGAGAATATCAAGAAGGGGCTGCACGTTATGGTCGCTTGTCCGGGCTTCACCGCGTCGAACGTGCGTTTCTCGGCACTCGTAGCCGACGGCTCGCAGCAGGGCGCAACTCCGCGCGAGGAGGGCAAGATGATGACTGCCGAGCAGGTTGCCAAGATCGTGGCTAAAGGTATCGCCAAGCGCAAACGCCTCTGCCTGATGGAGATCGAAGGTCGCGCTACGCACTTCGTCAAGAAGTTTGCACCGGCATTCCTCGACAAGATGTTCTACCTCGTAATGTCGCGCGAGCCGGATTCGCCATTCAAATAAAAGTTTTGCATTATAAGTTGATTATTACCAATGAACGCTACCCGTTTTACCTACACATCGCCCGCCGTGCGTGAAATCGCACTGCGCGCCGAGCGTGGTTTTGGTGCTTCGCTCGAAATTCCGACCGTTGACCCCGAGCAGGGTTGGTCATTGCGTCCTACGGACGAAATAATTGAGGAATAATAAGTTAAAAACAAAATTAATATGAAACGATTTTTCATCTTCGCACTCGTAGCAAGCGTGTTTGCTGCTTGCTCGACCGACGCGACGCAAGACCTTGCGCCCGAAATCCCAACTGCTCCCGATGAGCTTCACGTTTCGTTCGATGCAGAGGACACCCGCATCCAACTTGGCGATAACGGCTCGCCCGTTTGGACCAAGGACGACCTCGTTTCGGTTTTCTATCGCTCGAATGCCAATCAAAAGTGGCAGTTCCAGGGCAATACGGGCGATACGGAGGGTACTTTGAAACGCATAGATGCAGGCACGGCAACCCAGCAGACTACACAAATCGTTGCCGTCTATCCATACAACGAAAACTATTGGTTTAATTGGAATACATATAATGTCGAGGCATCGCTCCCTGCCGAGCAGACTTATCTCGCGAATAGTTATGGCATCGGCTCGTCACTAATGGTATCGTCGAGCGAGTTTAACCAACTCTCGTTCAAAAACGTATGCGGTTGGCTCAAGTTGCAGTTTACGGGTAGGGGCTACTTGTCGAATATTGTCTTGCGTGGCAATAATGGCGAGCAGGTTGCGGGTAAGATTTACGTTAATACCTCCGACGCATCGTGCGTACTTGCATCCGAGATGGGTAGCACCGAAGACGATGGTATAGGCGGTACGGGTGGCAATCTTCTCTTCGACGACACTATTTTGACCGAGGTTACGCTCAACTGTGGCGAGGCGGGTGTGCGACTCAACGCCGAGACTCCAAAGGCGTTCTATATTGCTCTGCCACCGCAGACATTCGCGCAGGGTATAACGATTACCGCAACGTGCGAAGATGGTACGGTAATGACAAAATCGACCGAAAACGCAATCACTATCGAGCGTAACCATATCCTGCCGATGGCTTCGTTGGTGGTGGAAAAGCCGGACGCACCAGATGCCCCCGCCCAACCAACCCCACCTGCTAACGAGATATGGTACACATCGTCGGATGGAAACATCGTCGAGCCATATTTCGATGATGAGTTTGGTGGTGCTATATTGTTATCTAATACCTGCGAAGAGGGAAAGGGTATTATGAAATTTAACGGAAATGTAACCGAAGTTGGATATTATACATTCTACAATCGCAAAAAACTGACAAGTATTACTATTCCGGATAGCGTGACTTCGATTGGAGAGAAGGCATTCCATTATTGCTCCGCGCTGAGAAGTATTACTATTCCTGATAGCGTGACTTCGATTGGAAAGAGTGCATTCCAAAGTTGCCCCGCGCTGATAAGTATTACTATTCCTAATAGCGTTACTGAGATTGGAGAGTATACATTCTATGGTTGCTTCGCGCTGACAAGTATTAATATTCCTAATAGCGTTACTTCGATTGGAAACTATGCATTCTATGATTGCCAAGCGCTGAAAAGTATTACAATCCCAGGTAGCGTTACTGAGATTGAAGAGTATACATTCTATGGTTGCGACGCGCTGACAAGTATTACAATTCCCGATAGCGTTACTGAGATTGGATGGGGTGCATTCGCTAGTTGCGACGCGATGACAAGTTTCTATGGTAAATTTGCTTCCGAAGATAATCGTTGTCTTATTATTGATGGCGTACTTAACTCTTTTGCACCCGTCGGTTTAACTACTTATACAATCCCTAATAGCGTTACTTCGATTGGAAATGCTGCATTCAACGGTTGCTCCGCGCTGACAAGTATTACTATTCCTAATAGCGTAACTTCGATTGGAAGGGCTGCATTCTGTAATTGCTCCAAGCTGACAAGTATTACTATTCCTAATAGCGTTACTGCGATTGGAAGTTCGGCATTCGAAGATTGCTCCGCGCTGAAAAAGGTATATTGCAAACCAACGACGCCGCCAACGGGAGGATATTTTATGTTTGACAACAACGTCTCGGGCCGCAGGATTTATGTTCCTACGGCATCGGTAGATGCATATAAAGCCGCATCGTGTTGGGAGAATTACGCAGACTATATCGAGCCGTACGAATTTACGGAGTAGGGCAGAAGCACAACAATATCACAGCGAGAAATCCCATCTGCAAGCAAGGCGGATGGGATTTCTCGTTGCAAAAAACGGCAGAAAAATTTGCAGATTCGAAATATATCGTTTAACTTTGTATCGGTAGCCGATATAATGACAACCGATATATCGAGCGACGCCACCCGAATAAGCACAAACGCAACGCGTATGAACACATCGAACAACGCTCTGACCGAGGCGGTCTATTACATACTACTTTCGGTACTGACACCGATGCACGGCTACGGCATAATGCAAAAGACGGCCGCCTTCAGCGGTGGGCGACTGGTAATTTCGGCCGGAACGCTCTACGGCGCGCTGTCGTCGCTGCTGGACAAGGGGTGGATTGAGCAGATAGACACACCCGCCGACAGCCGCAAGAAGGAGTACCTCATAACGGCCGAGGGGCGTCGCGTGGTGGAGCAGGAGTTGGAGCGTCTGCGCGAGCTTGTGAACAACGGCGAACAAATTTTGGCAAACAACTAAAAACCATAAAGATATGAGCACACCAAAAGAGCAGAAAGCAGTATGGAACTTCTTCGTCATCTCGCAATGGGAAGAGGAGGAGAAGTGGTTGAACGAGATGGCCCGCGAGGGTTGGAACTTCGTGAGGGTAGAGGCGTTGTGTCGCTACATCTTTGAGAAAGGCACGCCGCGCGAATACATCTACAAGCTCGACCTGCCCGACTCTCTGCCACACGGCTTGGAGAGCGGCGAGTATCACAATTTCCTCGCCGAGTGCGGAATCAGCATCGTATGCAAGAAAAAGCAGTGGATGTATCTGCAAAAACGCGCTGCCGACGGGCCATTCAGCGTCGATGGCGATATGTTCGCCAAGTTGCGAATGGCAAACAAGGCGTACGGCTACGCGATTCACGCGCTGTGCAAGTTGCTGCGCGCATTCGCGCCAATAATTATCGTCTGTCTGTTCGGCTCGAGCATCGGTGCGTCGCTCTCCAACTTCGCATTGGCCGACATTCTCGAAGGCGTGATGCAGGGCATCGGCATCGGCGGCATAACCGCGCTTGCGATTATCTTCGTGCCGATTGTCACCAAGCTCCGCAAGCGAATGAACGAAATCATCGACGAGCTGGGCGTAAACCACTAACACGCGCCTCGTCTCAACAAAAAACGCCCTGCCAAATCACTCGGCAGGGCGTTTATCGTTACAGTGCGCGACTAATACTGCTCCTTCTCGTTAGGGAAATCGCACGACTTGACATCCTCGATATAGTGCGACACAGCGTCGGTCATCACCTCATACAGATTGGCGTAGCGACGCAAGAAACGAGGCGAGAAACCCTTATTGATACCGAGCATATCGTGTACGACCAGCACCTGACCATCCGTACCTACGCCCGCACCGATACCGATTGTCGGCACGCTCAACTCGGCCGACACCTTCGTAGCCAGCGCAGCCGGAATCTTCTCCAACACGATAGCGAAGCAACCCGTCTCCTCGAGCAACTTGGCATCGTGGATGAGTTTTGCCGCCTCGGCCTCCTCCTTGGCGCGAACATTATACGTTCCGAACTTATGGATCGACTGCGGAGTCAGGCCCAGGTGGCCCATAACCGGAATACCCGCCGTCAGGATACGCTTCACCGAGTCGAGAATCTCCTCGCCGCCCTCCATCTTCACAGCATCGGCACCCGTCTCCTTCATAATGCGGACTGCCGAATCGAGCGCCGCCTGCGAGTCGCCCTGATATGTACCAAACGGCATATCGACAACCACCAAAGCACGATTGACAGCACGCACCACCGACGAAGCGTGATATATCATCTGGTCGAGCGTAATAGGCAGGGTAGTCTCGTGGCCGGCCATAACGTTCGCTGCCGAATCGCCAACCAAAATCACATCAATACCTGCGGCATCGACAATTTTTGCCATTGAATAATCGTACGAGGTGAGCATCGAAATCTTCTCACCGCGATCTTTCATCTCTTTGAGTCGCAATGTCGTCACTGCTCTCACGCTGCTTTCTACGGACATTTTTTGTATGGTTTTTGTTGTTTGTTTATACAAAGATAGAATAAAAAATCGGCATCCGTTGATTTTTCATCAAAAAAACTCGTATATTTGTTTAACAATACCTCACAAATTAACTTGAAACACTATGAATAAGATTATTTGCATCGGCAGCTCCAATACCGATATGGTTATCCGTAGTGAGCGACTTCCACGCCCCGGCGAGAGCGTTGTCGGCGGCGACTTCATTATGGCCGGCGGAGGCAAAGGTGCCAATCAGGCGGTAGCCATTGCCCGAATGGGACACGAAGTTGTATTCTCGGCAGCCGTTGGCGAAGATATATTTGGCGACGAGGCGGTTGCGCGTTACCAGCAATTCGGCATCAATACCTCACACATCGTCCGCAAAAAGACGCCATCGGGTATTGCGCTGATTATGGTCGACGGCGCAGCTCAAAACTCGATTTCGGTGGCCCTAGGCGCAAATACCGAGCTCTCGATTGAAGATGTGATGCCGGCGCTCGAACTCATTGAGCCGAACGATATTGTGCTGATGCAGTTGGAGATTCCGATGGAGACGGTAGCCGCCTGCACGGCAGCCGCAGCAGCCAAAGGCGCAAGGGTAGTGCTCAACCCCGCACCTGCAGCCGAAGTTAGCGAGGAGGTACTCTCGAAGCTGTATCTCATAACGCCAAATCAGACCGAGGCAGAGACACTCACCGGCATCGAGGTCATCGACGAGCAATCGGCTCGCGCTGCCGCAGAGGCATTACGCGCCAAAGGTGTCGAGAGAGTGATTATCACGATGGGTGGCGACGGTGCTCTACTGGACGATGGAGGCAATATCGAAATGGTATCGGCATTCAAGGTCGACGCCGTAGACACAACCGCTGCAGGCGATGTCTACAACGGAGCGATTTGCGCCGCATTGGCAGAGGGCCACACGTTGCGCGACGCGATGATCTTCGGCTCGAAAGCATCGGCTATTTCCGTAACGCGAATCGGCGCTCAACCATCAATTCCAACTCGCGAGGAGGTCGATAACTTCAACGCAAATTAAACAATGCAACAACCTTAAAATCTTAACAATATGTTTATTATTGAAAGTTATTCTTTAGCAGTCGTATTCTGCTTTATCACTATGCTCTGTTGGGGCTCGTGGGGTAACACCCAGAAGCTCGCCGGTAAGACGTGGCGTTACGAACTCTTCTATTGGGACTATGTGATCGGTATGGTCCTCTTTGCGTTGTTGCTCGGCCTCACAATGGGTAGCACGGGTGAGGGTGGTCGCGCATTCCTTACCGATCTGATGCAGGCGGATTATCGCAGCGTGCTGTGGATTATCCTCGGTGGCGTGATTTTCAACGCATCGAACATCCTGCTCTCCGCCTCAACCTCATTGGCAGGTTTGGCTGTTGCTTTCCCTCTCGGTTGTGGTTTGGCTCTGGTTTTGGGCGTTATCAACAACTATCTTGAGCAGGCGAAGGGCGACGTTGTACTGCTCGGCATCGGCGTATTGGCCATCGTTGCCGCAATCATCTGCAACGGCATTGCCGCAGGTCGCGTAAACAAGGGCGGAACGAGCAACAACAGCCGCAAGGGCATCATCCTCGCAGTAGTGGCAGGTCTGCTGATGTCCACATTCTATCGCTTTGTGGTAAAGGGTATGGATATCAACAACTTCGAGCAGCCGGCAGCAGGTATGCTTACGCCTTATTCGGCCATCTTCATCTTCTCGCTCGGCGTTCTCGTATCGAACTTCTTGTTCAACACCTACGTTATGAAGCGTCCGTTTGTGGGCGAGAGCGTATCGTATAGCGAATACTTCAAGGGCTCGTTCGGCACCCACCTTGTCGGTGTACTCGGCGGTGCTATCTGGTGTCTCGGTACTGCGTTCAGCTACATCGCTGCCGGTAAAGCAGGTGCAGCCGTATCGTACGCACTCGGTCAGGGCGCACCTATGATCGCTGCGTTCTGGGGCGTATTTATTTGGAAGGAGTTCAAGGGTGCCGACAGCAAGACAAACGCTCTGTTGGCATTGATGTTCGCGCTCTTTATCTGCGGTTTGGCCATCATTGTCGTAGCAGGCAATTAAACCGGCAAACGCACTAAAGCTCAAAATAATACCGTCTGTCTCCGGCAAGAGGCAGACGGTATTTGTTTATTACAGAATCTGTTTCGAGAGCGCTACTTCAACTTCTCGCGAAGGAAGAAGAAATACACTACCAAGCCAATCCAGCTTGTGCACAAAATAAGCAACGAAACCAAAATCTTAATCCACATCTCGGTCGATGGCTTCTTTGTAAAAATCTCATAAACAGCATAAACTGCAAGGATGACACCCACCCAATAAACGATTGTTGCAAGCATAACTCTTTTCTTTTAATGGTTAAACAAATATTTACAAACTATCTTTTCTAAAAAAAATCATATTCACCGACCGCCCAAGGCACTACCGCTCAACCTTCTGGAACACATCATCGTCGTAAACCACATCGCTCAAAAACAGTCCCTGCGGAGGTGCTCCGGCACTCGATCGCGACAGATCGCGCGCTGCAACTATTTCACGGAACTGTTCGACCGTATAGCGACCTCGGCCCACATCGACCGTCGTACCGACAATCGAGCGCACCATATTTCGCAAAAAGCGGTCGGCACGAATCGTAAAGCGTAACTCTCCATTCTCGGTACGCACCCATTCGGCACGCTTGATATGGCAGATATTGGTCTTATTGTTCGAGTTGAGTTTGGCAAACGACGTAAAGTCCTCAAACTCCATCAACGCTTGCGCCGCCTCGTTCATTCGCTCGACATCGAGCGGAACATAATACATCCACGCCGCCGAGCGACGAAACGGGTTCTTATGGGTTGAGATGTAGTAAGTATACTCTCTCTCTCGAGCATTGAAGCGCGCATGCGCATCGTCCGCTACCGGCGTAACGGAATGTATGGCAATATCGTGCGGAAGCATCATATTGAGTTTATAACGCACCTGCTCCGCGTCGAACGGCTGCTCACAGTCGAAGTGTGCAACATAGTACGAAGCGTTTACGCCCGTATCCGTACGACCGGCACCGACAATCTCGATAGGCGTGCGCAGTAGTTTCGTAAGCGCCTGCTCAATTGTCTGTTGCACCGACGGTTGATCGGGCTGACGCTGCCAACCGCAATACGCCGCACCGTCATATTTTAGCTCCATAAAGTATCGCATACTAACACAAAAGTAAAACGATTTGACTAAATATGCAAATATTTGCACCATTTCGCGCTCTCAACCACTCTACAATCGTAAACAAATCCCTAAAATCGAGACCAAAATCGGCTCTTCAAATCATAGATTTGGTTTTTCGCGCTTTTTCAAGTATCTTTGTCCGATTTATCAAATTTCTAATCAGAAACCGAACTATGAAAGTAGCTATTATCGGATACGGAAAAATGGGGCATGAGATCGAGAAAGTTCTCCTGCAACGCGGTCACTCCGTAGACCTCATCATAGACCAAAACAACGCCAACGACTTGTGCGCCGAGCGTTTGAAGGGCATCGATGTTGCCATCGAATTTACGATGCCACAGACAGCATACAACAACATCCGCACCTGCATTGAGAGCGGAGTGGCAATCGTCAGCGGAACAACCGGCTGGACGGAGCGTCTGCCCGAGCTGCAGGAGTTGTGCCGAGAGCGTGGCGGCGCGATGATCTACTCGTCGAACTACTCGCTCGGCGTAAACATTGCATTCCGCATAAATCGTCGTTTGGCAGAGTTGATGAACGGCTGCCCGAACTACGATATCCGCATCGAGGAGATCCACCACACCCAAAAGAAGGATGCTCCGAGCGGAACGGCCATAACGCTTGCCGACGAGGCGATCGCGCGTCTCGACCGCAAAACAACGTGGCACTGCATCGAGCCGCAGAAGGGCGAGGCATCGCACCCAATGGCCGACAGCATCGAGATTACATCGCTCCGCGAAGGCACGGTACCGGGTACTCACACCGTTACCTACGAGTCGGATGACGACGTGCTGGAGTTGAAGCACACGCTCAAGAGTCGTTCTGCGTTGGCAACCGGTGCAGTCATTGCAGCCGAGTTTGTATGCGGAAAGCAGGGCGTATTTACCATGGACGATTTATTACACGTTTAGGAGAGAGCTATGGGATTGAAGGCATTTTTTGCAAACAAATGGACGAAGTTTGCCATCGCGGCAACCGTCTACACGCTTCTGACCGTCGTTTGGACGGGCAACCTTTGGATGTTGCTCGGTCTGCCGCTGATATTCGACCACTACATATCGCGTCTGTTCTACAAATACGTTTGGCGACACAACGAGGAGCTCTGCCGTCGTAGTGCGCTCTACAAGAGCATCTACGGCTGGGTGGACGCCATCGTATGGGCCGTTGTTGCTGCAACGCTCATCCATCTGTTCGTATTCCAACTCTACAAGGTGCCGACTTCGTCGATGGAGAAGACCATCCTCATCGGCGACTACCTCTATGTCAGCAAGGTATCTTACGGCCCGCAGGTGCCCAACACACCGCTCTCAATGCCGTTCGTCTATAACACAATGCCTTTCTCGACAAGCAAGAAATCCTATTCGGAGGCAATCAAATGGGACTACCACCGACTGAAAGGCCTCAAGCCGATACGCCGCAACGATGTGGTTGTCTTTAACTTTCCGGCAGGCGACACCGTGCTGCTCGAGAATCAGGCAGTAACTTACTACGATGTAGTGCGCGAGTATCAGGCAACCTACGGCAAGAGCGAAGGCCGCCGTCGCTTGAACGAGGATTACACGGTCGTAGCTCGTCCGGTGGACAAACGCGAGAACTATATCAAGCGTTGCGTAGCTCTGCCGAACGACACCATCCGCATCGTGGACACCGAGGTATTTATCAACGGCGAGCCACAGACGAACATCCCGACACGCCAGTACATCTACTTCGTGCAGACGACCGCTCCGCTGACAAAGTACACACTTGACAAGCTCGGCATCACGGAGTATAGCGGCTCGGCTCCATACTACTATATGTCGATGACCGACGAGGCAGTCGAGCAGTTGCGACAGCTGCCAAGCATAGCAGAGGTTGTTCGCTATAACGACAAGCAGGGCTCGATAAACGTATTCCCGAACGACGAGGCATACAACTGGACGTCGGACAACTTCGGCCCGCTGTGGATTCCTGCAAAGGGTGCAACCGTTGCGCTCAATGCGGAGAATCTGCCGCTGTATCGTCGCATAATCGAGCAGTACGAGGGCCACACGCTTGCCGTAGGCGAGGGTGGTGAAATCTCAATCGACGGTGTACCGACCACCGAATACACCTTTGCAATGAACTACTATTGGATGATGGGCGACAATCGCCACAACTCGGCCGACTCGCGTTTCTGGGGCTTTGTGCCGGAGGACCACATCGTCGGCAAGGCCTCGTTCATTGCGCTGTCGGTAGGCGAGAACGGCATCCGTTGGGAGAGATTGTTCAAGAAGATAAAATAGGGTAGACGTGGAGCTGAAAGACAGTTATCAAACCATCACCGAGGCGAAGGTATGTGCGATGAGGGAACGCAGCAGCAAGTTCCTCTCGTTTGCCTATCCAGTTACGAGCGAGGAGCAGATACGCGAGCATCTCGAAGCACTCTACAAGGAGTACTACGACGCTACGCACCACTGCTACGCCTGGCGACTCGGGCCACACGGCGAGACATTCCGTGCCAACGATGACGGCGAGCCGTCGGGAACGGCCGGCAAGCCGATTCTCGGGCAGCTGCTGTCGCACGATGTAACCGACTGTCTGATTGTCGTGGTGAGATATTTCGGCGGCACAAAACTTGGTGTTTCGGGTTTGATTCAGGCATACAAGGAGGCAGCTGCAGATGTGCTTGCCGAGTGCGAAATCGTTGAAAAGACGGTTGATACCGTCGTGCGCGTACATTTCTCGTACGTCGTGATGAACGATGTTATGCGTATTGTCAAGGACGAATCGCCTCGTATCGTCGAGCAGATTTTCGACAACCTCTGCTCGATGACGCTCGCCATACGTCGCAGCAAAGCGGATATGCTCATCGGCAAGCTCGACAAGGTATCGGGCGCAACTATCGAAGTTATAACAGAGAATGTATAAATCAATCTACATAAAGGGTGCACGAGTTCACAACCTCAAGAACATTGAGGTCGATATTCCGCACAATACGCTCGTTGTCGTAACGGGACTCTCCGGTTCCGGCAAATCGACACTCGCCTTCGACACCATATTCGCCGAGGGCCAGCGTCGCTATGTCGAGAGTCTATCCTCGTACGCACGACAGTTCCTCGGCCGTATCAACAAGCCCGATGTAGACATAATCACAGGCATCGCTCCGGCCGTAGCCATCGAGCAGAAGGTCAACACCCGCAACCCACGTTCGACGGTCGGCACGACTACCGAGATATACGACTACCTGAAGCTACTCTATGCCCGCATAGGCAAGACCTTTTCGCCCGTCTCGGGTCGAGAGGTCAAGTGCTATACGGTGGACGATGTTGTGGAGTATGTACGCACGTTTGAAGATGGCGAGCGAGTGATTGTTGCCGTACCGATGCACCTGAAAGAGGGACAGGGACTCATCGAAAGATTGACGCTACTCATCTCAGAGGGTATTCTGCGTCTGTATGTAGACGGCAAGCCGGTGCTCATCGAGGAGTTTATCCAGACCGTAACCGAGCAAACCCCGATTGATAATATAGACATCGTTATCGACCGTCTGCGCAATGCCGGCGATGAAGATACGATGACTCGTATGCGAGAGTCCGTTGCACGCGCTTTCGGCTACGGCACACATAGCTGCAAAATCACGACCGAGCACGAGAGTCGCGAATTTTCATCCTCATTCACAGCCGACGGCATCGAGTTCGAGCCGCCAACCGAGCACCTGTTCGGTTTCAACAACCCGTTGGGCGCTTGCCCGCACTGCGAGGGTTACGGCAAGGTGGTCGGCATTGACGAGGATTTGGTCGTACCCGATAAATCGAAGAGCATATTCGACAATGCCATCGCCTGCTGGCGTGGCGACACGATGCGTTGGTTCCGCGACCGATTGGTCGAGAACGCCTACAAGTTCGACTTCCCGATTCACGAGCCATACTACAAGCTCTCGCCCGCAGAACGACGCCTGCTGTGGCGCGGTAACGAGTACTTCACGGGCCTCGACGGTTTCTTCGAGTATCTCGATTCGGAGCGACGTAAGATACAGTTTCGCGTACTCAAGGCACGCTACACGGGCAAGACCATCTGTCCGGAGTGTGGCGGTGGCCGTCTGCGCAAGGAGGCACTCTATGTCAAGGTTGGCGGACGCGATATTACCGAGCTGGTGGCTATGCCGGTCGATACGCTCATCGAGTTTTTCGACCAACTTTCGCTCGACGAATACGACACGAAGGCCGCCGCCAGAGTCGTAACCGAGATTCGCAACCGCCTGCGCTATTTGAGCGACGTCGGCTTGGGATACCTCACGCTCGACCGCCTCTCATCAACCCTCTCCGGCGGTGAGAGTCAGCGCATAAACCTCTCCTCGTCGCTCGGCAGCAACCTGACCGGCTCGCTATACATACTCGACGAGCCGAGCATCGGTTTGCATCCGCGCGATACGCATCGCCTGATTGGCGTGCTGAAACAGCTGCGCGACCTGGGCAATACGGTCATCGTCGTCGAGCACGAAGAGGAGATAATCCGCGCTGCCGATTTCATTATCGACATCGGCCCGAAGGCGGGCGACAATGGTGGCAAGGTGGTATTCGCAGGCAGTCCGGAAAAACTCGCAGAGGCAACCGAGAGCATCACGTCCGAATATCTGTCGGGCAAACGCTCAATTGAGACACCTGCAGCACCGCGTCCGTGGCACAACTACATCCGCGTAAAGGGTGCGCGTATGCACAATCTGCAAAACATATCGGTGAAGATTCCGCTCGGAGCAATGACCTGCATAACGGGTGTCAGCGGCTCGGGCAAATCCTCGCTTGCGAAAGGCATTCTATATCCTGCTCTGCGACGAATGTTGATGGAGTCGGGCGACCATCCGGGCGATTTCGACGGACTCTCGGGCGATATCAAACTGATTCGCAGCGTTGAGATGGTCGACCAAAATCCTATCGGCAAATCGTCGCGCTCGAACCCCGTAACGTACATCAAGGCGTACGACGAAATCCGCAAGCTATATGCCGACCAACCGCACGCTAAGAATTGCGGCATTCAGCCGAGCAACTTCTCGTTCAACGTCGCCGGCGGCCGTTGCGAAACGTGTCAGGGCGAGGGCGTCATCAAGGTTGCGATGCAGTTTATGGCCGACATCGAGCTGACCTGTGAGGCGTGTGGCGGCAAGCGCTTCAAGGAGGAGATTCTGGATGTGAAGTATCGTGATAAGAGCATCTGCGATGTTCTCGATATGAGTATTGACGAGGCAATCGAGTTCTTCGGGCAGGATAACGACAACTCGACTTGTCGCCGAATTGTCGAGCGACTACTGCCGTTGCAGGATGTCGGACTCGGATATATCAAACTCGGTCAGTCCTCCTCCACGCTGTCGGGCGGCGAGAGTCAGCGCGTAAAGCTCGCGTCGTTCCTCTCGAAGGATAGCGGTCAGGGACATATCGTGTTTATCTTCGACGAGCCGACGACGGGTCTGCACTTCCACGACATCAAGAAACTTCTACACGCTTTCGATGCGCTCATTACCAACGGCCATACAATAGTGATTGTCGAGCACAATATGGATGTCATAAAGTGCGCCGACCACATCATCGATTTAGGTCCGGAGGCGGGCGATGCCGGCGGACAGATAGTCTTCGAGGGCACACCGCAGCAACTCGTTGAGTGCGAGCAGAGCCATACGGGTGCGTTCCTGCGCGGGCATCTCAAACAATAGACAAAGAGACTAGATGGAAGAATTTTCAACATACACACTCACAAACGGAATACGCGGCATTCACCGTCAAACAAAGAGCGGCGTGGCGCGTTGTGCGCTGATTATCAATACCGGTAGTCGCGACGAGATGGGCGACGAGCACGGTCTGGCGCACTTCGTCGAGCACGGTTTCTTCAAGGGCACCGAGCGACGCAAGGCGTATCAGGTGAATTGCCGATTGGAGAATCTCGGTGGCGAGCTCAATGCCTACACCACAAAGGAGGACACTACGGTACACGGCACCGTTCTGCGTGGCGACTTTGCGAAGGCCGTCGAATTGATTTCCGACGTAGCGTTCCACTCGACATTCCCCGACAAGGAGCTCGACAAGGAGCGTGAGGTAATCTGCGACGAAATCAACACCTACAAGGATTCGCCGATGGATATGATATACGACACGTTCGAGGATATGCTCTTCGACGGATCGGAGCTGGGCCACAACATCCTCGGCAGCAAGCGCGACCTCGCCCGACACGACAGCGCGGCGATGCACCGCTTTGTCGGTCGTACCCATACAACCGACCAGATGGTGTTCTCGACCATCGGCAACATTCCCATTACGCGCATCGAGCGCATTGCAGAGCAGTATCTCGGCTCGCAACCCGCTTCAAAGCGTACGTTCAAGCGACACTCACCTGCACCATACGCGGCGTTCGACAAGCGGATAAACCGCCACACGCATCAGTCACACTGCATCATAGGCAACCGTGCCTACAGCATCACCGAGGAGAAGCGTCTGCCGTTCTCGCTACTCGTAAACATTCTCGGCGGGCCGTGTGCCAATTCACGCCTGAATGTGAACGTGCGCGAGCGCAATGGCCTATCGTACAACATCGAAGCAAGCTATACACCATACTCCGACTGCGGTATTGCGGTCATCTACTTCAGCTCCGAGCACGAGAATGCCGACCACTGCCGTGAGATTATCGACCGCGAAATCGGCAAATTGCAGAACGTGCGACTCACCTCGCGCCAACTCGCGATGGCCAAGCGCCAATTCATTGCACAGATGGCCATCTCGACCGAGAGTAACGAGGGTTATATGCTCGGCATCGGTCGTTCGCTGCTCGTACACGGCGAGGTAGACACGCTCGAGGAGGCATACCGCAAGATAAACGCCGTCACGGCCGAGCAGATTATGGATGTAGCCAACGAGGTATGGCATAACAATTCGACACTTTTATATATATAGGAATATGGAGTTATTGGATCAATATATCGAACAGATGTCCTCGCCGGAGGAGCCGCTGCTCAAAAAGCTGGAACGAGAGACCTATCTGCGTGTACTCAACCCGCGAATGATTTCGGGCCACATTCAGGGACGACTGATGGAGATGATCGTCCGAATGTTGCGTCCGCAGCGCGTGTTGGAGATCGGGACCTTCACCGGCTATTCGGCACTATGTATGGCGGCAGGTCTACCCGAAGGCGGAATAATCGACACCTGCGAGGTAGACGACGAGCTGGAGATGATGATCCTCTCATTCTTCGAGCGTTCGGCCCACAGCGACAAGTTGCGACTGCACATCGGCTCGGCTTTGGAGATTGCGCCTACGCTGGGCGAGTGCTATGATCTGGTCTTTATCGACGGCGACAAGCGCGAGTATACAGCCTACTACGAGATGCTCTTCGAGCACGGTTTGGTGCGTAGCGGCAGTTGGATTATGGCAGACAATATATTATGGTATGGCAAAGTGGTCGAGCCCGTTGCGCGAGGCGACAAACAGACGCAGGCGATTATCGACTTCAACCGCCACGTCATCGAGGACGAGAGGGTAGAGAACGTCATCCTGCCTATCCGCGACGGCATAAACCTCATCCGCGTAAAGTAGCACGATGGGCGCAAAATAAATAAAAATCTATTACATCGATTACGAATAGGGTTGTCGGAAGGTTACGGCAACCCTGTTTGTTGAAAAAAATGTCAATAAAAATTCGCAATAAGCGTATAACAAACCGCTAAAAATAGTATTTTTGCAATCAACAAATAACTTTTTGAAATATATAGAGCATATATTTGGTTGGTTATGGAAAAATTAGCACAACAATTTGTAGATAACTTTATGGCGCAGATTGTCGCCAAAAACCCAAACGAGCCGGAATTTCATCAGGCGGTACGCGAGGTAGCTGAGTCGCTCGCACCATACATCGTTGCCGATCCTGCGTTGCAGTCGCTCAAAATCCTCGAGCGCATCGCCGAGCCGGAGCGCGTTATTATGTTCCGCGTGCCTTGGCTCAATGATCGCGGCGAGATTGAGATCAATCGCGGCTATCGCGTGCAGATGAACAGCGCACTCGGCCCATACAAGGGCGGTATCCGCTTCCACGCATCGGTAAACTTGAGCATTATGAAGTTCCTCGCCTTTGAGCAAACCTTCAAGAACTCGCTCACCACACTGCCGATGGGCGGCGCAAAGGGTGGCTCAGACTTCAATCCGAAAGGCCGCTCGGACAACGAGGTGATGAAGTTCTGCCAGTCGTTCATCACCGAGCTCTATCGCCACATCGGTCAGGATACCGACGTACCGGCAGGCGATATCGGCGTAGGTGCTCGCGAGGTGGGCTTTATGTTCGGTCAGTACAAGCGCTTGCGCGACGAATTTACGGGCACCTTCACGGGTAAGGGCCTGGAGTGGGGTGGCTCGCTGTTGCGCCCCGAGGCAACGGGTTATGGTTTGTGCTACTTCACACAGGAGATGCTTGCTACGCGTGGCGAGACATTCGAGGGCAAGACGGTATGCGTATCCGGCTCCGGAAACGTGGCACAGCACGCCGCAGAAAAGGCGATGCAGCTCGGCGCAAAGGTCGTAACACTCTCCGACTCGGCAGGTTACATCTACGACCCGGATGGTCTTACGCCTGAGAAGTTGGCTTATGTCAAGATGCTCAAAAACGTATATCGTGGTCGCATCAAGGAGTATGCAGACAAATATCCATCGGCACAATACTTCGCCGGCGCACGTCCGTGGAGCGTAAAGTGCGACATTGCACTACCTTGCGCAACACAGAACGAGCTCAATGGCGCAGAGGCACAGATGCTCGTCGACAATGGATGTATGTGCGTAGCCGAGGGCGCTAATATGCCATCGACTCCGGAGGCAATCAACACGTTCATTGCCAACAAGTTACTCTACGCTCCGGGTAAGGCATCGAATGCAGGTGGCGTAGCAACTTCCGGTTTGGAGATGTCGCAGAACTCGATGCGTATCAAGTGGACTGCAGCAGAGGTGGACGAGAAGTTGCACTCGATTATGCAGAACATCCACGCCGTATGTATCAAGTACGGTTCGGAGCAGGATGGCTATGTAAACTATGTCAAGGGTGCAAACATCGGTGGCTTTATGAAGGTTGCCGAGGCAATGATGGCGCAGGGTTGCGTATAACGAGCCGCAGCGTTTGCTCAATACACAATAACAAAACTCCCGCAGAGAACTCTGCGGGAGTTTTTATTACGCTTTGGTGCAGCGTATTAATTGAGTTTCAGCTCCTCCTTGAGCTTCTCAATCTTCGCATCGAGCGCTGCCTGCACCTCGTCGAACTGCTCTACCGACGGAAGGGCGGCCTTCACGCCAAAGTAGAACTTAATCTTCGGCTCGGTACCCGACGGACGCACCGAAACCTTCGTGCCGTCAGCCGTAACCCACTGCAAAACATTGCTCTTATCCTCGATACCCTCGATTGGAGATTTCTCGCCCGATACGACATCGAGCACCTCCAACGTCTTGTAGTCGTAAACCTGAACAACAGGCGAGCCGAGCAACTCCTTCGGAGGGTTAGCACGGAATTCAACCATCATATTCTGAATCTGCTCTGCGCCATCCTTACCCTTGCGAACAACATTCACAAGCGACTCGCGGAAGAAGCCGAACTTCACATACAGATCCTGCAACCACTCATAGAGCGTCATACCCTTCGTTGCACGGCACCAAGCTGCTGCCTCGGCAGCCAACGAACAAGCCGAAACACCATCCTTATCGCGAACATAATCGCCGGCCAGGTAACCGAACGACTCCTCGCCACCACCGATATACTTGTGCTTGCCCTCCTGCTCGCGGATAATCTTCGCGATGTACTTGAAGCCGGTGAGGCAGTTGTAACACTTCACACCATAGTGAGCAGCTACCGTATCAGGCATCATCGAGGTAACGATGGTCTTAACCACATAGTCGCCATCCTTGATAAGACCGAGCTCTGCCCAACGAGTGAGCTGGTAGCACATCAACAAGATGAGCGTCTGGTTACCATTCAGGAGCACATAGTCGCCCTTGCCCGTACGCAAAGCCAAACCAAGACGATCCGAATCGGGGTCGGTAGCCATTGCAAGGTCGGCATTCTCGCGCTCTGCCAAGTCGATTGCCATCTTCATCGTAGCACGCTCCTCCGGATTTGGCGAAGCAACGGTTGGGAAGTTACCGTCCAACACGCACTGCTCCTCGACCAAAATCACATTCTTGAAACCGAAGTTCTTGAGCGAAGCCGGCGTAAGACGCACGCCCGCACCGTGGAGTGGGGTATAGACAATCTTCATATCGGCACACTTCTCAACACTCTCCGGCGAAAGCGAGAGCTTCTTGATAGCAGCCAGGTAGGTCTCGTCGAACTCCTCGCCAAGAATCGTAATATTCTCCTTATTGCCACCGGTGAGTACCTGCGACACCTCGGTGATCTTCTCTACCTCTTTAATAATATTGGTATCGTGCGGCGAGGTAACCTGCGAGCCGTCGCTCCAATATGCCTTATAGCCGTTATACTCCTTCGGGTTGTGCGAAGCCGTAACCATAACACCCGACTGACACTTGAGCTCACGAATAGCGAAGCTCAACTCCGGAGTAGGACGCAACGCATCGAAGAGGAACACCTTGAAGTCGTTGGCAGCAAAGATGTCGGCCACGCGCTCGGCAAACATACGCGAATTGTTACGCGAGTCGTGAGCAATCGCAACGCGAATCTCCTCGCCAGGGAAGTTGATTTTAAGGTAGTTAGCCAAGCCCTGCGTAGCAAAACCAACGGTGTAGATGTTCATACGGTTGCTACCCGCGCCCATAATACCGCGCAGACCACCCGTACCGAATTCGAGATCCTTATAGAAACTCTCAACCAACTCATTGCGGTCATTCTCAATCAGATGACGCACCTGCGCTTTTGTAGCTTCATCGTAATCTCCGTCAAGCCATTTTTGGGCCTTGCCCAACACTAAATTTTCCAAATTGTTCATTTTTGTAGCTATTAGTTTTATTTATAATTATTGCCGATTACATTCTATTTTTTCTAATTGCAAATTTAATAAAAAAATTTCTATTCTTCAATATCAACGAGTTAAAAAAATGGTCCTAAAAAAGCAAAAAAGTGCTATAACATAAAAAATAAAATAAACAATAGGTGTACCATTTTTTTTAATATAAATTTATTCACAACTTTGCAATGTCGTTGAAAACAATAGTTGTTCTACCTACTCCCGAACGCTTCCGCATCAGCGACATAAACCACTGATTACAAACACAATGAACGCAAATTCGGTTACATATAGTGACGCTTGGCAGAACTGCCTGAGCCGAATCAAGGCCCAGACCTCCGCAGAGGAGTTTGCCAAATGGTTCCTCCCGATCGTTCCTCTGGAATTCGACGGGACGAAGTTGCGTTTGCGTGTACCGAGCAAGAACTTCGTCGAGCAGATTGAAAACAACTACATCCGAGTTCTCCGCCCGCTGATTGCAGAGTCGTTCGGCAACCAGACGCGCTTGTGTTATGCAGTGCCAAAGAACGATGTTCAGACCTCGATTCCGTCGGAGTCGGACGCCGCTGTAACGACGACTTCGTTCGCCGCACAGCAGACCAATACTGCAAATATACGAAATCCATTTGTAATTCCCGGCATAAATCGCTTGCGAATTGATCCGCAGCTCAACAAAACTTACACATTTGCCAACTTTATCGAGGGCGAGTGTAACCGTTTGGTGCGTTCGGCAAGTATGTCTGTAGCGGTCAATCCGGGTAATATGGCTTTCAACCCATTATATATATATGGTAACTCCGGTCTGGGTAAAACTCACGTTGCACAGGCAATCGGCAACGAGATTCGCCAGCGCCATCCGGAGTTGCAGGTGCTCTACGTTGCGATGAACAAGTTCCAATCGCAGTACCAGACAGCATTTCTTAACAAGGAGATTGCGGATTTCATCCACTTCTACCAGGCGGTCGACGTACTGATTTTGGACGACATCCAGGAACTCTCGGGCAAGATGGGCACACAGGGTGCAATCTTCAACATCTTCAACCACTTGCAGATGTCAGGCAAGCAGTTGGTGCTCATCTCCGATAAGCCGCCGGTAGAGTTGAAGGACATCGAAGAGCGATTGCTCACCCGCTTCAAGTGGGGTTTGTCGGCACAGATCGATATTCCTGATTTCCAGACTAAAATCAAGATTATCAAAGCAAAGGCAGCACGCCTCAATGCCGAGATTCCGGAGGATGTGGTTATCTACTTGGCAGAGAATATTTCGGCGAACATTCGCGAGATCGAGGGTGCCATTTCGTCGCTCGTTGCCAACACCTCGTTTATGGGTAAGCGCATCACCATCTCGCTCGCAAAGGATATTTTGAAGGGTTATATTTCGCTCTATCAGAAGGAGATAACCATCGAGCAGATTATCGACATCGTGTGTCGCGAGATGAATGTAGACAAGGAGCGACTCAACTCGTCGGAGCGTACGCGCGAGGTTGCCATCGCTCGCCAGCTTGCAATGTTCCTCGCCAAGCAGCACACAAAGATGCCACTCACGGCCATCGGTGCAGCAATCGGCGGTCGAAACCACGCAACAGTTCTGCACTCGTGCAAAACGATATCGAACCTGATGGATACGGACAAGTCGTTCCGCCTGCAGGTCGAGGCAATCGAGAAGGCCGTAGCAGAGTAGAGCAGCGACAAAATTTGGAAACAGTGGTGGTATTCAGTTTGAATATCACCATTTTTTTGTATCTTTGGGATATGGATCAGCCCAAATTAGAGAGAATGTTGCGTCTGATGAAGATGCTCACGGCAAATGTCGACTACTCGGTAGACGATCTTGCCGCGCGACTCGATATGTCGCGACGGACCATCTACCGCTACATCGACACCTTTCGCGATGCCGGCTTTGTAGTCAAGAAGAGTGGCAACTGCATCCGTCTCGACAAGGCATCGCCACACTTCAAAGATATCTCGCAGTTGGTCCACTTCACCGAAGAGGAGGCCGTCATCCTGCGTCGCGCCATCGAAAGCATCGACGACACCAACCTGCTCAAACAAAATCTCAAGCATAAACTCTACTCCGTATACGACTCGCGCACGCTGGCCGACACGGTAGTCAAGGGGCGCAACGCGGGCAACGTACACGCCATAATCGACGCCATCGAAAACCGTCGACAAGTGATGTTGCGCGACTATCAATCGGCCAAAACACGCCGCGACCGCCTTGTCGAGCCATTCTCATTTACAACCAATTACGTCAATATTTGGTGCTTTGATGTCGAGGCGCAGAAGTGCAAGATATTCAAGACTGCCCGCATCGGAAGCGTAGAGATAACCGATACGGAGTGGCAGTACGAATCGGCACACAAGGAGGGATTTATCGACATATTTCGTATGATTGGCGAGCAGCGAACGCGCGTTCGGATTGAGCTCGGCCGCCTGGCCCACAACCTGCTCATTGAGGAGTATCCACTCGCCGAGCAGCACATTTCGCCGCAGCCGGACGGCAAGCACTGGATTCTCGATACGGAGGTTGCCGATATGCAGGGAATCGGCCGTTTCGTCATTGGTCTGCTGGACGATATCCGCATCATTAATGCGCCCGAATTGAAGCATTACATTGCCGAATATCTGCAAAAATACACACAATAGAGAAATCTGTATTTATTTTATCAAACAAATAGAAACAATGTTACAATATTATTCGTATATTTGTGGATAATACTTGCCCACAATAGATATTAGCAAAAACGGTTACAGGGCATTACCATTGATATTTAGAACTTATAAATATTAAAAGAATAACTATTAAACAAACTTAAACTTATGAAAAAACTTCTTTTTGCTTTAATCGCTATGGGCTTCGGCTTCTCGGCAACAGCCCAAGAGAGTACGAAAGACGTCGTATTGGTAGACTTCTTCAACCACTCTTCGTCTACAAACGCCAGTCACGTTGCAAACTTGCGCACCAAGGTTATCGCAGGTATCGCAGAGACCGGCCGTCTGCAGCTCGTGGATATGGCAACCCAGGGCAGTCTTGCAACCGAAGAGGCACGCAGACAGACCGACTCGTATAACGCAGAGAAAAATTCGATTATGCAGACTTTGGGTGCAAAGTATATCATCACCGGCGAGGTTACCACAATGTCTTGCACACGAGAGTACTATAATGGCAATGTTACTTATAAAGGTAACCTCACTTGGACCATCAGTATCGTTGACGTAAGCAACGGTACAACCAAGTACACCAAGACCTACACCTATCAGGCAGGCAACTTGCTGTCTACCACAGGTTCGGGTAGAACTTATGAGGAGGCAATGTTGGCAACTTGCGACAAGGCAAAATATGCTATGGCAGCAGTTGTTAATGAGGCGTTCCCTATCGAGGGTCTGCTCCTCAAAGTTGAAACAACCAAGAAGAACAAGGCCGAGACCGTATATATCGACCTCGGTTCAGCTAGCGGTATCTCTGCAGGCCAGGGTTTCGAGGTTTATGTAGAGGTAGATATTGCCGGCGAGCTTTCGCGTAAGCAGATTGGTGATATGATCGCAAAAGAGGTATTGAGCGCAAGCAGAACTCTCTGCAATGTAAAGAAGGGTGGCGATCTCATTCTGAACGCTGCGACAAATGGTCAGAAGCTAATTGTCGTCAGCCGTGCAGCTAAAGGTCTTGAGGGAATCTTTTAATTCAATATAGTATCGGGGTGTTTACGATAGCGCCCAACATATTGATTTGGCGATAAAGCAGAGGACACAACCTCTGCTTTGTTTTTATTGGCTAACACATATAAGATTCCAAAGTGCAACTTACATCAAAAAGTTGCACTTTTTTTATACTTTTTCTTCACTTTTTTAATTTGTGTCATAAGTTGACACAAAACACCTCTTACTTTGTACTCGAAAAGGCGACACTAACACAACACGAACGCCAAACATTGCGGCCCGATAAGCGGCGCAAAGAGAACAAAAGGGTAGAGATAAATAGTTATAAACAAAGAAAATAAAAGGAGGATAAAGTTATGTTGTTCAGTATTATCATCTTCATCGGAATCATGGCGAATGTATTGCAAACTATTTGCGGCGGCTCGGACGATTGGTGCAGATAGTGCAAAGCGGCAAGCCGGAGCAATCGAATGGCTGCAAAAAAGGTCTAACACTAAAAACTCAAAAAATTATGTCAGTAGGTTATCAAATCAAGTGCGAGCATTGTGGCGCGGAGGTTATGCACCTGACGGTAGGCAACTCCCATACGGCCCGAACGAGCGCAAAAGGCGAGTATCATATCGAAACCGACGTAGCAATACGTTGTCCGTCGTGTATGCACCGCCTGAATTCGACCAAAGAGGGGTACGAAAGACAGGTTAAAACCACAATGTTTTGGGATTAAGCGCACTTTTTCGAGTAAAAATGTGCGTTTTAGAAGAAAAATTTTTAACTTTGAGCATAAATTTACCTAGCGGTAAAAACATTTAATTGAAAATTATAAAACATAAAAGATATGGCAGAGAACACTAACGCGGCTAACCCGGAGAAATTGAAGGTATTAAAGGCCGTAATGGACAAAATAGAGAAGGATTTCGGCAAGGGCTCCATTATGCGTATGAGCAGCGAAACCGTAACCGATATTCCGGTAATTCCGACCGGTTCGATCACGTTGGACGTGGCACTCGGAGTAGGTGGCTACCCAAAGGGCCGCGTAATAGAGATTTACGGTCCGGAGTCGTCCGGTAAGACAACCCTCGCAATTCACGCAATCGCCGAGGCGCAGAAGGCAGGCGGCATCGCAGCATTTATAGATGCGGAGCACGCATTCGACAGCTACTATGCACAGAAGTTGGGCGTAGATGTTGATAATCTGCTCATTTCGCAGCCGGACAACGGCGAGCAGGCACTGGAGATTGCCGACTCGCTGATTCGCTCGAGCGCAATCGACATCATCGTAATCGACTCTGTTGCAGCGCTTACACCAAAGGCGGAGATCGAGGGCGAGATGGGCGACTCGAAGATGGGTTTGCAGGCACGACTGATGTCGCAGGCACTCCGCAAGCTCACCGCAAGCATCGCAAAGACCAAGACCGTCTGCATCTTCATCAACCAGTTGCGCGACAAGATTGGCGTCGTTTACGGCAATCCGGAGACCACAACGGGCGGTAACGCGCTTAAGTTCTACGCAAGCGTTCGTATCGACATCCGCCGCACAGCCGTTATCAAGGATGGCGACGAGCAGCTCGGAACTCGCACGAAGGTTAAGGTTGTCAAGAACAAGGTGGCACCTCCGTTCAAGAAGGCCGAGTTCGACATTATGTTTGGCGAAGGTATCTCGAAGATTGGCGAGATTCTTGACCTTGCAGTTGATTTCGAAATTATCAAGAAAGCCGGCTCGTGGTTCTCGTACGGCGACCGCAAGATTGGTCAGGGCCGTGACGCCGTGAAGGAGTTGCTGAAATCGGATGCTGCACTCAGCGCCGAGATTGAAGCAAAGGTACGAGAAGCAATGAAGACGAAGTAAAACTTCAAGTAATATGGATTACAGCATAGAGGATGAGAAACTTATAACCGATGCCTATAACGATCTTCTATTCTCTTGCACCAAGATCTGCAAGAACGACGAAGATTGGAAATTCATCAAACGTGCCTTCTTCCTTGCGAAGGAGGCACACCAGGGGGTAAAGCGACGCTCGGGCGAGCCGTACCTCCTGCATCCTATTGCTGTGGCCAAAATCGCAGTCGAAGAGATTGGACTCGGTGTCAAATCGGTTGTGGCTGCATTGCTCCACGACGTTGTGGAGGACACGGACTATACGGTCGAGGATATCGAGCGTATATTCGGTGCAAAAATCGCCACGATGGTCGACGGACTAACCAAGATGTCGGGCGTATTCAACGCCGACACATCGGCACAAGCGGAGTATTTCCGCAAGGTACTGCTCACGCTGTCGGACGACGTGCGAGTGATTCTTATCAAGATCGCCGACCGTCTGCACAATATGCGTACACTGGGGTATATGCCTCGCAATAAGCAGATTAAGATTACCGGCGAGACCATCCATCTATTCGCTCCGTTGGCATATCGTTTGGGCTTGTACCCAATCAAGAGCGAGTTGGAGGACCTCTGTATGAAGTACCGCTTCCCGGAGGAGTACGAGGCCATTTCGCGCAAAATCGCCGATAGCGAATCGGAGCGTCAGGAGTATATCAACCGCTTCTGCGCACCGATTATCGAGACTCTCGACAAAAACAACATCAAATACGACATATCGGGCCGCATCAAGAGCATATACTCGATATGGACAAAGATGCAGCGCAAGCAGATTCCGTTCGAGGAGATCTACGACCTGTTTGCCGTTCGCATCGTATTCCAGGCACTGCCATTCCCTTCAGAAAAGACCCAATGTTGGCAGATATACTCATCAATTACCGACATTTATGCCCCAAAACCCGACCGTTTGCGAGACTGGATCAGTATGCCGAAGGCAAACGGCTACGAGGCGCTGCATTCGACCGTAATGGGCCCTGATGGCAAATGGGTGGAGGTGCAGGTGCGCACGCAGCGCATGGAGGAGATTGCCGAGCGAGGTTTTGCAGCACACTGGAAGTACAAGAAAGCGACACTCTCGCAGAGCGACGACGCGTTCGACCTCTGGTTGAGCAAGATTCGCGATGCGCTCAACAGTCCGACGGAGAATGCGGTTGAGTTCCTGGACAACTTCCGTCTGTCGTTATACACATCCGAAATCACGGTATTTACCCCGAAGGGCGAACAGCGACGTCTGCCGTTCGGTGCTACGGCTTTGGACTTTGCATACGACATCCATACCAAGATTGGAAATAAAGCGATTGGAGCCAAGATAAACCACAAAATCGAGCCAATCACAAAGCATATTAAGTCGGGCGACCAGATAGAGATTATCACGGCCGATAATGCCAAACCTAAGCCGGAGTGGCTTGATATAGTGACCACCACCAAGGCGAAGCAGGCGATTACCAACTTCCTGAAGCGCGAACATCAGAACAATATCGAGAATGGTCAGGCGCATTTCGAGTCGCAGCTGGCACAGCATAACATCACGATTAACGGTCGCGTACTGCGCAAGGTGCTTGCAGCGTATGGTTGCAAGAATAAGGACGAACTCTACAGCAAGATTGGTGCAGGCATTATTGCACTCGACAACCTCGAGAAGATTCTCAAATCGAACTCGGCAAGCAAAATACTGAAATTCTGGAAGTTGTGGCGCGACTCCGAGCCAAACGACACATACGACGAGCAGGAGACGAGCACCGGCACGGAGGTATCGCCCGACGACGATCAGTTTGTCATTGCGACCTGCTGCAACCCTCTGCCTGGCGATAGTGTAGTCGGCTTCAAAGACCCGACTACGGGCAAGATCTTCGTCCATAAAGCGACCTGTAACGAGCTTAATCGATTGGCATCGCTCTTCGGCAAAAACATCATCAAGGATCAGATTAAGTGGTCACAGCACAAGGCCGTATCATATCTCTCGACAATCGAGTTGCGAGGCATCGACCGTATGGGTCTCCTGCAAGAGATTACACACATCGTTTCAGACGATTTCAGCATCAATATACGCGAGGTATGCATTCGTAGCCACGACGGCATTTTCGAGGGCAGTTTGAGCATCTACGTCCAGGATGCGGAGTCGCTGAACGCACTGATGGACAAGTTCCGCAAGGTAAAGGGCATCGAGCGAATCAAGCGCAGCACCGAAAACAGAGAAGAGTAGGAGGATAGACGCACCTAACAATAGTTAAAAACAAACGGAGAATGGATACTGGATTCATTGTATGGTTATGTTGCGCGTTGGCAATAGGATATGGCTTTTACAGATTTATTAAAGCCTTAATAGGCAAGGTCGTAGATTCCGTCGAGCCAACACAAAAGAGCCAAAAGCGCAACAATGGCGGAATGACCACTTGCGGAGGTGTTCAACTGCCCGCATTGCACAAAGATTGCATCCAGCACTCGAAAGTTGCAAACAAAAACCACGAAGCACAAGAGGCATACACACCAAATGGGCAGAAACGTAAAAAAATAAATTGGTTCAAGTTGTATCTTCTTCACGAACTATTCTGTTCGCACAACCATTATCACTCAAATCATAGCGATTCGTACGATCATTATTACGACTATTATGATCGTAATCAATACTATTAACAAATAAAAAACATTCTATTATGGCATCTATTTTTTCAAGAATAATAGTAGGGGAGATACCTTGCTATAAGGTTGCCGAGGATGATAGATATTTCGCATTCCTCGACATCAATCCGCTTGCAAAGGGACACACCCTGGTCGTTCCGAAGTGCGAAGTAGACTACCTGTTTGACCTTGACAACGAAACCCTCGCAGGGATGACTTTGTTCGCAAAACAGATTGCTGCGAAAATTAAGGCAATGACAGGATGTAAAAAGGTCGCAATGGTAGTATTAGGACTCGAAGTAGCGCACGCACACATCCATTTGATACCTATGAACAGCGAAAAAGACGTCGATTTCCACAAAGAAAAGCTCAAATTAACTCCGGAAGAGTTTGCTGAAATCGCAGCAGAACTGAGCAAATAAACTGCTGTTAACAACTCCGTAACACCCTTATACATAGCAGTATATAGGGTGTTTTTATTTATAATTGCTCCTACATATTTAACATAATATAATAGCAGTAGGGGATTTACTGCAAAATTTCCGTATCGTAAATAATAGTAGATCGATTTCTTCTCATTTTTGACATTTTACAACTGTACTATTTACATCTGTAATAATAATCAAATTCTTGCACAATTGAAGTATTTACATCTGTATTGTTCAACCACTGTTAATTACCCGTTTTTGTGATTACATTTGTAATTATCAAACAGGGTTCAAAGTGGGGTATTTTTCACTCGATTAAAGCGTGTTCAATTTTTGTTATTCACAGACATATATACAACAATATCAACACCTTACAAGATTTATCAAAAGATAATTATAGCAATAATAGTGATCTGTAGCGCATTTGGTCTAAATATGCCCCTATAACACTGAACAAATGTAGATATATGGTTATTATCAGCATTTTGCAGTAGATATAATAAAGTGATATTTTAAGTACAAATATTTAGGGAATTTAACCTTATTGTAGTTATTTACACTTGTAAACAATTTGTTGAGTTATTAACATTTTACAAATGTGTAATTTTATTTGCTTAATTTGTAAAGATTGTTTATTTTTGTAAAAAATAGGAGAAATGAAGGAAAAATTGAGAATTTTGATGCAGAACGAGAATTTGACGGCAAGTCGGCTGGCAGATATACTCGAAATTAAACCTGCCGGAGTGTCGCATATTTTGAGCGGACGAAACAATCCGAGTTTTGAGCTGATCTGTAAAATTGTCAATCGTTTTCCACGAATCAACCCCTACTGGCTGCTGGGCGACTCGGAACAAATCTATAATTCGTCGGTGATGGAGCCCGCACAAGCGGATGTTCAAAATGGAGCATCGGCCGGAGGTGCTGTTGTCGGAAATCTCTTCGACGGAGCTGAGTCATCGACACACCAGAGCAGCAACCCATCCGACGACAGAGCGGCAAAACCGATGGCGGAGATTTCGCGCATCGTCGGCTCGTCGGTCGATATCGAGAAGATTGTGGTCTTCTATGCCGACAAGTCGTTCGAGTCGTTCACTCCTCGAAAATAGTCGATCAGGCAGACGGTCGCAACCGCAAACCAATCCGCGAGCAAAAGCGAGCAAAATTTAGCGCACGAAAAGCAAAATTTCGTGTGCCATCGGGCACGCAGTTTCATTTAAGCAATTCTCGGAAGGTTAAAATATGCTCGCATAAACAACTAACACGTTGACAACGTGCGGCATAGACGCAGATTCGCAGCAGCGCACACGAACTTCAAGCAAACGAAGTTTTGGGGATTGTATGCCGCGAGGAGGCTATTGACACCCGATTCCTTATATTATTTATATTATATGGTAAGGCTACTCCCTAAAATGTACTCTCCTATCTCGATATTTGCGCTATTTAACATAATATACATATTGCATCATTTTTTAATATTGAATATTTTTATACCCTATTGAGGAGCGTTGAGAAATTTTTTGATGTAGAACTAAAACTATGATGTTATCAGATTTTTTTCGTATATTTGTAGAGACTAAATATACACGAAGTACAACCTTATAAAATGAGACTACCGCCCGAAGGCGGTAGAATTAAGCCAGTTTCCACCTATTCACATAGAGTTAACCGGTAAACCAACGCAAATATAGCACAAAACATTCCAAAATACAAAACTTTTAGAAAACGTAATTTCACAACCGCCGTTTGAGTGATGTTTGAACGGCATTTGAACAACAAACAAATATGGACAACAATTACCAACCACAACGACTGCTCTCGCTCGATGCGCTGCGAGGATTCGATATGCTCTTTATTATGGGGCTTTCGGGACTGATTATGAACATCGCGGCCCTTATGCCCGATTGTGCTGTGGCCACCTGGTTTGCCCAGCAGATGCGCCACGTTGCGTGGGATGGATTTGCCCATCACGACACGATTTTCCCGCTCTTTTTGTTTATCGCAGGTGTGAGTTTTCCGTTCTCGCGGCATAAGCAGTTGCAGGCCGGAGCAAGCCGTCGGGATATAGTTGCGAAAATCATTAAACGAGCTGCAATTCTCGTTCTGCTCGGTGTGCTGTACAACGGCTTCTTCAAGATGCAGTTCGACACATTGCGCTTCCCGAGTGTGCTGGGGCGCATCGGTACTGCGTGGGCTTTGGCAGCGCTGATGACGCTATGGCTAAAGCCAAAGACGAGAGCCATTATTTGTGCCGTTATTCTGGTCGGATATACCCTACTGCTGACCATTCCTGCACCTGACGCTGTAGGTGTAGACGTGTGGACAAAAGAGGGAAATATCGCGGGCTATATCGACCGAGTATTGATGCCAAACCACATACTTCGACGCGGCATTATGGACCCCGAAGGCGTGTTGAGTACGCTGCCGGCCATCGTTACGGCAATGCTCGGCGTGTTCGCGGGTGAGTATCTGCTAAACGGCTCACATTCAGGTAATCGCAAAGCTGCGACGTTGGCAGTTTGCGCCGTTGCAATGCTCGCTGCGGGACTCGTTTGGAACGAGATTCAACCGATAAATAAAACGCTTTGGACGAGTGCCTTTGTGCTGACCGCAGGAGCATATTCGCTCGGGATGTTGGCACTATTTTACTACATTATCGACGTGCGCGGGCTCAACCGTTGGTGCTACTTTTTGAAGGTCGTGGGCGTGAATTCAATCACCATATATCTCGCTCAACGATTCATCAAATTTGGCGATATTTCGCGCTACTTCCTCGGCGGACTCGGCTCGTATCTGCCCGATGAGTGGAGCGCCGTACTGATCTCGATTGGCTACATTTCCGCTTGCTGGCTGATGCTCTATCTGTTCGACCGCAAGCAGATTTACCTAAAAGTATAATTTTAAGGATAACTGGGTAATACGCTCTACCCCACAAAACAATCCCCCCAAAAATTCCCTCAAAGAAATATTTTATAGGCAATGCCCCGCAGAGGTGTTGCTCTTTTCGATATCTTTTTCTAACTTTGCGGTAGCGACTTACGAAAGTTGCGAACATATAGAAAGTGTTTTCGCAGTCCTTGATCGAAAATGTGGAAGTTTTCAAGACAGCAGGACGACGAGCAACACCTATTTCTTGTATATATGCTATTGGTATGTCCCATACCAATGTATTGCTGTATACAGGTGTGGGGCATTGTATCGTTTATTGCTGTCAGGTCATTCCACAACCTTCGATTAAATAAACGGAAATCATCTCCACACTTTCTTTTTATATACTAATCAACCGCATAGGAGATGCTACGGTGCCGTATGCCTATGAATCTTAAACATTACACACAACCCGTAGTGCGCACCATTGCGCTCCGTTCCGAGCGTGGTTTTGGTGCTTCGCTCGAAATCCCGACCGTAGACCCCGAGCAGGGTTGGTCTTTACGCTCCACCGACGAAATAATCGAAGAATAACAAACTAAAAACAAAGTAATATGAAGAAATTTTTCCTTTTCGCGCTCGTGGCAACCTTGTTTGCTGCTTGTTCGACCGATGCAACACAGGATGTTGCACCGGAAATTCCGACTGCTCCCAATGAGCTTCACGTTTCATTCGATGCGGAGGACACTCGCATCCAACTTGGTGAAAACGGTACTCCCGTTTGGACCGAGGGTGATCTTGTGTCGGTATTCTACCGTTCGGACTCGAACGACAAATATCAATTCCAAGGCAAGACGGGCGATACCGAGGGCTCGATTAAACTCGTCGAGAGCGGTACACCAACAACTGCCACAACGCGCATCGTTGCCGTATATCCTTACAACGCATCGTATTGGTTTAATTGGGAAACCTATAATGTCGAGGCGTTTATGCCTGCCGAGCAGACCTATTTGACGGATAGTTATGGCGTCGGCTCGTCACTAATGGTATCATCGAGCGAGTTCAACCAACTATCGTTCAAGAATGTATGCGGTTGGCTCAAGTTGCAGTTTACGGGTAACGGTTATGTATCGAACATCGTATTGCGTGGTAATAATGGTGAGCAGGTTGCGGGTAAAATCTATGTCAATACATCCGATGCATCGAGCATCCTCGCAGCGACTATGGGAGAGTCGGGCGATAGCGTCGGCGGCATTATCGAGGAGGAGGGCACTATCCTCACCTCTGTTACGCTCAACTGTGGCGAGGCGGGTGTGCGACTCAACGCCGAGACTCCAAAGTCGTTCTATATCGCTCTGCCACCGCAGACATTCGCGCAGGGTATCACCATTACCGCAACGTGCGACGATGGTACGGTGCTAACCAAAGCGACCGAAAATGCTATCACCATCGAGCGTAACCATATCCTGCCGATGGCAACGCTCACAATTGAGAAACCGCAGGAGCCTGATACTCCCGCCCAACCAACCCCGCCCGCTAACGAGATATGGTACACCTCGAAGGATGGAAACATCGTCGAGCCATATTTCGATGATGAGTTTGGTGCTACATTGCTATCTAATACCTACGAAGAGGGTCTGGGTATTATTAAATTTAACGGAAATATAACCGAAGTTGGATATTATGCATTCTACGAGTGCAACAAACTGACAAGTATTACAATCCCTAATAGCGTAACTTCGATTGGAAATGATGCATTCCAGTATTGCTCCGCGCTGACAAGTGTTACTATTCCTAATAGCGTAACTTCGATTGGAGAGGAAGCATTCGCTTATTGCTCCAAGCTGACAAGTGTTACAATTGGCAATGGCGTAACTTCGATTGGAGAGAGGGCATTCTCCAGTTGCACCGCGCTGAAAAGAGTTGATATAACCGATTTGGAGGCTTGGTGTGAAATTAGTTTTGGTAGTTCTGCAAATCCTTTTTATTCCAGTGGAGGTGGTGATATCTACCTTAATGGTGAGTTGCTTGAAAATGTAGTTATTCCAGAGAGTATTACCGAATTAAAGGGTTATGTATTCTATGGCGTAGATTGTATAAAATCGGTTACTATTCCTAATAGCGTTACTAAGATTGGAGATGAGGCATTCAGGAGTTGCGACGCGCTGACAAGTGTTAATATTCCTGATAGCGTAACTGAGATTGGAAATGCTGCATTCGCTCGGTGCTCCGCGCTGACAAGTTTCTATGGCAAATTTGCTTCCGAAGATAATCGTTGTCTTATTATTGATGGCGTACTTAAAGCATTTGCTCCCGCCGGTTTAACTACTTATACAATTCCTAATAGCGTTACTTCGATTGGAAATGCTGCATTCGTTAGTTGCAAAGCGCTGACAAGTATTACAATTCCTAATAGCGTTACTGAGATTGGAGAGAGGGCATTCTCCAGTTGCACCGCGCTGAAAAGTATTACAATTGGCAATGGCGTAACTTCGATTGGAGAGAGGGCATTCTCCAGTTGCTACGCGCTGACAAGTATTAATATTCCTAATAGCGTTATTGAGATTGGAAGTATGGCATTCTATTATTGCGAAGCGCTGACAAGTGTTACAATTCCAAATAGCGTTACTTCGGTTGGAGAGAAGGCATTCGATTATTGCAATGCGCTGAAAAAGGTATATTGCAAGCCAACTACTCCGCCAACGGGTGGTAGTGGTATGTTCAACAACAACGCCTCGGGGCGCAGAATTTTTGTGCCTACTGCATCGGTAGATGCATATAAAGCCGCATTGTATTGGAGTAGTTACAAATCCGATATCGAGCCGTACGACTTTACGGAGTAGTAGCATACCCCACCCACAAAAAAAAGACACCCGATAAGGTGTCTTTTTTTGTGGAGGTGGCGATAACTGAACCTAATCTCCATATACCATTGATAGTCTTGCTGTTTCAAAATGTAGTTTGACAGCAGGTCTCAGTAATGAATACATCCTGACGATTTATCCTCATTTATTTACAGAACCATTTCTTAATCTTACTATATCAAATATAACAAAAAAACAGCGAAAATTACGAAAATCAGAAACTTTTTTTTTGCTCTGACAGCACCCGCCAAAGTGCTCATAAATCTATGATTATGTGGTTGGTGTTGAAGATATGCCGAACTCTCGTTTCAATCTTTTCACGGTGCTTTCAGATACATCAGTAAGTTTGGCTACTTTTCGTATTGGATAGCACGCTCTCAAAAGTTTCAATACTTCCTTGTATTGTTCTTTCTTGGTTTCAAGGGGCTTGCGATAACCGACCTTACGACCAAGACCTGACTTGCCAGTAGCGGCGATATTCTTATCCACATAGACTTTCCTACCCGATTGTAAGCGATAGTGTATGTTTTCACGCTCCATCTGTGAGCAGACACATAAAACTGATAGCATCACCGCAAGATAAACATTCTCCTGACCATCCTCCTGAAATAACGACAATCCCTCCTTTTGAAAGTAGGCGTTGATGCCGTTATCTTTCAGTGTGCGAATAGTATCTAATACCTCCCAGACTGCACGACCGCAGCGAGACAACTCCGAGAAAAGAACTACATCTACTTGATTGTTGATAGCATACTCTATACACTCTGATAGCACCGCTCGCTCGGTATTGCGTTTTGCTCCTGATATATGCTCTTCAAAAGTATTGCAGATGGTCATCCCATTCTTATGGGCGTAATCTGTCAGGTCTATTACTTGTCGTTCTGTGCTCTGTCTATCTCCTGTTGATGAGACACGAGCGTATATTGCTGCTGTTTTCATATCTTTCAAGTTATATGGGTTCAATCTGATGTTGTGTTCAATTAACTCTCATAAGGTCATTTGAACCTATTGTTTTTTGCGGTCATATCTAACAAAGAGTTATTTGGTCTCACGGGTAAAAAAATAATTATTTTTTTTGAATACGCCGAAGCGTCTTCTCCCGATAGCAAACTCTCACTATTTGCGTCTTATCCTTCTGATAGCAATCTCTCACTAATTGAGTTTTCTCTTGATAGCAAACTCTCATTATTTGCATCTTCTCCTTCTGATAGCAAACTCTCAACAACGCTGATGATTGATGCCTGTTGTTCGGGGCTCATCTCATCCAATAAACCATCCGTAATGCAGTATGCGAATAAATGTTGCTTGCCAGATATGAAGTTGCTGTCCATCGCTTTTGATAGTTATGTCGTAAAACTCTTTTGCTTGCACAAAGATAAGCATTTATTTTCGTAATACATTGGCCGACAAGTAGTTAAATTGGCCAAAATAATAAAAAA
>JAZRBZ010000011.1:0-6241 GCA_045635325.1 Alistipes sp.
AGTACTCCTCTTGCTATTGCTCACCATTGTAAAATTCCTAACTCTCTATGCCGCGGTTGTTTGATGGAAGTCGGTCTTCCGTCCGCATCGGAAGGCAAGCCCGATACGCGACTTATAACCCGTTGTCGCAAATATAATAAACAATTGCGAAAAATCAAAGAAAAAAGCGACCAAAATCTTGGTCGCTAGGTATATTAACAATGTAAGCGATATGGATTTACACGCCCGCCTTGGCACGCAGTTTTGCAATGTACTCCTCGCCCGCCTCGCTCATAAATTCGTAGCAAGGCACGCCCCCCTCGGCAGCTCGCAGGTCGCCCGCATCGAGCAGATACTCCACTCGGCGTTCGACGGCATCCGACGAATCGACAATCTCGACGGCACGCCCACTAATCACGCGCTCGAGCACCTCGCGCAAGAACGGATAGTGCGTACAGCCGAGCACAATCCTGTCAGCCCCCTGCTCAATCAGCGGCTCGACCACACGGCGCACCGTCTGCTCCGCCTCGGGCGTATGCTCCAACCCCTGCTCAACAATCTCGACAAAACCCTCGCCCACCACCGGCAGAATCCGTGCGCGGTCGGCATACTGCGCCGAGGTGCGACGGAAGAGTTCGCCCTCGAGCGAGCGTCGCGTGGCAAGCACCCCGACAACACCGCTCTCGGTGGTCAGCACCGCAGGTTTCACGGCCGGCTCCAGACCCACGAACGGCACATCGGGATAGTGCGCTCGCAGATGCTCGACCGCTACCGCCGTCGCCGTATTGCAGGCGAGCACAATCAGTTTACACCCACGCGCAAGCATCTTCTCGACCGCCTCGACCGTAAAGCGCAGCACCTCCTCGCGGGATCGTGCACCATACGGACAACGCGCGCCATCGCCGAAATAGAGCAGCGACTCGTGTGGAAGTTGTGCACGAAGCACCCTCCACACGCTCAAGCCGCCCATACCGGAGTCGAAAACGCCTATCGGATTGTTATTCATCGCGTGCGTGTCGTTTATCTTTTACGGGTTTAATACTCCTTATCGAGTGTCGTGCGCTCAATCAGGCGCAGACGATTCGTGAGTTCGTTCTCCGAATAGTCGAAGTTCTCCGTAAAGCGAGTCTGCTCGTAGACATTACCGTTCGAGTCGTGAGCCACAACCTTAATCTCGCGGGCATCCGGATTCTTCAACTGCATCTTATAGAGGTGGTTACACTGCATCAGGTAACCCTTGCGGCCACCACCTTTCCACTTGCTCTCGCCCGGCACCTTACCGTAGCTGCGGCCGATAACGCCGATATGGTAGCCGACAGCCCACCAATCGCGGCTCGAATTCGCCTCCGGCACGCTGTCCTTCGTAACCGGCAGACGCTCCATTTCGCCCGTCAGCACACCATCCTCGTAGAGCTCCACGCGCCACGACTTATCCGCCATAAAGACGTTAGCCAGCACCGTGTCGTGCGTATACGGGAAGCGGAACTTCTCGAACTCGCCACCGAACTCCGCATCGCCTCGGTACATACGAATCTGGTACGAGATATCGTGGCCTGTACCCTTATACCACCAATTCTTGATATGCGCACCATCCACATCGTAGATCGTATAGCCGTTCGGCGCACCATCGCCATTGACACACGACCACCAGAAAGCACCACTCGCAGCGGCGTGAACGTGCTCGAACGTGCCGTACTTATTGACGTTGTGATTCATAAAGTGGGTATGGCCAATCATAATATGCGCCTCCTTAAACTCGGCGATGAGCTTACGCACCTCGTCGCAATTCTTACGCATACGGTTGTAGAGGCCGATATGCAGACAGAGGATCACCATCTTATCCTTCGGTACAGCAGCCAAATCCTGACGCAACCACTCCAACTGCTCGTCGGTGAACGACGGGTTACCGTGCTCCTTATGGTAGCGGAACTTGTTCGGATTGTCGTCGGCGATATAGTCCTTCATCGATACGATATGCACGTCGCCTCGGTTCCACGAGTAGTTAACCGGACCGAACACGCGCTCGAAAGCACGCTGATAGGCAAGGTTATAGGTGCTCGTACCAGGGCCGATCGACACCGGTGGCTCGTCGAAGTCGTGGTTACCGATGGTCTGGAAGAAGAGCAGGTGCGACTTATCGTAGGCCATTGCCTTGCGCATTGGCTCCATCAGGTAGTTGGTCTTATGCTTACCCTCCGTATAAACGAGGTCGCCCAGCGTTACACCGTAGCACGGCAACGTCTGTGCGTCGACATAGGCGCGGATATCAGGCACCGTCTCGCGCTCGAAACGCTTGACGTGGAACGGACACTGCGCCTGTGGGTCGGAGACCATAATCAGGCGGAACTGCTTCTCCACGCCACCCTTTGCAGGTGTGAGCGTAAAGTTATACTTCTTGACCTTCTTATCGAGCTTCGTGTAGAAATCCGGATGACCATCCTTGACATTCACCTCATAAGCCGAAGGAATCGAATAGAAGATGTGTACGGCATCGCTCGACGCCGTCAGTTTATAGCGGCCCTTGGCATCGGTCTGCACGCAGGTAAAGCCATCGCTGACCGTAACACCCGCAACCGGCTTTCCGTTCACATCGGAGAGCGTACCCGACACCTTCATCTGTGCCGACACGGTAGCTGCTGCGAGCAGTACCGCAAGCGATAAAATAAATCGTTTCATATAAAAGGTTTTTGGTTCGTCTTTAAAAATCAATCCTCACGCGCTACGGACGATACATCAGGTCGAGAATCATATCGACCACCTGCTCATCGGCGTGTACGTCGCAATCTATCGTAATGTCGGCCTGACGGTAGGTCGGCTCGCGCTCGGCCATATGCGAGTGCATAAACGCCAACAACTCCTCGTCGTTCAACCCCCTGAACTTCGGGCGTTTCTGTCGGCCGTGAGGCGAGAGTCGAGGCAGGATGCACTCGGGCGAGCGGCGCAGATAGACCGACACTCCGAGCTCCTTGATACGTTGCAGATTGTCCCCCCACAAAGGCAGACCACCGCCCGTCGAGACCACGATATTATCCTGCTCGGCTGTCGACTCCAACGCCCTACGCTCGCTGCGGCGGAAGTACTCCTCGCCCTCGTAGTGCATAATGTCGGCAATCGTGGCACCCTCCGTGCGCTCGACCTCGGCATCGGTATCAATCAGGCGCAGATTCCCCTTGCGGGCAACCTTACGGCCGATCGAACTCTTGCCGCAACCCATATATCCTATCAGGTAGATGCGCATAGTCGTTAGAAGAGGTTCAACTGTTCGGGATCGACCATTGCGTCTATCTCGTTGCGGATAATCTCGAACGGCGTACCGCTATTGTCAATCGGCGCAACTGCATCATCGTCAATCATATCCGATGCATCAATCTCGACATCCGCCGTACCCTCTGCGCCCTCCGTAGGTGGCACGATTGGCGCCTCCTCCGGCTGCTCCGGCTGTTCCGGCTCGATGAACGTCAGCGTATCGACATCGTAGGTCGTCAGACGCTTACCCTTCGCTTTGCGGCTCTTTACGCCCACAAAGTCGTCAACCGAAATCTCGTCTGCCGGACGTGTTGCCTGTGCCCCCTTATACGTTATGCGGAGCTTTGCGCCAACGGCCGAAGTGATGCAGACGAAATCTGCCATACCGTCCTCGTCGAGGAACGATTGCAGACGGTCGCTCGACTCGAGTGGGAAGCGTTTCATATAGTAGTAGCCCTGCTCGCGATCGAAGTAGCAGAGATTGTATACGCGGTCAGAGACATAGCGCTCGACGCGAATGGTCTCATCAGGGAAGTGCTGCGCCACATCGAAGCCCGTAACGTAGTACTGATGTTTCGAGGTCCAGACAACCAGACGATCGTCGCCCTTGAACTCGCCGAGCAGACGGCCTCGGCCATCGCTATTGAGGCGACGGATATCGTCGTCCCACCAGATATTCTGACCGCCGAGCGTCGACGTACCCTTCTCCTTGAGCACAATCTTATGGATGCCGTAGCGCGAGAAGAGGTTACCCTGACTCTGACGGCCCTTGATGGCAAGCGTCGAGAAGTCGAGATCGACAATCACCTTCTTCAGGCGCGGACGCGGCTTGAAGTAGACCTTCAGCACCTCGGCCTCTCCATTCGGGTTAACCGACATATAGAGCAGGTCGCTCTTCGGCGTGCCTTTGGTGAGGTTATACTCCTTATCGCGAGTGATGGATGTGATGGCACATCGCTTCATCATAATCGGGCCGTTCTTGCCGTCGCGATACAGAATATTATATATTGTACGCTCGTCGTTGCGCTTGAAGACGCCGATATAGTAGATGTTCTTATCGAAGAAGCACTTGTCGGCAACCTTCTTGATGACGTAGCGGCCATCCTTCAGAATAACGATCACATCGTCGATATCCGAGCAGTCGCACACATACTCGGCATCCTTCATCGACTTACCGATACCGAAGAAGCCCTCCGCACGGTCGACATAAAGTTTGGCGTTCGATACAGCCACCTTCGTCGCCTCGATCGAGTCGAACGAACGAATCTCCGTACGACGCTCGTGGCCCTTGCCGTACTTGTCGCGAATATGCTCGTAGTAGGCAATCGTATAGTCGACCAGATGTGCCAGGTCGTGTTTCGTATGTTTGATATCCTGCTCAATCTGCTTAATCTCGTTGTCGGCCTTCTCCGAGTCGAAACGCGAGATACGGATAAACTTCAACTCCGTAAGACGCTGCACGTCCTCGATGGTTACCTCCCTACGCAACAACTTCTTGAACGGCTCCAAACCCTTATCGACCGCCGTGTAGGCCGCCTCACGAGTCTTACAACCCTCGATGAGCTGGTAAAGCTTGTTCTCGATGAAGATGCGCTCGAGCGATGCCGAATGCCACGCCTCGTTGAGCTCGCCGAGACGAATCTCCAACTCGGTGCGCAACAACGCCTTCGTGCGCTCGACCGAGTGACGCAGGATGTCGCTCACGCCCATAAACACCGGCTTGCGATCGCGGATGACGCACGAGTTTGGCGAAATCGACACCTCGCACGAAGTGAAGGCATAGAGTGCGTCGATCGTACGGTCGCTCGACTCGTCGTTAGCCACCTGCACGATAATCTCCGCCTTCTGCGCCGTATTGTCATCGACGCGGCGAATCTTAATCTTACCCTTCTCGTTGGCCTTCAAAATCGAATCCTTAACCGACTCGGTGGTCGTTGAGAACGGAATCTCCGTAATGGCGAGCGTGCGCTTGTCAATCTTTGATATCTTGGCTCTCACCTTAATCACGCCACCGCGCAGACCGTCGTTATACTTCGACACATCGACCATACCTCCCGTCGGGAAGTCGGGATAGAGCTGAAACTCCTCGCCCTTGAGGTGGGCAATCGAAGCCGAAATCAACTCATTGAAGTTGTGTGGCAAAATCTTCGATGCAAGACCTACCGCAATACCCTCGGCACCCTGCGCCAAGAGCAATGGGAACTTCACAGGCAGGGTTACAGGCTCCTCCTTACGACCATCGTATGCCAACATCCACTCGGTAGTCTTCTTGTTATAGACCACCTCCAACGCAAACTTCGATAGACGCGCCTCGATATATCGAGCCGCAGCAGCATCATCGCCAGTGAGGATATTTCCCCAGTTACCCTGACAGTCTATCAGCAACTCCTTCTGACCGAGTTGCACCAGCGCATCCTTGATTGATGCGTCACCGTGTGGGTGGTACTGCATAGTCTGTCCCACGAGGTTTGCCACCTTGTTTAACTTGCCGTCATCTACCACCTTCATAGCGTGGAGAATACGACGCTGTACTGGCTTCAAACCGTCGTCAATATGGGGCACTGCACGCTCCAAAATAACATACGAGGCGTAGTCCAAGAACCAATTCTTGTACATACCTGTCAGTCGCTTGGTGCTGGTCTCCGCCATCAAGGCATCGTACTTACCAGGCTCGGAGGCGACAATCTCCTCGTCGTTTACCATCTCTTCTTGTATATCTTTCTCTTCCATATTCTTAGCCATTAGCTTCTGGCCATTAGCCATTAGCTTCTTTATTTGTTTTGCGAACTCCTACCCTTATCGTAGCGCAACTTTTTAGGGTCGTTAGAGGCGTTAGGGTCGTTAGGGGTGCGCTACAAGTTTTTCAGCTACTCTCTACTCACTAATTTTATCTTCCTCGATGCGCAAATTGCCCACAATAAACTGCTGACGGTCGTAGGTATTCTTACCCATATAGAAGGTGAGCATATCCATAATAGGGTCATCTTTCGTAAGGCGTACCTTGTCGAGGCGTAAC
>JAZRBZ010000012.1:0-113279 GCA_045635325.1 Alistipes sp.
AAGCTAGACCTAAACAAGATTTAGGTGGTTATAGCAGTGAGGTTCCACCTCTTCCCATTCCGAACAGAGAAGTTAAGCTCACTAACGCCGATGGTACTGCGGTTTTCCCGTGGGAGAGTAGGTAGCCGCCTCTTTAAGACCAACCAATAAGGTTGGTCTTTTTTTTTTGTGTCTATACCCCTGGCACCGATTGTGCAAACTGAGTCCAGACGATGCTTGTATCTTATACCGAGGTGCAGCCAATCGAAACGATACATCAAGACCGAAGTGAGGAGGGGTATGCCACTCTCAAAGTCGGCATAATACCTCGTAGATATACCCCTGATCATCGTATCTGTGTCGCAGTTTTAGCAAAAATCGGTTAAACATCAAACTTAATTGCACAAAAGCGTCAATTTTTAGTGTGATATAGTTGGAAATTCAAAAATATTTCATACCTTTGCAACGCTTATGTGAGGAAACAAGCATAGCACGCCCAGATGGCGGAATCGGTAGACGCGCTGGTCTCAAACACCAGTAGGTTCACCCCTGTGCCGGTTCGACCCCGGCTCTGGGTACTAGGAGAAGTTCAAAAGAACTTCTCTTTTTTTTGTACCCATTCGCCGAGGTCGTTCGGTCGGTGGCGTTTCGGGTGACTAATCTTGGAATGATGTAGTTTGCTTGCGCAAATCTTCGCGCTTGAGTAACGATGGTGGCTGAAAACAAGTTTTCACCACCGCGTTCCCCAATCCCGACAATCTGCGATTGCTACATTCTTCCTGCGGTCACCTCTCAACTGCTGCGACCGGTCGACCCCGCTGGGTGGGAGGTGTGTGCTGTTCGTTATGTTGTTGGATATTAGGAGAAGTTCTTTTGAACTTCTCTTTTTTTTGTACCCATTCGCCGAGGTCGTTCGGTCGGTGGCGTTTCGGGTGACTAATCTTGGAATGATGTAGTTTGCTTGCGCAAATCTTCGCGCTTGTGTAACGATGGTGGCTGAAAACAAGTTTTCGCCACCGCGTTCCCCAATCCCGACAATCTGCGATTGCTACATTCTTCCTGCGGTCACCTCTCAACTGCAGCGACCGGTCGACCCCGTTGGGAGTGAGGTGTGTTCGGTCAGTTATGTCGTCAGATATCAGGAGAAGTTCTTTTGAACTTCTCTTTTTTTTTGTACCCATTCGCCGAGGTCGTTCGGTCGGTGGCGGTGTGGCAGACTTGTCTTTGGTCGGCGATTATTGCTGTCACAATCTCTTGTTGTTGGCAGATGATTGTCTTTGAAAATAGATTTTCAACCATCATCCGCCAACCCCAAACAATCTACGATTGTAATCGCCTTACCTCGATCTGCTCAAGCCTGCTGCGACCAGTCGATCCTGCTGGATGGGGATTGTATGTGGTCATCTATATTGATGGGCACTAGGATAAATCCTTTTGAATAGTTTTAATCGCATAAGAAATAAAGAAAAGGGCTGTCCGAACCTGAAGTTGGACAGCCCTTGATATGTTCCCGTTGCCCTTTGGTGGGGAGTCGCTCGGGGCGACGATTTTGCGCGGTATGCGTCATCGTCCTATGCGGCGAGCGACGCAGGGCGCGTGGGCGAACTATTTTGCGTAGCTTACGCTGCGGGTTTCGCGGATAACGGTGATCTTCACCTGACCAGGATAGGTCATCTCGTCCTGAATACGCTTTGCGATATCGTGCGAGAGTGCCTCCGACTCGTTGTCCGACAGCTTGTCGGCACCGACGATGACGCGCAGCTCGCGACCTGCCTGGATAGCATAGGTCTTGACAACGCCGTTGTACGAGAGGGCGATATCCTCCATCTCCTTCAAGCGCTTGATGTACGACTCGATAACCTCGCGACGTGCGCCCGGACGTGCGCCCGAGATTGCGTCGCAGACCTGAATAATCGGAGCAATCATCGATGTCATCTCGGCCTCGTCGTGGTGAGCACCTACAGCGTTGCAAACCTCCGGCTTCTCCTTATACTTCTCGGCGAGCTTCATACCGATAATTGCGTGTGGCAACTCCGGCTCATCATCAGGCACCTTGCCGATATCGTGCAACAGACCTGCGCGGCGTGCCAATTTCGGATTCAGGCCCAATTCGGCAGCCATAATACCTGCGAGGTTTGCTGTCTCGCGAGCGTGCTGCAAGAGGTTCTGACCATACGACGAACGATATTTCATCTTACCGATAAGGCGGATAAGCTCCGGATGCAGACCGTGGATACCGAGGTCGATAGCCGTACGTTTGCCGACCTCGACAATCTCCTCCTCGATCTGTTTCTTAACCTTGGCAACGACCTCCTCGATACGAGCCGGGTGGATACGGCCGTCGGTAACGAGCTGATGCAGAGCCAGACGTGCAATCTCGCGACGAACAGGGTCGAAGCCGCTCAGGATGATTGCCTCCGGAGTATCGTCGACGATGATTTCGATGCCCGTAGCGGCCTCCAAAGCGCGGATATTACGGCCCTCGCGACCGATGATGCGGCCCTTAACCTCGTCCGAATCGATGTTGAACACCGTTACCGAGTTCTCGATAGCGGTCTCGGTTGCAACTCTCTGAATCGACGCTACAATGATACGCTTTGCCTCCTTCGTGGCGGTAAGCTTTGCCTCCTCTACGGTCTCGTTGATGTACGCTGCAGCTTCGCTCTTTGCCTCGGCCTTCATATTCTCGACGAGAATGTTCTTTGCCTCCTCGGAACTCATTCCCGAGATCTGCTCCAGACGCGAATTCTGCTCGGCCATCACCTGTGCAAGCTCGCTCTTTTTGGTCTCGAGCTGTGCGATTTGTGCCTCCATCTTCTCCTTCAGACGGTCGTTGTCGGCCATCTTGCGCTCCAGATCACGCATCTGGTTTTGGAGCTGCGTCTCGGTCTGCTTTGCGCGCTGCTCGCTCTCCTTGAGGCGCTGGTTGCGCTCGTTCACCTGACGATCGTGGTCGCTTTTGAGCTGGATAAACTTCTCTTTTGCCTGAAGAATCTTCTCCTTCTTAATCATTTCACCCTCGTTCTCCGCATCCTTAATCATACTCTGCGAACGTGCCTTCACGCCGTAATAAGCGGCTGCTCCGGATATGGCTGAAACGACTGCGGCAATTGCTACAATTGATATTATCTCCATAGTCGTAGTCTTTTTTTAATTGTTAATATAAGGTTTGTTCTGTTTTGTTGTCTTGTTCGTTCGTTTTCTTGTTGTTCGTTACTCTGCCACGCGCGAGGCGGTCGAGACCGCCTGCGGACGCGCAGAAAATAAAAAACCGCATAAAATTCCTTTCTTCGTTTGACGAATCTGCCGATAAGTCAAGTGTGGGGTTCTACAAAAAAATCGCAACCCTCCATCGGTACGCGCGGTACTCACCGTTTCCGGCTACAAGGCCCGGTTTTGAATATCGAGACTGCCCCAATGTAAAAAGTGTTCAGTTTCGCAAAGCTTAAGGAATTTATGCGGGATGTTTCCTAAAAATATCTCTTCTCTTTATGTAAAGAACCTATTTTGTTTCGTTGTCGTTTTCGTATCTCGTCGATGACTCACCCCCCCCCGAGCGCACTCGCTGCGCAAGGTTTGTTTAGTGGCAACTCACTCTCATCTTATCTCTCTGCATCGTTTGCCCGACGCACTACATCTGCCTGTTCGACGCCTTCCTCTTACCCTTTCGTTCCTCTTCCCCTCTCGTTTCGCTCTTGCTCCTCATTCTCGAGAGCTTCCGCTCGCCTCTCTGCGCGCGGTGGGGTTGGATGGCGACTACTTCGCCAGATGGGCCTCTACCTCTGCGGCGAGAGCTGTAATGCGCTTCAAATCTTCGTCGCCCACCTGTCGGCTCTGAGCCAGACGGATGTTCGCCATAGCCAACTGCAACGCTGCAATGGCCAAATAGTCCTGCACGGCATAGCCGTCAAGACGCAGTTGCTCAAACTTCGTGACATAGCGGTTTACTTCGCGTTCGGCAAGACGATATACCTCCTCCTTCGACGAGTCGATCTTCATCGAGTAGGTCTTGCCGGCGATCTTCAACTTTATATCCAACTTCGAGTCACTCATTTGATACGGTGTGTTTATATTTTAGCGGAGACCAATGCAATACACTTGTCAACCTCCCGCAATAAACGGTTGACCTGCGCTCGAGCGACACGCTTGTCGCCACTGCCGGCCATCGCCTCCGATAGGCGCAGGCGAGCCATCTCCTCCTCATTGTGGCGGAGTTGCTGCTGCAGTGAGCGTATTTTCTGCGACTGCTCCTCGTTCTTACGTTGCAGGTCGGCCATCTGCGCTACGGCTTTGGCGTGCAAATCCATCAACGTACGAACGTTAGCTTCGAGTGTTGCAATAATCTCTTTTTCTGCCATTTTTGTAACTTCTTTCAAGGGTAGTGCCGTCTTGAACGCACTATACCGCATCCCAAAGATATAAATAAATTCCGGATATAAAAAGCGTGTGCGCCATTTTTTTAGTTTTCTGCGCAAGAAAATCGCGATTTGAGCCGATTCTGCACTCGAAACGGGCACAAAAAATCGACCTCCGATACCGTTGTGCGGGCGAAGGTCGATGCGAAATATCGTATACAAATTGCGACGAATCGAATGTCGTAAAATGGGCTTTTTTTGTTGTTAATCGGGGCGACTAGAGCTAAAAATCTCCTCTGCGGCCATAGCCGCCGGAGCGATACGGCGTGCGACGGTCGGAGCGGTTGGGAGTTGCGCCCATATTGTCGTAATCGGCCATATTGCGCGAGGCGTTCTTGCCGAAGTGGCGCAGGTTGTAAACGAACTGCACCATAACGTATCGGCCTATGGTGCTGTTGGTTACGTTGCGCGTGTAGCCCGAGCCGGTCGTACGGCTGAATGCGCTGTTCTGGCCGAGCAGGTCGTTTACGCCGATGAGCACCTCGCCGCGTCGGTTCTTGAAGAGCTGCTTGCCGAGGTAGAGGTTGCAGAGCACATACTGCTCGTTGTAGTCGTTCGAGAAGCCGACGTATTGGTGATACTCGGCATTGGCCGTGAGGGTAAATCCCGCACCAAAAATCCACTTTACAGATGCGGAAGCCGTGTGGCGGAAGTAGTCGTTGACGAGCGTCTCGCCGTAGGTGTTCTTCGTCGCGCTGTTCCACGCCTGGTTGTATGTGCCGCGCCACGAGAGCGAGAAGTCGAGATTCTCGGAGATGTTGCTGCCCAGCGCCAGGCGGAACGTGTAGCCGATGTTGTTGGCCTTGTTGATCGTAAAGTTGTGCATCGCGACATTCGCAAGCAGATCGGCAGGCGTACGACCGGAGTCGTATACCGCGCTTGGTCGCACCGCATAGCTAACATTGGCCGACATATTGAGGTTGCACTTCATAAACGACAACGGTACGCCGTACGAGAGGTTCAGTCGGACGGACCACAGCCCGCCGATGTTCTCGTACGAGGTAATTTGTGTCGGGCGATACGGCTTGCCACTCTCATCCTTCGGGATGATGATGCCGTTCATATCGTCGGGCAGAGCCCATCCGCGCGCGTTGTAGAGCGTCGCACCGCAGATGGCGTTCTGGTAGTACTCGCCGCGCAACATTGCCATAAAGGTCTGCCCCTTGTCGGGGAGCGAGAGTGTGTAGCGGATGCTTGCCGTGTGGGAGTATTCGGGAGCGAGGTCGCGGTTGCCGACGCTGATGCGCTGTGGCGAGGCGACATCGAAGATGTTGTGCAGCTGCGAGACGGTCGGCACGTCGGACGACGAGCGCAGCTGGATGCGTAGCGAGTTGCGCTTGTCGAACGCATAGCGGAACATCGTGTGATACTGCACGTTGTGGTACGACTTGCGGACGAGCGACGAGACGGAGTTGCCGTTCTCGAAAGAGCCGTTGCGCGAGATATTTTCATAGAGCACCCTGAAGACAAAGGTGTTCTTGTTCTTGGCGTAGCGGATGCCCGGTCCGGCGCGATGCGTGAGCGTGTTGGTGTGCGAGTTGATCGAGAGCGCACCGATTGGGCGCTGGGTGTCGATCGTAAAGTCGGAGTCGGTGTACCACGCCTCCTGCTCTTTGGTCTGGTTGCGATACGAGATGTTGTACTGCAACGTGAGCGTCCAATTTCGTGCTATCGGCTCGTTGTAGTTTATGCCGCCACTGATGTTGTAGGTGTAGGTCGGGATGTTTATCTGCTCGTACAACGGATTGAACATCAGCAGCGTGTCGCGCATATCCTGCCACAGAGCACCCTCGCCAAAGTAGCGTTCGTAGAGCGCTGCATATCGCTCGTCGGCGTACGGGATGGCCTCGGCACCGTTCTCCATCACGCGACGCAGGGCGCGATTGTCGCGGTAGGATGCTCGGGCTGTGATGGTCATCGTGCGGCCCGGAGCTCCGAGACGCAGGCGATATTGCAGGAACTCGTTGGCGTTTATGCCGCGCTGACGGCTCTCGCTCGAACGGGCGTTGTAGGCGAGCGAGCGGAACTCGATATCCTCCATTCCGAGCGTGTCGAGGTCGGTGTCGTTGTTCGAGTAGCCCTCGGTTGTGGTGGTAGGGCGGTGGCCCTGATAGCTTACCGAGGTGCGCGACGTGAGTTGCATCGTGCGCGTGATGTTCCAATCCAGACGCGCATTAAGGCGGTGGTTGTTGTTGATTTTGCGCGACTCGGCGAGCGAATAACTCGTGCCGTACGGTGCAGGGTATTCGTACCACGCGTAGCTCTGCGCGAGGTTGCGCGTGTCGGTGTTGTTGAAGAAGTAGCTGCCCTGGAACTTCACCTGCTTGCGTTTGCCCCACGCGTCGTTGTAGTTCAGACCGACGGCATTGACAAGTGCCACACCCGGTTGCGGGCGCACCATAAATTGGTTGCTACCGCTGCCTTGGTTGCCACCTCCGCCTCGGCCCGACGAGGAGCTTACGCCGAGCAGATCCTCGAACGAGAAGTTTTGGCGGTTGATATTGTTGAAGAGCAGTATGAGCGAGACCTTCTGCTTGTTGCGGAACGAGTTTAAATTTCCGCCGGCGAGGTACTTGGGGTTGAACGACACGCGGTCGGCATCGGGCTGCCAGCCAAGACCTGCGTAGAGCTTGCCGAACTGGCCGTTTCGCATCTGCTTCTTCGTGACGAGATTGATGGCCTTGTAGCTCTCTCCATCGTCGATGCCCGCAAACTCGGCCTCGTCGCTTAACTTGTCGAATACCTCCACCTTGTCGATAATCTCGGCCGGAATGTTCTTGATGGTCATCGTTACATCGTCGCCGAAGAACTCGTCGCCATCGACAAAGACGCGCTTCACCTGCTCGCCCTGCACCTCGACCTTGCCATCCTCGACCTCGATGCCCGGCATCTTCGAGAGCAGTCGCTCGGTCGAGGCATCCTTCGTGGTCTTGAACGCTGCGGCGTTGTATATCAGCGTGTCGGCATTCTGCGTGGTGCGGAACTGCTGGGCCTGCTTCACGACGGCATCGATTTTGGTTACCGACTCCTTCATAAGAATCTCGCCCAGAGAGACTTCGTGCCCGCCTACCGTACACTCAAACTGTCGGTCGGTGTAGCCGATGAACGAGACCGTGAGCGTGTAGTCGCCCTTCGCGAGCTTCATCTCCACATAGCCGCCACGCCCCGACGTGTAGTAACTCTTGTCGCTCGGCTCGCTCTTTGGCGCAACCTCCACAACGGCACCCTGCAACGGTTGGCGTTGCTGTGCATCGAGCAGGTAGAATGTTACCTTCGAGCGGTTTTGTGCTACGGCCGTCAGCGAAAGTGTTGCGAGTAAAATCAGGGCAAAAAATCTCTTCATTTTTTATGTTTTGTTGTTTTACACTTTGATAAAGATACGATTTATTGTGAAAAGTTAAAAGTCCGTTCGGCGAATCGCCCGTTTTAGGGGTTGAAACGGCAAAATCGGGGAGACGGCACCCCCCCCGATAGCGACAACCGCAGCTCGTCCCTGCGATTTCGGACGGGCCCTCGCAACTGAAACTCGCGCAAAATGAAATTTAAGAGGATTATATTGTCCGAACTCCGCAAATTTTTACTATTTTTGTGGAACTATGAGTAAGGAAAGATTGATATTTGTAACCAATGATGACAGTTATGCATCAAAGGGTTTTGCGGCGGCAATAGAGGTTGCGCGTCGTTTTGGTCGCGTTGTTGCGGTTGCTCCCGAGCATACGCAGAGCGGTATGAGTCAGGCGATTACCATCTATAACCCGCTATACTTGCGCACGATTCGCGATGAGGAGGATGTGAAGGTCTATGCCCTGACCGGTACGCCGGTCGACTGCGTGAAGTTCGCATTCGACCATCTGCTCGCAGGCGAGAAGATCGACCTCACCATCTCGGGCGTAAATCACGGCCCGAATTCGGGTGTTGCAGTCCTCTACTCGGGCACGATGGGTGCGGCGATCGAGTCGTCGTTCTACCACGTTCCGTCGGTAGGCCTCTCGGTGCTCGACCACTCGGCCGATGCCGACTTCGAGGCGGCTGTCGAGTACGGTACGAAGATTGTGGCCGCGGTGTTGGAGAATGAGCTCCCGCGTCCGCTCTGCCTGAATGTGAATATTCCGGTGCTGCCCGTCGAGGAGATTAAGGGTATCCGCGTAAGTCGCCAGACGCGCGGCTATTGGAGAGAGGACTTCTTCAAGCGAGAAGATCCGCACGGCCGTTCGTATTTCTGGTTGCAGGGTGCGTTCGAGAATCAGGAGCCGGAGGCGGTCGATAGCGACGAGTGGGCACTGATGAACGGCTACGTCTCGGTTGTGCCTGTTCAGGTCGATATGACCTGCTACGAGCAGATGAACCCGTTGAAGGCAATTTTGTAGCGACGCATACGCAATATGATTGATTCGCCTATCATACTGAGAATCCTGTTGGTGCTTGCCATCGTAATCGAGGTGGTGGCGACGATCTATGCCTTCACGCTCATACGTCGCACCAAGTACAACTCGATCTGGATTTTGTGTCTGGTCGGCTTTACGGTGATGACCATCGAGCGTTGTTGTCAGATGGCGATGCTCAACGGTGTGGATATCGACTTTGCGCTGTTCGTATTCTTCGGCTTCGCAATCTCGATTTTCATCTCGATAGCCGTTCTGCTTGCCGACCGTCTGGTGGAGTATCTCGACCGCGTCGATCTGCAACGCCAGACACTTAACCGCCGAATCCTCTCGGCCGTACTGCGTACCGAGGAGCGTTCGCGTCTGCACTTCTCGAAGGAGATGCACGACGGTCTGGGCCCGTTGCTCTCGTCGGCAAAGATGTCGCTCTCGGCACTCTCGCCCGAGGGTTTCTCGCCCGAGCAGCGCGAGATTCTGCGAGGCACGGCCTATGTCATCGACGAGGCGATTCGCTCGGTGCGCGAAATCTCGAACAATATGTCGCCACAGGTGCTCAACGACTTCGGTCTGGCACAAGGCGTCAAGAACTTCGTTTCGCGCAGCGTGTCGTTGCACGGCGTCGAGATTTCGTACACGACCAATCTGCGAGCCGAGCGTTTCGATAAGGATGTGGAGGTGATCATCTACCGCATCATCTGCGAGCTGATCAACAACTCGCTCAAACACTCGCACTGCACGCTCATCACGCTCACGCTTACGCTCGAAGGCAAGGATCTTCATCTCGAATATAAGGACAACGGCAAGGGCTTCAATCCGCAGGCGGTGGCCGATTGCGGAATGGGCCTGTCGAATATCGCCTCGCGCGTAAATTCGCTCAACGGCACGCTCGATCTGTGGAGCAAGAGCGGCGAGGGTATGCGTGCGAATGTTGTGGTGCATATTGGATAGGGTAGCACAGAGTGGTGCGTAAAAAAGATTAATCGAATGATGGAACAGAGTGAAATAAAGATAGTGCTGGTCGACGACCATACGCTCTTCCGCAACGGAATGAAGGGGCTAATCGACAGCCGTAAGGGCTATCGCGTGACGGGCGAGTATTCGGACGGTACGGAGTTTATCGACAACCTGGCGTCGGTCGATGCCGACATTGTCTTTATGGATATTTCGATGCCGGTGATGTGTGGCGACGAGGCGACACGCATTGCGCTGCAACAGCGTCCCGATATGCGTATCATCAGTTTGTCGATGTTCGGCGAGGATCAGTACTGCGTTCGTATGGCCAAAGCCGGAGCGAAGGGCTTTCTGCGTAAGGACTCGAATATCGACACGGTATTCGAGGCGATTGATGTCGTGATGGCGGGCGACGACTATTTTAGCGAGGAGATGCTCCACCAGTTGCACCACTCGCTCGGCGGTGGCGATAATCCCGATACGCTCTCGGAGCGCGAGGTGGATGTGCTCGTCGGCATCTGTCGCGGACAGTCGACGCAGGAGATTGCCGAGTCGCTCTATATCTCGAAGCGTACGGTGGATGCCCATCGTGCCAACATCCTCGAAAAGACGGGCTGCAAGAATACGGCTGCGCTGGTGGTCTATGCCATCAAAAATTCGCTGGTCGAGATCTAATCAGCTCCTCTTCCGGCATCCGGATTTGATACCCATTCCCATCCTATACGACCTATGGATATAGTTGATTTTAGAGAGTATTGCCTTACGCTTCCCGAAGTGGAGGAGGCGATGCCCTTTGGCGATACGACGCTCGTCTTTAAGGTGGGCGGTCGAATATTTGCGATGGTCGGGCTCGATCGTGCCGACCATATTGCCGTTAAGTGCCATCCCGACCGTGCACTGATGCTGCGCGAGCGCTATTGGCAGATTCGCGGGGCGTGGCACCTCAATAAACGCCATTGGAACGATGTCTATTTCGAGGGGCTTGCCGATGCATTTGTCTGCGAGCAGATTCGCCACTCCTATCTTCAGGTCATTCGCGGCATATCGCCCAAGGCGCTCCGCGAGCAGTTGCTCTCGGTGGCAGCTGCGGAGGGCATAGCCGATTCGGCGGACGAGTTGTAACGCGGACGAGGCAGGTGCGGCAGTGCGGTGCGGTCGAGTAAAACAAAACAGGGTTGGCAGTGTGCCAACCCTGTTTTTGTATAGAGTGAATCAGTATTTCTACTTGTTGTAGAGGAACTCTACGTCCGACTTGAGACCTACGACGAGGTTGTCGTACTCGCGCAGACCCGTACCACCAGGGATGAGGTGACCGCAGATGACGTTCTCCTTCAAGTTCTCCAATGGGTCGGTCTTTGCCTGGATTGCTGCCTCGTTGAGCACCTTGGTAGTCTCCTGGAAGGAAGCTGCCGAGATGAAGCTCGAAGTCTGCAATGCAGCGCGGGTGATACCCTGAAGCACCTGGTTCGATGTTGCAGGAACGATAGGACGTACCTCGACAGTCTGCATATCGCGACGCTTGAGAGCCGAGTTCTCGTCGCGCAACTTGCGTACCGAGATAATCTGGCCCGGATGTACGTTCTGCGAATCGCCGGCCGATGTTACGACCACCTTGTCATACAACTCGTCGTTTACGTCCATAAACTCCCACTTGTCGACAATCTGGTTCTCGAAGAAGCGCGAATCTCCCGGATCCTCGATCTGAACCTTGTTCATCATCTGACGAACGATAACCTCGAAGTGCTTGTCGTTGATCTTTACACCCTGCATACGGTAAACCTCCTGTACCTCGTTCACGATGTACTCCTGAACGCGCGTAGGGCCGAGGATGCGGAGAATGTCGCTCGGTGTGATTGCACCGTCCGACAACGGCATACCTGCCTTAACGAAGTCGTTCTCCTGAACGATAATCTGACGCGACAGTGGCACGAGATATCTGTGGATCTCGCCCGACTTCGACGTAACGACGATCTCGCGGTTACCACGCTTGATCTTGCCGAATGTTACCTCACCATCGATCTCCGAAACGATAGCCGGGTTCGATGGGTTACGCGCCTCGAAGAGCTCGGTAACACGTGGGAGACCACCGGTGATATCGCCGCCGCTCTTACCAACGACACGCGGAATCTTGAAGAGGATATCGCCGACGTGGATCTTCGCATTGTCCTTAACGGCAACGTGAGCCGAAACAGGAAGGTTGTATGCCTTGATCTCCTCGCCTGCCTTGTCGAGAATCTTGATGACAGGGTTCTTCGTACGGTCTTTCGACTCTGTGATGACGCGCTCCGACAAACCGGTCTGCTCGTCACGCTCCTCACGGTAGGTAACACCCTCGATGACATTCTCGTAAGCTACCTTACCATCCTGCTCGGCGATTACTACTGCGTTATATGGATCCCACTCGCAGATCAAATCACCCTTCTTAACCATCGCGCCGTCCTCCAAGAAGAGAGTTGCGCCGTATGGCAACGTGTGAGTATAGAGTACGATTTCGGTCTTCGGATCAACGATACGGAACTCCGACTGGCGCGAGATAACGAGGTTAATCGCCTCGCCCTGCGAGTTCTTACCCTTAACGGTACGCAACTCGTCGATATCCAAACGACCTTCATACTTCGAAACAACATTGGTCTCAACGGTCGAGCCACCTCCAACACCACCGACGTGGAACGTACGGAGTGTCAGCTGTGTACCCGGCTCACCGATCGACTGTGCAGCGATAACGCCGACAACCTCACCCTTCTGTACCATACGCGCGGTAGCGAGGTTACGACCGTAACACTTCGCACACACACCGCGACGCGACGTACAAGTGAGTACCGAACGGATGTCTACCGACTCGATTGGAGACTTCTCGATTGCCGTAGCGATGCTCTCGGTAATCTCGTCTCCCGCCTTGCAGATAACCTCGCCGGTGAGTGGGTTGATCACGTCGTTGAGAGCCGTACGGCCCAAGATGCGATCGTAGAGCGTCTGCACAACGTCGTCGTTACGCTTGATGGCCGTAGCCGTCAAACCACGCAACGTACCGCAATCCTCCTCGGTGATGATAACATCCTGTGCAACGTCAACCAAACGACGAGTCAGGTAACCCGCATCGGCCGTCTTCAACGCGGTATCGGCCAAACCCTTACGCGCACCGTGTGTAGAGATAAAGTACTCCAACACCGAAAGGCCCTCCTTAAAGTTCGAGAGGATCGGGTTCTCGATAACCTGCTGACCACCTTCAACACCCGACTTCTGCGGCTTCGCCATCAGACCACGCATACCCGAGAGCTGACGAATCTGCTCTCGCGAACCACGCGCACCCGAGTCGAGCATCATATATACAGGGTTGAAACCATCCTGATCCTTGATCAGCGTATCAACCACCTGCTTGGTGAGCTTGTTGTTTACGTTGGTCCAGACGTCGATAATCTGGTTGTAACGCTCGTTGTTGGTGATGAGACCCATATTATAGTCATCCATAATGGCATCGGCCTTCTCGTAACCCTCCTGTACGAGTTCCTTCTTCACATCCGGAATCACGACAGCGTCGAGGTTAAACGACAGACCACCACGGAATGCCATCTGGTAACCCATATTCTTGATATCGTCGAGGAACTTCGCCACCTTGTCGGCACCCGCCTTCTTCATCACATCGGCGATGATGTCGCGCAACGACTTCTTCGTGAGAAGTACGTTGATGTAGCCAACCTCCTCAGGAACAACCTGGTTCACCATAATTCGACCAACGGTCGTATCCTTGAGAACCTCTACCGGCTGACCGTTCTCGTCCAGGTCGCGAACCAAACACTTAACCTGTGCGTGGATATCTACGCGGCCCTCGTTGTAGGCGATGATTGCCTCCTCCGGACCGTAGAATACCAGACCCTCGCCCTTAACGCCCGGACGTGGCTTGGTGATGTAGTACAGACCGAGTACCATATCCTGCGAAGGGACGGTAATAGGCGCACCGTTTGCAGGGTTGAGGACGTTGTGCGAACCGAGCATCAGGAGCTGTGCCTCCAGAATTGCGGCGTTGCCGAGTGGCAAGTGTACCGCCATCTGGTCACCGTCGAAGTCGGCGTTGAACGCCGTACAAGCAAGCGGGTGCAACTGCATTGCCTTACCCTCGATGAGCTTCGGCTGGAAGGCCTGGATACCCAGACGGTGAAGCGTAGGAGCACGGTTCATCAATACCGGATGGCCCTTTATGACGTTCTCGAGGATGCCCCAGATTACAGGGTCCTTGCGGTCGATAATCTTCTTTGCCGACTTAACGGTCTTAACGATGCCGCGCTCGATGAGCTTGCGGATGATGAACGGCTTGTACAACTCGGCCGCCATATCCTTCGGAATACCCATCTCGTGCATCTTCAACTCTGGACCTACGACGATAACCGAACGTGCCGAGTAGTCAACACGCTTACCGAGCAAGTTCTGACGGAAGCGGCCCTGCTTACCCTTGAGCGAGTCCGAAAGCGACTTCAACGGACGATTGCTCTCGTTCTTAACGGCGTTGCTCTTACGCGAGTTGTCGAACAGCGAGTCGACTGCCTCCTGCAACATACGCTTCTCGTTGCGGAGAATCACCTCCGGTGCCTTGATCTCGATCAGACGCTTCAAGCGGTTGTTGCGGATGATTACGCGACGATACAGATCGTTGAGGTCCGAGGTTGCGAAACGACCACCATCCAGCGGAACGAGTGGACGCAACTCCGGCGGAATAACCGGAATCACATCGAGCACCATCCACTCCGGACGGTTCTTACCCTGCGAAGCACGGAACGACTCGATGACGTTCAACTGCTTGAGAGTCTCGCTCTTACGCTGCTGCGAGGTCTCGCGCGATGCGCGGTCTCGCAACTGGTACGACATAGTGTCCAAATCAACATCCTGCAACAGAATCTTGATTGCCTCGGCACCCATCATTGCAACGAACTTGTTCGGATCGTCGTTAGGCAGCTGCTGGTTGCCCTTTGGAAGAGCGTCCAATACGTCGAGATACTCTTTCTCGGCGAGCGTCTGCAACTTGGTGATACCCTGTGCCTCTGCTGCACCTGCGTTGATAACGACGTAGCGCTCGTAGTAGATGATTGCCTCCAACTTCTTCGATGGAATACCGAGCAGGTAACCGATCTTCGAAGGGAGCGACTTGAAGTACCAGATGTGTACTACAGGTACGACCAGCGAAATATGACCCATACGCTCGCGACGTACCTTCTTCTCGGTAACCTCTACACCGCATCGGTCGCAGACAATACCCTTATAACGGATGCGCTTGTACTTTCCGCAGTGGCACTCATAGTCCTTCACAGGACCGAAGATGCGCTCGCAGAACAATCCGTCGCGCCCCGGCTTGTAGGTACGATAGTTGATTGTCTCCGGCTTCAGCACCTCACCGCTCGACTGTGCCAGAATCTCCTCGGGAGATGCCAAGCTAATCGAAATACGGCTGTAACCGGTTGTATTATCTTTGTTGATTGCCATAATCTTTACAGTTTTTCTATTTATACCTACGTTATATTATTCAAGTTTTACCGACAGAGCCAAACCGCGCAACTCGTGCAACAGCACGTTCATTGCCTCCGGAATACCCGGCTTCGGAAGGTTATCACCCTTAACGATTGCCTCGTAAGTCTTGGCACGTCCGGTAACATCATCCGACTTAACGGTAAGGATCTCCTGGAGAATATTTGCTGCACCGAAGCCCTCGAGTGCCCAAACCTCCATCTCACCAAAACGCTGACCACCAAACTGTGCCTTACCACCGAGTGGCTGCTGCGTGATGAGCGAGTAAGGACCAATCGAACGAGCGTGCATCTTATCGTCGATCATATGGCCGAGCTTGAGCATATAGATCACACCTACGGTAGCCGGCTGGTCGAAACGCTCGCCCGTGCCACCATCGTAGAGGTAGCAACGACCGCTGCGTGGAATGCCTGCCTGTGCGGTGTACTCATTGATCTGCTCGAGCGACGCACCGTCGAAGATTGGCGTAGCGAACTTCAAGCCCAGCTCGCGACCTGCCCAACCGAGCACGGTCTCGTAGATCTGACCGAGGTTCATTCGCGAAGGCACACCCAGTGGGTTCAAACAGATGTCCACAATCGAACCATCCTCGAGGAATGGCATATCCTCGTCACGAACGATCTTGGCAACGATACCCTTGTTACCGTGACGACCTGCCATCTTATCACCTACCTTCAGCTTACGCTTCTTACCGATGTATACCTTTGCCATCTGGATTACGCCGTTCTGCGGAAGCTCGTCACCGTTGGTGAGGTTGAACTTCTCACGGGTGATGCTTGCGCTGGTCTTCTTAACCTCGATGGTGTAGTTGTTGATCGTAGTCTCGATGAGCGAGTTCAAGTGAGCATCGTCAGTCCAGTCGCAGATGCGAAGGTTGAGGTAGCCCAGGTGCAGACCGCTCTTCTCGTCGACACTCTTATGTGCAATCTCCTCGAGCAACTTCTGTGTGAACTTCGTGCCCGGAGCGTACAACTCAACGCCGAAGTAGTCGCGCAGACCGGTAGTGGTCTTGCCCTGTACGAGCGTCCAGAGCTTCGATACGAGAATCTTCGTGAGAGCATCAACCTCTCCGGCGAGCTTCTCGTCGAGCTTCTCGAGCTGCAACTTCTCTGCGTTGCGCGCCTTCTTGTCAACCTTACCTGCACGGCTGTACAACTTGGTGTCGATAACCACACCGTGCAACGATGGCTGTGCCTTGAGCGACGCGTCCTTAACATCACCTGCCTTATCGCCGAAGATGGCACGCAGGAGCTTCTCCTCTGGCGAAGGATCGCTCTCGCCCTTTGGAGTAATTTTACCGATGAGGATATCGCCCGGATGTACGTTTGCACCGATGCGGATGATACCGTTGGCATCCAAATCCTTCGTTGCATCCTCGCTTACGTTCGGAATATCCGACGTGAGCTCCTCGACACCGCGCTTGGTGTCGCGCACCTCCATAATATACTCGTCGACGTGTACCGAAGTGAAGATATCCTCGCGCTGGATACGCTCCGAGATAACGATAGCGTCCTCGAAGTTGTAACCCTTCCAAGGCATAAACGCAACCTTCAAGTTGCGGCCGAGTGCCAACTCGCCTTGCTGTGTCGAGTAACCTTCGGTCAGGATCTGACCCTTCTCCACGCGCTCACCCGTGAGTACAATCGGCTTGAGCGTGATGGATGTATTCTGGTTGGTGCGACGATAACGTGGAAGTTCGTATGTCGTAATCTCCGGTGCGAACGAGCAGATGATCTCCTCCTCCGTACGGTCGTATTTAATCTGAATCTGGGTTGCGTCGGCGAAGATTACCTCACCATTGCCCTCGGCAACAATCTGGATGCGGCTATCCGAGATCATATCTTTCTCGATACCCGTACCAACGATTGGCGACTCGCACGTAACGAGTGGTACTGCCTGGCGCATCATGTTCGAACCCATCAGCGCACGGTTCGCGTCATCGTGCTCGAGGAACGGAATCAAGCTCGCTGCAATCGACGCAATCTGGTTAGGAGCAACGTCCATCAGAGTAACATCCTTGTCGTGAACAACAGGGAAGTCGGCGCCTTCGCGGGCCTTGATTCGGTCCGGACGCAAGAAGTGACCGTCGTCCGAGAGTGGCTCGTTCGACTGTGCCACGATCTGGCCCTCCTCCTCCTCGGCCGAGTAGTAGCGGATGTGCGAGTTGTCGAGATCAACCACACCGTCGTTAACCGAACGGTAAGGGGTCTCGATGAAGCCCATATCCGAAATCTTTGCATAAACGCAAAGCGACGAGATCAGACCGATGTTTGGACCCTCCGGCGACTCGATAGGACACAAACGACCGTAGTGCGTGTAGTGTACGTCTCGAACCTCGAAGCCGGCGCGATCACGCGACAGACCACCAGGACCGAGTGCCGACAAACGACGCTTGTGAGTAACCTCGGCAAGCGGGGTGATCTGGTCCATAAACTGCGACAACTGCGAGGTGCCGAAGAACGAGTTGATAACGCTCGACAAGGTCTTTGCGTTGATCAGGTCGATTGGCGTGAAGAGCTCGTTGTCGCGTACGTTCATTCGCTCTCGGATGGTACGAGCCATACGAACGAAACCGAGCGAGAACTGGTTCGACAACTGCTCGCCTACGGTACGAACGCGACGGTTCGACAAGTGGTCGATATCGTCCAACTCGGCACGCGAGTTGATGAGCTGAATGAGGTACTTGATAATTGCGATGATATCCTCGCGGGTAAGCGTACGGATAGCAGGGTCGATGCCCAGATCCAACTTCTTGTTGATACGGTAGCGACCTACCTCACCCAAGTCGTAACGCTTGTCCGAGAAGAACAACTTGTCAATCACATCGCGAGCCGTAGCGTCATCCGGTGCCTCCGAAGCACGCAACTGGCGATAGATGTAACGTACGGCGTCAACCTCCGAGTTACAGGTATCCTTCTGCAATGTGTTGTAGATGATCGAGAAGTCGATGCCCGACGGATTCTCCTTGTGGAGAATGATGGTCTTCACACCGCTCTCGAGGATATTGTTGATGTGATCCTCCTCAAGGATGGTCTCACGATCCACGATTACGTTGTTACGCTCGATGGATACAACCTCACCGGTATCCTCGTCAACGAAGTCCTCTACCCAAGTCGAGAGAACACGCGCTGCGAGTTTGCGGCCAACGGCCTTCTTGAGGTTGGTTTTGGTAACCTTTACCTCGTCGGCAAGGTCAAAGATATCGAGAATCTGCTGGTCGGTCTCGTAACCGATTGCACGCAGCAGGGTAGTTACAGGCAACTTCTTCTTACGGTCGATGTAGGCATACATCACGTTGTTGATGTCGGTTGCGAACTCAATCCACGAACCCTTGAACGGGATGATACGAGCCGAGTAGAGCTTCGTACCGTTAGTGTGGGTGCTCTGACCGAAGAATACGCCTGGCGAACGGTGCAACTGCGACACGATAACGCGCTCTGCACCATTGATGACGAACGTGCCTCGTTCCGTCATATATGGGATAGTTCCGAAGTACACGTCCTGAACCGGAACACCGAAATCTTCGTGTTCGTCGTCGTTGCAGGTGAGCTTCAGCTTCGCCTTGAGGGGTACACTGTATGTGAGGCCGCGCTCCAAGCACTCCTCAATAGTGTAGCGTGGAGGATCGATATAGTAATCGAGGAACTCCAGTTTATAGATGTTTCGTGTATCGGAAATCGGGAAATTCTCCTGGAAGACCTTGTAAAGACCCTCATTCTTGCGGTTTTCCGCAGTGGTGTCCATCTGGAAGAAGTCCCTGAAAGATTTGAGCTGTACCTCCAACAGGTCAGGATAAGGCACTCGATTCTTGACCGTAGAGAAGCTAATTCGTTGTTGTTGTTTTGTAGTGGACATTGTTGATCCGGTTGTTTTTTGTGAGTACTCAAAAGGGAAAAAACCACCCTGTAAATACGGTTCTTTTTCACACCGCTAATGCCCCCAACGTGGCGTAACGCGCCATTGAGAGCATCCGAGAGACCTTTTTGTGGTAATATTCTTGCCTGCAAGCTTTGCGATCGAACTGTTTTTCGTCCCAACAAGCGTATCTCTCTTACGCTCCTTGGGGCGAGCTGTCTCTTCGAGTCACGAAGTATACAGGATAATTACAAGTCCCATTCTCCATATCGGGCACAGCTCGTGGCACTCCCGATATTTCGATTTTTTGTCTTTGTGCGGTCTGCCAATCTATACTAGTTGCGCAAAATAGATTTTTAGACCAGAAAAGGCATAGAGCTTACACTGCAGTAGTAAGCCCTATACCTGACGTTTTAGGTTTGGTGTCGGAGAACCAAGAATTACTTGAGCTCAACCTCAGCACCAGCCTCCTCGAGAGCAGCCTTGAGAGCCTCAGCCTCCTCCTTCGAAACACCCTCCTTAACTGCCTTAGGAGCAGCATCTACGAGTGCCTTTGCATCGCCCAACGAGAGACCTGCAGCCTCCTTAACGGCCTTGATAACCTGGAGCTTTGCCTGACCTGCGCTCTTCAATACTACATCGAAGGTGCTCTTCTCTGCAACTGCCTCGCCTGCAGCAGCAGGTGCAGCAGCAACAGCAACAGCTGCAGCAGCCGGCTCAATACCGTACTCCTCCTTGAGGATGGTAGCCAATTCGTTTACTTCCTTAACAGTCAAGTTTACCAACTCTTCTGCCAATACTTTTACATCTGCCATAGTTGTAATTTATTAAATTTTGTTTTTGTTCTTTTTGATTAATTGTTTCTTTCTTCGAGAGCCTTAACCAGACCCGCGATCTTGTGACCTGCGCTGCCCTGCAATGCAGAGATAACGTTCTTCGCAGGCGACTGCAACAGCGATACGATATCGCCGATGAGCTCCTCACGGCTCTTGATGTTGCACAGAGTATCCAACTGGTTGTCGCCTACATAGACACAACCCTCTACGCACGCTGCCTTGATAATCGGCTTGTCGCTCTTCTTACGGAACTCCTTGATGAGAACCGCCGGAGCCTTACCGGTATTGGCGAGCATAAGCGAAGTAGGACCTGCGAGCACCTTGAGCAAATCAGCATCTGCCTTCTCTACCTTCTCCAACGCCTTGCCGAGCAAAGTGTTCTTTACAACGACCAACTTAATGTCGTTCTCGAAACACTTGCGACGAAGTGCCGCAGTCTGCTCTGCATTGAGCGCCTCGATGTCGGTGATGTAGAAGTGAGGATACTCGTTGAGTTGAGCCGCAATATTCTCGATTACGAGAGCTTTTTCTTCTCTTGTCATTATCTATATCCTCCCTTATTATTTGGTTTCAACTGATTTTGGCTCTACCTGCAAACCTGGGCTCATAGTCGTCGAGAGATAGATGCTCTGAACGTATGTACCCTTTGCAGCAGCCGGCTTGAGCTTAATGATAGTTCCGATTACCTCCTTTGCATTCTCCTCGATCTGCTCTGGGGTGAACGAAACCTTACCGATAGAAGTGTGGATGATACCGTACTTGTCAACCTTGAAGTCGATCTTACCGGCCTTAACATCCTGAACTGCCTTGCCAACCTCCATAGTAACCGTACCGGTTTTTGGGTTTGGCATCAAGCCACGAGGACCGAGGATACGACCGAGCGCACCCACTTTACCCATCACGTTAGGCGTACAGATGATTACGTCAACATCGGTCCAACCCGACTTGATCTTGTCAACGTACTCGTCCAAACCTACGTAATCGGCACCTGCTGCCTGTGCCTCTGCCTCCTTCTCCGGTGTACAGAGTACGAGTGTACGTACCACCTTACCGGTGCCGTGAGGAAGAGTTACCACGCCACGAACCATCTGGTTAGCTTTACGAGGATCGACACCCAAGCGCACGTCGATATCAACCGAAGCATCGAATTTCGTAAAGGTAATTTCCTTCAGAAGAGCTGCGGCCTCACTGAGCTTGTATGCCTTATTTGGCTCAATCTTTGCGTAGGCAATCTTTTGATTTTTTGTCAACTTACTCATCTTTGTAATTACATTTTAGGAAATTCACCAACTACGTTGATACCCATACTGCGCGCAGTACCGGCAATCATACGCATTGCAGACTCAATTGTGAAGCAGTTCAAGTCAGGCATCTTGTCCTTTGCAATCTCTGCAACCTGCTCCCACGTTACCTGACCGACTTTCGAACGGTTTGGCTGTGCGGAACCCGACTTAACCTTGGCTGCTTCTTTGAGCTGAATGGCTACCGGTGGCTGTTTTACGACGAAATCAAACGATTTATCGCTATAAACTGTGATGATGACCGGGAGAACCTTTCCTGCCTTGTCCTGTGTACGTGCGTTGAATTGCTTACAGAAGTCCATAATGTTGACTCCCTTAGAACCCAATGCCGGACCTACCGGAGGAGAAGGGTTGGCAGCACCACCTTTGATCTGCAATTTAATAAATGCAGCAACCTCTTTTGCCATAATTTTCCTTGGTTTATTATTCTTTTTCTACTTGTGTGAAGCTCAACTCCATTGGAGTCTTGCGACCAAATATCTTCACCGAAACAACGAGCTTGCGTGCCTCGCTATTGACACTCTCAATAGTACCTTGGAAGCTTGAGAATGGGCCGTCTGTAACCTTTACGACCTCGCCAACAACGAACGGAATCTCCTGTTCCTCATCCATAGCGTTCAACTCATCGACACGACCGAGAATGCGAGCCACCTCTTGTGGACGTAGTGGCGTTGCCTTCAGCTTGCGACTCTCTTCCTTCGTATCACCGAGGAAGCCGAGAACGTTAGGAGTATTGCGAATGATATATGGAATTTGTCCTTCTAATACGGCCTCTACCAATACGTAACCCGGATAAGAAACTTTCTCCTTTGAAACTTTCTTTCCGTTGCGAATGGTATAAACCTTTTCCGTAGGGATAAGTACTTGTGATACGCTGTCCTGCAAATTGTGGCGACGGATCTCGATGTCAAGATACTCCTTGACTTTATGCTCCTTACCGCCGATTGCACGAACTACGTACCACTCTTTCTTGCTCTCGCCCATAACCCGTTACTCGATACGATTAACGACCCAGATTGCCCAAGAACTTATAGATGCCCTCCATAATCGCCTCAAACGACATATCCATAGCCAAAACTACGATAGCGAAGATAAGCGATGCAATCATTACAACGAGCGTCGAACTCTGTAATTGTGCGAAAGAAGGCCACGAAACCTTCTCCACAAGCTCTTTATAAGAGTTTTTGATATATCCCATAGTTTTTACTTTTTTATTCTCAAGCAGGAGCAGAGAGATTCGAACTCCCATCAACGGTTTTGGAGACCGCTATTCTACCCTTGAACTATGCTCCTAAATCGGGAGGGGTTGTTACACCCGCTCCCTTATTTAGAGTTGCGAACTTGCGTCCGGCAACATCTGTTGTCCTGCGGACTCAGGTGTGATTACTCTACGATCGAGAGAACCTGACCTGCACCTACCGTACGACCACCCTCACGGATTGCGAAACGAAGACCCTCGTTGATAGCAACCGGATAGATCAAGGTAACGGTGATGGTGATGTGGTCACCTGGCATAACCATATCTACGCCGTCTGGAAGCGCTACCTCACCGGTAACGTCCATAGTACGGAGATAGAACTGAGGACGGTACTTGTTGTGGAATGGAGTGTGACGACCACCCTCTTCCTTCTTCAAGATATAAACCTCAGCGGTGAACTTGGTGTGCGGCTTGATCGAACCTGGCTTCGCTACAACCATACCACGCTTAACCTCCTTCTTGTCGATACCACGGAGCAAGAGACCTACGTTGTCACCAGCCTCACCCTCGTCGAGCAACTTACGGAACATCTCAACGCCGGTACAAGTCGAAGTGAGCGACTTCTCGCCGAGACCAATGATCTCAACAGGATCACCAACGTGGATGATACCGGTCTCGATACGACCAGTTACAACGGTACCACGACCGGTAATCGAGAATACGTCCTCAACTGGCATCAAGAATGGCTTCTCGTTCTCACGTGCTGGGATTGGTACGTACTCATCAACGTTGTTCATGAGCTCCATTACCTTCTCCTCCCACTGTGGCTCGCCATTGAGACCACCGAGTGCCGAACCACGGATGATAGGGCAGTTGTCATCGAAGTCATATTTTGCCAACAGGTCGCGAACCTCCATCTCAACGAGGTCGAGCATCTCTGGATCGTCAACCATATCGCACTTGTTCAAGAATACAACGATACGAGGAACGTTCACCTGCTTAGCGAGGAGCACGTGCTCGTTAGTCTGTGGCATAGGACCATCGGTAGCAGCAACTACGAGGATAGCACCGTCCATCTGAGCAGCACCGGTAACCATGTTCTTTACATAGTCGGCGTGACCTGGACAGTCTACGTGAGCGTAGTGACGGTTTGCAGTCTGGTACTCAACGTGAGCAGTGTTGATCGTGATACCACGCTCTTTCTCCTCTGGAGCGTTGTCGATCGAGTCGAACGAACGCAACTCCGAAAGACCTGCCTTTGCAAGTACGGTGGTGATAGCAGCGGTAAGGGTAGTCTTACCGTGGTCTACGTGACCGATAGTACCGATGTTTACGTGCGGTTTCGAGCGGTCAAATTTTTCTTTTGCCATAGTGTTTAATGTATTAAGTTTTTTATAAAAGTTACTTTATATTTTGTTTTAAGGTTACCCTTTATACGGATGCAGGCAATGCACTCTTTGATCATCCAAAGGTGCATTGCTTTCATTTTTTAGAAAGAGAGCGGAAGACGAGGCTCAAACTCGCGACCCTTAGCTTGGAAGGCTAATGCTCTATCAACTGAGCTACTTCCGCATAACGCCGCTTGCAAGAAACGCTTCGCTCGGCTTTTCTTTGTGGGAAGAGATGGATTCGAACCACCGAAGGTAAAAACCAGCAGATTTACAGTCTGCCCCATTTGGCCACTCTGGTATCTTCCCAATTTCTTGTTGGTTGGCTTGCCACAACTCGGTGAGCCGATGGAGGGATTCGAACCCCCGACCAGCTGATTACAAATCAGCTGCTCTGGCCAACTGAGCTACATCGGCGTATTAATCACCAACCGGAGTGCAAAGATAAGCGTTTTTTTTAAACTTGCAAAATTTAGGCGAAAAATTCTCTCTTTTTCTCAAAGAACCCGCATCCTGCGCTTGCCCCGTTGTTGTGGACAACTACCCGAACTTTTCTTCGCAGCAGCCTGCTTTCGGCACAACGCGCAAAATCGAGTGCAAAGATAGAATAGTTTTGTGAAATATGAAATAGTAAGAGCGAATTTTATCAAAAAAGTTGCATATTTTGTTATACCTATATTATATATACGGCGATTTTGTCCATAAAACCCCTTTTGCTTGGTTGCGATTGTGCGAAATGGCGGTCGGCGGTGGAGTGCAAATCGCCCGGCCGGCGTTGTCATAGGATGGGCGCACCGCTCTAAAATTCAACTTTTTGGCGCGAAAAGAGCTCTCTCCGAAAAACTTTGCAGCGAGCGCATTGCTGCCGGCAGTAGGTATAATTACCTATTTTTTCGGCCCTACGGAGCAAAAATGGGATAATCGATTGCAATTCGGCTAATAATTACTAACTTTGCGACTGCCAAAAAGTGAAACATTACAAACTTAATAAAAGATATGGTAGATATTTTTGAACGCCTGGAACGTAACACGGGCGGACCTATCGGTCAGTACATGCAGAATGTACACGGTTACTTTGCTTTCCCGAAACTTGAAGGCGAGATTGGCCCTCATATGTGTTTCCGCGGTAAGATGATGCTCAACTGGTCGTTGAACAACTATCTCGGTTTGGCTAACCATCCGGAGGTGCGTAAGGCGGATGCCGAGGGTGCAGCACAGTTTGGTATGGCAGCGCCTATGGGTGCTCGTATGATGAGTGGTCAGACCAAGTACCACGAGCAGCTCGAGCGCGAGTTGGCAGAGTTCGTAGGTAAGGAGGATGCCTTCCTGTTGAACTTCGGTTATCAGGGTATGATTTCGATCATCGACTGCTTGCTCACTCCGCGTGACGTAGTGGTTTACGATGCCGAGTGCCACGCTTGTATCATCGACGGTTTGCGTATGCACAAGGGTAAGCGTTTCGTTTACGCTCACAACAACGAGGAGTCGTTGCGCTTGCAGTTGCGCCACGCTACCGAGTTGGCAGAGTCGCAGAATGGTGGTGTGCTCGTGATTACCGAGGGTGTTTTCGGTATGAAGGGCGACCTTGGTTTCCTCGATGTTATCGTTAAGGCAAAGCAGGACTTCAACTTCCGTCTGCTCGTTGACGATGCTCACGGTTTCGGTACGATGGGTGAGGGTGGCCGTGGTACGGCTTCGCACTTTGGCGTAACCGAGGGCGTGGACGTGCTCTTCAACACCTTTGCAAAGTCGATGGCTGGTATCGGTGCGTTTGTTGCCGCTCCACGTTGGCTCGTGAACTTGTTCCGTTACAATATGCGTTCGCAGTTGTACGCAAAGTCGCTCCCAATGCCGATGGTTATCGGTGCGTTGAAGCGTCTGGAGCTCATTCGCAACCATCCTGAGTATCAGGAGAAGTTGTGGGAGATCACCCGCGCTTTGCAGAACGGTTTCAAGGAGAACGGCTTCGAGATCGGTGTAACGCAGTCGCCGGTAACGCCTGTATATATGAAGGGCGGTAACGAGGAGGGTACCAACCTCATCGTTGACTTGCGCGAGAACTACGGCGTATTCTGCTCGATAGTTATCTATCCGGTTATTCCGAAGGGCGAGATCATCTTGCGTGTTATCCCTACGGCTGCTCACACGATGGAGGATGTTGAGTACACGATCAACGCCTTCAAGCAGGTGCGTGATAAGTTCGAGTCGGGTTACTACAGCTCGATGCCGATTCCGATGAAGGCCGATCCTGAGTTCAAGGTTCGCTAATTCGACGGTGAAGATAATAGAAGCGGCGCGACATCTTTCGAGGTGTCGCGCCGTTGTTGTGTGTTGTGGCAAGGCGTCTGTCGGCCCGCCTTGTCGGGTGTGTGGGGTTACTCCGATAAGGTACGCAGAATGCCCTCCGCATCGTAGCCACACAGGGCGTAGAGCTGGGCAGGCGAGCCCTGCTCGATAAAGCGGTCGGGAACGCCGAGCGTCGTTACCTTCGTCGGGATTGCGCTGTCGGCGAGCAGTTTGGTGATTGCCTCGCCCACACCGCCACGCAGTGCGCCATCCTCGACGGTGAGGATGCGTTTCGAGTGGCGAGCCGCCTTGCAAATCTGCTCCTCGTCGAGCGGCTTGGCATATCGCAAATCGAATACCGCTACGCGAAGCCCCTTCTCGGCGGCCTTCTCGGCGGCGTCGAGCGCAAACGACACACACTTGCCGAGCGCAAGAATCGTAGCGTCGGCCTCTCCCTCCACCCTACGCAGCCATCGGCCACGACCTACGGGGAGTGTCTCGAACGGCATCTCGCGCCACGCGGCACCACATCCGCCACCTCGCGGATAGCGAATGGCGAACGGCTCACCGTGATGCAGGGCCGTATACATTGCGTTGCGAAGTTCACGCTCGTCGGACGGTGCTACGACCGTCATATTAGGGATGCAACACAGATAGGCCAGGTCGAATACACCGTGGTGCGTTGCTCCGTCCTCGCCCACCAGACCGCCTCGGTCGAGGCACAGCACCACCGGCAGGCGTTGCAGAGCCACGTCGTGTATGATGTTATCGTAGGCGCGTTGCATAAAGGTCGAATAGATGTTGCAGAACGGAACCATTCCCGATGCGGCCATACCGGCCGAGAAGGTTACGGCGTGCGATTCGGCGATGCCCACATCGAAACAGCGCTTGGGCAGCTGCTCCATCATAATGTTCATCGAGCAACCGGTCGGCATTGCAGGTGTGATACCCACGATGCGCTCGTCTGCGCGGGCCAATTCGAGCAGCGTCTCTCCAAAGACATCCTGATAGCGGTCGTGGCCGTTGGTCTTCGAGCGGATGCGCTCGCCCGTCTCGGGGTTGAAGCGGCCCGGAGCGTGCCAGATGGTCAAATCCTCCTCCGCAGGGCGATAGCCGTGGCCCTTGCCCGTGATGATGTGCAGGAGCTTCGGCTCGTGGATATCCTTGAGTGCCGAGAGCGTGCGGATAAGCTCCTTGATGTTGTGGCCGTCGACGCGACCGAAGTATCTGAAACCGAAACTCTCGAAGAGGTTGCTATTCTGCAAGAGTCCGTGTTTGAGTGCATTACCTGCCTTCTGGCAGAAGCGCAACAGGCGTGGTGTGCGTACGAGCAGCGACCACAGACGCTGTTTGAAGCGGTTGTAGCCCGGCGATGTCGAGAGGCGCAGCAGGTGGCCGTTCAGCGCACCCGTCGAGCGGTCGATCGACATATTGTTGTCGTTGAGAATGACCAGAATGTCGGAGTTCTTGCCCGCTCCGGCGTTGTTCATACCCTCGAATGCCAAGCCGCCCGTCATTGCTCCGTCGCCGATTACGGCTATCGCCTTACGCTGCTCGCCTTTGAGTGTGGCGGCCTTGACCATACCGAACGCTGCCGAGATGGAGACCGATGCGTGGCCCGCACCGAAGGCGTCGTACTCGCTTTCGGCCATACGCGGGAAGCCGCTAATGCCGTCCAGACAGCGATTGCGCGTGAAGAGGTCGCGACGCCCCGTGATGATCTTGTGGGCGTAGGCCTGATGGCCGACATCCCATACGAGTTTGTCGTACGGCGTGTCGTAGACGTAGTGTATGGCGACGGTGAGCTCGATGGCACCAAGCGACGAGGCGAGGTGGCCCGGATTTATGGCACACTGCTCGATGATGTATTGGCGCAGCTCCTCGCAGTAGCGTGGTAGCTCCTCGATCGAGAGTCGTCGCAGGTCGGCCGGTGAGTCGATAGTGTGCAGATATTTATATTCGAGATGTGTCATATCTTCTGTGAAACGCTTTTGTCAAAGTTTAGAACGGATAACCTACACCGAAGTTGAGCGATGTGTTTTTCCATTTGAAGTTGTGAATCCAACGCTCGCCGACCGGCTTGTTCGGGTTGTGCAGCTGGATACCCCAGTCGAGACGCAGGATGGCGAACTTGATGTCGATACGCAGACCTATACCCGTGTTGAAACCCAACTGCTTGTAGAATGAGTTGAAGTGGAAGACCGACTCCTCGGGGTACTCGACACCCTTGCGGCCCATATACCACACGTTACCCACGTCGAAGAACGTCGCACCGTGAAATATGCCCCAAATCGGGAAGCGGAACTCGAGGTTTGCCTCCAGCTTCATATCACCCAGCTGTGTCGGGTAGACCACATTGTCGGGCAGTGGCGATGCTCCGGGGCCCAACATACGCGGAGCCCAACCTCGCATACTGTTGCTACCGCCGGCGTAGAACATCTTGTCGAACGGAATGGCCTGCGAGTTGCCGTACGCCACGCCGAAGCCGGCATAGAGTCGTCCCGCCAAAGCCGTAACCTTACCCAGCATAATCTTGTGGCTGGCGCTTATGTCCGTACGCAGGAATTGCGAGTAGCGGATGCCGAGCAGTTTGTAGTAGCTCTCGCCCTCGGCGGGCTTGCTGACCAGGTGCATAATGCCGTTGAGCAGGTTACCCGCCAACTCGCAGTTTGCACGCACGGTGGTCTGGTTGCCCGATACGGGGTGTTGCTTGTTGAAGTAGTACGAGCCCGAGATGGCAACGATGAGCTGCGACTCGTAGCTGTATTTCAGGTACTCGTTCTGCAACGAGTTGTAGTAGTCCTCATCGATGTAACTTACGTTCACCCAGTTGATTCCGATTGGGCGAATGACGAACGACGAGTATTTCATATCGCGCCACGAGTAGGACCATACGGCACTCGACAGGTCGCGACGATAGTACGGGCGATTCTGGTAGTTGTACGAGATCTCGAAACGCGTACGCGGCAAATTGATGCGGTTGTGGCCCGACGAGTTGAGCAGCAGGAATCGCGGGAAGGTCAAACCTGCCGACAGACCGAACTCCATAGCGTTGCGGCGCTTTGCATCAGGGGCCTTCATATACTCGTAACCGACCGTGCCGACGAGCTCCAGCATCTCGGCACCTCGGAAGATGTTGCGATTCTGGTAGCCGAGCGTCGCCTTCACGCCGTAGAAACTCGATGTGGTCGAGCCCTCGAGCTCGGCTTTGATGCTCTGCTTGAGTGCCGGCGTACAGTAGATGTTGCAGTCGAGGTATCGCTCGCTCGTATAGTTGAGTCGAGGCGAACTCTCGCCACCGACGTACGTAACGAAGGTCTTACCCGTTACCGAATCGGGCACCTCCTGGAAGAGAATGCGTGTGCTCTTGAAGTAGGAGGTCTGCATCAGGTTGTTGTACGTTCGCGAGACCTTCGAGTAGTCGTATATCGCATTCGGATATAGCGGTATGGCCGGACGTAACACCTCCGGACGTACGTTCGGACGGCGACCGTCGAAGAGGATGTTCAGGCCGCGATACGACGTCGAGTCGAGCTTCGCAAAGTAGTCGTGCTGCGTCTTGGCGGCCGAGGCGTTGTAGTTGGATACGATGTTGATGTTGCGCAGACGGTAGACCGAGTTGTCCTCGTAGATGGCGTTGCCCTGCGAGTTGTAGCCCGCGAGTCGCGGTTTGATGATCATCGTCAGTCCCACCTTACCCTTGACCTGCAGCGTATCGGCGATGTACTCTATGTTGTTGACCGTAAAGCCGTAGTAACCCTTATCCTTGAGCATCGAGGTTATGCGCTCGCGCTCGGCATCGAGGATGGCGATATCGAATATCTCGCCCACGCGAATCAGGCAGTTCACCGTGTCGGACTGCAGAATCGGTGCGAGGAATCGGTCGCGGTAGTCGTACGAGATGCGGTTGATGATGTATGGCGAGTGCTGGCGCAGCGAGTAGGTTACCTTTGCACGCCTCTTGGTCGAGAGGGTGTCGACCTTGTAGCGCACCTGCGAGTTGAAGTAGCCGCGCGAATCGAGATAGATCTTCAGATTGTCGGCCGACTTCTCCGTCTCGTTCATATCGAGCAGCACCGGCTCCTCGCCGATGTTACGTTTCAGATTGTTCCACCAGTTATCCTTTTTGGGGTTGGCCAGACCATACATCCAGACGTAGAAATCCGTGCCGAGGAAGTGCTTGTTCGGTGTTTGGCGGATATACTTCATAACCTCCTCCGATTGGATGCGCTCCGGTTTCGGAACGCTCTTGTCGCTTTCGACACGCACCTTTTGCAGGAGGTAGCTGCCACTCGGGAGTTTGTTCGTAACGCCACACGACGCAACGGTGAGAATCACCATCACGAAGCACAAAACGCGTATCAAACCCCTTGCCTGCATTGCTCTATTGCTTGATTATCTGTTTTTTAACGATTCTGTAAACAGTGCATATACGGCGCACTCCTCGTCGAACGTCTGCTCGACGGTGTAGCTGAATGCCTCGCCCTCGAAGCTCATCCGACCGGCAAATTCGTACGTCGCATTGCCGATAAGCGTCGTGCGCAGACCCTCCTTCTGCGAGCAGATGCATCGCACGGCACCGCCTCTGTTGCATACCTCAATCACCGCCTCAGCATCACACTCGCCAAGCAGCGTCATTGCCGTAGCCGACGAAGTCATTGCCGTACCGCACGAAGGGGTAATGCCCGCGCCACGCTCGAAGGTGGCGACCATTATGCGGTTGCGGTCGAGTACCTCGACCAAGCTGACATTCACTCCGTTAGGAAAGACCTCTTTCAGCGTGATAACCCGCTCGCCAAGCTCCGTAAGCAGCGCAAGGTCGATCTCGTCGACGCGAGCCACGATGTGGGGGTTGCCCACGTTGATTGCCGTCCAGCGCAACGTCGGATGCAGCTCTGTAATCGGACGGTTGATGAAGTCGCCCTCGGACGAGCGCTCCATGCGGAAGTCGTCGCTCCACAATCGTACGCCGATGGTCGAGCCGTAGGTCGGCACCGACGGGTAGATATCTGCGGTATGACGCGTAGGGTAGAGCCCGCCACCAGAGGTGAGCGTGAAGTCGTCGCAGTGCAGATAACGCTCTGCAGCCAGGCGCGCAATGCAGCGAATGCCGTTGCCGCACATCTCCGCCTCCGAGCCGTCGGGGTTGAACATCCGCATCCCGAAAAGCCCCTCCGCATTGCGAACGAGCACCAGCAATCCGTCGGCACCGATGCCGCCCGAGCGGTCGCACGCCGCGCGCGACAGAGCCGCGAGATCGCACTCCGCAAGAGCCGTCTCCGCAACGGAATCGACCATTACGAAACCGTTTCCCGACCCGTGACATTTTATAAACTCGACCGTCATACCAAAAATGAGTGTATATAATCGTTCAAAGTTACGAAACTTTGCAGAATTATCCATATCTTTGGGTGGTAAAAACACGCATACAACGATTTTTGTACTCCGATTTTTGCTCTTCGAATGGTTTTCGGGTGGCAAAATCGGTGCAAAACAGCTACTAAAATATCTCTTATGACTGAAAAATTTATAATGGCAGGCGATACGGCTCTGCACGTTTGCGATTCGGAGAAGGGCGAAAAGACGGTTGTGCTCCTGCACGGCTATCTGGAAAACATGCTCGTTTGGGAGGAGTTCGTTCCGCTGCTCTACAAGAGTGTGCGCGTGGTAACGCTCGATTTGCCGGGACACGGTGTCTCGGAGGTCAAGGGCGAGGTACACACGATGGAGTGGCTCGCCGATACGGTTGCAGCTGCCATTACGGCGCTCGGCATCGAGCGCGCCTTCGTTGTGGGACACTCGATGGGCGGATATGTCGCGTCGGCGCTCTGCGAACGCCATCCAGAGGTGCTCGAGGGTGTGGTGTTGCTCCATTCGACACCGAATGCCGACAGTGAGGAGAAGCGTAAAAACCGCGACCGCGAGATTGCACTTGTGCGCTCGGGAAAGAAGGAGTTGCTGGCGCGTACGGCACCCGAGGCGGGCTTTGCCGAGAGCAATCGCAAGCGTTTGCAACCGGTGATAGACGACCTCGCGGAGATGGTGCATCTTACGGAGGATGAGGGTATTGTGGCTCTGCTGGGCGGTATGCGCGACCGTCAGGATCGTAACGCGGTGTTGCGTTCGTTGGCTCTGCCGCAACTATTCGTTTTCGGTCGCAAGGATGGTTATATTTCGGTTGAGGTTGGTGAGCAGCTCGCTGCCGCACATCCGCAGGCGGAGGTCGTTTGGATGGCCGAGTCGGGCCATATGAGTTTTGTCGAGGAGCCGCAGCGTTGTGCCGAGGTATTGCTCGACTTCGTTGCCCGCCATTAGGGTGCGACACTTCCACGCGTCGTTAGCCGCCGCCGAGTAGGTCGGTAAAAGAAAAAGGTTCGACTCCACTTTGGAATCGAACCTTTTTTCTGTTGGTAAACCCCTCGATTAGAGAGCGTTTACGTGCAACTGAATTGCGCCCTTGAGGTTACCTGCCTTGTTCTTGTGAACGATGTGGAGCTTAGCCAACTTGTCCAACATAGCGGTTACCTTTGGAAGCAATGCCTCGGCAGCTGCCTTATCAGTGGTGTTACGCAATGCCTTAACAGCGTTACGAGCAGTCTTGTGATAAAGACGGTTGTGAGCACGCTTCGTAGCGGTCTGGCGAATTCTCTTTTCAGACGACTTGTGATTTGCCATAGTTACTTATTGTTTTTTTTGTTTGTTTTTTTCGTTTGCTTTTTCGTTTGCCGAATCTTCACTGCACAGCAGCGGTCTCATTCGGCGAAGACCTCCACCCGTAGGTGGTTTCGGATAGGGCCGAGCCCCGCTCCTCGATTGTTTTTCCAGCCCACAGAATCGGTTGGCGATCAATCTGCCCCCCCCGCTCTGTTGTCGTTGTAGCCCATAGGAGAGTCGAACTCCTCTTTCAAGAATGAAAATCTTGCGTCCTAACCGATAGACGAATGGGCCCTACCGCTATATCCCCAACAGATTTTGGGGCATTTAGCGGTGCAAAGGTAGTAAAATAATAGCAATACGCAAATAAAATTCGGAAAAAAGTGAGAACGGCCGCGAAAATGGAGAACGAAACTGCCTATGACAGAGCTAAAACGCTCTGTTATATGCCGAAAAGTGAGCCGATTCGCTCGGCTGCGTCGCTCGCTGGAGTGTCGCACAGCGTGCCGTTTTCGATGATTGCCAGATGGTCGCAAACGGGCAGCGCAGCGTCCGTGTCGTGCGTCGAGAAGAGTATCGCTTTGCCCTCATTATGAGCAAGTTCGCCCAGCAAGCGGCATATCTGAAAGCGTGTCGGAATGTCGAGGAACGCGGTCGGCTCGTCGAGTACGATTACGGGAGTCTGCTGCGCTAGGGCGCGAGCAATCATAATGCGCTGACACTCACCGTCGGAGAGCGTATCGATGGTGCGCTCGGCAAAGTGCGTCATACCGACGGCCGCCAACGCCTCGGCGACAATGCGACGATCCTCCTCCTGCAAGCGTCCCACCCAGTTGGTGTATGGTGCGCGACCGATGGCAACCACATCCTCGCAGCGGAGGTTGGCGATGCGCACACGCTCCGTGCCGACAAAGGCCACGAGTCGAGCGCGCAGCTCGGCATCCAACGCTGCAATATCTTGGCCGTCAAGCAATACGCGGCCCGAGCGAGGGCGCTCGATGGCGGTTATGACGCGCAATAGCGAACTCTTGCCCGCACCATTACGGCCGATGAGAGCCACCGCCTCGCCCGCCTTGATGTGGAGCGATGCGCCGTCGAGCAGCGTGCGTGAACCGTAGCCGAGCGATATGTTTTCGAGTCGGATCATTGCATCAGGTTTCGATTACGAAGGACTATGTATACCACTATCGGGATACCCATCAGCGCGGTTATCGTGTTGATAGGCAGTACCAATGCTTTTGAAATGATGTCGCCCAGGAGCATCATCACACCGCCGATGAGAGCCGATGCCGGCAGCAGCGTACGATGGTCGGCCGAGCGGAACATCATACGCGCAATATGCGGAACGGCCAGACCGACAAAGCCGACCGGACCGCAAAAGGCGGTAATCGTACCGGCGAGCAGTGTAGTCGAGCAGAGTATTGCGCGACGAGTGCGCGGGAGATTGAGGCCGCTCGTGCGGGCGTATGTCTCGCCGAGGAGCAGCGTGTTGAGCGACTTGACGGTTGCCACCGAGAGTGCAAGACCGAGCGTAACGAGCGGTGCGATGATAGCGAGTTGCGTGCGTGTAACATCGCCGAGCGAGCCCATCGTCCACACAACGAACGACTTGAGCGACTGCTCGTTACTCAGGTATTGAAGTATCTCGACCACAGCGCCGAGTGCCGACGAGAGCATCATACCGAGAATCAGTATGACCATAATATCCTTGATGCGACGCGAGAGCGCGACCACCGCCAGTAGTACGACCGCAGCACCCACCCACGCAGCTCCTGCCGTGCCGAGCGTGCCGAGCGCACCGCTTGCCGTGATGCCCACGAGTGGCGCACCGAGCAGAAAGAGTGCCACGCCGAAACTCGCACCCGCGCTCACACCGAGTACATACGGGCCGGCCATCGGGTTGCGGAAGAGCGTCTGCATCTGCAAACCGCTGATCGACAGCGCAACACCCGCGATGAGAGCCATTACGGCCTTCGTGAGTCGGATGTCGATGATGATGCTTCGCAGGGTGGCATCCGCCTCGCCTCCGCCGAAGAGTGCCGACCACAGTTCGCGTGGCGACAGGGCGACCGTTCCGATAGCCAAGTCGCAGAGCAGAAGTGCGATAACTGCTACGGTGAGCGTCGTGAATAGTATGTGGTGTCGGCGTTGCATGTCGGCTGATTATTCGAGTTTTCGGTAGTAGTATAACGAGTCGGTTGGTGCTTCGTGGTGCAGAATCTTCACCATATCTGCCAGCACCAAATCGGGACGAACAGCCCCCGACTCCCAGAAGTCGCTGCCTCCGACGGCGGTTGTTCGGCGGTTGTTGTTGTAGGTGCGGCCGTGGCGTACGGCGTCAATCGCGGCAAAGCGCGGAGCCGTCGCGCGGAGCTCGTCGAGCGTGGTGAGCTGCCCGACGTTGAGCCAGAAATCGGCCTTCGAGGCGAGCAGCAGGGCCTCCTCGGTAGTGATTGGTACAGAGGAGTTTGTATCGTTCTGCGTGTAGATATACTCGCCGCCCGCATCCTCTATGAGTCGTACGGCATAGCTGCGAACCGAGGGCATAAACCAGGTGTCGCGGTAGGGAAGGTTGAGCATCACGCGCGGACGATACGCCGAGCAATGCTTGCAATCGCGGATGGCAACGTAGCGCTCCTCGATTTGGCGAAACTGCTCGATGGCTCGCTCCGGACAGCCACACAGGTAGCCGAGCGCAACCATCCATTCGGCCTTGCCGAGCGGTTCGCACTCGACATAGTCGCCTATATATAAATAAGGTATACCGAGCTCGCGCAGTTTGGCCGTCAGTGCGCCATCCTCGCCATAGAGTCCGTAGAGCAGGACGATGTCGGTGTGGCGCGAGGTGATCTGCTCGAAATCCATATTCGAGTCGTAGCCGATTTCGCCTACGCGTCCCTCCTCGGCAGCGGCCTTGATGTGTTCGTTCGAGATAAACTTCAGCCCCGAAACCCCGACGATGCGCTCCTCGCAACCGATGGCATCGAGCATCGCCACGAAGCTCGACGAGAGTACCGCGATGCGCTCAACGGGCCGACGGACTGCGCTGCCTGTAAACTCTGCGGGCGGAGTCGTGCCCTCGTCGTGCAGGTAGATGAGCTGCTCGAACGACGAATCGCTCTGATAGGGGTTTGTAATGCGGATTATGTGATTGCCCTCGCGGAGCGTGTCGGCAAGTATCTCGAAACCCTTGGCGTAGCGCGGTGCGTAGCAGAGCTCTACACCCTGCAACTCGACGAGCGACTGCCCTCCGCAGCCAATGGCCAGCAGAGAGAGGATTACGAGTACTATTTTGTGCCGTATGCCCATACGCGAAGACTATTTGCCGAGCAGATGACGCGCCTGCAAGAGAGCCGCGTCGGTTATGGTGCTGCCCGAGAGCATCTTTGCAATCTCAACCACGCGCTCCTCGTCGGAGAGCGTACGCAGATGTGTTACGCCCTGCTCCTTGTAGACGAGCAGGTGGGTGTTGCCTTTGGCCGCAACCTGCGGGAGATGGGTGATGTCGATCACCTGCATCGAACAGGAGAGCGAGTTGATGATGTCGCCGACGGCATCTGCCACACGGCCCGATACGCCGGTGTCGATCTCGTCGAAAACGATGGTCGGCAGCGATAACTGCTTGGCAAGAATCGCCTTCAGTGCGAGCATTACGCGCGAGAGCTCACCGCCCGAGGCGATGCGGTCGATGGCGCGTGGCTCGATTTGGGCGTTTGCCGTGAAGAGGAACTCAACGCGGTCGCTGCCCGATGCGCCGAGCTGTGTTTCGGTCAGGCGGGTGGTGAATCGCGCACCCTCCATACCGACCTTGTGGAGTATCTGCTCGACATCTGCATCGAATTGCGGTGCGGCCTTCGAGCGAAGTTCGTGGAGCGTTGCGGCCAGCGCGTGTGCTCGCGTCTCCTCGACGGCGACATTCTTGCGGAGTGCTGCCACCTGCTCGTCGCCGTGCTCGATGGCATCGAGTTCGGCAGTGTAGCGGTCGCGCACCTCGATAAGTGCCGCAACATCCGTCACGCGGTGTTTGGCGCAGAGGGCGTAGAGTGTATCGAGTCGTGCGCCGATCTGCTCGATGCGCTCCGGATCGGTATTGCTCCGTTCGGCATCCGACTCCACTTGTTGGTTGATATCCTTGAGCTCGATGCCCACCGAGTGCAGACGCTCGGCCAGTTCCTCGGCCGTAGGGTACGATGCGGTGATGTGGCGCAGGGCACTCTCCGACGCTTTGAGCAGGGATAGTATGCCGTTTGGCTCGTCGTCGAGCGACGAGTGCAGTTGCAGGAGCGTATCGCGGATGGCGTCGGCATTCTCGAGCAGGCGAAGTTCGCTCTCGAGCTCCTCGCTCTCGCCTTCGCGCAACGCAGCACTGCGAAGTTCCTCGACCTGATGGCGCAGCCAATCCTCGTCGTCGTGCGACTTCGATTGTGCGGCAAGGGCCTCCTCCAATGCGCGGCGTGCCTTGCCGAGCGCAGTGAAGCAGGCGCGATACTCACTCTTGATTGGCGTGCATCCTGCAATGGTGTCGAGTGCATCGGTGCGGAACTGCTCCGATGAGAGAATCAGGTTGCGATGTTGCGAGTGGATGTCGATCAGGTACTCGCCGAGTGCCTTGAGCGATGCCGCCTGAACGGGCACGTCGTTTACGAACGAACGGCTCTTGCCGCTCGGCATAATGACGCGACGAATAACCGTCTGCGGCTCATAGTCGAGGTCGTACTCCTCGAAAATCGGCTTCAGTGCGAGTGCCGAGACATCGAACACGGCCTCGACCACGCAGTTACGCGTACGATCCTTGAGTGCGGAGTCGGCATCGGGTTTTGCACCGAGCAACAGACCGAGTGCGCCCATCAGAATAGACTTTCCCGCACCGGTTTCGCCGGTGATGATATTCAGACGGTCGTCGAATCGAACGTCGAGACGATCGATAAGCGCATAGTTTTCAACGGTCAGCGAGCGCAACATCCTGGTTTCTTACTGATTTTGCTTGTGAGAAAATATCTGCTCGATGCGGTCGGCGATTCGCTCTGCCACCTCGCTTTTCGGCATCAGCGGCAACTGCTCGTGACGCTCCGCATCGATGAACGTAACTTTGTTGGTATCCACGCCAAACCCTGCACCCGGGTCGAGCAGCGAGTTGAGGACGATGAAATCGAAACCCTTGCGGCGCAGCTTGCTCTCGGCACTTGCCACACCCTCGTCGCTCTCGAGCGCAAAGCCCACCATCACGCGGTCGCCTTTTCGGGCTCCGAGTGCAGCAGCAATATCCTTCGTGCGACGTAGGCGGATGCACATATCGTCGTCGCTCTTCTTGATTTTGTGCTCGGCAACCTCCTCCGGCGTGTAGTCGGCAACGGCGGCGCACATAACCGCACCGTCGGCCTTGTCGAAGTGGCGCACGGTCTGCTCGTACATCTGCTCGGCCGAGAGCACATCGACGCGCTCGACACCCTTCGGGGTAGCGAGTGATGTACGGCCGCTGACGAGCGTTACTTTCGCTCCGCGTGCAGCCAACTCGCCGGCGATGGCATAACCCATTCGGCCGGTGGAGTGGTTGGTGATATAGCGTACGGGATCGATCGCCTCGATGGTAGCACCTGCGGTAACTACAAAGTGGCGACCTGTGAGATTACTCTTTTTTTTTTCGGAGAGGAGCTCTCGGACGAACTCTACAATCTGCTCCGGCTCGGCCATACGGCCCTTGCCACACAATCCGCTTGCCAATTCGCCCTCCGGCGAGTCGATTATCTCCACCCCGTGACGGCGCAGCGTGGCGAGATTCTCCTGTGTGGTGATGTGTGCGAACATATCGCAATCCATAGCCGGTGCCACGACCGTCTTGCAGCGAGCCGAAAGGTAGGTCGTGAGCAGCAGGTTGTCGGCGATGCCGTGGGCCATCTTGGCGATGGTGTTGGCTGTTGCCGGTGCAATGAGGAAGCAGTCCGCCCACTCGCCGAGCGATATGTGGGAGTTCCACTCGCCGTTCTCCGGATTGAAGAACTCGACGAGTATCGGATGCTTCGAGAGCGTCGCCATCGTAAGTGGCGTGATAAACTCTTTGGCGGTGGCGGTCATCACGACCTTCACGTCGGCACCTGCCACACGCAAAATACGACAAAGCATAGCCGCTTTATAAGCCGCTATGCTGCCGGTTATTCCCAAAAGTATATGCTTTCCTTGCAGCATACTCTTATCGGTTTAGAAGAATTATTTGCTCTCGCCGTCGCGATAGTAAACCTCATCGTCGAGGAACTCCTCGGTTGCGATGATGGCCGGCTTTGGTAGACGCTCGTAGTAGCGCGAAATCTCGATTTGCTCGCGGTTCTCGAAGGTCTCCTCCATCGTGTCGGCTGCCGACGTTGCGAAATCGGCGAGTTTGCGGTTGAGCTCGGTCTTGAGCTCGGCCGAAATCTGGTTTGCACGACGAGCGATGACGTTGATGCTCTTGTACACATTACCCGTTTCGTGGTCGAAATCGACGAGCTTGCGAGTTACCGTGTTGTTCGGAATGTTCTTCTTGATCTCCATCTTATAGTTGTTTTTCTGTGTTATTTTTGTCAATGAAATTCTTTGCCTCCTTGGCGTAGCGCTCAATCTCCTTGATGTTTTTCGATTCAGGATACTCCTCGATGAACGAGTAGTAGGAGTCGAGCATCGAGAGGTAGCGGTCGGCCTGCTTCTCGGCAATCGAGTTGTGGGCCAGACGATACTTCGATACCACCATCAGGTACATAATGTCCTCGCGATGAGCCGAGTTGCCATACTCCTTGAGTGCGTTGCGGAATGCGATGATTGCCGACTTGTACTTCTGTGTCTTGAAGTAGGTGTAGGCGTTCAGATAGGTACGCTCGTGCAGACGCAGCGTGAGCTCCTCGATAATATCGCGGAATGCCTCCACGCGAGTCGACTGCGGATAACGCTCGATGAATTCGCTTGCCGATACGATGGCCTGTGCCGTGAGCGTCTGGTCGCGCGTAGGGCCCGGTGCCAGGTAGTACTGACAGAGGGCGTGCATACCCTCGGCATCCTCGATGAATACGCTTCGGCCGAAACGACGACGGAACTCGTCAAAACCGGTCTGTGCATCGTGGTAGTCGCGGTGCTTGAACTTGCTGCGAGCCGAGAAGAACGCAATCGAATCCTCGCGCTCCGAGCCGATGTAGTAGCCCAAACAAGCATCGAAGAGGTTGGCCGCGCGGCTCCACTTCTCAGCCGAGTAGAAGCGCATCGCGGTCTGATATATCAACTCCGGATCGCCACTCTTGGCAACCTGACCTGCTCCCGAGCAGGAGAAGAGTATGGTAGTCGCACCAGCGACAATCGTAAACCAAATTAAAAATCGTTTCATCGCAAATCGTTTTCTCGCGGTGTATAATCGCGCAAAAATACAAAACATTTAACGAATTTGCAAAATCTTTATTGTGAGAAGAGTGCAATATCTCCGTAAAATGTTGTTTTGTGGCTCGGAGGGCTACTTTTTGTGTGCCAACAGCCACTCCGCAATCTGTACAGCGTTGAGTGCTGCGCCCTTCTTTATCTGGTCGGCAACGCACCAGAACGAGAGACCGCACTCGCAGGTGAGATCCTTGCGGATGCGACCTACGTAGACCGGCTCTTTGTGGGCGATGAAGAGCGGCATAGGGTACTCTTTTGCCTCCGGAGCATCCATCACCACGACACCCTCCGCTGCGGCAAATGCTGCGCGTGCCTCCTCGACCGAAATCGGACGCTCGGTCTCAACCCAGATGCTCTCCGAGTGGGCGCGCATAACCGGTACGCGAACGCAGGTAGCCGAGACGCTGATGTCCGAGTGCATAATCTTGCGCGTCTCGTTGAACATCTTCATCTCCTCCTTCGTATAGCCGTTGTCGGTGAAGACATCGATGTGAGGAATGACATTGAAGGCGAGCTGGTAGGCAAACTTCTCGACGGTCGGCTCTTCGCCCTGCGCAATCGAGGCGTGCTGTGCTTCGAGCTCGGCCATCGCCTGTGCGCCCGCACCGCTTGCCGACTGGTAGGTCGAGACGTGTACGCGGCGGATGTGCGACACTTTCTCGATGGCGGCCAGCGCTACGACCATCTGGATTGTTGTGCAGTTAGGGTTGGCGATGATGCGGCGCGGTGCGTTGAGTGCATCCTCCGGATTGACCTCCGGCACGACCAACGGCACATCGTCGTCCATACGGTAACAGCTCGAGTTGTCGATCATCAGCGTACCGTGTTTGGTGATCGTCTCGGCAAACTCGCGCGACACGCTGCCACCCGCCGATACGAGGGCGATGTCCACACCCTTGAAGTCGTCGTTGTGCTGCAACAGCTTTATCTCCAACTCCTTGCCTCGGAACGTGCGCTTCTGACCTGCGCTGCGAGCCGAACCAAAGAGCAACAGCTCGTCGCACGGGAAGTTATGCTCCTCGAGGATTCTCAAAAACTCCTGACCTACGGCGCCACTTGCGCCTACTACTGCTAATTTCATACCTGTGTTATCTTGTTTTTGTTCTTATTTTCTTGATTGTGGTCTTGCGCGCGCTCATCGACTACTCGAAGAACTCGTCCTCGATGTACTGCGAATAGCTCGCTACGGCCTCTGCCGACTCGTCGCACACCTGCTCGGTCCACATAGGCGGACGCGAGAAGCGGTCCTCGCGGCTGATGCGGCACTTCGGATCGTTGTAGGCGCGGGTGAGGAAGTCGCCCACGATAGGCAATGCCATCACCGAGCCCTCGCCACGTCGGCGGAGGTGAATCTGCTGATCCTCGCCACCAACCCACGCACCTGCAACCAGGCGCGGAGTAACGCACATAAACCAACCGTCGCGGTTGTCGTTCGACGTACCGGTCTTGCCGGCCACCTCTACATCCTGCATACCGAACTGCCAATTCATACGGCCACCCGTACCGTGGTTGATCACGTTGCGCAGCATTGTGATCATCGTGTAGGCGGTCTCCTTGCTGATGGCATCCTGCGACGAGGAGGAGAACGACGAGATGAGGTTACCCTGACGATCCTCGATATGGGTAACGAAGAGCGGCGAGTTGTAGACGCCCTCGTTGGCGAAGGTCGAGTAGGCGCTCACCATCTCGAAGACATTCGACTCGAAGGTGCCCAGACAGAGCGCATACACCGGGTCGATATAGCTGTGGATACCCATATTGTGCAGAAAGTCGGCAACCGCCTCCGGCTGCTTGGCCTGCTTCATAATCCACGCCGAGTAGTTGTTGCGCGAGAGAGCCAAGCCCCACTTGAGCGGGTGCATCACACCGTCGTACTCGATTTTGCCCGCCTCCTTTGGCGACCACGCCGTACCGACAGCCGTCTCGATCGTAACGGGCAGGTTAGGCACCATCGTGCAAGGCGACATACCGAGGTGGTCGATGGCGAACGTATAGATGAACGGCTTTACGGTCGAGCCGATTTGTCGCTTGCCCTGCTTCGCCATATCGTACTTGAAGTATTGGAACGAAGGGCCGCCGACATAGGCCTTGACGTGGCCTGTCTGTGGCTCCATAGCTACGAACGCAGCGCGCATAATGCGTTTGTGGTGGAGAATCGAGTCGCGCGGAGTGAGCAACGTGTCGCGCTCGCCACGGAACGTGAAGACCTTCATTCGGCACTTGCGCTCGAAGCTCGCGTAGATCTCCTTCTCGCTCACGCCCGACTGCTTCATATTGCGGAAGCGATCCGAGTTGCGCATCGCACGGCGGATAATCTTCTCGACCTCCTCCGGTGTGGTGTCGTTGAAGAGCGTGCGGGTGTTGCGCACCTGCTCGTCCATAGCCGGCTGAATGACTGTCTGCAGCTGCTTGAAGAGCGCCTGCTCGGCATACTCCTGCATCGAGGCGTTGATCGTGGTATAGATTTTCAGACCGTCGCGGTAGATGTTATACTCCGTGCCGTCGGCCTTGCGGTTTTTGTAGCACCAGCCGTAGAGCGGATTCTCCTCGTAGAGTTTGCACGCCTGCTCGTAGTCCCACTCGGTGTAGAAGTTGCGACGCTTCGGCGGCTTGGCGTTCATCACCAGACGCAACATCTCGCGGAAGTAGGTCGCCTGACCATAGTTGTGCGAAATCGGGCGGAAGTTGAGCGTGATGGGCAGAGCCGATATTGAGTCGCACTGCTCGCGAGTGATGGCACCCGTCTCCGAGATACGTTTCAGTACGAGGTTGCGACGTGCGAGAGCATTCTCGGGGTTGCGCACCGGCGAGTAGCGCGTCGGAGCGTTCACCACACCGACCAGAACGGCCGCCTCCTGCAAGTTCAGCTCGTCGGGCGACTTGCCGAAGAAGGTCTGCGCTGCCGACTTGATACCGAAGGCGTTAGAGCCGTACTCAACGGTGTTCAGGTACATCGCTACGATCTCCTCCTTCGTGTAGTTGTATTCGAGTTTGATGGCCGTAATCCACTCCTTGAGCTTGGCGATGACGAGCTTCGCCATCTTCACCGGCTTCGACACACCTCGCGAGTTATCGCGCGGGAAGAGGTTCTTCGCCAGCTGCTGTGTGATGGTCGAGCCACCGCCCTGCGACGAGCGACCGAGCATAATGGTCTTGACACCCACGCGCATCAGCGACTGCAGGTCGATACCCGAATGCGAGTAGAAGCGGGCATCCTCCGTAGCGATGAGCGCTGCGGCAACGGGTGGCACGGTGCGGCCCGAGAGCTGCAGCAGTGCGGTCGAGTCCTGCGGGAAGAGGTCGGCATACTGCACATACGAACGGTTTTGCACGAAGAAACTGCCAAGCACCTTGCCGTTGTCGGCGTAGATCTCGGTGGCGAGGTTGCTCTTCGGGTTCTCCAGCTCCTCGAACGACGGCATACGGCCGAAGGTGCCGATGGCGGTCAGCGCGAGCAGAAATAGTATCAATGCCAATGGCGACAAGCAGATGATCCACATCCAGCGGATGATTTTGCTCTGTCGCGACTGCTTCTGGGTTTTATTGGTTGTTCTCTTCATAATCCTAACGGTTGTTTACGATTTGTTAGAACGGCAAGCCGACTCCCGCCGAGACGTAGAGCCCCTTTTTGCCGTGAGGTTTGTATATCGAGACCGTAACAGCCGTAGTTGCGGCTGCCGGCATCTGGAACAGATTCACATCGAAAGTGATGTCGCCGCCGTAGGAGAGGAGGTGCTTGCGCTTGGAGCTCACCTCCAGTGTGCCGTTCGGATACTCGACGAAGTATTGGTTGTCGAACGACGCATAGTCGACACCTACGTTAAGGCGGATGCGCTTGAAGTAGAGTATCGACGGGATACCGCCCTCCGGATAGCATATCGGAAGCTGGTAGTTGAGCGATGCGGCGAAGTAGTTATGGTTGCTGATCTCGGCCGAGTAGAAACCGCGCGGCAGCAGTCGCGAGGAGCTGAATGAGAGGTTCGATGCGAGGAGTTTCGAGTCGAAACCACCGATCGAGGTCTGGTAGAGCAGCGCCAGCGAGAGCGAGTTGTGGGCGGCGAATCCCGGCAGATAGAACTTGCCGTAGAGCGATACGAGTCGGCCGAAGTCGGAGTTGGCCGGATTGAAAGCGTAGTTGAACGAGAGCGTCTGGCTCCATCGCGGCAGGAAGTCCTTGTGGGCGAGTTGTACCGAATTTTGGTAGCCGACGCCGAACTGCAACAGATGCAAACCCTCCGTATAGCCGATCTTGGCGAGGTTCGTCACGCGACCGTTCTCGATTTTGATATCGCCGGTCTTTACGACCAGACCGTTCGTGTAGTTCCACGCGGCGTTGATGCCCAGGTAGCGGGTGTTGTAGCCGCATTGGAAGTAGAGCGGCAACGATACCGACGCCTGAATGTTATAGTATTTGTCGAGCTTCGGCTCCTCGGGGAAGACGATGTTGTACTTGCCGTTCTCGTCCTTCTCATAGGTGTAGACCGTGTAGAGCTGTTGCGTACCACCGTACGAGCCGCTTACAGCGAGGTTTACACCGAGGCCGTAGTAGCGCAGCGAGCCCTTGTAGAAGTGGCCCTCCTTGGCGTTCCATCCCCACGAAATATATCCGTCGGCACTCGAGAGCAGATTCTGCGTGATGAGCGTTACGCCGAGGTTGAAGTCGAACTTACCCTCCTCGGTCAGCTCGAACGGATTGTACGAGGCGGGTGCCCACGAGTGGATGTTGAACAGGTGCGAGAATTTCGAGTAGCGACGCGACTTGTGGTTGAGGATGGTCGTATCCTTTGCCTTACCTTCGAAGCGGACGGTGTCGAGATTCGGTACGTCCCACTTTTTGCGTGGCGGATTGACCGTGTTCAATGGCAGGCGCGATGCCTGGACGTGCAACATATCCTTGCGGTTGAGCGTCTGGCGTGCGAGCTGGTAGCCATTGCTGTCGTAGGTGGTCATCAGCACATTACCCTCGTAGTCGGGCATCGGCGAGAACGAGCCGTAGCGCGAGTTGGAGATGCGATACTCCTTGCCCGAGGCGATGTCGTAGCAGTGTGCCTCGTCCTTACCCGACTGTATCGAGCCGAAGTAGAGGACGCCGTCGCGAGCGCGCAAGTCGCTGATTGTGATATATGCCCCTTCGGTGAGGCGTGTCGTTGTTCCGTCGCGATTGACTCGTCCGAGCCACATACCATCGTCCGAGGTGGCGATGAAGTAGATGTGTCGGGTGAGGTTGTCGTATGCGAGCGCGTGAAGCTCCACACCGAACGGTAGCGCGGCAATCTCGCTGCGGTGGCGTCGGTCGCCACGCATCACGGCATAAACTCCATTCGGGCGATACTCAACCCACGCAAGCTGGTCGCTGTTGTCGATTGCGGTCGGGTAGAGCACGTTGCGATGGCGGTATGCGGTGCGCGCACGACGCTTGCCAAGGTCGATGTAGCATAGGCGCGAATTGACTCTCTGCTGGTAGAGCACGCTGCGACGATACTCGGTCCACCAGATGCGGCCGTCCTTCATTGTCGGGCGTGTCGAGATGTTACCCGTGTAGCAGATGCGGCTCTCCTCGCCCGTCTCGCTGTTGGTCTTGACCAGCGCCGTCGGGCGGTCGAGATCCTCCTTGAGCGAGATGATATGCTTGGCTCCGAACGGCATAGGGTAGCGGTAGGTCGTGTAGCTCTTTTGGGCCGGCGTCGGTATGCGCTCCGAGGAGTCGTACGTCGTCGGCAGCGATGCCCAGAAGCGATTCAGGTCGGTGAACGTCTCGCGGACGAGCGAACCGGTGTTCGTCTGGTAGAACTTCTTGAGTGCTACGGCTGTGGTGACGATGACGTACGGGTTGCGCACGGCGTAGTGTACGATGCGATCCCAGATGTTTTCGTCGTACTTCGTGTCGGCATAGGCCGTAACCTGATAGCCGAAGTGGTAGTGGTCGGGGATATACTCGCGATACGAGCCGCAGAACCACTTATCGAGATTCTTGCGCTCCAGCAGGCGTTCGCCGATGGCGCGATAGTGCATCGTGAAGGATGGTTGCAGGGCGCGACCGTAGGAGCTCATCGCCGTCTCGGAGATTACGGCATCGCCCTCCAATGCCCACAGCGGCATAAAGAGCAGACCGATGGTTTTGCTCTGCTGACCGAGCAGGTAGCTGAACGCACGCACCCAGCCTCGGTCGAGATTGTTGTACTGCACGGCGTGGCGATACTCGTGTGCGACGAGCTGTTTGAGCCAAGGCATAGAGTAGCCGTTAATGGCCGGCGAGGAGAGTATCTCCACGCGGCGCGGCAGCCACATAACCAAACCGTTCGAGCGGGCGTTCTCGGGGTGGATGATGAACGGGATGTTCATCGGGCCGCGACGGAAGCCGAAGTCGATGGATGGCTGGATGGTCTTGGCGTAGTACATCAGCTCGTAGCCGATCTCCTTGGCCGTGTCGGGGTATATGACGGAGAGCTTGTTGCTCTTGATTTTACGCCAACGCATAGAGGTCGGGTCGGCACCCCACGAGTAGTATTGTGCCGCCGCCGAGCCGCACCACACGAGCGCGACAAGTAATGCGATATGTCGTAAAACTCCCTTCATTATTCGAATTTAAGATACTTCCACCCCTCGGAGGTGTAGCAGCCGATGCGGTCGGCCGATGTGTCGTAGTAGATTGTGCCGAGCGGAACTCGCGTCGAGTCGAGCTGCTCGTTGAGGTTGTAGGTGTCGGTCGGTGCCTTGTCGAGCGTACCGAGCGATATCGGTACGAAGGACTTCACCCAGCGACGACCAAAGTCGACACCCTCGCACGCCGTGTCCGAGCCGAGTTTCACCCAGCCGAAGTGGCGCGACGAGCGATAGAGTCCTTTTGGCGAGTAGACCTGTATGCAGGCGATGTCGGGGGCCTGCTTGCCGATGAGCATCGTCAGTCGGCAGCTCTCCGATGCGTTCCAACCCTCGAAGAGATGACCGCCGTCGACGAACTTCGAGTACGGAGTGCCGACCGTGCTGTTCCAACGACCGCGACCACCGCGTACGGACATCATTACGGTCGACTCGACCACGCCGTCGATAGTCGTGAACGTAGGCGTCTTTTCGGTGTTGAAGCCGTAGTTGTAGCGCACGTCCTGCCACTTGTCCCACTCGGGGTTGCACGTTCCCTCGCGCTCCACGCGACGCTCAACCTCCCGCTGCAACGAATCTACGCGGTGGGCGAGTGTCTCGATTTGTGTCGTGAGTTGCTCGATGGTTGCTCGGCGCGAGCGCGACTGCGCCACGCCCTCGAATGCTGTGCACAGCGCAATGGCGAGCAGCAACGTGTGCGAGATGAAGCTCTTCATTTATGCTAAACCTTTTTTGTTCGCGAATACCCCTCCTCGACGAGCAGCTGCGTTACGCGGTCGCGGTGCTCGCCCTGAATGATGATCTCTCCATCCTTGACCGAGCCACCCACGCCGATGCGCTGTTTGAGTCGCTTGCCGAGTGCTGCCAGGTCGTCGTCGCTGCCGACGAAGCCGCGCACGATGGTCGCCACCTTGCCGGCACGGCCGTGTGTGTCGCGCCATACGCGGAGGTTCTGTTTCTCGGGGGCGAGCGTCTCCGCCTGCTCGCTCTCGCCGTTGTCGTATTTGAAGTCCGGATTTGTTGAGTAGACCACACCCAGACGCTCTTTCCAATCTGCCATTATTTTCGGGATGCTTAATGTTTTTAACATTAAATAATACGCGCAAAGGTAGCGATTATTTTGTGAAATCGGGGATATTTAGCTATATTTGTTGACGGTTTTTGTCGGTAAACGGCAAAAACGCGAAAAAAAGTGTGCAAAATGGGACGAAAAGAGGAGCGTGCGGCACTTCGTCGCAAGCAGATGATCGAGAAAATGCGCTCGCGTGCGCTGCGTTCGGGTAAGGTCGATTTGGAGACGCTGCCCGAGCCGTTGCGTGTCGAGGATGGCAAACGGCTGGTGAAGGTCTTTGTCGAGGGGTATGAGGATGTGGCCTTCTGGAGGGGTATTTTCGATCACTTCGTCAACCCGTATCTGCGATTCGAGATATCGGTACCGACGCGTGAGGATTTACCTAAGGGTAAAAAAGTGTTGCTAAAGGCCGCAGCGTCGGCCAACGAGCAGATGTTGCTGTGTATGGATTCGGACTTCGACTATCTGCTCTCGGAGGACGACGAGCAGTCGCGTATGATATGCTCCTCGCCCTATATGTTCCACACCTACGCCTACGCCACCGAGAACTATCTCTGCTATGCACCCTCGCTGCACAATGTTTGCGTAAAGGCGACCAAAAACGATACGCGAATCTTCGATTTCGAGGGCTTTATGGCAGCGTATTCGCGAACGATCTATCCGCTGTTTCTGTGGTATGTCTACTCGGCGAGCAAACATACGGAGAATGTCTTTACGCTGCTCGAATTCAAGTCGACGGTGCGCCTCGGCTACCTCGATTTGGAGAAGAACGGTGCCAACACTATCGCTTGGCTGGCGCGCCACGTCGAGCAACGCGAACGCTCGCTCTGCGAACTCTATCCGGAGATGGCGAAGGATATGCCGCGCTTTGCCGAGTACCTCACCCGCAAGGGTGTGCTGCCCGAACTGACGTACCTCTTTATGCACGGCCATACGCTGATGGACAACGTGGTGATGGTTGTGCTGAGCGGTGTGTGCGAGAAGCTGCGCCAGATGTCCATTGCGAGGATTGTCGCCTGCTCGAAGGAGGGTGTGGCGCTGAAGAACGAGATGAGCAACTACACCAACTCGCTGCGCTCGATACGCGACGTGCTGCTCGACAACGAAAACTACACGTCGTGCCCGCTCTACAAGTCGTTGAAGGCCGATATTCAGCGATATATCGACTCGACGATTGCAAAAATCATCGATGGCGAATAGAGAGGTCGATTTTTCGTAAATTTTACTATCTTTGCATCCGACTTTATTGTTAAACCGATACGAACCATTTGTAACACGTTCTAACACAATGCGCCGCTATATCGCCATACTCATCCTTCTGCTCGGCTGTTTTGCAGCGGAGTGGCTCGGTTGTGTGCCATCGGCGGAGGTGCAGGGTGCAGAGCGCAGGTGCGAAGTGCTTGCGAGCGAGTATGCCTGCCAGGTGGAGTGCGCCCATCGCGACAACTCCTCGGCCGAGCGTGTCGTTCGGGTACAGGTGCCGGCCGTCAATGTGTCGGGTGTGAACTTCCGACAGACCGCCTCGCGCAGTGTGTGCGGAGCCGAGCCGATGCGCGGCGTTACCATAGGTGCGGGCTCTGTGTTCGGATCTTGTCTTTGTCGTTTAAGTGTAAGAGCGGCAGATTATTACATCTATACGCTCTGTGTGTTGCGATTGTGATGGGTGCGCTATCTCGAAACGCATAATTTACCATTAATTCAACACATTTTTTACACGCGTGGGGTGCAGTCGTTTACTTTCGCACCTCACCCATTAAACGATATACAAAACAATGAATAAAATAGATTTTTGCGAGGCGTTGTACGCTTCGTCGGAGGGCATCGTTGTATGCCGTCGTAAGTCGCTTCTCTTTCCGGTTCTTTTGATTTTGGCAGGTGCTCTGCTCTTCGCGCTCGGCTCGTATTGGGGCTCGGCAAGCGAACTTGTCGACCTCTGCTCGTCGCTCATTATGGCGGGCATCGTGGTTGCGGTTGCGGGAGCTGTGTGGTTGCTCTTCCGTCTGGCGGGGAAGGGCGAGCCGTACCACAAGCAGAAGCGCGCCTTTCTGCGTGGCGAGGTTATGGCCTTCGACCGCGCACAGCGTGCGAAGCTGATGGAGGCAATCGAGCGTGGCGACTACGAGGCACTGAAACGCATTCCGCGTCGCGAGGTTTCGGCTCTGGCGGTGATGGTCTACGCTCTCTCCGATGGCAGTTTTGCAGCGGTGCAGCCATTCGAGTATTCCGAGTTGGAGTACCGTCCGCTCTGCGGTGTGAAGATTCTCTCGAAGCAGGGCATCCAATAGAGGAATGAAGGTTTGGTTAATGATATAAAAAAGTAGAAGTAAAGAATGAATATCACGACAGAAAATTTTTTGCTTGTCGGTGCAATATTGCTCTTCAGTGCCGTTGCGGCCGGTAAATTTGCCTACCGCTTCGGTGCTCCGGCTCTGTTGCTCTTTTTGGGCGTAGGTCTCTTTTTCGGCTACGAGATTCTCTCGTTTAACTCGCCGGAACTCACGCAGTTTATCGGTATGTTGGCACTCTGTATCATCCTCTTTTCGGGTGGTATGGATACCAAGTTTTCGGAGATTCGGGCCGTGCTGGCACCTGGTCTTGTACTCTCGACCGTCGGCGTATTGCTGACGGCGCTCATCGTGGCGGGCTTCGTCTATTTTGTCTCGCCGTTGGCGGGTGTCGTGATGTCGTTCCCGACGGCGCTGCTGCTCGCGGCGACGATGTCGTCGACCGACTCGGCCTCCGTATTCTCGATTCTGCGAAGCAAGAAACAGGGCCTGCGCGAGAATCTGCGACCAATGCTGGAGTTGGAGAGCGGCTCGAACGACCCGATGGCTTATGTGCTTGTCGTGCTGCTTGTTGCCCTGCTCTCGCCCGTGCGCGAATCGATGGGTGCGGCAACGAGCATTATGCTCTTCGTGGTGCAGATGCTCGTCGGTGCGTTGCTCGGTTTTCTGCTGGGTAAGGCGGCCGTGTGGAGCATCAATAAGATTAACATCAGCAACGCATCGCTCTACTCGGTGCTGCTTTTGGCGTTCGTATTCTTTACCTTCTCGTTCACGTCGCTCATCCACGGCAACGGCTATCTGGCGGTCTATATCGCGGGTTTGGTCGTGGGTAACCATAAGATTGTACACAAGCGCACGCTCGTTACCTTCTTCGACGGTGTAACGTGGCTCGTGCAGATTATTATGTTTATTATGCTCGGTCTGCTGGTTGACGTGCGCGAATTGCTCGAACTCAAGACGTTGCTGCTCGGTGTGGGAATCTCTGCGTTTATGATGTTTGCGGCCCGTCCGATAGCGGTGTTCTTGTCGCTCTTGCCATTCCGCAAGTTCTCGTTCAAGGCGCGTTGCTACATCTCGTGGGTAGGCCTGCGAGGCGCTGTGCCGATTATCTTCGCCACCTATCCGTTGGTCGAGGGTGTGGCTCACGCCGACCTGATTTTTAACGTGGTATTCATCGTAACCATCATCTCGCTTGTGGTGCAGGGTACGACCGTCAGCGGTGCGGCGAACGCCTTTGGTGTGGCATTTTCCGAGCGCGAGAGTTCGTTTGGCGATGCGTTGCAGGATAGGATGAAGTCGGCCTTCACCGAGGTTGAGGTCAACGAGCAGATGCTCTCCTCGGGCAGCACGTTGAGCCGTATCACTCTGCCGGACAATACGCTGGTGGTGATGGTGTGTCGCGATGGCGATTACTTTGTGCCACAGGGCCGTACGGAGTTGTGTCTGGGCGATAAGTTGCTGATTCTCTCCGATCGCAACGACGAGTTGCACGCGCAGTACAAGGAGTTGGGCCTGGACGATGTCATCAGGTTTCAGTAGCACCTCGTAGCGTGCCGTATAACAAAAATCACCCCTACCGAAACGCTCGGTGGGGGTGATGTTTTTATGTTCGTAATCGGGGGTGTCAGCGCGCCCTTGCGGGGTTACTCTTGCGCGTAAAACTCTGTTATGGCCTCGCGCATCCGCTCCGTGAAGCGCTCCATATCGGCCACATCATGCAATAGCGGTTTGAGGTTGCGGACGCGGCTGCGTACCGACTTGACGCCCCTGCCTCGACGGCTCTCGTCGCCCTGCAACGCTGCATCCAGCGCCGTCAGGTCGGCATCGAAGAGCAGCGTTCCGTGAAAGAGGACTCGCCCTCGGCTGACCATACACGCGCTACCCGAGATCTTCTCCTCGCCAACCCTGATTTCGCCACGTTCGCCCGCCGTTGCCTCCACGCCCAACCGGCGCAGAGCCCACACAATGGGCTCGGTGTAGTCCCTGTCCAACGGATTTGGGCCGCTGTCGCAGATGATGGCGTAGTTAAGATTGCCGCCATCGTGGTAGACCGTTCCGCCTCCCGAGCGACGACGCACAACCTCGATGTCGTGCGTGTGGCAGTAGGTGAGGTCGACCTCGGCCTCGATGGTCTGGTTGCGACCGACGACCACCGCGCGTTCGTTGATGTAGAGCAGCACAACCTGCTCCGTGCCCGCGAGCAGCTCCTGCTCCAGAGCCAGATTCTCCTCCGCCCGTCTATGTCTGCTCGTTAGGATCTTCACGCTCGTAAATCTTCGTCCGAGGGGTTTAGTTGAGCATCACCTGACCGCCCGTAATTGGAATTGCCTGGCCCGTCTCACACGTCTGCTCGATGAGGTACAGCACCGCCTTGCAAACGTCCGACGGCGAGCAACCCTTGCGCATAGGCGCTTGTGCGAGGTAGAACTCCCTCACATCCTCAACGCTCTTTGCGCCCGGCACTTTACCTGCGTTGAGGAACTGCACGAACAGACCGTTCACCGGATCGCTCCACAGCGGGCCGTCGTAGAAGTTGCCCGGACAGATGGAGTTGACCTTGATGCGGTATGGTGCCAATTCGAGTGCGAACGACTGCGTCAGACCGATGCCGCCAAACTTGCTGCCGGCGTAGGCGAAGTTCGCCTTCGAGCCGCGCAAACCGCTCTTGGAGTTGATCTGGATGATGTCGCCCCAGCTCTCCTCGTTGTAGCGGTTTTGGAGCTTCATCACTCGGCTTGCCGCCTTCACGCAGAGGAAGTAGGCGTGGTAGTTAATCTTGGTGAGCAACTCGAAGTTCTCGATGCTCATCGACTCCAGATCACCGGCGCGTGCTATGCCCGCATTGCTTACGAATACGTCAACGCCGCCAAAGCAGCATACGGTGCTGCGGATGAGCGCATCCAAGCTCTCCGTGTCGGCGATGTTCGCCTTTGCGAATATGGCTCGGTTGCCACCCGCTGCGGCGTTCAGTCGCTCGACGGTCTGCGTGCCCGTCTGCTCGTTCAGGTCGGCAACCACGATGTTTGCACCCTCGCGAATCAGACACTGCGCGATACCCTCGCCGAAGCCCTGCGCTGCACCCGTGATGATAAACGTCTTATTCTCGACACGACCTCTGTGGGCGGAGCTCATCTTCAAACCGTGTTTTCCGACTCCCCAACCCTCGACAAATGCAATCTGCTCGGCGCTCATCGGGTGCTCGCCACCGAACGACTGCGCCAGCCACGCGACCTTGATCATATCGACATAGACATCCTCCACGATGCCACACTCCTTTGCGTTCGCTCCGACGGAGATCAGACCGATGCCCTTGATGAGGATAACCTTCGGCGTGTAGCCGTTTTGTGCCTTATATGCCTCGATTTTCTGCTCCGCCTCGGCGAGAATCTGCTCTGCGCCCTCGGCTGCAATGTAGATATACTTCGAGCCACAATAGATGATGCCGTCGGGCGAGAATGGAGCTGCCACACGGGCGAAGTTCTCCTCGCTTGCGGCCGCCCACTCGATGAGCGGGCTGTTTGCTACCTTCAGCGTCTTTGCCTCGCCACCTCGCGAGAGAATCATCCTCACAGCCGGCACGACATCGCATACGCACTCGCCAACCTCGGCCGTACCCTCCGGCAGAGGGGTTTTGATTGCGCGCTCGATTACGGCGAGCACCTCGTCGTAGAGCTGCTCAATCTCGGCGGTCGAATCTGCACCGACGAATATGCCGTGATTCTGCAACAGAACGACCTTCGGCTCCTCGCCGTGCTGTGCCTTGTAGTGCTTGATGCACTCGCTGACGCGCTTGAAGAGCGGATATCCGGGATCGGCATAGGGTACGTAGAGCACCTTGTCGCCCAGCAGGCGAGCCGTCTCTGCCTCGACATCGACGCTCGACATCAGACCATTGACGATGGTCGGGTGCAGATGCACGACAAAGCGGGCACTCATTGCGTTGTGCAACGAGGTCTCCACCGACGGACTGCGCCCCTCCGAGATGCAGGCCGCCGAAAGGTCGCGCTTCACCTGCGCCTCGCGCGTAGCGGAGTCGTCGCTGTATTGCTTGGTCGAGATCAGGTTCAATAGCGCTCGATCCAATACGGCAAAGCCCACCTCGTCGATGGTGGCAAGGGCGTGGCCGCTTGCCTTCACCCAGAGCTTCTCCTCATCCTTGCAGGAGGTGTTGCCACCTCCCGCTATAACGAAACGACTATCGCGACCATATTTGCGCGATATCGCTATGAGTTCATCCAACTGTTTCATCGCTCCCCGATAAGTCTGATTATACGCCGGCCTTTGCGCGACGCACCATCTCGGCGTCGGTCATATTGCATACAGGCGTGTAGCCGCCAATCGGAGCAATCTTCTCGTGGTAAGCGTCCACAAACCACTGTGGCTGCGGGAAGAACGCCTCCTCCAACTCGTGGCACGGAGTGATCCAGTTACGCGAGCCGACAACGACAGGCGCTGCATCCAGATAGTCGAACGCCATCGTGGTGATGTTGGCTGCCAGGTCGTTGAGGAACGAGCCGCGAGCCGTAGCATCGCCTGCGATGATGATCTTGCCGGTCTTCTTGACCGACTCCAAAACCTTCTCGTAGTTGAACGGAACGAGCGAACGTGCGTCGATAACCTCGGCGCTGATGCCGTACTTCTCCTGGAAGATGTCTGCCGCCTTGAGTGCGCGGTAGAGCGTAGCACCGATGGTGAGGATGGTTACATCGCTACCTTCACGCTTAACATCCGGCTCGCCGATCGGAATCTCGTAGTAACCCTGCGGAACACCGCCCTCGTGGAACTGCTCGCCGATATCGTAGATGCGCTGGCTCTCGAAGAAGATAACCGGATCGGTGCCCTGCAAAGCGGCGTTCATCAAACCCTTTGCATCGTATGGCGTTACCGGGAATACGACCTTCAGGCCGGGGATGTGCGTACAGAGCGAAGTCCAATCCTGCGAGTGCTGTGCGCCATACTTGCTGCCGACCGATACGCGAACGACAACCGGCATCTTGAGGATGTTGCCGCTCATCGCCTGCCACTTTGGCAGCTGGTTGAATACCTCGTCGCCGCAACAGCCGAGGAAGTCGCAGTACATAATCTCCGGAATCACACGACCGCCACACATCGCGTAGCCGATAGCCGTGCCGATGATGGCTGCCTCGGAGATTGGCGAGTTGAAGAGACGGTGGTAAGGCAACGCCTCGGTCAGACCGCGGTATACGGCAAATGCACCGCCCCAATCGCGGTTCTCCTCGCCGTACGCTACGAGCGACGCATCCTTATAGAAACGGTCGACGATTGCCTCAAAGAGGGCATCCTTCAGACCGAAGGTCTTCATTTTCGAGAATGGCTTGCCATCCTTGTCGAATGCGAAGCGCTCCTTGGTTGCGAGCTGCTTCACGCGCGGATTCTCCTCAAGCGGGTGGTTTACGTCAGGCGTAGCATCGCTCATCGAGTCGACGCTGCCGTTCGAGTACATCATCTCGCCGAGCATCTCGGTATTCTTTGTCAAATCCATACGAGGCGAGAGCTGCTCGTCGATTGCGAGCTTGTACATCTCGAAGATGACGCTCTTCATCTCGGCAACGATCTCGTCGAGCTCCTGCTGCGTAGCGACACCTGCCTCGATGAGGCGCTCGCCGAAGCACTTGATGCAGTCGATCTCCTCCCACGCCTTAACCTCCTCCGGTGTACGGTAGGTCGATGCGTCGGATGGCGAGTGGCCGCTGTAACGGTATGTAACGATGTCGAGCAACGCCGGGCCCTTCTTCTCCTCGAGCAACGCCTTCTTGCGACGGAAGCCGTCGATTACGGCAAGCGGATTGTAGCCGTCAACACGCTCGGCGTGCATCGAGTCTACGTTGAAGCCGGCAGCGATGCGTGCTGCGAAGTTGTAGCCCTCGGTCTCGCCACGAGTCTGGCCACCCATTGCGTACTGGTTGTCCATAATGCTGAACAGGACAGGCAGGCCACCCTTCATATCGCCCTCCCAGAGGCGGGTGAACTGATCCATCGAGGCGAAGGTCATACCCTCCATCACAGGGCCGCGGCCCAGCGCACCGTCGCCCAGGTTGGCGATGACGATACCCTTCTTGCGGTTGACCTTCTTGTAGAGCGCTGCACCGACAGCGATGCTGCCGCTACCACCTACGATTGCGTTGTTAGGGTAGATGCCGAACGGCGTGAAGAACGTATGCATACTGCCGCCCAAACCCTTATTGAAACCCGTTACGCGGGCAAAAATCTCGGCCATTGCGCCATAGAGCAGGAAGCAGATACCCAAATCCTTGGTCGTCGTGCCCTTGCAGCCCTTCTTGGCTACCTCAAGAGTTGCACCGCCCCAGAACTCCTCCATCACGCGCTTCAACTCCTCCTCCGGAAGAATCTCGATCGAGCGCAAACCCTTGGCGAGAATCTCGCCGTGGCTGCGGTGCGAGCCGAAGATGAAGTCGTCCGTATCGAGGTTGTAGGCCATACCTACGGCTGCCGCCTCCTGTCCCATCGAGAGGTGGGCAGGGCCCGGATTGTTGTACTCCACGCCGTTGTATGCGCCGGTGGTCTTAACCAGATTCAACATAGTCTCGAACTCGCGAATGATGAACATATCGCGATAGATTCGCTTGAGGTCCTCCTTGGTGAAGTTCTTCTCGGCGAGCTCGTCCTTGACGCTCTTATTGTACTGATTCACGGGAATCGGCGCAAAGGTGATCTCACCCGGCTGACGCAACTCCACAGGATCTACAAATAATGACTTTGGCATAATTTTACGCTTTTTTATGTTTTACTTTTTCTATTTCTTCTCTGTTACTCGATGGCGAAGGCCGTCTCCTTGAAAATCTCGCTCACGGTAGGGTGAGGGAATACTACCTCCTCCAACTCCTTGAGCGTGAGCTCGCCCTCGATTGCGATGCACGCACCGTAGATCATCTCGCTCGATGGGTTACCGAGCATATGTACGCCCAGCACCTCGCCGTACTTCTCGCCGACGAGCACCTTGCATACACCGTTGCCACCCTCGTTCTCGGCAACGAAACGACCTGCGTAAGCCATCGGAAGCGATGCCACCTTGTAGGCGATACCCTTCTCCTTGGCCTGCTCCTCGGTCAGACCTACGCCGCTGATCTCGGGGTTGGTGTAGACTACGCCCGGAATGGCGTCGTAGCGCATCACATCCTCGCGGCCCGTGAGGTTGTTCACCACAACCTCGCCCTCGCGGCTTGCCGTGTGTGCGAGCAGTGAGAAGCCCGTTACATCGCCCGCAGCGAATACACCCGGTACGTTGGTGCGCATCTTGTTGTCGACCTTAATACCGCCGCGATGCAGCTCTACGCCGAGCGTCTCCAGACCGAAGCCCGCAGTTACAGGACGACGACCGACGCTGACCAGAATCTTGTCGCCACTCACCGTGTGCTCCGCACCCTCGCTGTCGACGTACGTTACCTCGTTGCCGTCAATCTTCGTAACCTTGCACGAGAGGTTGAACGCAACGCCCTTCTTTGCATATACGGCGCGCAACATTGCGCTGAGCTCCTTGTCCAAACCGCCCAGGATCTCGGGCAGCATCTCAACCACCGTAACCTGTGTGCCGAGCGAGTTGTAGAAGCTCGCGAACTCCATACCGATAACGCCGCCACCGATGATGACCAAGCTCTTCGGCTGCTCCTTGAGAGCCAGCACCTCGCGGTTGGTCATAATCACGTCGCCGGCCTCTTTTAAGCCCGGAATTGGCGGAACGAACGCCTCCGAACCGGTGCATACGAGCAGGTTGGCAGCTACGTAGGTCTCGCCCTCGCAGACAATCTTGATACCCTCCGCGCTGCGACCGTCGATCGTGGCAGCACCCTTTACGACCTGCACACCGTGTGCCTTCATCTTCGCACCGACACCGCCGACCAATCGGCGCACGACGCGATTCTTGCGCTCGACAATCTTGCCGAAGTCGAAGGTCGCATCCTTTGCGAATACGCCATACTTGTCGCCGTGAACGGCCGTATCGTAAACCTTCGCGCTGTAGAGCAGCGTCTTTGTAGGGATACAACCCTCGTTCAGACACACACCACCCAGTTCACGCTTCTCGAAGAGGACCACCTTGAGTCCCTTGCTGCCCGCTCTCTCTGCGGCTACATATCCGGCAGGACCACCGCCGATAATTGCTAAATCTATCATTGTTGTAAGTTTTTTGTCGTTGGTTAAAATTCAATCTCGAGATTCTCGATTTCGATAGCAATCTGCTTCAGGAATCGGGTTGCCTCGCCACCGTCCAATGCTCGGTGATCGTAGGTCAAGCTCAAACCGATATGCGGCACGAATGCATAAACGCCACCGCCGATATCCTTCGGACGAGGAACGATGGTGTTGACACCCAGAATTGCGCTCTGTGGCAGGTTGATTACCGGCGTAAACATCTCTACGCCGTAGTTGCCCAGATTCGATACGGTGAACGATGCCGCCTCGCTCGACAACAAATCGGGGTCGATCGAGCCCTTCTTGCAGGCCGCAGCAACCTCTTTGAGCTGGTTGGCGAGGCCTACGATCGAGAGGTCGTCGGCGTTCTTTACGGCCGGAACCATCAGTCCGCGCTCGGTGTCGACCGCCAGACCGAGGTGTACCTTGTGGAACATACGCACCGAGTCGCCCAGGAAGTGGGTGTTGACGTTCGGGAACTGCTTGAGGGCCTTGATGACCGCGAAGCATACCAGATCGTTGAGTGTGATGTTCGTGGTGAGCGTGCCCGCCTCGACCGCCTTCTTTGCCGCCTTGCGCAACTCCATAATGCGACGCGCATCGGCGCTGAGGTGGTGGGTGAGCTGTGCCGAGTTCTGCAACGATGCGTGCATCGCCTTGGCAATGATCTTACGCATATTCGAGATTGGCTTCACCTCGCTGTCGGCTGCGTATGTCGGATTCTTCGCAGCGGTCATATCTGCGCCCTTTGCCGTGCCGGCAAGACCTGTGCCTCGCTCCGGAGCAACTGCGCCGGTCTGCTTGGCAATCGCCTTTGCCAGCGGAGTCATCTTCGCTGTCGCATCGATTGCGGCCTGCACATCGCGCTCGATAATGCGGCCGTTAGGGCCTGTGCCTGCCACTCCGGCAAGGTTTATCGCCTCTTTGGCTGCGAGGTTGCGTGCTCGTGGCGATACACCGCAACCCGGAGTTGCCACCGCTGTCGGAGCAACCGTTGTGGCTGCGTGTGCCGGCTCCTGTGCCGAAGTCGACTCTGCGGCAGGTGCCTGCTCTGCGGTTGGTGTAGCTGTCGGAGCTGCATTGCTGCCACCCGGACGGAACTCCTCTGCGCTCTCGCCCTCGGCACCGATAACCATCACGTTGGTCAGCACCGGAATCTCGTCGCCGTCATTGAAGAATACCTCGAGTACCGTACCCTCCACCTTCGACTCCTCCTCGAACGACGCCTTGTCGGTCTCGTAAGCGAACAGCACGTCGCCGACAGCGACTCTGTCGCCCTTTCGCTTCTTGAACTCTGTCAGGATGCAGCTCTCTACCGACTGCCCCTGTTTTGGCATAATTACAACCTCTGCCATAATCAATTATAGTTTTTTAGTTAGAATTTTCGTATCAAACATTCTCGCGTACGCCCCTGCTTGTGTGCCCTGCGCGTGGCTCGTCTGCGCCTCGTCCGCACCCCACGCACGCCTCGTATACGCCCTGTACACGCTTCACACACGCTCCGCGCTCGCATACGCATACATTCTCCGCAAAGATATGAAAAATATTGTTTTGTTGCTCTCCGAAAAGGGTATTTTTTTTGTCCGTTTTGGGATGTTGTTCTGCGGTTTGCGCAGAGATAAAAAAATCACCTTCTGTCGCCGATGGACAAAAGGTGATTTGATGGTGATGTCGGTCGTGCCGACAAGTCGTACTATTTTGAAGCGCGTTTGCGATCGACTTCGTTGAGCAGGATTTTGCGCAGACGCATCGCCTTTGGCGTTACCTCTACATACTCGTCATCCTTGATGTACTCCAACGCCTCCTCCAGCGAGAAGACCTTCGGAGGAACGATGACCGCCTTGTCGTCCGAGCCCGATGCACGCATATTGGTCAGCTGCTTCGACTTGGTTACGTTCACCGTGATATCGTTGCTACGGCTGTGCTCGCCGATAACCTGGCCCATATAGACCTCCTCCATAGGCGAGATGAAGAAGCGGCCTCGATCCTGCAACTTGTCGATCGAGTAGGCGTATGCCGTACCCGTCTCGGATGCGATAATCGAGCCGTTGGTGCGCATATCGATATCGCCGACGTATGGCTCGAAACCCTTCAGTCGGTGCGACATAATCGCCTCGCCTGCGGTGGCGGTGAGCATATTCGAGCGCAGACCGATAATGCCGCGCGACGGGATGTCGAACTCCAGGCGCGTACGGCCGTTGCTCGACTCCATATTTGTCAGCGTGCCCTTGCGCTTGGTCGAGAGCTCGATGACCGTGCCCGCAACCTCATCCGGACAGTCGATGGTCATCTCCTCGATCGGCTCGCACTTCTGGCCGTCGATCTCCTTGATGATAACCTTTGGTTGGCCTACCTGCAACTCGTAGCCCTCGCGGCGCATCGTCTCGATGAGCACCGAGAGGTGCAATACACCACGGCCGTAGACGTTGAACGAGTCGGCATTTACGCCCGGCTCGATGCGCAGCGCAAGGTTCTTCTCCAACTCGTGGTCGAGACGATCCTTGATATGGCGCGAGGTAACGTACTTGCCGTCCTTGCCGAAGAATGGCGAGTTGTTGATGGTGAAGAGCATCGACATCGTCGGCTCGTCGATCTTGATTGGTGGCAGCGGCTCCGGATTCTCCGCGTCGCAGATGGTGTCGCCAATCTCGAAACCGTCGATACCGACCAGCGCGCAAATCTCGCCGCACTGTACCTCGTCGACCTTCTTCTTGCCGAGGCCGTCGAATACCATCAGCTCCTTGATCTTGGTCTTTGTCATCGTTACGCCGTCGCGCTTGGCGAGCGTTACAACCTCGCCCGCACGGAGCGATCCGCGCGATACTTTGCCTACGGCAATACGGCCGATGTAGGAGCTGTATTCGAGCGACGTTACGAGCATCTGTGGCGTACCCTCGACGAGTTCCGGCTCGGGAATCTCGTCGATGATTGCGTCGAGCAGCGGCTGAATTGAGTCGGTCGGCTCGTTCCACTTATGCGACATCCAACCCTGCTTTGCCGAGCCGTAGATGGTCTTGTAGTCGAGCTGCTCCTCGGTGGCATCGAGCGTGAACATCAGGTCGAAAACCTGCTCGTTTACCACCTCCGGACGACAGTTCGGTTTGTCTACCTTGTTGACCACGACAATCGGCTTTTTGCCCAGCGAGAGCGCCTTCTGCAACACGAAACGCGTCTGTGGCATCGTGCCCTCGAAGGCATCGACCAGCAGCAATACGCCGTCGCACATATTGAGCACACGCTCCACCTCGCCACCGAAATCGGCGTGGCCCGGAGTGTCGATGATGTTGATTTTGTAGTCTTTGTATATTACCGACACGTTCTTCGAGAGAATCGTAATACCGCGTTCGCGTTCGAGATCGTTGTTGTCGAGTACAAGTTCGCCCGTCTTCGATGGCTCGCGCAGGAGATTGCCCGCCATAATCATCTTATCGACCAGCGTGGTTTTACCGTGATCGACGTGGGCTATGATCGCAATGTTGCGTAACTTTTGCATAGATGAGTGTTAATTTATCGCGCAAAGTTAATAATTTTAAATGAAATTTGTACTACTTTTGTGCTACTAATCTATTGCAAATGCAGATGAAACAGATTTTGGAGGTTACGCCCGAGAGTCGTGTCGCGTTTGGTCCGGCCGAGGAGCTCTTGCCGCAGTTGTTGCCCGCGGGCCGCGTCATTGCGGTGGTCGATGCTGCGGTCGATGCGCTGCATCCGTCGCTCTGCGCACCATTTGAGCGTATCGTAATCGAGGGTGGCGAGCAGTCGAAATCGCTCGCAAAGCTCGAGGCGCTTTACTCGGCGCTTATCGAACGCTCGGTCGACAGAGGGTGCTTCCTGTTGGGCATCGGTGGCGGAGTGGTAACCGATATCACGGGTTTTGTTGCGTCGACCTTTATGCGCGGCATCCGATTCGGTTTTGTCTCGACGACGCTGCTTGGTGCGGTCGATGCCTCGGTCGGAGGTAAGAACGGTGTCAATGTCGGCGGCTACAAAAATATGGTCGGCACGTTCTCGCATCCGAGCTTTGTTGTCTGCGATACACGTCTGCTCAAGACGCTGCCAGAGAGAGAGTTCCGTGCCGGATTGGCGGAGGTTGTAAAGTCGGCAATGATTGCCGATGCCGAGCTCTTCGCGCTGCTCGAAGAGCACTCGTTTGCCGATTTGCGCGAGGGTGGTGCGCTGCTCGACGAGGCGGTCGAGCGCTCGCTTCGCGTCAAGGCGGATGTGGTGCGTCAGGACGAGCGCGAGGGCGGTTTGCGTCGTGTGCTCAATCTCGGCCATACGGTGGCTCACGCCATCGAGAAGAGTACCCGCGCCTATAACCACGGCGAGGCGGTTGCCATCGGTCTGTGTGCCGTCTCGAGGTTGGCGGTTGCGCTGGGGCTGTTCGCTGCGACGGATGCCGAACGTGTTGAGCGACTGTTGCAAAAATTTGGTTTCGATACGGAGTTGCCATTGCCTGCTGCGATGCTGGCCGAGGCGGCCGTGAAGGATAAGAAGCGCGCCGGTGATGCGCTACATATCATACTGCCGACGGCAATCGGTGCGGTCTGCGATCGACTGACGGCGGTTGAGGCGGTGGCAGAGCTTTTTGAGAGAGCGTAAAACGTGTAAAACACAAAGTGAAAAAGTAGAAAAGATTATGATAAAGGGTTTGATTTTCGATATGGATGGAACGTATGTTCAGAATATGCCGTTCCATATGCGTGCCTGGGCAGAGCAGGGGCGTCGTCATAACTACGAGCTGATTGCTCCCGTGTCCAACAAGTTCTACGGTTGGCACAACTTCGATATCCTGCCGAATGTCGTTCCGGCGGAGGTCATCGAGCACTTTGGTCTGGAGTATCTCTCGGACGAGAAGGAGGCGATCTACCGCGAACTCTATGCCGGCAATGTGGCGTTGACCGAGGGCTTGGATGAGCTGATGCGGGATGCCGAGCGTTGTGGTGTACGCTGCTTTATCGGCTCGGCCGCACCGCGTGTGAATGCCGAGTTTGTCATCGATGAAAGTGGTACAGCAGAGCGACTTGCGGGCTATGTCTGCGCCGATGACGTTACGCACTGCAAACCGCATCCGGAGATATTTCTGTTGAGTTGCGAGCGTATGGGCCTGCACCCGTCGGAGTGTGTCGTTTTCGAGGATGCCATCTCGGGCATCAAGGCGGGCGTTGCTGCCGGTTGCCACGTCGTGGGACTCTCGACCACCGCACCTGCCGAGGTACTGCTGGAGGGTGGCGCGGCGTTTGTCGAGGCGGATTTTCGCGGTATGACCATCGAATCGCTCACGGCCCGTCTGCTGAAGTAGGGCCTTGGTGTCGCTTAAGATATAAAGGGCGTTCCGTAAGGGGATGCCCTTTGTTGGTTTTATAAGGTCGGGTAAGGTCTGGTAAGGTAAAGTAAAGTAAGGTAAAGTAAAGTAAGGTCAAGTAAGGTTTTTATGCTTTACTCCAAATTTCCAAAACACTCTGCTCGCTTGGGCGTTGATAAATCAACACCTTTTTGTTTTTGCCCCGTCGTCGTCAAATGAATTTGCCTCCGACCGAACAAAAACAAAAAAGAGATGTCGTTTGACATCTCTCTGCTTGCTTTGGTTTTGTAGATGGTTGGGGATTACTGCACTCGCTTGCGCTCGTTTGTTTTCCCCTTCGCTCGCCGCGGGGCCTTCACAAAAGTTCTGCGCTCGCAGGGCGTTGATAAATCAACACCTTTTTGTTTTTGCCCCGTCGTCGTCAAATGAATTTGCCTCCGACCGAACAAAAACAAAAAAGAGATGTCGCTTGACATCTCTCTGCTTGCTTGAACTTTCGTAGTGGATAGGGGATTCGAACCCCTATGTCGTGCGTGAGAGGCACGTATCCTAGCCCTTAGATGAATCCACCATTGGTTTGATTGCGAGTGCAAAGATAGAGCAAAAATTTTATTCTGCAAAAAAAAATGCAAAAAAATATCGATTTTGTGTAAAAAAGGGTGAAAAAGCGGTTGTTTCCACCCTTTTTAGGGGTTGTCGGCTCTCGCTCGGGGCGGATAAACTCCGCTGGCAAGGGGCTTTTGCTCTGCTGCGTCGAGCGTGATTTGTCGGGGACGAAACGGTCGCGATTGACTATTTTTCGCGCGTCAGACTCTCCATACGCAACAGCGTGACGATCGAGTCGTAGGTGCAGTTGATCCAGAATGTCGGTTTGTAGTTGAGGCGCAGACGCCACGTCGTCGGGATTTTACCCGTATTGACGCACTGCACGACCGTGATGTTGTCGATGATGGCCGTTGCCTTGGCGAGCATCAGCTCGTCGCCCGTTCGCTCGTAGAGGTCGAGCATCGCACCCGCCACATTGCAGGCGCTGTTGTCGACCGGCATAGCATACTTATATTGTTCGAATACGCACGGGCACGCGTCGCGACACAAACCGTTCTCATCGCGCGGCTGATCCCAATATACAAACTGATCCTCGCTGAAGCGCACCAATTCGTAGCAGGTTGCCACCTCCTCGTCGCTCGCTCCGCGTTGGAGTAGATAGGTGCCGTAAGGCGATGCGGTGCAGTTGGTGAGGTTTTCGTACGGCTGAAGGTTGAGCACCGAGACATCCTCGAACTGGCCCGTCATCTCGAAACGCTCCAGGATGTGCGTCTTCATCCACTCCTCGCCACGATGGCGCGCCTCGGCATACTGCGTCATACCGTAATCGCGCTCCAAACGCCACAGATAGCGCAACAGCGGTGCAAGCATCGCGCGGCTCTCGTTCACCGGCTCGCCCGTCACGAAGTCGAGCTTGACGTGCCACGAACCATCGGCATTTTGCAGTCGCATATAGGTGTCGGCAATGCCCGCAGCGTGGCGCAGGTACTGCTCGTCGGCGGTTACGTCATAGAGGTCGAGCAGCGCCTCGCCGGCTGATGCCGCCTCCATTGTCATCGTCTTGCCGCGATTCCAATCATATCGCGATGCTTCAAGCTCCTTGTAGTAGGTCGGTGGGAAGTATGCGAGTGGTTCGCCCTCCTTGCGGCTCTGCTCGATGAGGAACTGCGCTGCATTGCGCGAGATGGCAATCGCCTCGTCGCGATAGTGGGGCAGGGTGCGTGCAAGCAGTGTCTCGACCTGAATGGTTGCACCGATGATTTTGCACGGATAGGTGTTGTGCGGATAGCTCATATCGGGGAGCGAGGACTCCTTCCAATGCTGGATTTGAGGCATCGTGTGGACGTAGAGCATACCCATCACCGCTGCATCGCGATACCCGCGTACGGGTGCATTGTATGGCGGATGGAAACCGAAATCGCGCAGAAAAGCCCTCTCGCCGGCACGGCCTACGACCGCACCCGAGGCGTCCACTCCGTCGACGGTGAGCGTTACGTGGCTACCCTCGGGAATGGCGTTCCAGACTGCGGCGAGCGACTGCTGCGGCGAGTCGGCACGGAACGACCACACGCCATCGCTACCATCTTTGATGGTGTATAGGTACTCGGTAGCACCCTCAACCGACGAGAAGTCGAACGACGGCGCGTACATAAATTTCTTTGAAAATCCGTTCCAGAACGGACGTTGCTCCGGACCTCCGCCTGCGTGAACGGGCGTGAGATACTCCTCGGCAGCCATTTGTGCGAGGGCTTCGTGTCGCTGTGCGACGGTGTCGCAGTTGTTACACGAAGGCGCACCGACAGCCACCGCACAGAGGAGCGCGAGTGCGAAAAGTGATCGTTTCATAGTTGGTCGGTGGGGGGTTACTCCTTCGAATTGGAATCCTTCGACGCCTCGTCAGGATCGCCCTTGCCGTCCACGCCCTCGCGGAACGAGCGTACGCCCTTGCCGATGCCGCGCATCAGTTCCGGAATCTTCTTGCCGCCGAAGAGCAGCAACACGAGCAGCACGATAAGGATAATCTCCGTAGCGCCCAGATTTCCAAGCAGTAATAACTTCATCATAAATTATTGCGTTTTAATTATTTACATTTTCTTGTGTGGCCGATTAGTCGACCTTGACCTTCTTCATCGAGCGACGGCTCTTCTCGGCCTTGAAACCGATAACGTGGCTCTCGATCGAGGCGTCGATGGTGCTCGACAACTTGCTGGCATCCTGTGTAGCAACGGCCTCCACGAAGTCGCGTGCGAGAGCGTGGTCGCCACCACCATGGCCGGCGTGCTTGTACTCGCCCATCTCCTTCACGTCCTTGTGCCAAACCTTCTTCTTCGAGGTGCGGAACTCGTAGAGCGTGAACTGCTTACCATCGCCCTCGATAAAGCCGGTCGTACCCATAATGCGGGTGCGACGACCGCCCCAAGGGGTGAAGGCGTCCATCGTAAAGCTTGCCGTTACGCCACCCTCGAAGAGCATCGTCGTAACGTAGTGATCCGGCTGGTTGTTGTCGCAGTGGTAGACGCAGCGACCGAACTCCGTCGTGCGAATCTTCTCCATAATCGCCTGCTCGTCCTTGCGATCCGGCAGATCGAATACGCCGAGGTGGCGCTTGCGACGAACGTAGATGTCGATTGCTGAATATGGGCAGGTTGCCTCGTGCGGACAGCCGTCCGTACAGCGCTTTGGTGCGCCCTGCGGAGCATTCTCCGCGCGGAAGTGCATCAGCGTACCCTCGGCCGAGATCTGCAGACACGGCTTGTCGACAATCCAGCGGATGATATCCAGGTCGTGGCACGACTTGGCGAGGATAATCGGCGTGGTCTTCTCCGAATCGCGCCACTTTCCGCGCACGTACGAGTGTGCCATATGTGCATACTGTATCGGCTCCATATGCTGGATGCTCACCAGGTCGCCAATCATTCCCGACTGCACGGCCTGACGCATCGCGATAAAGTACGGTGCGTAGCGCAAAACGTGGCAGATGGCAACGATGCGGTTGTGCTTCTTTGCCTGTGCGAGAATCGCCTTACACTCCTTCTCGGTCTGCGCTGCCGGCTTCTCGAGCAGAACGTCGTAGCCCATTTCGAGTGCCTTCATACACGGCTCGAAGTGGAGGTTGTCCGGCGTGGCGATAATTACCGCGTCGGCAAACTTCTCGCGCTTGAATACATCGTGAAAATCGCCAAAACAGTTCTCCTCCGGAATGTTATGCGCCTTGCGGGTGCGGTTTTTGCGGAAGTTGTTGGTGTCAGCCACACCGACAATCTTCATCGTCTCCGGAAACTGACTCGCATACTTGCCGTAGGTCGTACCGCGACTGCCGGCACCGATGATGATTGCCGTAACGGGGCGTGAGGTCTGCGCTTTCAGCGGACGTACCGGAAAGTCGAGATCGGGATGCGTGCGGTTAGGTTTGCCGGCAGCCGGTGCCGGTGCTGCTGCATCCGCCTCTGCTGTCATAGCGTTGACATCGACACCGATGAGCGATGCTCCGACGGTGAGCATACCGAGTCGTTTGAGGAACTCTTTTCTGTTCATATTGCGAATTTTAGGTTGTTTTTCGTTACTTTCCCACAAAAATAGTAAAAAAAGAGTGACTTGCCAATAGTTTTGCGGGCCAAATACAAAAAATGAATATTTTTTCGGAAAAAATGCGGTGGCGGCAGCCGGTCGGTTTTCGCGTCGTGGTGCGGTGGGCAAGGGCGTTTTGGCGCGAGGTGCGGGCGGTCGAGGCGGGGATAAAAAATATGCGAACATCATAATATATATTGTATATAATCGGGCAATTTTGTATCTTTGCCACGATTTTTTTGTCGAAAGAGACCGAATATGGATATTATACAAGCAATCATTTTAGGTATCATTCAGGGACTTACCGAGTTTTTGCCCGTATCGAGCAGCGGCCATTTGCAGCTGGCGAACGCTCTGCTCGGCACGTCGCTCGATCCGGAGGCCGATTTGACCTTCGGCCTGACGCTCCACGCTGCAACCGTTTTGAGTACGATTGTGGTGCTGTGGCGCGAAATATGGAAGCTCGTGCGCGGTTGTTTTTCGCGCAGCTTTACCGAGGAGCAGGCCTACGTCCTGAAGATCGTCGTGTCGATGATTCCGATAGCGATTGTCGGCTTCTGCTTTATGGAGCTGGTCGAGCAGGCCTTCTCGTCGTTGCTTGTCGTGGGCGTGATGTTGCTCACGACATCCGCACTGCTCGCATTTGCCTACTACGCCAAACCGCGCGAGAAGAGCACCATCTCGTATCGCGACGCGTTTATCATCGGTCTGGCGCAGGCGGTGGCTGTGATGCCGGGCCTCTCGCGTTCGGGCTCGACCATCGCAACGGGTCTGTTGCTTGGCAACCGTAAGGAGAGCGTGGCGCAGTTCTCGTTCCTGATGGTGCTGCCTCCGATTCTGGGCAATGCGTTGCTCGATGTGGTGAAGGGCGATTTCGGCGGCGGAGTCGATGTCGCGCCACTCGTGGCGGGTTTTGTCGCGGCGTTTGTTGTCGGCTGTCTGGCTTGCCGATTTATGATTGAGATCGTGAAGCGCGGCAAACTGATTTGGTTTGCGCTCTATTGTGCCGTAGTGGGTGCTGTGGCTACGGTCTTCTATTTTGTTTAGCAGATGAAGGAACTCAAAGATATAAAGCTCGTCGAGGAGGGCTACGTTGCCGTTATCGACAAACCGTTGGAGTGGACCTCGACGGATGTAGTGCGTAAGGTGAAATTTCGCCTCAATCGCAAGGGTTATCGCAAGATAAAGGTCGGCCACGCCGGCACGCTCGATCCGTTGGCTACGGGAGTGTTGTTGGTCTGCATCGGTCGCGCAACCAAGCGCGTCGACGAGTTGCAGGCCGAGCGCAAGGAGTATGTGGCGGAGCTGATGCTCGGCGCAACGACTCCGAGCTACGATATGGAGCATCCGGTCGATAGAACCTACCCGACCGACCACATCACGCGCGAGAAGGTCGAGGCGGCGCTGGTGTCGCTCACGGGCGAACGTCTGCAGGCACCACCTATCTACTCGGCAAAGAAGGTCGAGGGCGTGCGTGCCTACGAGTTTGCTCGTGCGGGCGAGGAGGTCGAACTCCGCAAGGCGCTCATTAATATCTATTCGATCGAACTCGAGGAGTACGCAATGCCGCACATCCGCATCCGTGTCGAGTGCAGCAAGGGTACCTATATCCGCTCGCTTGCGCAGGAGATTGGCGAGGCACTCGAGAGCGGGGCATACCTCACGTCGTTGCGTCGCACGAAGAGTGGCGACTTCGCGGTAGAGGGAGCCGTGCAACTCGAAGATTTTTTGAAAAAAATCGATGAGTGTGAAACAAAAATCTGATTTTTTCGTAAATAGTTAGGTTGCACTTTTTTGTAACGCGCTCCGAGGGATGGAGCAACACGAGAAGAAACAATAATATCACAATATGAAGTTATCACAATACGGATTCGAATTTTCGCCCGAACTTATAGCCAAGTATCCGGCGACACATCGCGACGATGCGCGTATGATTGTCGTGCATCGCGACACAAAGCAGATCGAACATCGTACGTTTAAGGATATCCTGGACTATTTCGATGAGAGCGATCGCTTTGTTTTCAACGATACGAAGGTGTTCCCTGCACGTCTTTATGGAAATAAAGAGAAGACGGGTGCCGAGATCGAGATTTTCCTGCTCCGCGAGCTGAATCGCGACCTGCGATTGTGGGACGTGCTAGTCGATCCGGCGCGTAAAATCCGTATTGGTAACAAACTCTACTTCGGCGAGGACGATATTCTGGGTGCCGAGGTTATCGACAACACCACTTCGCGCGGTCGTACGTTGCGATTCCTCTTCGATGGTTCGTACGAGGAGTTCAAAGAGACGCTCTTCCGTCTGGGTGAGACTCCGCTGCCACGCTGGGTGCGTCAGCCGGTCGAGCCGGAGGATGCCGAGCGTGATCAGACGATTTTCGCCGAGAAGGAGGGTGCGGTGGTAGCACCGACAGCGGGTATGCACTTCTCGAAGCACCTGCTCAAGCGTATGGAGATCAGAGGCATCGAGCGCTCATTCGTGACGCTGCACGCCGGTCTGGGCAACTTCCGTACGGTCGATGTGGAGGATCTCTCGAAGCATAAGCTCGACTCGGAGCAGTATTTCGTTACGGAGGAGGCGGCCGAGCAGATCAACTCGACCAAGCGCGACGGCCATAAGGTTGTGGCAATCGGTACGACGGTGATGCGTACGCTCGAAACCGTTGTTTCGACTCACGGAATGATCAAGCCGCAGGATGGCTGGACCAACAAATTCATCTTCGCGCCGTACGACTTTACGGTTGCCGACGCGATGGTGTCGAATCTGCATCTGCCTGAATCGACGCAGCTTATGATGGTTGCGGCGTTCGGTGGCTACGACCTGGTGATGGAGGCCTACAAGCAGGCGGTTGCCGAGGGCTACCGCTTCGGAACGTATGGCGATGCAATGCTGATTTTGTAATCGGTTAATTGAAAAATTTTTACTATCTTTGCAAACAAACAAAATAAGGCAGCGATGGCAAAACACAAAATTCTCTACATCTGTCAAGAGATAGCTCCTTACCTTCCGGAGAGCGAGCCGGCTTTGTTGTGTCGCGAACTCTCGCAGGCGATGCAGGAGCGTGGCAATGAGATTCGTACCTTTATGCCGCGTTATGGCTGTGTCAACGAGCGCCGTAACCAACTGCACGAGGTGATTCGCCTGTCGGGTATGAATCTTATCATCGACGACAACGATCATCAGTTGATAATCAAGGTTGCTTCGATTCCGGCAGCCCGTATCCAGATATATTTCATCGACAACGACGACTTCTTCTCGCGCAAGGCGGTGATGACCGATGCCGAGGGTGTCGAGTTTGCCGACAACGACGAGCGTATGGTATTCTTTGCGCGTGGTGTGTTGGAGACGGTCAAGAAGTTGCGCTGGACGCCGGACGTCGTTCACTGCCACGGCTGGTTCTCGTCGATTGCACCGGTGTATCTGCGTAAGGTGTTCGATGACGATCCGATATTCCACGACGTGAAGATCGTTACGTCGCTCTACGACGACCGCTTCAAGACTCCGTTGCAGCCGACGCTGCGCCAGAAGATCGAGAGCGAGGGCGTTGAGGATGAAAATTTGTCGATTTTGGACAATCCTTCATACGAAAATCTCTATCGCTACGTTATGACTCATATCGACGGTGTGATAGCCGGCTCGGCTGCTGTGGATGCAGCTCTGCTGGATGAGGCGCGTGCGGCAGGTAAGCACGTTCTCGAGTATCAGTCGCCTGCCGAAGAGGGATTTTATGAAAATTATAATCGTTTCTATGATGAACTGTTTTAAGCTGCGTTCGGTCGCAGTCAAATTATCGGGTTTTGTGGCAGCAGTGGCCGTGATGGCGAGCTGCACGGCGGTGATTGATCCGGAACTCGGCTACGATATTCTTCCTGAAAATCAGAAATTGGAGATGCGCCATCTTACCTTCAAGGGCGATAAAATGATCACCTTTACCAAGAGTGGCGTGGCAGACGAAAACGGTGTTGTCGGCGGTCAGCGCGACACGATCTCGGGTAACTACTTCGAGACGCGTCTCTACCAGACCGACTCGTTGCTCTCGTCGAATGTGAATTGCGGCTATCTGGGTGTCGAGCGTAGCGATACGTTCGGCGTGCGTACGGCTGCTCTCGCAACGTCGATGATCTTTATGAACACGACCGATAAGGAGACGGGCTTCGGTTATAAGCCGATCTTCGATACGATGAAGATTACGCTCTCGATTGTTTCGTATGGTGCCGATACGCTCACTCCGGTCCGCTATAAGGTCTACGAGTTGAAGCGTCCGCTCTTCCGCAATGTCGTGAAGTGCAACGAAGGCGATACGGCGGCTTACGCCAACTGCGACCTGTCGCAGGTGTACGATCGCGAGAAGCCGATCTTCGAGTTTACGTTCCCGGATGGTGTAAAGACCGGCCCGACCTACATCTCGACGGTTGCGATGACGCCTGTGGATATGCGCACGAAGGAGCGCGACGGCGTGGATGGTGCGACGTGGGATTTCGTGCGTCGACTGCTGCTCATTCCGGCGGATTACGCGACGAACAAGGAGTGGGATGGCTATGCTCGCGACAAGGATAGCTTGTACAGCGACGAGAAGGCGTGGGCACAGAACTTCTACGGTCTCTACATCGAGCCGGATATGTCGTCGGTTGCCGAGGGTAAGCGTGGCTCGATCTATGGCTTCGATTTGGCGGCTTCGGGCGTAATGTTCTTTGGCCGTAACCGCAACGAGAAGGATCCGTCGATGATTCAGGACTCGATCGGTGTGAACTATGCATTCTACGACTCGACGGTTGCCGAGTATGATGTATATGGCAATATTTCGACCGACACGATGAATATGTCGGTGAACAAGATTACGCACGACTACAAGCGAGGTCTGTACGATTCGCAGGAGTCGTTGCTCGGTGGCGTGAAGATGGCCGCATACGATGCGTCGGGCAACAAGGTGCCTCGCACGGAGCGCGACCTGATTCCGAACGAGAAGCTGGATGTCTGCGTTGTCGAGGGTATGGCAGGTGCTACGACCGAGCTCTGCTTTACGGACGACTTCCTCGAGGCGTTGCTTAACCTGCGCGTCGATGCGGATGGCACAGAGTATCGCACAATCGGTGTGAACCAGTGTCTGCTGACGGTATATTTGAAGGATGCCGACTACGATTGGGAGAAGACGCAGAACGATATCATTTATGGCGATTTGAATGTATGGTTGACCCGTTTGAACTCGTCGATATCGCGTCTGGGTTCGTACACGAGCGTCGGTAAGCTCACTCCGATTCCGGACTACAACTACTCGTACGAGGTGCAGCAGGGTACGTCGCTCAGCTATGACGGTAATCTGAACCGCAGCCGTGCCTGCTATGTGATGGATGTAACGGCTTATATGCAGCGTCTGTTTAACTATGTAGCGTCGCTCGACGACCTGAAGGATTACGACGAGTCGAAGTTCTCGAGAGCAATCTACCTCGGTCCGGATGCAACGGCGCCTTACACGCTCAACCGAACGCTTTTGCAGGGCGCAGACGGTAAAGCACCGATTCACATCGAGCTTACATATACGGCGATTAAATAGAATATTTAATATACAGAATTCGACGAAACCTAAGTCCACGCTTAGGTTTCGTTGTGTCTGAAACGAAAAATAGAGACATAAGGATATAAAGCAGATATGGAAAATTTGGTAATTGTCGAGTCCCCGGCAAAAGCAAAGACAATCGGGAAGTTCCTCGGAAAGGATTATGTGGTGAAGTCGAGTTTCGGCCACATCCGCGACCTCTCGAAGAAGGGACTCGGAATTGATATAGAGGATGGATACGCTCCGCAGTATGAAATCTCGTCCGACAAGAAGCGTGTGGTGGAGGAGTTGTCGCGTTTGGCCCAGCAGGTGCAGAATGTGTGGCTCGCATCCGATGAAGACCGCGAGGGAGAGGCGATTGCGTGGCATTTGACCGAGGTGCTTGGTCTGCCTGTCGATCGTACGAAGCGAATCGTGTTTCACGAGATTACGAAGAACGCCATCCTTCGCGCCATCGAGTCGCCGCGCCACGTCGATATGAATCTTGTCAACGCCCAGCAGGCGCGTCGCGTGTTGGATCGTGTCGTGGGTTTCGAGCTCTCGCCACTGCTTTGGAAGAAGGTGCGTCCGGCACTCTCGGCAGGTCGTGTGCAGAGTGTTGCCGTGCGTCTGATTGTCGAGCGCGAGCGCGATATCATCTCGTTTACCAGCACGTCGTACTATCGCGTTGTGGCGCAGTTCTACTCGCCGGACGATACGGCAAAGACCATCTTCAAGGCGGAGTATTCGCAGCGTTTCTCGACCAAGGAGGAGGCGATGGCGATGCTCGAGCGTTGCAAGAATGCGCAGTTTACGGTCGAGCATAGCGAGCTCAAACCTACGAAGCGCTATGCTGCACCTCCGTTCACAACCTCCACGCTGCAACAGGAGGCGGGCCGCAAGTTTGGTATGTCGGTGTCGCAGACGATGTCCGTTGCACAGCGTCTCTACGAGCAGGGTTTGATTACCTATATGCGTACCGACTCGGTAAACCTTTCGCAGCTGGCTATCAACGCCTGCAAGCAGGAGATTACGAATCTCTTCGGCGAGAGATACTCTTCGCCGCGTAACTATACCACCCACAGCAAGGGTGCGCAAGAGGCGCACGAGGCAATTCGTCCGTCGTATATCGATCGTCGCGAGATTGATGGTACGGCAGCCGAGAAGCGTCTCTACGATCTGATCTGGAAGCGCACGGTCGCCTCGCAGATGGTGCCGGCCGATATCGACCGTACGACCATCACGATTGCCATCTCGGGCAGCAACGATAAGTTTGTTGCTACGGGTGAGACACAGCGCTTTGACGGCTTCCTGCGTCTCTACTCGGAGAGCGTCGAGGATGGCGAGGCGGAGCACGGCGAGATGTCCGTACTGCCGTCGCTTGCCGATGGTGCTACGCTCACGGCACAGTCGATTCTCGCTACGGAGCGCTTCACGCAGCCGCCGTTGCGATATAACGAGGCATCGCTCGTTAAGCGTATGGAGGAGCTCGGTATCGGCCGTCCTTCGACCTACGCACCGACCATTTCGACCATCATCGCTCGCGGTTATGTCGAGAAGTCGGCCCGTCCGGCACAGAAGCGCAACTTCACGCAGATTACCCTGCGCGGAACGAACATCACGGAGAGAGTATCGACGGAGAGCTACGGCGCCGAGAAGAATCGCCTCTCGCCAACCGATATCGGTATGGTGGTGAACGACTACCTTGAGTCGCAGTTTGCACCGATCATTGACTATAACTTCACGGCTAATGTCGAGAAGGAGTTCGACCGTATTGCCGAGGGCGAGCTTCGCTGGAATGCGATGATCGACGACTTCTATGGCCCATTCCACCAGATGGTCGAGGAGGCAATCGCAACGCAGTCCTCGTCGCATCAGCAGTCGCGCGTGTTGGGTGTCGATCCTTCGACTGGCCGCGTCGTTAAGGCGCGTATCGGTCGCTATGGTCCGATGGTCGAGATTGAGGCACCGGAGGATGAGAAGCCGCAGTTCGCATCGCTCAAGAAGGGCCAGCTCATCGAATCGATTACGCTGGAGGAGGCACTCGAGCTCTTCGCTCTGCCGCGCACGGTGGGCGTGCTTGGCGAGGAGGAGGTCGTTGTCGGCATCGGTAAGTTCGGTGGCTATGTGCGTCACGGCAAGATGTTCGCATCGCTCGGCAAGGGCGACGATCCGTATACGGTGTCGTACGAGCGCGCTATCGAGCTGCTTGAGTTGCAGAAGCAGCAGAACGAAGCTGCCAATACGCCGTTGCGTACCTTCGCGGAGGATAAGGCACTCACCATCAAGAATGGTCGTTATGGCGCTTATATCGCTTACAAGGGTAAGAACTACCGTCTGCCGAAGAGCGTGAAGCCGGAGAGCGTAACCTACGAGGAGTGTATGAAGATTGTAAATACAACCAAAAAATAAGAAACCACTATGAAAAAGACAATTTTAGCGATGTTGCTCGCTGTGGCTCTTGTGTTGCCTTCGATGGCACAGGAGGAGGCGAAGGCGGAGAAGGGTTACAAGTTTACCGACGGTAAGCTCGTGAAGGGTACCTCCGTAAAGAATCAGTTCCGTAGCGGTACCTGCTGGTGCTTCTCGGCTCTCTCTTATCTGGAGAACGAGATTATGCGTGCCGGTGGCGAGGAGATGGATCTCTCGGAGATGTGGATCGTGCGTAACGTGTACTACGAGAAGGCGCTGAAGTACGTGCGTCTGCACGGCGCGCTCAACTTTGCGGTTGGTGGTGCGTTCCACGATGTTACGGAGGGTATCAAGAAGTACGGTATCGTTCCACAGGAGGTATATACGGGTATGAACTACGGCACCGAGCTGCCTCACTTCAACGAGATCGACGCTGTGCTGAAGGCGTACGTCGAGGCGATTATCAAGAATCCGAACAAGACGCTCACCACAGCTTGGCAGGCGGGCTTGAACGGTATTCTCGATGCCTATTTCGGTGTGATGCCGGAGAAGTTTACCTACAAGGGTAAGGAGTATACGCCGAAGTCGTTTGCTGAGTCGTTGCCTATCAAGATGGACGACTTTGTTTCGATCTCGTCGTTCACCCACCATCCGTTCTATACGCAGTTCGTTATCGAGGTGCCTGACAACTGGATGTGGGCTTCGGTCTACAATGTTCCGATGGAGGAGATGATGTCGTGCATCGATGCGGCATTGGAGTGCGGTGCGTCGGTTGCTTGGGCTTCGGACGTGTCGGAGAAGAGCTTCAGCCGTCCAAAGGCAATCGCTATCGTTCCGGAGGATAACATCGACAATATGAGCGGTACGGATGCCGAGCGTTGGGGTGCAATGACCGCGCGCGAGCGTAACGAGGCGTTGTATAGCTTCGAGAAGCCGTGCAAGGAGAAGACCATCACCCAGCAGATGCGCCAGACGGCATTCGACAACTACCAGACCACCGACGACCACGGTATGGTAATCGAGGGTACGGCTACCGACCAGTGTGGCAATCCGTTCTTCAAGGTGAAGAACTCGTGGGGTACGGCATCGCCATACAAGGGCTACTACTACTTCTCGCGTCCGTTCGTCGAGTATAAGACCTTGTCGATAATGGTGAATAAGAATGTTCTGCCAAAGCAGGTTCGCAAGAATCTTGGCTTGTAAAAAGCGACAGAGCGTTATTGCATAAAAAGAGAGGGTGTCCCGACGGGATGCCCTCTCTTGTGTTTAAAGGATTGAATGGTTTAACGTTTAATACGTTACCTTGCCTGTATTTACGTCGTAGTAGGCCTTCTTTACCAGCAATTCGCCTTTTGCGATCTTCTCTGCGACGTGCGGGTAGGCAATGATACGCTCAACCTGTACCTGCGCGTGGTGGTGGATTGCAGCATCGAGTGAATCTGTCTTGCCGACATAGTCGCTCACATCGTTGCGGATGGTGCCGAGCAGATGTCCGATATTTCCGTGATGCTCCTCTCCGTCGGAGATAGCGCCCGTAACACCGCCACAAGAGCCGTGGCCGAGCACAAGCAGGAGCTTCACGCCGAGGTGCTCGATTGCATAGTCGACGCTACCCATAACCATCTCGCTGTTGACGTTGTTGCCGGCCGTGCGGATGACGAATATATCGCCGATTCCCTGGTCGAAAAGCAACTCCACAGGCACACGCGAATCCGAACAGCCCACAACGGCTGCAAATGGTGCCTGATGCGGAGCAGTCTCTGCCACTCGGTCCAGATTCCCGTGCGGATGGATGCACTTCTCATTCACATAACGTTCGTTGCCGGCAATCAGCTCGGCCAATGCCTCCTCCGGAGTTGAAGGTACGGCAACCGGCTGCCTCTGGCACATCGTGAAGGTCATCACCGCAAGGATAAGACCTGTCAGATTTAGAAACAGTTTCTTCATAATAATCGTAATCTATAGAGTGTGTAGACGTTAGTACTTTTTTATAAATCAAACACTTTAGGGGACAAGCAGCTATTCAACTTCAAAAGAGAATAGTTTATGCACCCCTCTTTGTGTGGTTTGGCGATTACTTGATAAACAGTATCTCGCGGTATTTCGGGAGTGTCCAGATCTGGTCGTCGACGATCTCTTCCAGATGGTCGATATGGTCGCGGATACGGCCGAAATAGATGGCCACAGTGTCGTGGTAGGCAATGGCGCGCTGGCGGATATCCTCGATGCGGTTGGCGTGCTTGCGGCACTCGATCATCTCGCCAACGAGCGTAATGATTGCCGACGTGTGGTCTTGGATATTCTGGATGAGCTGCGTGTCGGTCTTTGAATCGAGACCGAGCTGGTGCATCTTCCATACCTTATCGAGCAGTACACCCTCGTACTTCGATGCGATAGGCACGATGTGGTTGAGTGCCAGATCGCCCAATACGCGGGCCTCGATCTGTATCTTCTTGACATACATCTCGCGCTTGATCTCGGCGCGGGCCTCGAGCTCTACCTTATTAAATACGCCCGTGCGGTCGAAAAGTCGGATGGTGCGCTCGTCGAGCAGACGGTCGAAGTTGAGCGGTGTGGAGGTCTCGCAGTCCAAACCTCGGCGGGCTGCCTCCTCGCGCCACTCGTCCGAGTAGCCGTTGCCGTCGAAACGTATCGGCTGGCACTCGTTGATGATCTCGCGCACGGTCTCGTATATCGCCTTCTCCTTCTTGCCGCCACGCTCGATGCGCTCGTCCACGCGACGCTTGAAGTCGATGAGCTGCTCGGCTACGGCTGCGTTGAGGACAATCATTGCCTCGGCGCAGTTGTCCGACGCGCCTAACGCACGGAACTCGAAGCGGTTACCCGTAAATGCGAATGGCGATGTGCGGTTGCGATCCGTGTTGTCGAGCAACAGCGACGGAATCTGCGTGAGGCCGCTCATACGGAAGGCGTTCTTGGCATCGAAGCGGATGTCGGCATCGCCCTGCGACGATGCGATTTTGTCGAGAACGGACGATACCTGCGAGCCGAGGAACGTCGAGATGATTGCCGGCGGTGCCTCGCCTGCGCCGAGTCGCTGCTCGTTGGTGGCCGTCATTACGGACGATTTGAGCAGGCCGTTGTGGCGATATACGGCAGCGATGACATTCACCAGGAAGGTGATGAACTGCAGATTCTCGAATGCCGTTTTGCCCGGACTGAGCAGATTCACGCCCGAATCGGTGCCGAGCGACCAGTTGTTGTGCTTACCCGAGCCGTTGATGCCCTTGAACGGTTTCTCGTGTAGCAGCACGCGGAAGTGGTGGCGCGTCGCCACCTGATGCATCACGGTGATAAGCAGCTGGTTATGGTCGTTGGCAAGATTTGCCTCCTCGTATATCGGTGCTACCTCGAACTGATTTGGTGCAACCTCGTTGTGGCGCGTCTTGAGTGGAATACCCAGACGCAGGCACTCGTACTCGAGATCCTTCATAAAGGCGAGTACGCGCGACGGGATAGCGCCGAAGTAGTGGTCGTCCAACTGCTGATTCTTTGCCGCCTCGTGGCCCATCATCGTACGGCCGGTCTGCACCAGGTCGGGACGAGCCGAGTAGAGGGCATCGTCGATGAGGAAGAACTCCTGCTCCCAACCCAGGTAAGAGAATACGCGCTCGACGCTCTTGTCGAAGTAGCGACACACGTCGGTTGCCGCCTTGTTTACGGCCGAAATCGAACGCAGAAGCGGTGTTTTGTAGTCCAGCGCCTCGCCCGTATATGAGATGAAGAGCGTTGGAATACAGAGTGTTGTGTCGACGATAAATGCCGGCGAGGTAGGATCCCACGCCGAGTAACCGCGCGCCTCGAAGGTGTTGCGAATACCGCCGCTAGGGAACGACGATGCGTCGGGCTCCTGCTGCGTGAGCACCTTGCCAGAGAACTCCTCGAGCATACCGCCGTTGCCGTCCGTCTCGCCAAACGAGTCGTGCTTCTCGGCCGTACCGCCCGTCAGCGGCTGAAACCAGTGGCAGTAGTGGTCGGCACCATTCTCCAACGCCCATTGGCGCATACCCGCAGCAATGGCATCGGCAACGCCCTGCGTCAGCGGAGTGTTGCTCTCGATGGTTGCGATGAGTGCCTCGTAGGTCTGCTTGCTCAAATACTTGCGCATCTGCTTGCGACCGAAGACGCGCTCGCCAAAGTAGTCGGAGGGGTTGTTGCTCGGAGCCGAGACCTCGACCGCCTTATGCGCGAGGGCTGTCTCCAACATTTTGAATCGTAGAAGTGACATCTTACTATCTCTGTTTTTGTAAATTTCGGTGTTGCAAATATAGTGCGTTTTTGGTGAGATTGTTCACTTTTGTACAATTTTTTAAACAAAAATAGTATTGATATATTGAAAAACGATAATATTAAAATGTGAAAATCGGTTGACGAATTATTGATATATTGAAAAACGATAAGATGACGAACTGTGTTGCAAGGGGGTGTTTTCGGGAGGTTGGTCGCTCGTCGGGCAGGGGTGGCAAGATGGATAAGTGTTATTTTTGTAACAATTATTTTCGTCGTTCAAAAAAATATTATTAACTTTACGCGCATTTTGGAGTGCGTATGCGTGCGATGCGTGCGCGACGGGCGGCGAATCAGCCCTGCGTGCCGAGTGCAAAGTGTGGGAGAAAATGCAAACAAATAAACCCTAAACAATAAAAACAACAAAAAATTATGGCAACAACCAATCGTGAAAAGTTATTGGCGGAGTTCCCAGCGGTTTCGACCGAGGCGTGGGAAGCGGCGATAACTGCCGACCTCAAAGGTGCCGACTATGAGCGCAAGTTGGTATGGCGTACAAACGAGGGCTTCAACCTTCGTCCGTACTACCGTGCCGAGAACCTTGAGGGTCTTAAAACTTTGGGTACTCAGCCGGGTGAGTTCCCTTATTTGAGAGGTGTAAGCGGTGATAATAACTGGCTTACCCACCAGACTATTTCGGTTAAGTGTCCGAAAGAGGCAAACGCTGCGGCGTTGAAGATGCTCGAATCGGGTGTTGATTCGCTCGGTTTCTGCTTCTGCGATGCTGCAAACGAGCCAACTGCCGAGGATATCGACGCACTGCTCGCAGGCATCGTTCTTCCGGCTGTTGAGCTTACCTTCTGCGGTAAGTATGTCGCTGCGGTAGCACAGCTCGTTCTGGCAAAGGCAGAGAAGGAGGGTGTGGCAAAGGCCGACCTTCACGCAAACTTCTGCCTCGATCCACTCATCAAGGGTATGACCGTAAATGGCGCTTGCTGCGACTGCGACGCTGTTGTGGCGCTCGTTAAGGGCACGCAGGAGTACAAGCACGTTCGCGTAGTGAACGTATCGGGTAACAACTTCTCGGATGCCGGTTCGACTATCGTTGAGGAGTTGGCATTCTCGCTCGCTGCGGCTCACGACTACCTCGTGTGGTTGATGGAGGAGGGTTGCACCGTTGATGAGGCAGCGAAGAAGATTCGCTTCTCGTTGGCTGTAACCTCGAACTACTTTATGGAGATGGCAAAGTTCCGCGCAGCTCGTCTGTTGTGGGCTAACATCGTTAAGCAGTATGAGCCGGCTTGCGAGTGCTCGTGCAAGATGTTCGTTCACGCACGCACTTCGGCTTGGAACCAGAGCGTATACGATCCGTATGTAAATATGTTGCGTGGTACGACCGAGGCAATGTCGGCAGCAATCGCCGGTGTTCACTCGTTGGAGGTTCTTCCGTTCGACTACGCTTATGAGACTCCGACCGAGTTCTCGTACCGTATCGCTCGTAACGAGGGCTTGCTCTTGAAGCACGAGTCGCACTTCGACCAGGTTAGCGACCCTGCAGGTGGTTCGTACTACATCGAGACTCTCACCAACAGCATCGCCGAGGAGGCGTGGAAGCTCTTCCTCGAGGTTGAGGATAAGGGTGGCTACGAGGAGGCACTCAAGGCAGGTTTCGTAGTTGAGCGCGTTAAGGCGTCGGCTGCTGCCAAGGATAAGGCGGTTGCTACTCGTCGTCAGATTTTGCTCGGCGCAAACCAGTATCCTAACTTTACGGAGGTGGCTGACGAGCAGGTTTGCTCGTGCGTTGTAGAGCGCACCGAGGGCGAGGGTAACGTACTCACCCCATACCGTGGTGCTATGGCATTCGAGCAGATGCGTCTGGGCGTTGACCGTAGCGGTAAGGAGCCAAAGGCATTTATGCTCACTTGCGGTAACCTCGCAATGGCTCGCGCTCGTGCACAGTTCTCGTGCAACTTCTTCGCTTGCGCAGGTATTCGCGTGCAGGACAACAACTTCTTCAAGTCGGTTGAGGAGGGTGTTGAGGCAGCACTCGCATCGCAGGCAGAGATCGTGGTTATCTGCGCGTCGGATGACGACTACGCAGAGTTGGCTCCAAAGGCAAAAGAGTTGCTCGGCGACAAGGCAATCCTTGTTGTAGCAGGCGCTCCTGCTTGCACGGAGGAACTCCAGGCAAAGGGTATTAACAATTTCATCAGCGTCAAGAGCAACGTACTCGAGACTTTGCGCGGCTACTTGAAGCAGATGGGTATCTAAACGGGAGGAACAGAAAATGAGAGCAAAATTTTCGGAATTGAAATATGAGGGTGGCGCTTGCCACTCGACCGAGTCGGTAAAGCCGGCTTGGATTACTGCCGAGCAGATATCCGTTAAGGATGGCTATACAGCGGCAGATTTGGAGGGTATGGAGCATCTGAACTATGCAGCAGGTGTGGCTCCGTTCCTTCGTGGTCCGTATTCGACGATGTACGTTATGCGTCCGTGGACGATTCGCCAGTATGCAGGTTTCTCGACTGCCGAGGAGTCGAACGCATTCTATCGTCGTAACTTGGCGGCAGGTCAGAAGGGTTTGTCGGTAGCATTCGACCTCGCAACACACCGTGGCTACGATGCTGACCATCCGCGCGTAGTGGGTGACGTTGGTAAGGCAGGTGTGTCGATCTGCTCGGTTGAGGATATGAAGGTACTCTTCAACGGTATTCCACTCGACAAGATGTCGGTGTCGATGACTATGAACGGTGCCGTATTGCCTGTGTTGGCATTCTATATCGTAACCGGTTTGGAGCAGGGTTGTACGCTCGATCAGTTGGCAGGTACCATCCAGAACGATATCTTGAAGGAGTTTATGGTGCGTAACACCTATATCTACCCTCCAAAGTTCTCGATGAAGGTTATCGCCGACATCTTTGAGTACACCTCGAAGAATATGCCTAAGTTCAACTCGATTTCGATTTCGGGTTACCATATGCAGGAGGCAGGTGCAACTGCCGATATCGAGCTCGCTTACACGCTGGCCGACGGTTTGGAGTACCTCCGCGCAGGTATCAATGCCGGTATGTCGATCGACGCATTCGCTCCGCGTTTGTCGTTCTTCTGGGCTATCGGTATGAACCACTTTATGGAGATTGCAAAGATGCGTGCTGCTCGTATGTTGTGGGCGAAGATCGTAAAGCAGTTCGAGCCAAAGAATCCGAAGTCGCTCGCATTGCGTACCCACTCGCAGACGTCGGGTTGGTCGCTCACCGAGCAGGATCCATTCAACAACGTAGGTCGTACCGCTATCGAGGCAATGGGCGCAGCACTCGGTCACACCCAGTCGCTCCACACCAACGCACTCGACGAGGCAATCGCACTCCCTACCGACTTCTCGGCTCGTATTGCTCGTAATACGCAGATCTACATCCAGGAGGAGACCAACGTATGCCGTTCGGTTGACCCTTGGGCTGGTTCGTACTATGTTGAGAGTCTCACCAACGAGATCGCACACAAGGCGTGGGCACTCATCGAGGAGGTTGAGCAGCTCGGTGGTATGGCGAAGGCAATCGAGACCGGTATTCCAAAGATGCGTATCGAGGAGGCGGCTGCACGCACACAGGCGCGCATCGACTCGGGCGAGCAGAAGATTATCGGTCTGAACGAGTACCGTCTCGAGAAGGAGGCGCCAATCGATATCCTCGCTGTGGATAACACCGCAGTTCGTGAGAGCCAGATCAAGCGTCTCAACGAGTTGAAGGCAAACCGCGATCAGGCAGCTGTTGATGCAGCGTTGGCGGCTATTACCAAGTGCGTCGAGACCGGCGAGGGCAACTTGCTCGAGTTGGCTGTTGAGGCAGCAAAGGTTCGCGCAACGCTCGGCGAGATTTCGTACGCTTGCGAGGTTATTGTAGGTCGCTACAATGCAGTAATTCGTTCAATTTCGGGTGTTTACAGTTCGGCTATGAAACAGGATGCAGAATTCGAGAAGGCAAAGCAGATGTGCGCCGACTTCGCAAAGCGCGAGGGTCGTCAGCCACGTATTATGATTGCAAAGCTCGGTCAGGACGGTCACGACCGTGGTGCAAAGGTTGTTGCAACGGGTTATGCCGATATCGGTTTCGATGTGGATATGGGCCCTCTCTTCCAGACTCCTGCCGAGGCAGCAAAGCAGGCGGTAGAGAACGACGTGCATATCGTGGGCGTATCGTCGCTCGCAGCAGGTCACCTCACCCTCGTTCCACAGATTATCGAGGAGTTGAAGAAGCTCGGTCGCGAGGATATCATCGTTATCGTTGGTGGCGTTATCCCTGCACAGGACTACGAGCAGCTCTATCGTGATGGCGCAGCAGCTATCTTCGGCCCTGGTTCGAAGGTTTCGGCGGCAGCTATTAAGATGTTGGAGATTCTCAACCAGTAAAAATTGATTTTATGCGGTGTTTACGGCCGCTAACGGAATATGCTGCCAATGGGCAGTACCCCAAGTACAGCCCATCGTCATCAATTCCGCCGAGCGTTGTAAACACCTGCCTAAAATACAATTTTTAGGGTGGAAATAGGGTATGCGGTGTTTTCCGCAACAGCCCATCTTATCAAAGAGCAGTACTTCGGTGCTGCTCTTTTTTTTGTGTGTTTTAAGGTCGAGTAAGGTCAAATAAGGTCGAGTAAGGTCAAGTAACGTCCTCTGCCAAATTTATTCTTTGCCATTCGGCACTCGCAAGAGTGCGCCTGTCATTCAATGCCATTCAGGGCTGCAAGCCCGCATGCCATCACTCTGCTTTACCTCCCTCGCACCTATATATAGTGTCGCGCGCACGCGTGAGAGGATTACAAAGTCCGTGAATAAATATTCTGCATAATGAATATATATGCTTGTTATATTTTGTTTGCGGTATTGCGCAGGTCTGCCCTGGTAGGGCGGGGCTTGCAGTTGATATTGTGCTGAAAATCAATAAAATGATATTTTGCGTGTGTTTTTCGCCAATAGGTTTGTTCGGAGTGTCTGCTCCCGCTGCGACTCCTCTGTTGGCCCGTTTGGGGCCGGATTGGCGAGGTGTGAAAAATAGAGGTTTTTATGCGCCAAAAGTTTATGTTTAGCGCTGATTTTATATAGTTATTATAATTTATTGAAAATTTTTTCAAAAAATTTAATTACAATTTGTAATATTAATCGGACTAATAGTTATAATTTGAAACCGTGCAATGATGAATTAATTTTAGTCTGTCATAATGGCGCAATTTTATTCAAAAATTATTTGTATACACTGTTTATTTGTTGTAACTTTGCACAGAAATGACTATTTTATTTTTTACAAATTAATAATTAATTGCTTATGGTAAGGAAAATTGTACTATCAATTGCTACTGTTTTGGCAGTGTGTGGTTTTGCACTTGCACAGAACAAGCAAGTAACGGGTACGGTTACCGGTGTGGACGGTGCTCCAGTTGCCGGTGCTACCGTTGCGGTTGACGGAACCACTATTGGTACATCTACCGATTTGCAGGGTAATTACGTTTTGGAAGCTCCGGCTGACGGCGTTATTACAGTTTCGTTCATCGGTTATGAGGACCAGACAGTTGCGATCAATGGTAAGACCACGATCAATGTGGTACTCAAAGAGTCGTCGCAGAAGATTGGTGACGTCGTAGTCGTTGCGTTCGGTCAGACAACCAAGGAGGCTTTCCAGGGTTCGGCTAAGACGATTAAGGCTGACGACCTGATTAAGACTCAGTCGTCGAACGTTACCGATGCGCTCGTTGGTAAGGTATCGGGTATGCAGATGGCATCTGCTTCGGGTCGTCCGGGTAGCGGTCAGACAATTCGTATCCGTGGTTATGGCTCGGTTTCGTCGAGCGTAGGTCAGGACCCATTGTGGGTTGTTGACGGTGTGCCTTTCGAGGGCGATATCAACAACATCAACTCGAACGATATCGAGTCGATCACGGTTTTGAAGGATGCTGCTTCGACTGCACTCTACGGTTCGCGTGGTGCTAACGGTGTCATTATGGTTACGACCAAGCGCGCAAAAGTTGGCGACGCTATGGTTACGTTTGATGGTAAGTGGGGTGTGAACTCGAAGGCTTATCGCACGTACGACATCATCGAAAATCCGGGTGAGTACTATGAGATGCACTATCTCTCGCTCAACAACTACTACTCGAGTCAGGGCAAGACCCCGGGTGAGGCGTATCAGATGTCTAACAAGACGCTCACCGCAACGCCGGGTGCCGGTGGTGTTGGTTACAACGTTTATACCGTTCCGGAGGGTGAGAACCTTATCGGTCGTAACGGTAAGTTGAATCCTAACGCAACGCTCGGCCGTAAGGTTACTTACAATGGTCAGGAGTACACTATCTTGCCGGATAACTGGCTTGATAACCTCTACAAGACGGGCTTCCGTCAGGAGTACAACGTAAGCGTTTCGGCTGCTACCGCTAAGTCGAACTTCTACGCTTCGTTGGGTTACCTCGACAATAAGGGTATTATCGATGGTTCGCACCAGGATCGTCTGACTGCACGTTTGCGTGCCGACTATCAGGCAAAGAAATGGTTGAAGATCGGTGGTAACTTCTCGTTCGCTCACTACAACTGGCGTAATGGTAACGACCCTAACGATGAGGGTGATAGCGACGGTGGTAACATCTTTGCAGAGGTCGTTCGCTACGCTCCTATCTACTCGCTCTACGTACGCGACGGTCAGGGTAACATTATGACCGACAAGTATGGTTTCCAGGTTTATGATAATGGTGGTGGCATGAACGGTGGTTCGGTTCGTCCGTCGGCTGGTATATCCAACCCATTGCAGGAGATCATCCTCAACAAGTATTACAGCGAGGGTAACGCATTCTCGGCTAATGGTTTCGCTGACTTCTTGCTCTATAAGGGCTTGAAACTCACCATTAATGGAGCTGTTGATTTGGACGAAACTCGTAGCACGGACATGATGAACCCATACTATGGTCAGTTCGCTACTTCGGGTGGTCTTATTGCCGTATCGCATGGTCGTTCGCTTGCTTACAACTTGCAGCAGTTCCTCTCTTACAACGAGACTTTTGCTGACAAGCACAATGTAGATATCGTAGCCGGTCACGAGTATTACAACAATCGTGGTTATGGTTTGGCTGCATCGCGTCAGCGTTTGTTCTCGGTTGATAACATGGAGTTGTCGGGTGCCGTAGTTGATGGTAAGAACTCGTCTTCGTCGAGCAGCGAGTACAATAAGGAGGGTTACTTCATCCGTGCTCAGTACGCTTACGACAACCGTATCTTCGCTTCGGCTTCGTATCGTCGTGACGCATCGTCGCGCTTCCATCCAGACCACCGTTGGGGTAACTTCTGGTCGGTAAGTGCTGCTTGGCTCATCAATCGCGAGTCGTGGTTCAACGCTTCGTGGGTTGATATGTTGAAGCTCAAAGCATCGTACGGTCAGCAGGGTAACGATAACATCCCAGGATACCTCTATGCAGACCAGTATGCTATTAGCGATGATGGTAATGGCGGTATCGCAACCATCTTCGGTTCGAAGGGTAACCCTAACATCACTTGGGAGACCAACTCGAACCTCAACATTGGTGTTGAGTTCGGTTTGTGGGGCAACCGTTTGAGCGGTAGTGTTGAGTTCTTCAACCGTGTTACTACCGATATGCTCTTCTCGTTGCCGGTGGCTCCGTCGTTGGGTTATTCGAGAATTTGGACCAACGTTGGTGATATGCTCAACCGTGGTGTCGAGATTGAGTTGAACGCAGACCTTATCCGTACGAAGAACGTTCTGTGGTCGTTCGGTTTGAATATGACCCACTTCAAGAACAAGATTCTTCGTTTGCCAGACGAGTACAAGACTGCTACCGTTGAGGGTTATACCGGTTTCAAGGATGGCTCGTACTTCCGTGGTGAGGGCTTGTCGCTCTATACGTTCTATATTCCTACTTACGCAGGCGTAAACAAGGAGACCGGTGCTCCGCAGTGGTACACCTTCAAGACCGACTCGGCAGGTGAGTTCGTACTCGACGAGAAAGGTCAGCGTATCCGCGAGATTACCGAGTCGTACTCGGAGGCAAGCGAGAACGGTCGTGAGTTGCACGGCAACTCGACTCCTGCCGTATATGGTGGTTTCAACACCTCGTTGAACCTCTACGGTTTCGACTTGTCGATTGGCTTCACATACCAGATTGGTGGTAAGGTTTACGATAGCGGTTACGCTTCGTATATGTCGTCGCCACAGGGCTCGTCTTGCGGTGTGAACTATCACAAGGATTTGTGGAAGTCGTGGACTCCTGAGAACAAGAATTCGAATATCCCACGTTTGCAGTACGACGACCTCTACACGACGAGCACTTCGTCGCGCTTCCTCGTTGATGCAAGCTACCTGAATATCCAGAACATCGTTCTCGGTTATACTCTTCCACAGCGCATTACCCGCAAGTTCCTCGTAGAGAATCTTCGCGTATATGTTGCTTGCGACAATGTATGGTATTGGTCGCAGCGTGAGGGTCTTGATCCACGTCAGGGCTTCGGTGGTGGAACCAGCATCTACTACTACGCTCCTATCCGCACATTCTCCGGCGGTGTTACCATCACGTTCTAATCACTTAATTAATAGGAGGAAATGAATATGAATAAGATATTGAAGTTTTCAGCAATATTGCTTGGTGCAGCGGTTGTAGCGACCGGCTGTATCAAAGAGCCAATGCCGACTGGTAGCGGTGTGATTCAGGATCAGGTTTCCGAGTCGCCGTTCGCATTCAGCGGTATCGCATCGTCGATTCCTACGGCTCTCATTACCAACTACCTCGGTTTTGGTGAGCATATCGACCACGGTTTTCCTGGTTTGATGGGTTCGCTCGACCGTTTGGTGGGTGATGTATTCCCGGCTTGTTGGTATGCAGGTGGTAACCAGTACTATGACCGTTACCAGCCATATATGTACAATGTTGGTATGTCGGAGACCGGTTCCGGTCCATACTTCTTCTGGAAGAGCTACTATCAGTTCATCAAATCGACCAACGACCTTCTTTCGATTACCGAAGGCGTTGATACCGAGGATGCAAAGATGTACTGCGGTCTTGGTAAGACGTTCCGCGCAATGTACTACCTCGATTTGTGCCGTCTCTTCGACGCTTTGCCTGCAAATGTTGAGAAGAACTCGTATGACGTTGAGCGCGTAAAGGGTTTGACGGTGCCTTGGGTTGACTATAACACAACTCAGGATATGTCGATCAACAACCCTCGTATGACTCGTCAGGAGGCATTTACCAAGATCTTTGACGACTTGAATGCAGCTGAGATCTACTTGGCAGAGTACGACCAGACGACCAAGGCTCTCCCTTCGTTGGCTTGTGTTTACGGTTTGAAGGCTCGTGCTTACCTCTGGTTGGGTGGCTTCGACGAGATTTTGGAGGGTATCCCTACCGGCGTTGAGGCATATAAGAAGGCCGCAGAGTATGCTCGCAAGGCCATCACTACTTCGGGTGCAAACATTATGTCGAAGGCCGAGTGGACCGACCCTAAGACCGGTTTCAATACGACTGTTTCGGCGTGGATGTGGTCGATGATTCAGACTACCGACACCGTTCTCAACAACTTGCTCTCGTTCACTGCTCACAATGCCGTTGAGGCGCAGTGGGGTTACGGTTTCTTGGCACAGCCGGGTCTTCCTAAGTATGCTTACGAGCGTCTGTCGAACACCGACTTCCGTAAGTTGCTCATCAAGGGCGAGGAGACTACTTATGAGGCTATGAAGCCATACACTAACCTTGCAAAGGCAGACTGGGAGACTGTTGCTCCGTATGCATTCTTCAAGTTCCGTCCTGCCGGTGGTGAGATGCTCAACTATACGACGGGTAACGTAACGGATATTCCGTTGATGCGTGTTGAGGAGATGTACTTCATCGAGGCAGAGGCAACTGCACACTACGATCAGGGTACCGCTCGTAACTTGCTCACAACGTTCATGGCTAACCGTGACTCGGAATACAAGATTCCTGCAACGATTTCGTCGCTCGTGGATGAGATTATCTTCCAAAAGCGTATCGAGTTCTGGGGCGAGGGTATTGTTTACTACGATATGAAGCGTTTGAACATGGGTATCAACAACGGCTACGACGGCTCGAATGCTCCTGCCGGTGCTCGTTGGACAACCAACGGACGTGCTCCATGGTGGAACCTCGTTATTCCGCAGAGCGAGACTTCGCAGAATGCTGCATGTGATGCTTACAACAACCCGAATCCGCAGGATACCTACGATTCGAATGACGAGAATATTTAATCACAAGTAACCGAAAAAAGTTAAGATATGAAGACTTTGAAAAATTTCACATACGCCCTGCTCGCACTTTGCTGCGGCTTTGCAGTGTCGTGTTCGCAAGATGCGACACACGAGGCGGGCGCACCGGAGGTTGAGGGTTGCTTTGGCGTCTATTTCCCTGAGCAGGACAATACGGGCGACATCGAACTCGATCCAACCGAAGGCCTGACGTTTACCTACACCGCTACCCGTACAAATTCGGAGGGCGAGGCAACTGTTCCGGTTGTCGTTGTTGAGAATACTGAGGATATGTTCACCGTAAGCGATATCGTTTTCGCCGAGGGTGATGAGAATGTAACGTTCGACGTTGTTCTTTCGTCGGCTGCCGAGATCGGTAAGAAGTACACTCTCAAACTCGATATCCAGGATGATAACTACGCTTTGAAGTATGGTACTCACCCTACTTCGCTCACCGTATCGATCACCCGCGTTAAGTGGTTGGAGGTTGGTGAGTGCGACTACACCGAGGATGCTATTACCTCTTATTGGTCGTTCACCGGCTTGAGCGGTAGCCCTACCTACCCTGTACAGGTACAGGTTCGTGAGGACTCGATCGATAAGGATGCTTGGAACGCTGCTATGGCAGGTGCAGGCTCGGCAGAGGGCTTGGTAGGTACTTATCGTATGGTAAATGCTTACGCAGTTGCTCCTTGGACCGACTTCACTCCAAAGCAGGCTGCCGAGGCAGGTCATGCTGACTATATCGTAATCAAGATTGCTTCTCCTACTCAGGTTTGGATTGAGAAGTCGGAGATGGGTGGTGCAATGCCATCGATCTTGGGCGGTAAGCCAGGTATCTGGTCGTACGTTGACTACTATATCCAGAAGAATAAGATGGATAGCATCACCGAGGATATGTATGGTTTCATTCAGAATGGTGAGATCCGCTTCAACGAGTCGATGATCCTCATCAATCCGGGTGCTGCTGCAGGCGACGATTGGGCTGATGGTTCTACGTTCGCTCCTTACGGTAACTATAACGGCACTTGGTGCTTGAACCTTTGCCCTGCTCTCAACAAGTATGAGTTGGAGTTGCCAGACTTGGAGGATCAGACCGACGGCGACTTTAAGTTCGCTGAGGTTGAGGTTGCCGAGGGCGCACTCTTCTACTCGGAGTCGCAGGTTGCATCGTGGGCACAGCCACTCGAGTTGGGCGAGCCAATGGTTTACACCGATAACGCTCACAAGGAGTTCGGTGCTACTTATGGTAAGTTGTATCGTTTGCCTTCGCTCTATACGGAGGGCTTCCACATCTACTTCTGCGTGAAGGATGGTAAGGTTGTTATCCCTGAGGATTATGAGTATCAGCCAACCGGTCTTGTTACGGCAGGTGCTGACATCTACGTTGCTATCGACGCAGAGAAGTCGACCTTCAATGCAAAGACTAACGAGGTATCTCTCTCGGTTGCTGTTCTCGGTACCGATGGTAAGAATATGAACGAGTATGGTGTTTACACCGAGACTCTCTCGGTTGAGGCACCGGAGTTCGGCTACGAGACTATCGCTGACCTTAAGGCAGACTTCTCGTACAAGACTGCGTTCACCGACGTTATCAAGTCGCAGTACAAGGATTCGGAGTGGGATGCAGAGTTCCAGAAGGGTACTTGCACCAATCCTGCATTGGCAGCTGCATTTGAGAACGCTTATGGCCAGGCATATTGTATTCCTAACCTCTATAAGGATGGCTACAACCTCTACTTCTGCGGCAACGCCGAGGGTAAGGTTTCGGTTCCTGCAGCTTATGCAAAGCAGCCAACCGGCGAGCAGCTCTACGGTCAGAGCGTTTACGCTGCAATCCTTTCGGGTGATGTAAACGAGCAGGGCTGTACTTTGAAGGTGGCTTACGTTTATGAGGACGGTACTTTGGCAGTTCCTACTGCATCGTTCACCGAGAAGCTCGTAACCTACAAGTGGGTTGCTGTTTCGACCGGTACTTATACTACCGCCTTGATGAAGAATCCATTCGAGGGCTTGACTCTCGCACAGGCCGAGGGTACTAACCTCTACCGCATCGAGAACTTCTTCGGTGTGGATGGTTATCACCTCGAGTTCACTTGGGATCCAACGACCAACAAGTGCGACATCAATGGTCCTATGCATACCGGTATGGATTATCAGCCAGGTGCTCCGGTTTACGCTATGGATGCTATCGAATTCTGGGATTGGGCAGGCGAACCAATTACCGGTGGTTGGGCAGAGGCCGAGTCGTACAACTGGCATCAGCCATACTACGATCCTGCAACTCTCACGTTCCACGTCTACGTATCGTATACCATCCCTGCATTGGGTGGTGCATTCAACTCGGGTAATCAGTATGCCGATACCTTCGTATTGGATGGCGAGCCAAGCGTAGTAGAGTGGGAGCCTTATGCAACTGCATCGTTCACCTACAATGACTCGGAGATGTTCAAAGGCGTTGAGGCAGGTATGGTTGAAGAGGGTTGTCCTGTTGAGCGTTACGGCGAGACTAACAAGTATCGCGTGGCAATCCTCGGCAAGCAGTTGGTACTCGACTTCCGTTTTGACGCATCGAAGGGTCAGGTTGAGTTCCCTCCTGTATTCCTCTTTGAGGATGTGTATCAGGGTGAGGCATACAAAGCATATTTGGGTGATGCAGCTTCTTGCTATATAGATATCTGGCAAACAACAGATAAGCAGGGTACACCGCTTACATACGATTATTTGTACTCTATATGGCCTAATACCTTCGATGCTGCAACGCAGACCCTCTCATTCGAGTGGTGGTTCTATGACGATTTGGGTTACGCAATGTCTACCAATACGTACAATGCTATGAGTGCAGGTACGGGTGAGAAGGCGAAGTTGCAGTTCACGGGCGCACCTGCAGAGGGTGGCGAGGCTACTCCTGCTGCAATGGCTGTTGAGGCGTTGAAGGTCGTTTCGTCGGCAAGCCGTATGATGGTGAACAACTCGCAGTTCGTTAAGTTCGGCAACCGCAAGTCGATTTCGGAGCGTGAGGTTACCAAGATGCCTAACGTGGCAACTCGCATCGAGCTTCCACAGGTACGCAAGTCGTTCGTTGAGGTAACTCCTTCGAAGCGCGCAAATGTTGTTCGTCGCTCGAATGTAGAGAACGCAGCAAAGTTGATGTAATCTTCGTTCGATAAGATACTCTTATTAAAACCGCTCGGCATTGCGCCGAGCGGTTTTTTTTTGTGGTGGGCGTTCTGTGGTGGGCGGTTTTTGAGGCCGTTTTTCTTGTGCGGAGCAGTTGGCTGTGGGCTCGGTGGAGGAGCAAGGGCGGTGAATCGACAAGAAAAGAGGGCGAAGTGTGGGCGAAAAGTTTGCAGTTTGCGAATATTGTCGTACCTTTACATCTTGGAATACAAGTTTAGTGGCTTGAAATATAAGATAATAAGAGAAAATAGTATGAAAAAGATTTTTGTTTTACTCGCCCTTGCGCTTTGCGTAGGGTGTACCAAGGATTTGACCGAGCAGATTACCATCGCTCCGTCGGATGTCTCGTCAAAGATCATCGCGACGTCGGACGATGCTGCGGGTGGCGATTTGTTGGTCTATTTCGGTGAGGAGGCGACCTCGCGCGTCGAGAGTGGCGTGTCGCGTTCGGCTTCTACCCGTACGGGTATTGATGCATTCGACCAGGTGCTCTCGATGGTGGGCGTGAAGCGTATCGAGCGACTCTTTCCGGTGGATATCCGCCACGAGGAGCGTACGCGCGAGGCGGGTTTGCACCGCTGGTATCTGGTGCGTTTCGACGAGTCGTTCGACCTCGACAAGGCAGCTATGGCTATGGCCGAGGTTGCCGAGGTGGAGCGTGTGCAGTTCAACTGCTACGTTCGCAGCGTGGCCGAGCCAAGTGTAGTGCGTCCGGCAGAGAGTGCGACGGATGGCGAGAAGGTGCAGTGGGTGCCGTCGGCAGGCGAGACTCGCGCATCGTATAAGTTCAACGATCCGGATCTCTACAAGCAGTGGCACTATATCAACAATGGCGATACGGGTATCTATTCGGGTGCCAAGGCGGGTGCCGACGTGAACTGCGCAGAGGCGTGGGAGATTACGGCGGGCGATCCGCGTGTGATTGTGGCTGTGGTGGACGATGCCGTGAAGTGGGATCATCCCGATTTGGCCGCAGCGATGTGGGTAAACGAGGCCGAGAAGAACGGCCAGACGGGCGTCGATGACGACGGCAACGGCTATGTGGACGATATTCACGGCTGGAACTTTGTGAAGGATACACAGCTTGCTCTCTCGATGAAGTCGAAGATGGGCGACCACGGTACGCACGTTGCGGGTACGGTGGCTGCAGTGAACAACAACGGCATTGGTGGTTGCGGTGTTGCCGGTGGTACGGGCAATGGCGACGGTGCGCGCATTATGTCGTGCCAGATTTTCCACGATGATAACGGTTCAACCGATATAAGTACCGCGCGTGCTTTCAAATATGCAGCAGACAACGGTGCAGTAATCGCGCAGTGCAGCTACGGCTCGGCACGCAAGATTACCTCCGACCGCGCATACTACTCGATGTCGCCTGCCGAGGTCGATGCTATCAAGTACTTCGAGCAGACGAAGGGCGATCGTTGTGCTGCGCTCGACGGTGGTGTGGCAATATTCGCTACGGGTAACCAGGAGTGGAACTACTCGTGCTATCCGGGTGCGTATCGCGAGTTTATCAGCGTAACAGCTATGTCGTGCGACTTCACGCCGGGTTACTACACCTGCTACGGCAAGGGCTCGAATATCGCGGCTCCGGGTGGCGACTATCTGCAGAGCTACTTGGATACGAATCCGGCAAATAGGGGCTCGTACAAGTCGGAGATCTATTCGACAACCTACATCGCCGGTAACTACGGCTATATGCAGGGTACGTCGATGGCTTGTCCGCACGTTTCGGGTGTTGCAGCGCTCGGCCTCTCGTATGCGTTGGAGCTCGGTAAGAAGCTCTCGGTCGAGGAGTTCAAGACCATCCTGCTCACGTCGGTAAACGACATCGACCGCTACTGTACGGGCGAGAAGTATAAGCAGTCGGGCTCGACGGCTATCAAATACGATATCTCGAAGTATGCCGGCCAGATGGGTACGGGCTATATCGACGCATTCCAGGTGCTGATGAACGTCAAGGGTACGCCTTGCATTCCGGTACGTTTGGGCGTGCGCCAGTCGGTGGATATCTCGAAGTTCCTGGGCGGCGGCGTAGCCGGTCTGACCTTCCTCGAGGAGCCGGTACAGATGTCGGCTGCCGACAAGGAGAAGCTCGGTGTCGAGGGCGATATCGTGATTTCGAGCACCGGTAAGTTGCAGATTAAGTGTACCAAGGCGGGCTCGGCGATCATTCGCTTCAATTTCATTGCCGGTGGCAATCAGCTCGGCTCGGAGGAGAGTGCCGGCGGTATGGCAATAACCAAGGAGGTGGCTATCATCGCTCGCGGTTTGGCATCGAACGGTGGTTGGTTGTAATAAACGAATAAAAGAGAAAGAGAGATATGAAAAAGATTTTGATGTTGGTCGTTTCGGCTCTTGCCCTCGTGGCAAGCGTTGGTTGCGAGCCACAGGTGAAGGTTAATCCTATTCAGGCAGGTATCGTTGGCGAGTGGAAACTCACAGCGTGGAGCGACACTATGTCGGAAGAGGTGGAGGTGTACGCGGAGTTTAAGAACGATATGACCTTCGTCTTGTACCAGAAGTTACAGTATGTCTATTTCGTGAAGTATACGGGCCAGTATCTCGTAACGGATAACGTGGTGTCGGGAACCTACGACGACGGTAAGGCGTGGGGCGCATCGTACACCGCAACGATGGGTGCCGACGGTGCGACTATCGAGCTGGTTAATACGCTGAATATCGACGATATTTCGATTTTCACGCGCACTGCCATCCCGCAGGATGTCGTGGATAGCTCGGTGTCGATGACTACGCGTGGCGAGGAGATATATATGCTCGACCGCTTCTTTTAGCGTAGAGCTCGTGTCGGAATACATCGAGTGATCCGGCGAGCCACACGTTTTGCATAAATATTCAACGGGTGAGTTCTCGAAAGAGCGACTCGCCCGTTGTTTTTTTGTGGATGTCGGAGCGAAAAATCGTTGTTGCGGAGTGCTTTGACGGAAATTGTCAATCGCAGGTGGTAGTTTTGTCGTGTGAAACATTAATACTATCGACTATGGATTGGTTATTTTGGGGTTGGTTGGCAAGCCAGGCTGCCGCCGAGGACGAGCGCCGGCAGCGCGCCGAGGAGCGCGAAATATGGGGCAAGGACGAATGGGATGACGACGAAGTGGACGATTGGGACGACTTGGAGGATGAGTTGGATGACGAAGTGGACGATTGGGACGACTTGGAGGATGAGTTGGATGACGAGGCAGACGATTGGGACGACTTGGAGGATGAGTTGGATGACGAGGCGGACGATTGGGACGACTTGGAAGATGAGTTGGATGACGAGGCAGACGATTGGGACGATGATGAGTATTAGCGCTCGACAGGCCGCGGACGACTTCCTGTAAGGTTGGATAAGGTTGTGCGTTTAAGGTCGAGTAAGGTCCGGTAAGGTCAAATAAGGTCGAGTAATGTTTGCTCTCTGCAGTTGCGTAGCAACAAGCAGACGATGACTTGCAAAGTCATCAACGGTCGCCATACAAAGAAAATACTAACGATTTACTCACCGCTACCGACTGACCGAGACCTTTATCAAACGAAAAAAAAAGCAGTCGAATGAACTGCTCTTTTTTGTGCCACATCGTGACAGATTATCGAACTTCCAACTATATAGCTCGAACGGCGGCAGAAGCCGATAGCAGACCGAAGACAAGTCACCCGAGGCGCAACAAGCTGAACGATTCTGCTCGCCGGGTACGAAAAAAAGAGAAGTTCCTGCGAACTTCTCTCGTACCCCTTGATGTACTATTTTCGAACTCTTACCTAAAAGATTAAAAATAACTATTGACAATTATTTTTGTCTATGACAAGTTATGGACTTGTCCCGTGCCGAGCACGGGACTAATTCCATAATTCAGTAATTAATATTATTCTCGGACACAACGCACTGAGCAGCCGTTGGAGCGATAGTTGTCGTTTGCGGGGCGGACATTGCCATTGTTGAAGTTAGAGTTGAACACGTAGTAGCTATCGCTCTTATTAGGAGAAGCCGACCAACAAAAGCCGTACTCGCCGACATAGTCCAACGCCCCACTGTTGTAGTAGCGATAGCCGACAGCAGGATACCACGCTGTCGTCTCGCCATCAGCAAGAGTCCAATACATTCCGCGATTTGATGAGTCACCCGAAGACTTCACATTCGCAGTTGCCCAGAAGCCATTTTCACCACCATCTGGAACACGATAGCCAACTGGGCAAGGATCGTGCAAACCCTTCGCTGACTCCGATGTGTGCCAGCCATTTCCAGATACGCTACCGCCATACCAACCATGTGCAAAAGTCATAGGATTCTCCTCTGCAGAATCCATGTTAGAGATTACGCCTTCTTTCCAAGAGCCTGTCGATGCAGTAAATGTTGATCCCGATTTTGCGCAACTTCCCATAAATGGGTCTTTACGACCCCACTGATAGAGCAAGCCAAATGCGCCAACATTTCCAGGAGTAGCCGAGGTCGCACCGAGGTTTCGGTCCATCATTGTACCAGCGTTGTTAGCGTAAACATGGTCGTTCCAACCCTCCTCCGAGCACCAAATATGCCAAGACCAGAGAATTACATCCTTGGAATTACGAACTGCAATCGAAGCGTTACCATTCTTGAAGTTCTCAGGAGTTGAGAAATAGACATATCCATTCTTGTAGCCAGTCGTTGCAATCAAATCGCCCACATTTGGCATCACATCGGTACCAAAGGTTTCCCAAAGCACCTCGGTCTTCTTTACATTACCAACGGTAGCATCAGAGTTGCCCTGCACAGCCTTAAACTTGTAGTTACCGGCCGCCTTTACGAGGTAGCAGTTTGCAGTACCTGCAGCAGAGAGGTCGGTGTAGAGCGAGAGGTCGATACCATCGTCCTCGCCACCCTCCGAGCCAGAGCCACCTTCGCCCTCGGAGCCACCGATATTGTTCCAATCCTCGATTTCGCAACCGATTTCGACCTTGATAGCCGTTGTAGATGTGTTCAACACTGCTGTATAGGTATAAGATACGCCAGGCTTGAAGTTGAACATATCCTCCAAAAGGTACGACACGCTCTTTGAGTTAATCTCCAACAATGGCACAGAGGTTTCGAGCATCTGCGGAACGACGATAGCCTCGTAAACCAAAGCCTCGCCCTCTGCGTATGTATGAACACCACAGTTACGCATCTTGATAGAGTTTGCACCGCCATACGGATTCTTCACAACCGAGCCGTTTGCGAGCGACACGAGAGCATCGGTAACGGTCGAGTGGAGATGCACGGTCGCATCTTTTGGCAACGAGCCGACATACTCATCGCCTGCGATAATCTTAACCACGAGGCGGCTCATCGAGTGCTGCATTTCGAGCGACACCGCACCATCTGTCTTCGCTACACCCGAAGCCTTTGCCCACAAGAGGTCTGAAGCCTCATAGTTTTTAGCCTCATTCTGGTCGGTAGCAACCGAGAATGGCTGATCATCGACATCGACAATCTCCATATATGGGTAGTAGGCATATACATCGCTCTTGCCCTCGCCCCAATAGATTGGGCGCTCGATATTCCATTTTGTGCCGTCGAAGGTCATTGCCTCGTTGTTGGCGCGGTTACCCGACACCTGAAGTGGTGCAGGGGTTTCGGCTTCGATATAATCGGTTACATAGAGACCCACCTTATCTTGCGCCTCGAATTCGCCATTGCTAACACGCGTGCCAGCATTTGGCGATACGATGTTGAATGACATCGCATTATTATTCAGCGGAGTCTCAACATTTTGGTACTCCTGGCTACAACCTACCAAGCCAAGAGCGAGAGCTGATACTATATATAAATATTTTGCTTTCATATTTTTGTCCTCCCATTAAAATTTACGCTTATCGAACTTTGGCTTGTCGCCCATAAACTTAGGCTCACGCTGATCGAACTGTGAAGATGCCTTCACGCCTACACCATCCCAAGCACGACTCTGCGGTTTAGCAGACTCTGGCAACGACTCGTAATCCTTCGCCTTGAAGGCCTCGTAAGAGTAAGGCTCGCCAGCATACTTCATTATGCGTTTAACCATTGTCTCACGAGAGATGGCATTATAGTATGGGATATTGTTATTCATACAGCTTGTAGCCTCCGAACGGAAGACACCACGGGTGTGCATATATGCGCCCTCGTAAACATCTACAACATTCGAGAACTGAGGGTCGTAGATCATGTGCGACCAAGGTACCTCCTGCATACTACCTGTAAGCGAGATATTCTCATAGAATCCATAACGCTTCATAGTGTTGATTGCGTCGACATGGCCGCAGCAGAGGCAAGAGCAAGACTGAATAAATGCATTGTGGTAGATATACTCGTCAGCGAGCTTACCGAAGCCATGACCACCTGCCTCGTGGTGTACAAGACCACGGAAATCGTATGGGGCAGGGTCGTTGCTCATTGGAACAAGAGCCACAGCCGAGCCATCGCCCCACATATAGCACAAGCCGCTATACTCGTTGCTGTTTTCCACCAAGATAACGAGAGTATTGCTTACATTGTCGTTGATTGGAGCAACGCACGCACCTGCAAACACAGTCTCGAAGTTAGGCGAAACGCCCTCGTTCAAGGTGTACTGTGAGCCGAAACGAGCCTCACGAATGGTATTGACTGTTCCCATTCCGCTATCGGCTGACATACCGAATACGGTATAGACATTGAAGTAGTCCTTGTAGGTCACATAAGGCTCTATATCGAAGAAATATTTGTAAGCGTCTTGCATAGCCTTTAGATACTTGCCCTCAGCAATATCCTTTGCATCGAAGCAATCACCCACAATCACGATGTTTACGCCATTGCCTACGCCCTTGGTCTGATGAGTATAGAGGTCGCCATCGCCATACTGGTAGTCGTACTGCTCGACGGTCATACGGGTACGATAGTCCTTGCCATCGAGCAAGAATACCACCTCGCCACCACGACCTGCGTGGGTTGTGTAGGTCACTTTGCCCGACGAGTTTAGCGTTCCTGTCTGGAATGTGCCAACATCGCCAGCAGTCATCTCGTTTACGGTGATAGTTACATCAACCTTACCTACACCGCTCGATGGTGTTACGGTTACCCACTCTGGTGCAGACTCAACCGACCAAGCCTCGCCCGCAGGAGCGCGAAGAGTAAAGGTCTTTGAGTGCTTATCGTTGAGTGTGCGGAGCAAGTTACGAGAGATTGAGAACTCTCTGTGAGCTGCGAAACGCTTAAACTCGCTCCAACCCGAAGCAAACTGATACTTCTTGATAGACTCCTCGGGCACCTCGATAGTAAAGTTGTCTTTTGCTACACCGCTGAACGAATTTGAAGCAACAGTCGGCGCATTCTTTGCCTTGCTGACAATAGATGTAATGCCATAACAACCTGCGAATGCCTGCGACTCGATAACCTCTACATCCTTATGGAGCACGATACCCTCAATATTATTACAACCATCGAACAATCCCGATGGGATAGCTAGGATATTCTGAGGGATCTCAACAACACCACTCAATCGCCAACAATCTTCAAATACTTTCGAGCCAAGCGAAATCAACTCCTTTGGAAGGATTAGAGTGCCATTGAATTCGGTATTTGCAAACGCATGGTCACCGATTGTTGTAACGGTTGAAGGGATATTTAACTCGCCCTTGAACTTCGTGCCATAGAATGCCTGGGGGCCAATCTCCTTCAAGCCCATAGGAAGAGTAAGGTTACCAGTAAAACCGCAATCTCCAAATGTTCCATGGTTATGCTGTGATTGTATGATTTTAATGCCGTTAGGAATAGTCAACGAGCCAGTTAAACCAGAACAACAGTAAAATGCTGCCGAGCCGATATACTCCAAGCCCTCTGGCAGAGCAAGGTTGCCCTTGATAGCAGATTGGTGGAATGCGAAATCTTCAATTCGCTTCAATGAGTGAGGCAGCGAAATCTCACACATCAACGATTTACAACCACGAAAAGCTCCGCCCTCCAAAATCTTACCACCACCTATTGTTTCCAAAGTAGATGGGAATTGAATATTGGTAATCTTTGTATTAGAGAAACCTGAAACATACTTCAAACCCTCTGGCAGCTGAACTGTACCAGTCAATGATGTGTCTGAGAATGCACCGCTCTCAATGCGCTCCAATTTATCTGGAAGAACACACTTGATAAGGGTGGTTTTATCGGTGAAAGCATTTGCTGGAATTTTGTACACGCCATTTATCTTACTCTCAACCTCCTTCAAGTTAAGACGCATCAATGAAGTCATCTTATCGCGCATAAAAGTATAGTCAGCTGCGCCAATCTCACCCGTAAGCTTCAAGTTCTTGATCTTGGTAACATCCAACTCGTAGCGATCCACCATTGTCTTCTCCAAACGACCTGCCTCTGGAGAGTGTACAACGACATACTCACGAGCATCGTCCTGGTGAGAAGCGTTATCCGCCTCCCAAGCCGTAACGCTCACGCCGAGCAACTCAACCTCATACTCGCCAGCATTGGAGCCCTTCTTGATGCTCATATCGTAGTTGGTAATCTTACCCGCAACATACTCCATATCCCTATCCAAGACGTAAACGCGAGGATAGCCATCGATAGTGATGGTCAGAAGTGTCTTGCCCGCCGAAACAATTTGCGGAACAACGATAGCGCGGAAATCACCACCATCCTCAACAGGGATAATACCATCAAGAGGTACGCTACCCACAGGGGTAACTTCGCCGGTGGCGAGATTGATGGTCGATTTGCGAATCGTATTCGAAATCAACACCTCCTTCTTCACTGCAGCAAACTCCGCCTCGTCAGCCCAACCCGAACCCATTGTAAAGCGAATACGCGCCGAGGCCATTTGATGGTGGAAAGTCAGTGCAATTTTCGACTCGGTAGGAGCAATCTTCTCAGCCTTCGCCCAAAGGAAGTCCGAAGACTCGTATGCGCTCATCTGGCCATGCTCGGCAGGTGTGCGCTGATCCTTTGCCACCTCGAACGAGTACTCCTCGACGGATGATGGTACAGCATACGGGTAGTAGCCGTAGAAATCGACCTTCGTGTCGTTATCCTTATAGAACACATCGTAATCCGAAACCCACGAACCATCCTCGGAAAGCGTAAACTTCACGTTGTCTGCATGGTTGTTCTCACTCGAAAGTGTTCCAGGTGTCTCACCGTCGTAATTTACGATGTAGATACCTACGGCATCTCCCTCGCAAAAGCCTCCATCATTGACACGAGTCGAACTCTGCTGATGAATGTCTCCGCTAATCTGCACCTGATGTGCAGTGACGATGTCGGGATTAGTGGTCACATCGACATCGCTGATAGTACAGCCCGGCATTGAGAGCAGTGCTGCCATCATTGATAAGCAAAATAGCTTTTTCATAGTGTAACTGATTTTATTTTGATTTTTTATATTTCTCCTTCAATTTGTTCACCTTCTTCCCACCCCTTAACTGGAATAGTCAGGGCAAAACCTTGCTCGATTGTAATATCAAGCAGTAACATATCGGGTTCCTTATATCGTTTCATTGGCATAACTGTTTCGAGTTAATACATTCTTCTACGACTATCCGCACCTCAATAGTGGTATATGCTTTGCGTTTGCACAAAAAAAAGAAAGCGTGGTGCCGGAAACTTATTTTAGAATTACAGGTCGTAGGAAACCTCACAGATAAAATAAGCAACAGCCCCACGCCATACCAAAAGAAGGTATGACGAGAGAAGATGTCTGCCTATTCTCTCTGTTATGCGAATTTCCTACGTTCGTAATTCGAGAATAAACTTACACTTTCCGCGTAATATGTTGCTACAAAGTTAGCAAACATTTAATAGAAAGTGCAGTTTTGCAGACATTTTTTTGCTGTTGCCTTATAAATAGGTATAAAGGAACGAGTTTTGTGTCGCAAAATTGGGCTTATCTTTCTAAAAAATCAACATTGAAACAAAACTTTATTATCTACAAATTGGGGTGATATTATTATAAGATAAGAACAAAAAAGCAACCGCTATCTGCAGTTGCGTAGCAACAAGCAGACGATGACTTGCAAAGTCATCAACGGTCGCCATACAAATAAAATACTAACGATTTACTCACCGCCACCGACTGACCGTGCCCTTTATCAAACGAAAAAAGAGCAGTCGAATGAACTGCTCTTTTTTGTGCCACATCGTGACAGATTATCGAACCTTCATATAATCGCAAAAACGAAATGTGATAAAAACAAAAACCAATTGCGTCTTTTACGGGAACGTAGGATGTCAAAACGAAGTGTAATATAAATTTAGCACACAAGTTAATATGTTATCAAACGCCATTCAAATGTAGTTCGAATGGCGTTTGATAACATTTATTAGTTCAAAACCTTTGTTGAGAAAAATATTTTTCTATCTTTGAACTATCGAAATATGCAGTTATAATAACTGCCGTCTGTTTGTCGATTCAAAAAGGTCTCAAACTATTATAATACGACAGATAAACAGTCGGGAATACGCGATGTGCGCGATTCCTGATTGGTTGTATTTGTCGTTACGAATTGAGACCTCGTTTGAATCATACAATGAACTGGTTTCGCGCATTTTTTTAATACACAAAAACGATGCAATATGAAGAAACTAAGAAACCATTACAATCAATTGTTGTACGACGGAGAACTATATCTATTCCACACATACGACCCACAGTGCCCGTCGTCAAGTAGCTTATGGGGTATATATGATCAAATAAGACAACATCGAATATATTTGGAGAGCAGCACTTCTTGACCCATTTTCGCATGTGGCACGTCTTACCACTTAAATATCGTTATTGCCGATTGGCAACTCGTAATGAGTTACGCGATTATATGTACAATTTAGTTTTTTCAAAAGACTATAATTCCACGTAGTAGGATGTAATCCTTATTGTCGGTTCTATTATAATCCAAACCAAGACCATACTTCTCTTTCAACACTACACCACCGCCGACAGAAAAAGATTGGCCTTTGATGGAAACGGCAGCCGTTGCGAATGGTCGTACCAATTTGGGAGGGCGGGGAACGTTTTGAATAATCGTTTTCTGAAAGACATTAATGGAATCAAGCGTAGGACGACAATCTCCAATAATAGCACCGGATACCCATGCTCTATAAGTACTATCTCCATATTCGCGTTGTTCGACGATTGTAGTTAGTTCAATACTATCACCATTATCAACAATAGGAGATTGTACAAACAACATCTTCGGAAGGGTAAATATCTTTGTGAACTTGAGCGCATTAGAGGTCGGTAGTGGCCGCAAAACACGAATAGTATCCAATTTTACTATCCTTTGAATAGATGTATTATGATGTGCAACTCTATAACCTAAAACGAACCCAACTGCGAGTAATAGAATACTCGCAGCCGTATGTACAAATATTTGTTTCATCAAAATTCAAGTATTAGTTCACTCTCTAACTTGTTAATCTCATCACGCAACGCCTGACGCTGTGCGTGCAGTTCTGCCACGTTATATGGCAACTCTTCGCCCATCAACTGCGCCTCCGCGCACTTAATCACTTTATAGTCGCTCTCCGCGATTTGCGCTTTGAGCGCGTCTATTTCTGCCTGATAAGAGGCAATGATCTCCTCTCTCGTTGGCTCACTCGGCGTGTAGTCCACCTCGACTACGCGAGTGCCTTTGCTTGTTACAATAATTGCTTTTTGTTTCATTTTATTCTGTGATTTCGTAAAGTTTGATAGTTGTGTATTTATTGATGTACATTCTATCAATATTTATATAAATACAAGTTGGCGAATGTGGCAAGTTCTTAATATCCTCCCAATCAAGACCATAGAGTGTTGGGTTTACAAAAGCTTGTGTTCCATCAGTAGTATTTGTTCGCTCTTGACCATTGCACTCGATTCGAGTCATTATGTATTTCATATTATCAAAATCGACCACAAATTCGTACACGGAATGGGTTTCAAAATGGTGTTTCGTTTGATAACCTAAACCGCCGTCAGTATGGCCGCCAACGCTTGCACCAACAATTCCTTGTACTCCAACTTTTCTATACATAGAGGGACGAAGAGCTGCGCGGTTAATAGTCAAACGATATTTTATGTTCCCTGTCAATATTGGAACTGCAAGTCCAACATACAATTCGTTGGTCAAGTAAAAACCATCACACCTTACTCCCGATGGAATGGTAACACGAGTGTCTTTGCCGCTGTCTGTGTACAAAACTATTTGGCTTTCTGAAACTCGCTCGACATAGAACCTTGTACCTTCGTTTCCAGAAGGTAAAGGAATGTACTTCAAAGATATATAACCATAAGATTCTGCCCAAGCTGCTGGGCATAAAACATTGTCTGCATAGTTGATAATGCTGTACGCTTCTGCCCCATCTTCCGCCAACCAACTTGGCATAGATTCAACCGTGAAATATCCTGTTTCTGTATCGTATGCCGTCGGTTGCAACACCTCTGCCTCTTTGTTTGTCCATTCGAGAATCAATCGCTCACGCGGTTGCCCGATATTCTTTGCGACCTGCGACTTCTGCTCATCCGTTAAGGTTTGCTTAGTATTGTACAACAAAGCACCTTCACCACCACCTGCGGAAATCTCTCTCAATATCTCATTCAACGGCTTGCCATTCGCATCAGAGATATTTTCAACCTTGACTTCTACACTGTCGCCAATATTTTCCAACTTGTGGGTATTTTCGACAACCTGTTTTACAATATCTAATTCGTGAAGTTTGTTGAATAAAACAACATCGTTCTGCGCTACGAAATAATCTTGCGTTGGGCTATTCGGAACAGCCAATCTTACATACGCTGTATTCGCTCTTGCCGTGATGGTTCTTGGGTGAGCGTTTTGACCCCAATAATCAATACAGTTGTCATTTGCATCATATTCACAAAGAGCCGAAGTGTTCGTACCTCCACACTCGAAAGTTAGTGCAGTGCCACCAACAACGGCGATAGGAGTGGTGACATTCCAGCCCTCTGCGTCAAGTATGTTGCCCTTTTGGTCAAGGTTTTTACCCGCCAAATAATTCTTATACTGAAACTTCTCAGAGAGTGTGCGCCCCATATTCGCGCTCAATGCTGATGTGGTACTATTGGAATCAAGATTGTCCACTATTTCAACGCTACCACTATCTCCACCAGAAATGCCGCTCAATATATCCTCTAGTGTCTTACCTTCGCTATCCACAACGGCTTGTGTATGGGTTAGGGGATATATGTTCTCCCCTTTATGTTTTAATTGTTTGATTTTTGCCATAGTTAGTCAAATATTTCTGTTATACGAATGCAAGTAGACTGTTTCAACGCACCTTGACTTAGTACAATGTATATTTTGGTACGGCTTGCTGCCACACTGTAAAGCTCTGGCCGATACCATTTATTTGAAGCCATTTCGCCCGAATTGAAAAGGGTAAAACCATTTCTCGCCGAATTTGATATAATAGCATCACCATTAAGACTACAAGTACGCATTAGAACATTATCATAATCGACTTCAATAATTATTTTAGTATGTGCAAGGATAACAGGTCCTAAATAATCCTTACCGAGTTTTCTATTGTACGCAGTTGCAGAACCTGTAATCAGACTATCGTGGCAATTAAACCAAATGCGGTCATACCCGCAATCTACAACTCCTGAATTGTCAATCTCAACAATGTACCTATGAATACCTTTATTCCCAGAATTAAAGTCCAAAAGAGTATCAATATGTGCAAATGGAGACAGAGTAAAGAAAAACAAATTACAATCTATTGTCGCATCCGCAGCACTTGATTTCGTGGCTTTGAAATGCGTTTCATCTATTTTTGTAATTTTGGAATAACTTTCAGCACCATTCCCGACAGGGTGAAATATTTTTTTTGCGTAGTTAGATGCGGGCGACGACAAACAACTGTCGGTATAATTGAAACACGCGTCTACGCCCTCGGTTGTAACCCACTTAGGGATTGTGATACTCTCGAAAATATCTTGTGAAGAATCGTATGACACGGGTTGGAGAATTTCCGCATTTTCATTCGACCACTCCAAAATCAATCGTCCACCCTTCATTGGAGAATTTGGCAAAGACACCACGTCCTCGACCTCGATTTGATTTGCTTCAACTCCCTCAATCGCTTTATCAACATAAGACTTTATAGTCTTGTTTTGTACTGGATTGGTCGATGTTTCTGACATTGTAGCGTCAACCTCTATTTTTACGCTTGGCGTTGGAACATCCACCCACTCGGTATCGAAGTTGTTGTCCGACTTCTTCGACAACAGCTGACCAGCCGAACCTCCTGCGGGAACACCATGTGAGAAAACATCCGCAGATAACGTAGATGTGAGTTCTACGCTTTCCACCTCGACATTACCACAACCGCACTCCGCACCATCGACATCGCACGAGCGAGCCACCAACTGAAACGCATCGCACGAATCAACCGTGTGCATATCCTCGCGCCCCTCGTTCTCGACAAGAACCAAACCATATACTCCAAGTTTTGTTTGATCCTTACCGTAGAACCAACATGTTAGAGTATTTTCGAATGTTTCAAACGAAATCGGTGTTGAAACCGCTCCTAATATCCGGAACGCTTTCACTGTTAGATTCTTGCCATCAAGAATATAATCTTGACCATCCTTAGTCTTAATCGACCAAATAATTTTGATATCGTTACCAATCCTAATCTTTTTCATATATTTCTAAACTAAATTCCAATTCACAACAACAAGTTTTATATTCCAAAGTAACGCCTCCTCCGGCAAAGAGTCTTCCGTTGGTTGATATGGCAACATCTTCAATGTACAATACGCTGCATAACCATTGGGTATTAAGACACACTGCCCATTGCCCGTATTATTACAAATACACAAATGCGGTGCACCATTTTCTTCTTGATAATCGTTTACCAACAAAATTGTTTGGTCAACCAATCCACGAAGCCGTTCTTTTGAGACTGCATCGGTTACTATATACACATTCGGTCCAGGTTCTGGATGGATACTTGGTAGGTACAAATTTATTGGTTGCTCGTTCGGGGAGAACCATTGTCCAAACTGGATAAAACTCCCTGTTTTGGATAAATCTATTTCAAATTTATCTCCCACCTGAGTCGTATAATCAAGGTAGTTGTCTATATCCAACATGGTTGGTTTCTTCTGTATTAAACCGCCAAAAATACCTTTATTGGCGTATATTGTACCATCTTGCAATACGCGGAATGGAGCGTCCTTCATATCAGATTTTCCACTACCTGCCCAAATGCGAACAGAATCGTCGTTTGTGCCGCCACCTGTAATACCCGCCTTTGCTCGCTCGGACGTGTCACCCAATTGAATCGTTCCAGATGTAATCAGACCTTCGTTAATGACAGTACCTGTACTATCGCCCGAAATCTCCCAACCATAAAATGCTCCTGTTCCCGTATAGGTGTACGTAACATGTGGTGTGTCGCCAGGAATCCACAAATCACCCAATTTAGGGCTTTGAGGCCTATTGTTTTTGTCGTTTCGATATGTAACAGGTTGTTCTTCCAGTGCAAGCGACCAAGGTGTAGCAGTATCACCCTCCTCGATTTTCAAGTTCCAGAAAGTTTGTGGCATACCATACGAATTAAATCGCAACGTTTGAGGATGACCAGGCACGGCATCTCTATCCCACACAAAAGATGTTCCATTAGTAGTATTTTCATCAGATATAATAACAGAGAAACTATATCCGTCCGTAATCCATAAAGTCACAGCAGATTGTTCTTCTGATGGATCATGTCGGTTTGTCCACTCTCCTGAGGTTTGACAAGTTACCGTATATGTCTTACCTTTTTCGAGTTGACGAACCAATCTCTCTTTCGGAAGATAATAAGACCAATCAAAACCATCTTTATAATTAGGAGGAATAACAATTGGTATTCCACTTTGTCTAACGATATTCTCCCCCAACCCATTAATAGCATCAGCATATCTCCAATCTGCAACATCGAATGAACCATTGGTTCGTGTTCTTACACAAACTTTAAGGCGATCATCTACCGAGTGCCAAAAATCACCTTCCGCATAAGGAGGCGTCGGTTTTGTAACAAATGTCTGCATCTTACCATCGGCCGTTGATTGCGCTTTTGCTGCTTGCTGCAACGCAAGCACAGCATCGCTATCTGCGATTAGATGCCAGTGCAGTTTAAGTGTCTTCCCTTCGTTGTCTGTAACTTCTACGTAATCGGTTATTTGGTTGTCGGTACATTTGCACCAACGCCAAGATTTCCCAGCATTGGCATCTTTGACAGAACCATCATCGTTATAGTATTCATTGATGTTGGTAAACGTGTCGCCGATATGATTGATTTTTTCCTTCTCGTCCCAATCTACAACCGGATAATTCGTGGTTGTTGGAGTCCCTTCAACAAAAAAATTTTCCACTACACCATCAAGACGCCTATTCAATGTACTAATGTCGTCTGTTAAAGTCTCAACAACTTCGTGGATACCCTCAACGCCGACCAAAGCTTCGTTGGCTGACAACAGAGCGTCATTAGCTGCAATAACCACAGCTTGAAATTCGCTCAAATTGGATAAACCGGAAGATCTGTCGCTGAATGTGACGTCGGCATTTATCTTCAGTCGCATTTTACCTTCGGCATCCTTTTGGAATGTCATGTATTGACTTGCGAGACTTCTATCGCCAAAGAACACATCCCCATAGCCGTAGATATATGCCCGTTGAGTTGTAGGACTAACACCCAAACCTATAAAGTTTTTTTCTGACAAGTCGAATGAGTCTATACCGGAATACACTTCAACGGAACCACCATTGCGCGAATCTATCACAATAGCAGATTGGCGACCCGGGTCCGTTCTATTTCCAAACACAACGATATGATCGCCTACATCTGGGACACCTATCCCTTCCACTAGCTTGTCGTCGAGATCATCGGAAATGAAAAGATCGACATAATTGGCACCAACGCCTTTCACAACACGCCAATAATACTTGATAATATTGTTGTTCGAAGCATCGTATATCTGACATCTTGCTTGATCGCCTGCACAAAACCCGCTATCTCTGTTGGCTGATTTATTATCGTAATAACAACGATATACATCTTCTACAACTTCGACGTTGGTAATCTCACATCCACCTGGTGACCACACGGTCGAACCAAGTTCGAACGTTGTTTGATTTATCACGACCTCATTAAAATTTGCGGATTTACGCACATTCAAAATATCCGCGGTTAAAATAGCATTGCCGTCCTCATCACGAATGAGGCCAAAACCAATATCATCAATGCCACTACCCGTGTAATCTTGGGAGGTAAAGTTGTTGCCAACAATAAAATCTCTTGTCGCAGTGATATTCTGGTGCGTTACAGAGTCAGCCGTTCGTACGGGTTGATCAATGAGATCTTCGCGTTTCTGATTATCCCACAGCATCGCATTGTCTGCATGACCGGCTTTGACCTTTTCTTGCACAGAGTCTTCTGCTCCATCCGGCTTACGCATGAGGTAGAGATAACCGTCGCCATCCATTGATTGTGCATCAAGTATGGCTTTATTATCATGGGAATGTCCGGCAGTATTGCCCGTGCTAACAGGTATCGTGCTGATATTATGCATGGCGCTATTCTCGCCTCGTTCACGAAGTCGTTTACTGCGTGGTCGTGCAGTCCGCGTTCGGGTCTGTACATTATATTGTTTCGTTGCCATATTTATTCGTATTTTACTCCTTCATAATGTTCGGCTGCAAACTCGGATATCAATATTTCACTCGTATCTTGCATTAGATCTTGAATCTCAGAAAGCATTACATACTTGCTCTGAGATGAGGCATCTGTCAGAATTTTCATATCGGGCAAGATCCGAGCAGTTCCGTTAAGGGTGTGGTTGCGAGTTGCGTATTGACTGTACACGGTATTAATGAGCAAATGTTCCAGTCTCTGGGGGCGCTTATTACCAAGGTCATCTTTCGTCCGACAAAACGTTTCGTATGGACGATAATCAGCATTAAGTATAAGCCCCTTTGCAGAAGGAGCTGTTTTCCCTAATGTACCGAAAATTGTATCAATATTCAATTCCTCTTTGGCCGAAACATTGATCCATGCTTTATCCTCAATATCCTCTAATTCGTATGGTTTTCCATAATAATCCACGATGCTAACAATCGGATTTTTGTACATTAGCCAACGAATATCAGAGTATATATCTTTCGTTTCTCTCCAATAATCAAACTGATGTATACCACTACCAATTTGCAACTCTAAAAAACCACTTTCCGGTGGCAGGTTGATATATTCTCCATCTTCCATCAGTGACCACTTTTTAGGCAGTTTGCCACGATAGTATCCACACATCATTTTATTTGATTGCCAACCACCAAATCCGGAAGCACTCTTGCGGTCGTCTTTGTTGTAATATGCTAAAAACATATCGCCCCATTGACCCGGGCCTGCTACCCAACAACTATTGGATCCATCACGCACATAGCTATTTGAATTCAGTATTCCCTTATTATAGTAGTGGTATAGAATGTTCCCCTTAGCATCTTTGAGATAAAGCATAACCGGGACATAACCGAAATTACACCAATCTTGCAAGTGCTTCCAATCACCTTCTTCGTTATTCTCAGATGCACTCTCAAATGGATTATAACGGACGTCGAATAACACATCGAGGTTAATGCGTAATTGAATAGAACGTTGTGGCCTCGACGGCACATGCATGTAGCCCAAAAACGCACTCTTTGTAGTTATAATAGGTTGTGAGATACATTTGCCCGAATTAAATACGCGTGGGAAACTTGTATTATAGAGAAATTCTTGAGCATATATTCTTGCACCTCTTTTGCACGCCCAAATAACTCCGGCTTCATCGTTACCACTATATTCTTCGTATATTTTAAAAAATTGAGCACCATTTGAAAGAGTTAATGGCAATCCTTCTTGTTCTCCTACTGACAGAGAGAAACCTTTAATCTCATAAGACGTATCCATTGAGAAGTCATCCGAAACAGTGGGTGATATAAACGAGATATCGTCGTGTTCTAATTCTCCGTCAATGAGTATATCATTGGCGTATGGAGAAAATGTCACCGTTACATTGTTATACACCTTGTCAACACCGAGTTGAGCATCAGTGCCATTCCAATATACCTCTTCTGTCTCCATGTCGTAATGTATTGCATTCAAGTCATAGAGGTATATTTTACCACCCTTCTGTACCATTCGCAGCGCAAATGGACGCAAGGTTTCGTCAAGCACCTCACGCAAAGTCATCGCCTCGCCCTCCTCATCATAGAAGTTGTCGCACACGACATACATTTCCGACAAATTGACGCTGTCTGTATCTGCACTCGGCGAGGTGCTGATATATTTTACTAGTTCAGTGTAATTGATACCACTCTCCGAGAGACAAGTGTCTATAACCTCTTGTATAGAGCATATTCCCGTCTTGGTCCACTTCTTGCGGTCAAGAGGGGCAAAATCCGAGAATGAGAATGAAACATCATAGTCCTTTTTCTCTGAATATGGCTCTTCATACAATTCAGGGTCAAGGGTTCCCGACCAATACAAGGCTCCCTCCCGATAGACATCAACACGGACCTTACCAACCTCGATAGAGTATAAATCTATGAATTGGCGGTCAGTTTTGCTCTCAAGCGACAATGTTAAGCACGCACCCTGCACGGGTTCGAGTTTGTCCACCTCGTTCCACTCTATCTCAATAGGTGTATCATAAGGGAAATATACCCGTTGTGCGGTGTAGGACTTATCGTCAGAGAGTATCTCCACACGATATAAAGTCCCCGCCACACTCCGGAATTCGCCCCAATATATGATTTGCTTTGCCATTATTTTGTTCTATTACGAGTCTTATTGGTTTTGTTCAAAAGGCCCACAAGAGTGCGTCCCTCAATACGGAACACCACATCATCATAGCCTCCACCTGCGGGTTCTATCAGCGAGCGCAGCTTACTTAATGGAGCAACGACCTCGGGGTTGTTCTGGGCTCCAGAATACTCTCCGAACAGACCGAGAGTAGGACCATAAGCGATA
>JAZRBZ010000013.1:0-49183 GCA_045635325.1 Alistipes sp.
GTTGCATACGCGTTACGCACCCGTGCGCCGGTCGCCGGCAAATTGTGCAAGCACAATTCCCGATGCCCCTCGACTTGCATGTGTTAAGCCTGCCGCTAGCGTTCATCCTGAGCCAGGATCAAACTCTCCATTGTAAAAAAATTATAATGTATTGTTAGAGTCCTGACTACTTCTTTTTCCTAAAAGGAAATTGACAGATAAATACTACACTTTCTCTCAATTTATAACCAGTAATTCAAAGAACCGTTTTCAAAATTCCACTCTCACTATTTCGGAGCGGAAAGTGGTGCAAAGATAAAGCAAGTTTTTCAATCCACCAAACTTTTTGAAACATTTTTTTGAAAAGTTTTTCAACATTGCTGTTGTTAACATTGTTCAAAACCCTTTCAGAACCATTGCAACCGGTGTTATTTCCTGATTGCGGGTGCAAAGATACGGACAAATTTTAATTCTGCAAATGTTTTCATACTTTTTTTAGCACTTTTTTGAAAAAAATTTAAAATTGGCCATTTATACCTATATATATTATTATAGGGGCGAGAAATATGCCCAAAAAAGCACTGTACAGCGTAGCGCACCGCCCGGCGAAACGCCTTTACACGCGATGGTTTTGCACAAAACGGGAGCAGAGGGCGCACCAAGGCGCAAAACTTTTTTACAGAGAATTGTTGAAAACCCCCTCTACAAAATACAAAAATCATTATCTTTGCGAAAAGAAAATTTGTAATATGAACTGGAAAAAGATTTCGATTGTACTCTTTCTGCTCATCGTGGCAGATCAAATTTTGAAGATATGGGTTAAGACACATATGCATCTCGGCGAAGCAATTGTCGTTTTTCCGGATTGGTTTCAGTTACACTTTGTCGAGAATAATGGTGCAGCGTTCGGAATGCAGATTGCCTCGTCCGGCTCGTTCGACTGGGGCAAGCTTGCGTTGAGCATATTCCGCATCTGTATGGTAGGTGCGATGTTCTTCTACATTCGCCACCTTCTGCAGAAGAAGGCACCGACGGGCGTCATCATCGGCTTGGTGGCAATTGTCGCCGGCGCGATAGGCAACATTATCGACAGCGCATTCTACGGACTCATCTTTTCGGCATCGACACCTGCAACGGTGGCCCACTTTGGCGGCAGCTACGCTCCGTTTATGATGGGACGCGTGGTGGATATGTTCTACTTCCCGCTCTTCCAATGGAGCAGTTGTCCGGATTGGCTCTCGTTTCTGGTCGACTCGAACAACTACTTCTTCGGTGCGATTTTCAACCTGGCCGATGCCTACATCTCGGTTGCGGTGGTATATATGCTCATCTTCCAATGGAAGTTTTTCAAGTAGCAGGGCTCGCACCGCGCAACACACAACAACGATTCATCACTACTAAAACAGACACAATATGAAACGCGCTATTCTCAAATCGATACTTTCGGTGGCCGTTGCGCTCTCCGCAATCGGCGTATCGGCACAGACTCCCGACGGCGGAATCGACGCCAAGATGCTCGACGCCATCCGTCAGGGCTACACCAATTCGTCGGCCGAGCGTGCCGTAAAGAACGCCCTCGCCAAAGGCGACATCGCAACGCTTGCCACCAATGGCGACAACCTCGCAATGTGCGACACCCACTTCTCGCACCGCGTAAAGACGAGCGGCATTACCAACCAGAAGTCGTCGGGCCGATGCTGGCTCTTCACCGGACTGAACGTGCTCCGCGCCAAGATGATTGCACGCCACGATATGCGTTCGTTCGAGTTTTCGCAGAACTACTGCTCGTTCTACGACCTGCTCGAGAAGTCGAATCTCTTCCTGCAGGCGATTGCCGACACGCGTTCGCTCGCCATCGACGACCGCAAGGTTGAGTGGTTGCTCAAGCATCCGATTGGCGACGGCGGCCAGTTCACGGGCGTATCGAACCTCGTGATGAAGTATGGCGCAGTGCCGAAATCGGTAATGCCGGAGACCTACCAGAGCGAGAACACCCGCCACGTCCGCAACATCCTTTCGCTCAAACTGCGTGAGTTTGCACTCACGCTGCGCGAGGCAAAACCTGCAAAACTGCAGGCGCTCAAGACCGAGATGCTCACCGAGATCTACGGCATCCTTGCCAAGTGTATGGGCGTACCGCCGACCGAGTTCGAGTGGAGCCACTACAACGCCAAAGGCGAGCTCGTCAGCACGGAGCGCTACACGCCGAAGAGCTTCTACGAGAAGTTTATCGGCGAGGATTTGGAGCAGAACTACGTTATGATTATGAACGACCCGACACGCGAGTACGGCAAGGTCTACGAGATTGAGTACGACCGCCACGTCTACGACGGCCACAACTGGGTGTATGTCAATCTGCCGATCGAGCGTGTGAAGGAGATTGCCATTGCCTCGATCAAGGATAATACGGCGATGTATTTCTCGTGCGACGTAGGCAAGTTCCTCGACCGTCAGAAAGGCACGCTCGACGTGGGCAACTTCGACTACGAGTCGCTCTTCGACACCTCGTTCCCGATGAACAAGGAGCAGCGCATCCGCACCTTTGCCAGCGGATCATCGCACGCGATGACGCTCATCGCAGTCGATCTCGACGCGCAGGGCACGCCACGCAAGTGGATGGTCGAGAACAGCTGGGGCGAGAAGAGTGGTTACAAGGGCAACCTGATTATGACCGACGAGTGGTTCAACGAGTATATGTTCCGTCTGGTTGCCGAGCGCAAGTATGTGCCGGAGGATGTGATGAAGATGCTCGAGCAGACACCGACTCTGCTCCCTGCCTGGGATCCGATGTTCGCACCGGAGCAGTAGGCAGCCGCGCGAACTACATAGCACAAAAAAAAGAAGAACATCGAGGCCCTTGCGGATCTCGATGTTCCTTTTTTGCTGTCAGCCGAAGGACTATGCCTCGGTCTTTACAGGCATACGGCGCTCCTTGATACGCGCCTTCTTACCGGTCAACTCGCGGAAGTAGTAGATACGTGCACGACGTACAACACCACGCTTGTTTACCTCGATCTTGTCGAGATGTGGCGAGTAGAGAGGGAAGATACGCTCAACACCCACGCCATTCGAAATCTTGCGGATGGTAAACATCTTGGTCTTACCCTGACCCTTAATCTGGATTACTACACCACGGAAGCTCTGCAAACGCTCCTTGCTTCCCTCGATGATACGGTAGGTAACGGTGATGGTGTCACCTGCCTTGAACGATGGAACATCGGCATCAGTCTTTGTCCACATCTGCTCGTTTACGAGTCTGATCAACGAATCTTTGTTCATTGTTGCAACATTTTTTTTGGTTAACCGCTCAACATTGTCGCTGTGTTTGGCCTACCATATGCAGCACTTACCGCATAATCTCGCGTGGCTTTCGCCGTTCGCTATTGACCGCCCACCCATTACAAGAGGTTGATACGCGGGGCAAAGGTAGTAAAAAAATGTTTATAACATTGATTTTCTGCAAAAAATATTATTTTCTCTTGCGAGCAAACTCCTTTTTCGCCAGCTTCAACTGCTTGATGAAGCGCTCGGAGGTGTGCATCTTGGCAAGTGCAACCGAGGTTGCGAAGCGCGAAGCGTTGACATCGCTCTGCCAGTGGTAGCCCGCAATCACGCGGCTCTGACCATACTCGTAGCCAATCTTGATGAGCTCGTTGGCAGCCGCAGGGTTGATCTCCGAGAGGAGCAACGCAGCCGTTGTACCGATTACGGTGTGGCCCGACGGATAGGAGCCGTTGTTGCGCAGAACATCCTCCTTATCGGGCACGAGCGACGTCTCGTTGTAGTATGTAAACGGACGCGTGCGCTGGTACTCCTTCTTTGGCTTGATGGTGATATTGTTTGCCGTCTCCATACCGTCGACAATCAGTCGGAAGATGTGCGGCGTGTTCTCCGGCGTAATCTCAACACCGAACACCTCGCTGAAGTGGCTGCAAATCACAACCGGATCGATGCTTGCGTGGCTGATGGCAAGCTCGGCGCGCGCCTTATCCGCGCGACGGCCCTTACCCCATCTGTACTGTGCCTGATCGTAGACGAACTGCTCCGAGTCGAAGGCCGGCGGAGCTGGCAGCCACTTCGTCATATCGGGCATCTGCTCGACCGTAAAGTACGGATTCGAACCCTTGAAGAGCCCCTCTGCCGATGCGATGCCGAAGCCCGAGAGCAGGAACATTATACCAATGAGTGTAGTTACAATTCTTTTCATAGTTGTAGTCATATTTTTTAGTTCGGACAAAGATAACACTTTTATTCGATAATCGCCCTATTCCGAGCGCGTTCACGCCCAAAAAGAGCACCTTATATATAAAATAGGGGCGTAACGGGCCGAAATTTTAGCGAAAAAGTTTGCACGAGAGAAAATTTTACTATCTTTGCACCGCATTTTGTGCATTAATAGCTATTAACAAACAAAAAACGAAAAAAGATGAAAAAGGGAATTCATCCGGAAAATTATCGTTTGGTGGCGTTCAAGGATATGTCGAACGACCACGTGTTTTTGTGCAGGTCCGCCGTTTCGACAAAGGAGACCATCGAGGTGAACGGCGAAACCTATCCCGTGTATAAGATGGAGATCTCCAACACATCGCACCCGTTCTACACTGGTAAGATGAAGTTGGTTGATACTGCAGGTCGTGTGGATAAGTTTATGAGCCGCTACGCAAAACGCTACGATAAGAAGAACAAGTAGAATTTGTTCCGATCCGAGAGAACGCCTGTCCCGAGTGGGGCAGGCGTTTTTTGTTACAAAACAGACTTTGCGAGCGAGGAATTATCTAAAAATTACCTATCTTTGTGGTGGCGTGCGAGGTGTTTGGCTTCCAAACAGAAGCGACCAATGCACACCGAAACATAAGAGTCAAAAACAAAACAATAGAAAATATGGAATTCGAAGGAACAGTATTCAGAATTATGCCCGCAACGAGCGGTACTTCGGCTCGTGGCGAGTGGCAGCGCCAGGAGGTAATCTTCGACGCGCAATCCTCTTCGCAGTATCCGCGCAAGATATGCGTGACATTCTTCAACAAGCCGGACGAGGTTGCTCGTCTGCGCGAGGGTGCAGCGTATACGGTCTCGATCGACATCGAGTCGCGCGAGTACAACGGCCGTTGGTACACCGATGTTCGTGCTTGGCGCATCCAGCCAAAGCAGACCGAACAGCCGGCAGCACCGGCAGGTGTTCCGCCTATGCCGACCAGCGAACCGGCTTACGCAACCGCTCCGGCAGCACAGGAGGTCGACGATCTTCCGTTCTAAATCTGCCAAAAGCACACAACAAAAAGGGATGCCCTCCGACGGGACATCCCTTTTGTTATTGATATTGCAGCGACTACTTCTGGCGGAAGTAAATCTGCATCGGCACACCCGAAAAATCCCACTGACTGCGGATATGATTCTCGAGGAAACGACGATAGTTCTCGCGGATATACTGCGGCAGGTTGCAGAAGAATACAAACTGCGGAGTTGGCGTCGGGAGCTGCATCGCATACTTGATACGGATATACTTACCCTTGGTCGTTGGTGGCGGCGTCTCCTCGATGATCGGCAGGATAAAGTCGTTGAACTCCGATGTCGGAATACGACGGTTGCGCGAGTTGTAGACGCGGATTGCCATCTGCAACACCTCCAGGATGCGCTGCTTGTGGAGCGCCGAGGTGAAGATAATCGGAATATCGTTGAACGGAGCGAGCTTCTTCTCCAGGAACTCGCGCCACTCCTTCATCGTGTTGTTGTCCTTCTCGACGAGATCCCACTTGTTGACCACAATCACACAACCCTTGCGGTTGCGGACAATGAGGTTGTGGATGTTCAAGTCCTGCGATTCGAGGCCCTGCTGCGCGTCGAGCATCAGCACGCAGACATCCGATGCCTCGATGGCGCGAATCGAACGCATCACCGAGTAGAACTCCAAGTCCTCCATCGTCTTACCCTTCTTACGCATACCTGCCGTATCGACCAAGTAGAAGTCCATACCATACTTATTGTAGCGCGTGTGGATCGAGTCGCGCGTCGTACCGGCAATATTGGTTACGATATTGCGCTCCTCGCCGAGCAGTGCGTTGGTCATAGACGACTTACCCACATTCGGACGGCCGACAATCGTGATGCGCGGCAAATCCTCCTCCTGCTCCGCCGTACAATCCTCCGGCAACAGGCGCATAATCTCGTCCATCAGGTCGCCCGTACCGCTACCCGACATCGAGCTGATACACATCGGATCGCCCAGACCGAGCGCGTAGAATTCGTGCGACGAGTAGATAAGTTCGTAGTTGTCTACCTTGTTGCATACCAGGATGGTACGCTTCTTTGCGCGACGCAAAATCTCCGCCATCATCATATCGAGGTCGGTGATACCCGTGCTCACCTCGACCAGGAAGAGAATCACATCCGCCTCCTCGATGGCGAGCATCACCTGACGACGAATCTCGTCCTCGAAAATATCCTCGCTATTGACCGAATAACCGCCCGTGTCGATAATCGAAAACTCACGACCGTTCCAGTCCGTTTTGCCGTAATGGCGGTCGCGCGTCGTGCCCGCTTCGGCATCGACAATCGCCTGACGCTGACCAACCAAGCGGTTGAAGAGCGTACTTTTACCCACATTCGGGCGACCAACTATTGCTACAAGACTCATCTCTATAAGTTTTTATCCCCGCGATTCGGGGGTTTTCACGCCGACAAAGATAGTGCAAATCGTCGGCAGTACAAAATTTTCGCAAAGATTACACGCGACAAAGAGGTCATTTCCGAAAAAATCACTATTTTTGAGGAAATATATGTATCGAAAACAAATGAAACGAATTCTATTCATAGCCACGCTTCTCGCGCTGACGCTCCTCGCCTGCCGTACCGCTTCGGCACAGAGCGCGCCGCGTCTGCGAATGGAGTGGGGCATAACGGCCGGCTTGTCGTACCCGCTGGCGAAGTTCGAGAGCGAGGGTTCGACGGCAAGTTTCTCGCCGAAACTCGGCTACTCGGCAGGTCTGCATATGGCGCTCAAATTCAGCGAGACGTTCGCCATTCAGCCCGAAATCGTATATACCTACTCGAAGATCGGCATCAAGGATGAGCCGCAGAAATTTTCGAGCTCCATAAAATCGAATACCATACAGGTACCGCTGCTCTTTTCGCTTCGCTTCTCGAAGTTCCGCATCAACGCCGGACCGGTCATAACGCTGATGGACAACCCGACCTACGCCGATCGCAAGGGCGAGAAGGTGCTCTTCGGCCGTCTGCACCCGACCGTGTCGTATGCCGTGAGCGTCGGAGTGTGTCTGTTCAACCACCTGCTTATCGATGCGCGCTTTATGAGCCGCTTCAACAAGGTTGAGAACTACCTCTCGTACGATGCCGCGAGCGAGGGAACATACTTCGAGACGAGAGCACACTACCTGCAACTTAAAATAGGATACTTATTCTAATCCACCACCAAAAGAGAGATGACAGAGAACGAAGGCAAAGAGATAATCGTCGATAACGTCGATACGCGCGAACTCTACGGCGCGAAGAACGTATACCTTGAACAGATAAAACAGCTGCACCCGAAGCTCCGCATCGTGGCACGCGGTCAGACACTCAAGGTGCTTGGTGCGCGCGCCGATATCGAGCGCTTCGAGCGACGGATGCAGGGGCTCATTGACTACTACGAGCGCTACGGCCACATCTCGAAAGAGGTTGTCGAGCAGTCGTTTGCCGGTGGTCTGACTACGGGCGACGCACCTGCCGAGGGAGGCATCCACCGCGATGGAGACGTGATTGTCTACGGCAATAACGGCATCGTCGTAAAGCCGCGCACAGCCAACCAGCGCCGTCTGGTCGAGCTCTACGATAAGTGCGACCTGATATTCGCCACGGGCCCTGCCGGCTCGGGTAAGACCTATACGGCCATTGCGCTTGCCGTGCGTGCTCTGCGCGACAAGCAGATTCGCCGCGTGATCCTGACGCGTCCGGCCGTAGAGGCGGGCGAGAAGCTCGGCTTCCTGCCGGGCGACCTGAAGGAGAAGCTCGATCCGTACTTGCAGCCGCTCTACGATGCGCTGGGCGATATGATTCCGGCCGCCAAGCTCCAAAAGTTTATGGAGGATGGCACCGTACAGATAGCACCGCTCGCCTATATGCGTGGTCGCACGCTCGACAACGCGTTCGTCATTCTGGACGAGGCGCAGAACACCACGCGCTCGCAGATCAAGATGTTCCTGACGCGTATGGGCCGCAATGCGAAGTTTATCGTTACGGGCGACGTGACGCAGATCGACCTGCCGCACCGCAGCGACAGCGGTCTAATTCGCGCAATGCAGACCGTGCGCGACATCAAGGGTATCGGCTTCGTCGAGTTCGACCGCACGGACATCGTGCGCCACGAGCTGGTCAAGCACATCGTCGACGCCTTCGACCGCCAAGACTCGCTCGAGCAGACGCTGCGACGCGGAGCAACCGAGGCGAAGGAGGATAAAAGCAGATAACGTTATTACATAACATAAACACACACAAAACCTTCCACAAATGAAGAGAATAGCACTTCTGATTGCAGCACTCGTTGTGAGCTTTGCCGCAGAGGCACGCACTAAAAAAGGTGATGCAGAGCTCGACCTCCGCATCGGCTCCTACAACGTATGGTCGAACGAAGCCCGCGTCGGCATCATCCGCAAGGGGCTGACAACCGAGGCACGCAACTGGGAGAACTCGAAGCGAGCCGTTGCCGACCTTATCGTGCGATTGGATTGCGACATTATAGGAATGCAGGAGGTAACGGCCATCTGTCGCGACGACCTTGCAGCGCTTGTCCGTCGCGGCAAAGGCAAGCGATATGAATTATGGTGGCAAAATACCTATCCGGAGGGGCATAAACGCGTAATCGGCAACGCCGTATTCTACGACAAGCGAGCGTTCACGTTCAGCGAGCAGCAGATCTACTACTTCTCGCCGACGCCGACCGAAATCTCGACCGGCTGGGACGAGTCGCGCTTCTATCGCGCTGCGCTCACGGCCGTTGTAACGCATAAGAAGAGCGGCAAGCGTTTCTTCTTCATCGCCACTCACGGCCCGCTGAAGAAGGAGGCCAACGCCCACGCCGGCAGAATTTTGGTCGAAATCGACCGTATGTATAACAAGGAGGGACTGCCGACGATCGTCGTGGGCGATATGAACGCCCGTCCCGACGAGGCATTCCACCAAACGATGTGTACACACTACGACGACACCTTCCTCGTTGCCGAGAAGCGATGTGGCACAATCGGCACATTCAACGGCTCGAAGGGGTTGGACGAGTATATCAACCAACCGAAACGCCGCATTGACCACATCTACATCCACTCGAGCGACAAGGGCACGCTCACGGCAAAGGAGTACCGTGTGCGTCGCGACAAGTACAAGCTCTGTGGCACAGAACACTACCCGTCGGATCACAACCCTGTGGTTGTCGATATAACTCTGAAATAGAATAAGTTATTAATCAACATAAACTAAAACTATGAACAAGAATCTCACCGCGCTCGCGCCAGCGCTCGTATGGAAACATTTTGCAGCCATCTGCCAAATTCCACACCCGTCCCACCACGAGGAGAAAATCCGCCAGTATGTCGTAGACTTCGCTGCGGCACACTCGCTCTACTGCCACGTCGATGCGGGTAACAACATCTACATTCGCAAGGAGGCAACTCCGGGAATGGAGAACAAGAAGGGTATCATCCTACAGGCGCACCTCGATATGGTGCCACAGAAGAACAACGATAAGGTCTTCAACTTCGAGACCGATCCGATCGAGGCATATATCGATGGCGATTGGGTAACGGCTAACGGCACATCGCTCGGCGCCGACAACGGTATCGGTGCTGCGGCAATCCTCGCCATCTTGGAGGATACGACCATCTGCCATGGCCCTATCGAGGCACTCTTCACCGCAACCGAGGAGACCGGTATGGACGGTGCATTTGGTCTGGAGCGCGATATGTTGCAGGGCGAGATTATGCTCAACCTCGACTCGGAGACCGAGGGCGAGTTGTATGTAGGTTGCGCCGGCGGTATGGACGCAAGCATCACGCTCCCTTACAAGGAGGAGCCCGCTCCTACCGGCTACAAGCCATATCTGGTCGAGGTAAAGGGTTTGAATGGCGGCCACTCCGGTATTCAGATCTCCAGCCAGTTCGCAAATGCCAACCGCAAACTCTTCCGTCTGTTGCTCACCTCGCCTGTCGATGTGCTACTTGCATCGGTTGATGGTGGTGGTCTGCGCAATGCAATCCCTCGCGAGGCGACGGCCGTTGTGCTCGTCAAGGAGCAGGATGCAGAGACCTTCGAGCAGTCGGTTAAGATGTTCGAGAAGATTCTCGTTGCCGAGTATGCCAACATCGAGCATAGCGTATCGGTAACGGCAACTCCGACCGAGATGCCGCAAGCAATCATCCCGTCCGATGTTTCGTCGCGTCTGGCTCGCGCCGTAGTTGGTGCGCCGAACGGTGTGGTGAAGATGTCGGTAGCGATGGAGGGCCTGGTACAGACCTCGTCGAACCTTGCACGCGTCGTGTCGAACGGCTCGGAGGTGAAGGTTCACTGCTTGTTGCGCAGCTCGTCGGGCAGCGAGAAGCGTGCGCTGGGTGCAGCTATCAAGGGCGTATTCGAGTTGGCTGGTGCACAGGTAGAGCTCTCGGGCGACTACGATGGTTGGTTGCCAAATATGGAGTCGCCAATTCTGCACGCGATGCTCTCGTCGTACGAGCAGCTCTATGGTCGTCGTCCGGCTGTGATGGCAATCCACGCAGGTCTGGAGTGCGGCATCATCGGTGGCAAGTACGAGGGCCTGGATATGATTTCGTTCGGTCCGACCATCTCGTCGCCTCACTCGCCGGATGAGAAGGTAGAGATTGCATCGGTTGCAAAGTTCTACGAATTCCTTTTGCATACGCTCAAAAACGCACCCGTTAAGGAGTAATGGTCGATAGTAACGTCATTTCGGAACGCTGGCGCGTCATCATCAACCCGACATCGGGCCACGGACACGGACTCACCGACTTCCCGAAGATTGCCAAGCTGTTGCGCGACCACAACATCCCGTGCGACGCGGTCTTTACCGAGCACAAGTGCCACGCAACGGAGCTGACAGTGGAGGCGGTACGCAATGGCTACCGACAGATTATCATCGTCGGTGGCGACGGCACGCTCAACGAGGTGGTCAACGGTCTGTTCATCCAGAAGGAGGTTGCTCCGCACGAGATTCGTCTGGCGGTGCTGGCCGTCGGTACGGGCAACGATTGGGTACGCACGATAGGCATTCCGCAACACTACTCGGAGGCGATTCGCGCCATCTGCGAGGGGCACACCTTCCTGCAGGATGTCGGCGCGGTAACCTATACCGAATCAAAGTACACCCAAACCCGCTACCTGGCAAACGTGGCGGGCCTTGGGTTTGACGCCTACGCCCTGGCACTCTTCAACCACTACAAGATGAAGGGCTACAACGGCAAATGGCTCTATCTCTGGAGCGTGCTGCGCGCCTACTTCGGCTACAAGCCGTCGGGCGTGCGCGTGGAGATTGACGGACAGGAGATCTACAACAACCTGCTCCTGAGTATGGCTATCGGCATCTGCAAGTTCAACGGTGGCGGTATCCAGCAGTTGCCGAACGCTGTGGCGAACGACGGCCTGCTCGACGTTACGCTCATCCGCCCGCTGCATTGGTGGCATATCGTATTCCGCGCCAAGCGACTCTTCAACGGCGGCATCTACTCTATCGGCCACGTTACACACGCGCAGGGCAAGCAGATACGAATCACCTCGTCGCCCGACATTGCGCTCGAGTGCGATGGCGAGCTGATGGGTAACTCGCCGGTCGAGATCAATGTCGTTCCACGCGCAATCCGCGTGGTGGTTACCAAGGAGTTCCTCGAGAAGCATCCCGAATAGCCGCGACGCTCAACGGGCGTTCTCGCCAAAGTACAAAACACACATCACCCTCGCCGGAAGCCCGACGAGGGTGTTTTTTGCATATCGACCATCCACGCTGCGCGCGACCTGCAGCGGTCATAAGCGCACCGGCAAGCACCTCAAGATGCCCGCCTATGCCATCCGCACAATCCACCCGATCGGCAAACTATGCATTGCCGACAAGAGCGATCGCTACGTGACGAATCTTCTATTTAATGATTGACTTAAGTGCCGGAAACGGTTTCTGCAACGCCTCTATTACCTCCGAGTGTTCCACGCCCTCGCGCAACACCATCATAATAATATTGTCGCCTGCCACCGTACCGAGGATATCCTTCATCTTACGGCCATCGATCACGACCGAAATCGCACTCGCATAGCCCGACTTGGTCATCACCACACCGATATTGCCCGAGAAGCGGATACCGAGAATAGCATCGCCGAGATTCGATGTTCCGATCTCGTTCTGCGACGACAGGTGCTCGGCAAGCACATATATATATCCCTTCTCCGGATGTGAAACCTTCGAGATGTTGATCTCCTTGAAATCGCGCGACAAGGTACTCTGCGTAGCTTTGATACCATAATCACCGAGACGTTTGATGAGTTCCTCCTGGGAACCAATCAACTCTTCCGTAATGATGCGACGGATTAAACCCAGTCGCTCACTCTTTTTACCCATAATTCCTAATAACAATCCTATTTCCTACAAAATTAGCGAATATAATCTGCATAAACAACCCTACAATACAATTTTTTCGCAAAAAGTACCAAAAAATTTGTTCTTTGAAAACTAATGACTATCTTTGCACTCGCAATCGGGAGTTTAGCTCAGCTGGTTCAGAGCATCTGCCTTACAAGCAGAGGGTCGGCGGTTCGAATCCGTCAACTCCCACAACGAAGAGAAACTTTTGCAGAGCAGACGACTTTTAGTCGTCTGTTTTTTTGTGTCTATATGCCGGCCAAAGCCATTTGAGCAAGGCATATAGACGCAAAGAAAGATGCTTCGCAGAAGTTGCCCTCTGCAAATGTTTCGCAAAGTTGTAAGGGCCCCCGCGGCGAGCGGAACGGAAAGGCGTAGCGGAGCAGACTCTATGTCTGCGGAGTAGCCAATCCGAAACTTTTAGTTTTTCGTATTTACATATCCCCCAAACCCCCTTTTGACCTGCGGTCTTCCTCCTTCGCGCCTCGGCATAGTCTGCAAGCCGCCTCTGCTCTCGGCTTGGCGTCGGTTGAAAAAAGGGGGCTTTGTCGCTTCGCTCCGAGTGGGTAGTTGCACCCTTTCCGGAACACCTTTTGTCTATTCTACAAACTCCCTAAACCCTATTTTAACGTCAAGTAAAGTCAAGTAAGGTCAAGTAGCGTCCTCGACAAAAACATTAATCGACCTTAAAGCAATCGAAGATTGCCGACCTTATTTGACCTTAATTGACCTTATCCGACCTTAATCGACCTTAATAAAAACCTCAACAAACCTTACCCAACAAAAACAAACCACCCTCACCATATTTGGCGAGGGTGGTTAGTATACACGTTTACGCGACGCGCGCGACAGGCAACTCTTACAAGCGCTCCAACTTAACGGTGAAGTGGCGCATAAGCTCTGCCTCCCAAGCGATCTTCACACCACGAGTGATCTCGTGACGGCGATCGAAGACATTCTTCAACGCTACAGCGATAACATCCATATGGTTGTTGGTATACACACGGCGAGCAACGCACAAGCGCAACAGGTCGAGGCCACCAAAACGGTTCTCGCGGGTAACAGGATCGCGGTCGGCAAGGATATAACCGATCTCGCAACCACGCACACCTGCCTCGAGATACAACTCGATGGTGAGTGTCTGTGCAGGGAACTCCTCCTTTGGCACGTTGGTCAGGATCTTCGATGCATCAACGAAGATTGCGTGACCACCGGCAGGACGCTGGTACGGAATACCGAACTCGTCGAGACGAGCTGCGAGGTACTGCACCTGGCGGATACGGGTATCGAGGTTATCGAACTCGGTGTTCTCGTCCAAACCAACTGCCAACGCCTCCATATCGCGGCCGTTCATACCACCATAGGTGAGGTAGCCCTCGAACGGAATACAGAAACGCTTTGCACCCTCGTACCAATCCTCGTGGCGGGTAGCGATGAAACCACCCATATTCACGATACCGTCCTTCTTTGCGGACATCGTCATACCATCGGCCAGCGCAAACATCTCGGCAACGATCTCCTTGATGCTCTTATCGGCATAACCCTCCTCGCGGGTCTTGATGAAGTATGCGTTCTCGGCGAAACGTGCCGAGTCGAAAATCACACGCTTACCATACTTATCGGCGATTGCGCGTACGGCACGCAGGTTCTCCATCGATACCGGCTGACCACCTGCGGTGTTGTTCGTGATGGTTACGATGATGAACGGAACACGCTCGGCGTGCTCGGCGAGAGCCTTCTCCAACTTCTGCGGATCGACATTACCCTTGAACGGGTGCTCGAGCTGCGTATTCTTTGCCTCGTCGATGGTGCAATCCAACGCGGTTGCCTTACGGCTCTCGATGTGGCCCTTCGTGGTGTCGAAGTGCGAGTTGCCCGGAACAACAGCGCCCTCCTTCACGAGGTGGCTGAAGAGTACGTTCTCGGCAGCACGGCCCTGGTGAGTAGGAATCACATACTCGAAACCGGTAATGCGGTTGATAGTCTCTTTCAGGCGGAAGAACGACAACGAGCCGGCATAGCTCTCGTCGCCCATCATAACGGCTGCCCACTGGCGGTCGCTCATTGCGCCCGTACCCGAGTCGGTCAGACAGTCGATATAGACCTGATCGGCACGCAACTGAAATACGTTGTAGTGTGCATCCTTCATCCACTTCTCGCGCTCCTCGCGAGTGCTCTTTCGAATCGGCTCAACCATTTTGATTCGCCACGATTCTGCAAAAGGTAATTCCATTGTTTTTTAGATTTTATGTTATTAATTATGTTTGCTTTTTGTTTATCCTCACAAAGATAGGTAAAAAGTTGAAAGTGCGACGCGCTTTTTTTGAAAATTTCAAAATAATATATTTTGAGCCACCCGTTTTGCCGCTTGCGCGCACCTTTTGCCTCTCCACAAACGAACAACCGCAACCCCCACGAAAGGAGTTGCGGTTGCACGCTGTATTTCAATCGGCACTCCGCAGAGGCCGAACTCTCTCACGAGAGAACTATTTGGTAATGGTTACCTCCCAAGCTACATCGAGTGGCGAGAATACCACTTGCAATGGCTGTGGGTTAGACATCTCTGCTACGAGACCACCGCGACGCGACGACATCGTGAAGAGATAAGTATCCTCCTTACCCTCTACCTTCTCAACAAAGAGGTTACCCTGCTTGAAGACGAATGTCCAGTCGTCGAGTGGCTCCCAGTAGATACCCGAGAGAGTACCCTGCTCGATGCTGTAGTTCACACCGCTACCGTCTGCACCTGCGATTGGAGCACCGGCAGTTACGAACTCGAGAGTAAGATCGCCCATATAGTTCGAGCCCTTCAAAGTTACGAAGTTACCATCCTCCGATACGGTCATCTTGAACGTATTGAACGTGCTCAAGTCGCGCTCGGTCTTTGGCATACTCATACCGCTATAGCCGAGAGGGCCGAGGTAGCAGTCGCCTACCAACTTCGCAGCCGGAACCAACTCGCCATTGTCGTCAACCGTTCCAAGCAACAAGTTGAGCGTAATCTGGTTGAGGTCCTGACCCTGAGCCATAGTCGTCAAGAACTGAATACCGTAAGGATAGCCGGTCTCGTCCTCACCCTGCATCAGGTAGTAATCCTGACCGTTGATGACGAAGCACGCTGCACCTACGTTGGGGTCTACCTGTGCGATGAACTGCGACTCTGCACCGGTAGGAGCTGCAACAACAGGATAGTAGCCATCGAGCCACGAAGCACCGGTCAAGTCGTAGATTGGCAACGAAGCGAGATTGCCGGTTTCACTCTCGAGCGTGAGGTAGAAGAAACCGCCAATGCCGTGCTGTGCAGGATCCATCAAAGTAGGAACCTCGAACGATGCGAAGAGCTCTGGCAGCTCAACCTGTGCAGGAGCGGTGGTTGTAACAACCAATGCAGTCGAGAGAACGAAGTACTCGCCACGCTTTGCAACTGCATATACATCGTACGAAGTCTCCGGAGAGAGGCCCTTCACAACAACAACCTGCTCGTCAACTACCTGAGCAGTAGTACCTACCTCGTATACCAACTCAGCAGTTACGCCCTCATAACCGTGAGGTGCATAAGCCCATTTGATCTCCTCTGCCAAAGTAGTATTAATCTGTACATTAGCAGAAACATCACTTACCTCAACGAGCGAAAGCTCTACGGTTGGAGGCGAGAGCAACGTACGCATAGTAACGCTGGTCGAGAGAACGATGCGGCTCTCTGCCTTTGCTACAGCGTAGATATCGTAAGCGGTATCGTCGCTCAAATTCTCGGCCTTAACAACAACGGTCTTGTTCACGTTCTTCGCCTCGAGAGCAGTACCCTCAGCGAGAACCTTTGCAGCGTCAACCTCCGTATCAGCAGCAACTACCAACCACTTAACCTCCTCTGCCAAAGTCGAAGCAACGCGGAAGTAGAGCGTAGTGTCCTCTGCCTCAACTGCCTCAACCGAGATGGTAGGCATCGACTTGTCGGCCGTAGTCATCTCGAGCGGAGCGTCTACCAACGTAGTCTCCGGGCCGTTTACAGCAGCAGCGTAAACCAAATAAGAGGTCTCCGGTGCCAAATCCTTAACCGTTACGCTTGCAGCGCCGTTTACCCAAGCAGAACCATCCTCCTTGAGAATCTCAACGCCTTCGGTAACAACCTTCATACCGTCAACAGCAACCTCATCAGCTGCATTTACTACCAAGTAGTATGCCTTCTGGGTAGCCGAAGTCTCAACCGTAAAGGTGATCGTGTTCTGTGTTGCGCTACCTGCGGTGAGCATCACCGTCGGGGTAACATCGCCTACCGAGTTTGGCTCACACGAGGTCGTCGTGAAGACCATTGCGAGCAACGACGCAAGCGAAAACAAAAAGTTAAACTTCTTCATACCTAATAAATATTTAATTAATAATTTAGTGAACGAATAGGAAAAATCTGCCTCACAGGGCGATTTTATGCCGTTTCGGACGACAAGATATAAATAAATTTTTTCAAAACAAAATCTTTATGTCATTGCAGGCGTGTTGGTTTGCAAATCATCGGTTACGATTCGTTACTTTTTGCCGGCTTTTATTTACGATTTGAAACCGAAACAACCAACCCGACCTTTATGTTTTGAGATTTTCGAGTCGTTGCGAATATTTTTAATTTTTTTCAAATTATCGTCTCCGCTCGGCCGAAAACCGATTTTCACCCACAAACCGACAAGAGGCGCACGACCAATCGGCCGTGCGCCCCTCACTCTTACAGCGATGTTTTTCGCGGCGTGTTCAACCGTGCAAGTCGAACACGAAAGGCAGAACTTAATCCACCTTAATGTCGCGATTCACATTCTTCGACCCAATCAGAGCGTAGTAGATAAGGTATGCCAACGCGATGACGATAATCCAGTACGAAGTCATATAGTTGGTCATATCTGCCACCCAGCCCTGCAATGCAGGCAGGATACCGCCACCGCAAACGAGCGTCATAAAGATACCCGATGCCATCGGCGTATACTTACCCAGGCCCTCAACCGAGAGGTTGAAGATTGCGCCCCACATAACCGAGGTGCAGAGACCGCACAACGCTACGAAGAGCATATTCACAGGCAGAGCCGAACCGAATACGTTGACCGTAACGCTCTTTGGCAGGAACATAATGCAGAGCACGAATACGAGTGCGAGCGAGCTCACGGTGAGCACCATCGCCTTGCTCGACACCTTGTTACCGATTGCACCGCCAATCAGACGACCGCACATCATCAGGAACCAGTACGCACCAACAACGACACCTGCTACGGCAGGGCCTACGGTCGGATCGCCCGACATATAGAGGTTTGCGATATTCGGAATACCCACCTCAATACCTACATAGAAGAAGATTGCGATTGCACCGAGCAGGAAGTGACGGAACGAAAGCGGACCGTGCGGATCCTTCGCCACGTTGCCGCTCTTGCGAGCCGCCTTCTCCTCCGGAGTCTCCATATGCGGCTCCGGAATCTTGGTCAGGGCAATGATTACAAATGCCAAAGCGAAGATACCCATTGCGATAATCATAGCCGGAGCAGCGTCTGCAACGCTTGCCGTCTCGGCCGAGCCGCCAATCAGGTAGCCGAGCAGAATCGGAGCAATCGTAGCACCGATCGAGTTGCACGAGCCACCGAACTGAATGAGCTGGTTACCGCGATTACCACCGCCACCGAGCGTGTTGAGCATCGGGTTAACAACGATGTTGAGCATACACATCGAGAAGCCGGCAACGAATGCACCCAGCACATAGACGAGGAACGACTCTGCGTAGCCCGACGCGAACTGGATGGCAACACCCACCAGACCGACCGTGATGGCCGCGAGCGAGGTGAACTTGTAGCCCTTGCGTTTGAGGATTACACCCGCAGGGATACCCATACAGGCATAAGCGATAAAGTTAGCGAGCGTTCCGAACTGCGCCAGCGCATTGCTTGCGCCGAACTGCTGCTTGACGATAACGCCCATCGAACCTGCGAAGTTGGTAACGAACGCAATCATAAAGAAGAGTGCGAACATCATTGCAATCGGCAGGTAGTAGGTTTTTTGCTGATTACTCATAGCGTTTTTTGTTTTAAGGTTTTTACCAATTTTTTTGTAGTTTTTTCGATTTTTTGAGGCGGACGAGGCGCTATCTGTCGCGCTCGGCAACAAACGAGCAGAGGAGCATCATCGCATCGCGATATTCGCTCTCGCCCAGCACCGAGAGCTCCGACATAGCCCTCTGCAGGAAGCGTTGCAGCGTCTCGCGCGCCAACTCCACACCGTTATACTCCTCGACCTTGCCGCGAATGAACTCCACCGCCGAATCGTCCGTCGCGCACTGTTCGATGCGGGCGATAATCTCGTCGCGGAGCGGTTTGTCGACACGCTCGAGTACCTCGATGAGCGGCAGCGTTATCTTTCGCTCGCGCAGGTCGTTGGCTGCCGGTTTGCCGGCGTTGTTGTCGGGCGTGTAGTCGAGAATATCGTCCACAATCTGGAACGCCATACCGAGCAACTCGCCAAAGCGATTCATCGCCTCCACCTTGCGACGGTCGGCACCCACCGAGAGTGCGCCCGCCGAGCCGCAGGTGGCGAACAAGCTCGCCGTCTTCTTATAGATGATGTCGAAGTAGGCCTCGCGCGAGGTGTCGAGTCGACCGGCGTGGTCGCTTTGCAGAATCTCACCCTCGCAGAGCGTCGTCATACTGCAGATGATATGGTTGAGCAGGTCGTACTGACCACTCTTCAGACCGATGTCGACATTCTTCGCCAGGATATAGTCGCCCACGATGACTGCGTTGCGCGACTGCCAACGCGCGTTAACCGATGCACGACCGCGACGCTGGTCGCTCTCGTCGATCACATCGTCGTGAACGAGCGATGCAACGTGCAACATCTCAATCAGCATAGCCGCCAACAGCGTTCGTTTGCCGAACGAGCCGCTTGGCGAACAAGCGCCCGCCGAGAGCATCACGAGCGTCGGGCGCAGGCCCTTACCTCGCGACGTAAGAATATAGTCGATCATATCGCCGAGCATCGTTCCCTCCTTCTCGGCAAACGACCGGCGAACAAACTCGTCGAACTCCGTCAGGCGATCCGCTATCGGACGCCGTACATCATCAAGTTGTACCATACAAAAAGTATATATCCGAACAAAGATAGTGAAATTTCGTAAGCCGACACCCGAAATCTGAATGTTTTTTTCTATCTTTGACCGTAATATGTACGCGTAATGGGTAAATTCATCAATATTCTCCGCAAGGCAGCACCTTGCTTGACGGCTGTAATTCTGTTTCTTACGGTTTCGGTCGTATGTTTTGCACCGCGTCTCGAGGGGCGTGTACTCGTGCAGCACGACATTCAGCAATTCGACGGTATGAGCCGCGACATTCGCGAGTGCCGCGCCACGACGGGCGAAGATCCGCAGTGGACGGGCGCGATGTTTGGCGGTATGCCTGCCTACCAAATCAATATCCGCTATCCGGCACAGCTGCTCAAGAGCACCTTCGAGCACGTTACGGGGCTGGTGGCCGAGCCGATCGGCTTCCTCTTCTTTGCAATGATGGCGGCGTGGCTGATGGTGGTGATGATTGGCATCTCGCCGTGGATAGGTCTGGTGGTAGGCCTGGCGTATGGTCTGTCAACATACTTCTTCCTCATCATCGGTGCGGGCCACGTTACGAAGATGTGGGCGCTGGTCTATGCTCCGGCGATGATGGGCGCGATATATATGGCTCTGCGCGGACGAATGTGGCTCGGAGGAGCGCTCGCGGCACTCTTTGCAGCGCTCGAAATCGGCACAAACCATCCGCAGATAACCTACTACTTCCTCATCGCGGCGCTTGCATTGTGGGTAAACGACCTCATCTTCGCGGCGCTCGAAAAGCGTCTGCGCGACTTCGGCAAACGCACGGCAGTATTGGCCGCAGCGGCAGTGGTGGCCGTCGGAGCCAACTTCTCGGCGCTCTTCTACACGGCACAACACACGTCGGACACCGTTCGTGGCGGTAGCGAGGTGGCAGCCGTAGTGGAGCGCGCACCGAAGGGGCTCGACATCGACTACGCTACGGCGTGGAGCTACGGTGTGGCCGAAAGCTGGAATATGCTGATTCCCGACTTTATGGGCGGCGCGTCGTCCGACACCTTCTCGTCGAGTGGTGCGGTGGCGAGTGCGCTGAATGATATCGGTCTGCGCGAGTGGGCCGCACAACTTCCGACCTATTGGGGCGACCAGCCATACACGGCCGGCCCGACCTATCTGGGTGCGGTGGCCATCTTCCTGGCTCTGCTCGGAGTGATGCTTGCCGAGCGTCGCAACCGATGGTGGATTTTGGCGGTATCGCTCTTCGCAATACTCCTCTCGTGGGGACATAACGCAATGTGGTTTACGCAGTTGTGCTTCGACTATCTGCCGATGTATAACAAGTTCCGTACCGTCTCGATGGCGCTGGTCGTTGTCGAGTGGAGCGTACCTCTGCTCGCAGGTTTGGCGCTCTGGCAACTATGGCAGGCGTCGGGCGATACGCGTCGCGTGCGTCGCGCACTTATCGCATCGGCGGGCATTACGGCGGGCATTGCGCTGCTGTTTGCCGTTGCGGGTGGCAGCATCTTCGACTTTGGCCGCGAGACGTTTGGCAACGCAATGAGCGAGCAGTTCTACTATATGCTGAAGGAGTCGGGTGCCGACGATATGATTACAAAGGGGGTCCACGACGAGCTCGGATGGGCGGTTGCCGACGCGATGGCCCTCGACCGTGCCGACATCCTCACGGCCGATGCGTGGCGTTCGTTTGCCTTCGTGCTTCTGGCCGCAGCGGTTGTTGCGCTGGGCGTCATCGGCCGTCTGCGTCGCGGATGGGTGGTGGCTCTGCTCGGAGTGCTGGTGTGCGTCGATATGGTGCCTGTTGCCTTCCGCTATCTGTCGTACGACGACTTCGTTGCGCCGCGTCGCACGAAGATTGAGCCGACGGCTGCCGACCGCAAAATTATGGCCGACACGTCGCTCGGCTATCGCGTGCTGAATCTCTCGGTGTCGCCGTTCAACGACGCCACAACCTCGATGTTCCACCGCTCGGTGGGAGGCTACCACGGTGCGAAGATGGGCCGCTATCAGGATGTTATCGACCGCTATCTGGTCAACATCGACGAGCACATACTCGATATGCTCAATACGCGCTACATCATCTCGCGCGAGGGTGAGCCGTTTGTGCGTTCGTCGGCGCTCGGTGCTGCGTGGTTCGTGGAGAGAGTCACGACGGCGCGCGATGCACGCGAGGAGTTGGAGTCGCTCGCAACGCTCGACCTTGCGACCGAGGCGGTGGTTGCCGAGCGCGAAACGCTCCCTGCTACACACTTCTCGGCCGACGGCTACATCGCCCTGATGGAGTACCGTCCGAACTACCTGCGATACGAATACTCGGCCGACGCAGAGGCGTTTGCCGTATTTTCGGAGATATACTACGACAAGGGCTGGACGGCCTACATCGACGGCACGCCTGCCGAGGCGATGCGCGCCGACTACATCCTGCGCGGAATGATCCTGCCGGCGGGCAATCACACCGTCGAGTGGCGTTTCCGTGCGCCGTATTGGACGGCCGTCGAGAGTGTTACACTCATCTGCTCGTTGCTGATTATGGCAGGGCTGGTGGCATTACTGATTCAATATTTGCGAAAAAACAGATATAACAATGAGAAGAGATAGAGCATTGAAAGGCAGGGTTTTGCGCTCGAAGGTCGTATCGACCGTTAGCATCGCCCTCGTATTGTTCGTTTTGGGCACGATTGGCTACGCCACAGCGGGCATCTTCCGCTCGGCGCACCGCGTGAGCGAGGGTTTCACGACGATTGTCGAGCTGCGCGACGGCTTGCAGGAGGCGGAGCGCGACTCGCTGGCAGTCAAGTTGTCGGCCGACGCGATGGTTGCATCCGTCAAGTTCGTATCGAAGGAGGAGAAGCTCGCCGACGAGGAGTTCCGCAAGGCGTTCGACGTCGACATCAAGGGCGTATTGGGCAGTAACCCGCTCCCCGACTCGTTCGACGTAACGCTGACCGAGGCGGCAGCCGACAACGAGCAGCTCGCAGCATTCATCGAGCGAGCGGCGGCACTCGACGGCGTGGATTATGTTGCCTGCCCGTCGCAGCTTATCGATCGCGTACACGACATCCTCGACACGATGCGTCTGTTGCTGATTCTCTTCGGCGCAGCGATGCTCTTTGTCTCGCTCGTACTACTCAACAACACCGTGCGACTCTCGATTATCTCGCGTCGCGAGCAGATCAACACGATGAAGCTCGTCGGTGCAACACGCTGGTTTATCGTGCGTCCTTTCCTTGCCGAAAGTGCCGTACAGGGCGCAGTAGCAGGCATTGTAGCAACCGTGCTCTTTGCGGGTACGCTGCTCGGTATCAACCACTACGTGCCGGAGCTCGGCATCGACACCGACCTCACGATGGCAGCCGTTACGGCCACTGCAATGGTCGTGATGGGCATTGTTGTTGCGGTACTCTTCACGCTCTTTGCTGTGAACAAGTTTGTCGCAATGGCCTCGAACAAGATATACCTATATTAATACACATATAAACACGATCCGTTATGAAGAAGTGGTGGAAGGGCATCGTTGCCCGATTTAATACGATAGAGAACGAGCACGACGAGCGTATGGCGCTGTCGATGCGTAACTATGTGTTGTTGCTCATCGGTGCGGTGATTATCGTCATCGGCTTTGTGCTGATGTCGGGTGGCACGCCGGCAACACCCGAGCAGTTCAGCGACGACATCTTCTCGTGGCGTCGCATCACACTTGCGCCGATTGTCGTCATCTTTGGTTTTGCATTCGAGATTTACGGCATAATGAAGCGTTTCTAAAGCCGCGCCATCCAACGAGTCCGTCGAGGCGTAACACCATAAGCCATCCAACCTCTGTGTGTTGGGTGGCTTTTTGTTGATGGGGGGGGTGGCATTTAATGGCAGTCGTTCGCTTACGCTCTCTGAATGGCATTTAATAGCAATCGCACTCCTGCAGAGTGCTCCAATGGCATTCGCAGTCTGACGACTGCTTAATGGCAGAAAATGGCAATTTTTAATTTTGTTATCCTTTGTCATTAAATGCCATTCAAGTGAGCGCCAGCGAACGAATGCCATTCGTTGCCATCTAAAAAACTCTTTTACTCGACCTTAATTGACTTTACCGCTTAACATCGGCAACAAAACATAAGCCATCCAACGGGAGTTGGATGGCTTATGTTTCTTATGCTCTGCTTGACAGAGGCAGGGGTGAGCCCCCTGCCCGTGCCGATTAGTATGCGCTTTCTACGGTCGACCAGCTGATTGACTTCGAGTTGGCAGCTGTACGGCTATTGTACTTCGAATCCCACTGCGCAAATGTATCGCAGACGTAGATTATACCATAGCTATTGGCCAAGTCCGTACCGTTTGCAATTGCATTCTGTACGGTAGTATTCGTACCATAGTATGGCGGGATTGCACGCACCTTAACGCCGTGCGACGAACCAGCCACGTCATCGGCAGTCAAGTCGTACGAGAGGTCGCCATACCAAACGTGTGTACAAGAGCTCTGCCAACTTTTGTAGTTCTGCTGCCCCAACGCACCACCGCTACGACCGACGATATTCGAGTTACCGTCGATGGTCATACTCCACCACCACCAGTCAACGTCGTTACGGATTCGCCAACCATCACTTGGCTCGCTTGCACCGCTTGCCTTGGTCAAGCCATCACCGGTGATAAGGAAGTCATCCTTCTGCAAGACATTGAATTTGAATGAATTCCAATTAGGCGCCTGCTCGATACGACTCTTCTCGATTCGGTGCATATTTGTCCACTTCTTTGTCTTCGGATCGTAGAGCTGAACTACCCAGTCACCACTCAACTCGCCAGGGATACCCTTCTTCGGAGTCTCGATTGCATTACCACTCGAATCGTACAATGCAGCCGAGTGCGACATAAATACATTGGCTACAACTCGCTTGTTGTTATTATTCCAACGATAGTAAGATACAAGGTTACCCGTCGTCTTACCCGCACCCCAATACATACGGATATTGTTCTTCCATACCGCCGCCTTCACCGAAGCATCCATACTACCCGAGTAACCAACGGCCTTGAAGCGCTGAATCTTAGCACGAGGGCCTTCGAATGTGTAGATGGTATAACCCGCAGGCGAGCCATCCGGAGCAATACTTGTATTCCACAAGTTACCGCTTGCTGACGTATGAACAACCTCGGTAACGTAGTCGCCACCTGCTGTAGGATAGCCGGTGTGAACGTAGGTCTGGTTCTTATGGGTGTGGCCCGAGAAGATGTAGGCGTGCTGGAACTTCGCAAGCTCGGTGAGCACAACGTCGTAACCGCGATCCTTCATCACATTCGCACCGCTCTTCGTACCCGAAGCAACACCATTACGGAACGGAACATGAACAACGAGCACTACGCCCTTGCTCTTATCGACGTGCGAGAGGTCGTTCTTAAGCCAAGTGAGATCCTCCTCGGTGAAACCCGCCTGGTAGTCCTCAACGCCGAGCGACGTAGAACCATCCTTGACAATGACATTGTTCATTATCAGGACGTGAATATCGCCACGGTCGAACGACATACGCGTAGGGCCATATACATCCTTAAAGTGCTGGATATTCGGCGAGGCATCGCTATCGCCCTGATACCAGTCGTGGTTACCCGGCGCTGCGAACCAATATACACCCGTATCGCCAACCTCCAACGCCGACTTCATCGTCGCGTGGTGTGCCTCCGGAGCATTCCAAGTAACATCACCGCAGATAACGCCATACGCCTGACCCGTACCCGACGAGTGGTTGACTGCCGAGTTCCACGAAGCCGACTTCTCCTTGATATCCGGAGCAACGATGTCGCGGAAGCGGGTGAAGCCGTTATCTACCGACGATGCGTGGGTCTGTGGATCGGCCATCACGAAGAGGAACCACTTATCGTGCTTACCCGTTGTTTCGTTGAAGTCCTTGTGCGTTGCAGCTGTCATCTTCGCGTCGAGCGTAAAGTCCTTCGCATAGTCGTTACCGTTGCCCTTTGTATTTTCAGGGTCAGGGTTATCACCCACCTTCGAGTAGGTTACAGGCAAGCCCGTACCCGCACGACCAATCTCGTAACCGGCAGGCGTAGTGTAGAATACATAGTCCGGCTTATAGACGCTTGGCTCGTAGACCATACGGTATCTACCCTTGGCATTTGACTTAACGACGTGGTAACCATCGGATACCATTACGCCCTCGACACCATTGCCATCCTTATCCTTAATATAACCGGTGAGATACTTCACATCCGAAGCGCTGGCCGCAATCACCTCGATATCATCGAGGAAGAATCGGCTCTGACCTGCCGACGAACGCGCACTACCGATACCGACACGGCAATCGCAAGTCACGTTGTTGAGCGTAACCTCGTGCATACGCCACTCGCCGACGTGATTGCTGATATTGATAGTCTTCGTGTCCACAACACCACCGTTTGCAAACTTATAGTCGGTAACCTCGCCACCCTCGTAAACCGAAACGTGGATATCATCCTCGGCATCCGAGTGAACATAGTTGGTACCAACATAAGGACACACCTTGAAGCGCACCTTCACCGACCACACCTCGCCGTCAGGAATAGCCGTGAGGAGTGGAGTGTAGAGCGTCGAACGCTGGCTGCCACCACCCATCTTGACGTAACCCGCCTCGACGTGTACGCGGCACGAGCCGTCGTCCGAAGAGTACGACCAATCGCTCATACCAAAGTCATCAACCAGACCCGAGCAGGTGGTAAACACCGCATTCTCGGATTTGCCACAATTCACACGGTCGAAGTCTGTACGAGTATCGTTGGTATACGGGTTCGTACCCTCAGCCGAATAGTTCTCGGTGAGCGATGTGATATAACTGCCGTTTACGGCATAACCCGAAGCAAAACCTGCTAGGTCTGCACAGTAGTAGAGCTTACCGAAGTTGTTAAAGATCATCGTATTGCCCGGCTGAAGATCCCTCGGATTGGTAACAACATTCTTACCCTGATACTGCGGAGCAACGGTCGAAACCTTAATCGGGCTGCTGATAACGCCCTGTGTGGTATCCTGCACTCGCACATAGTAGTCGGTCGACGGAGTCAGACCCGAGAAGATGAATCGCGGTGGATAGTAGGCCGTGTAGGTCGTAACGCCATCGGTAGTCGTTGCGCCATCGTGCCAGTGATCCTTGCAGGTCATATACCAACTCTGATAGAGATCGGTACAGGCCTCGTCCTTATACAGATATATGTTGTAGTTGTGCTGGTTGTCAATCGAGTTGAAGTCGAACGCATAGGTTGGCGTTGAGGAGCTCGATGCCGCCGTTCCAGGCAAGTATGTAAGGAACTTGTCATTCACAGCATTATCTTCGGTCACGGTCCAACCGATGTTGAGCGTAGTATCCGTAGCACGCACCAAACCCACAACGAGATCGGAGTTGTTGAGTATCTGCACGCGAATATCGTCGATATGCCAACGGTTAGAGCCGTAGTCCGTACGACCGCTACCGAACGAGACGCGCGCACCCTGCGGAACGTGGTGCAGATCGATGGTGTACTCCTTCCACACGGTGTTATCATCGCCCTCGAGCGTAAATACACGCTCGGCAACCACCGTAGCACCCGTAAGTTGGTAGTCTGAGCCCACCGTACCGCCCGTGAGAGCGCGAACGGCAACAACCTTCTCCAGTTTTTCAGAGTCCGAAAGCGAAGTCGAAGCCGCACCGTAAGGACACGCCTTGAAGGTTACGCGCAGAGTCGAGTTACCCTCCGGCATATTGGTCAGCGCAGGGGTTGCAAGGCAGTTGTTAACTGTACCCGTACCCAGCTGAAGATAGCCCGGACGAATCATAATACCCGTTGCAGCCGTTCCATTGTCGGTATACACCCACGACCAACCGTCCATACGCATCTGCGAGAGCTGCGCCTTGGCAGTCGTAAAGAGTGTAACACTCGATGCTGCACCCGTAGTGTAGTAGCCACTTGTGCGGTTGTGGGTCAACTCGCCTACAAATGGACGACCCGCTGCCGGATAGCTGCCGACATACTTATAACCGGCCGCACGCGTAGAGTGGTCACCACCATAGAGCATATTCGAGAAGTTCTCGTAGAGGAGCGTATGGCCCGCTACGGCCTGCTCGGTGAGAGGCACCACATCGTCGCGCTCGAATGACGGAGCGATGGTCTTCGCCTCAACGAAACTACTCTCCGTGCCCTTCGTCGTATTCCAAACCTTGAAGTAGTACTTGGTCGACGGCTGCAAGCCGGTAAAGATCCAACGTGGCGGCTTCTGAACAGCCGTATAGAGATTATCGTAACCACTTGACGTCGTTGTGCTTTCCACTGCACCATCCCATAAAATGCCCGACATCTTACCGATGAGCGTCTTATTCGCATCGTAGATTGCTACGGCATAGGTATCGGCATACTCGCTCGAGAACGAAATCGACGTATTCGGATGAGCGTAGTGCATCGTCGGGATATTCGTCGTGTTCGACGACCACGCAATGGAGAGCGTCGAGTCGGTTGCCTTCACGAGTTTCGCCGTAAGTGCATCGGTCGAGTTGAGGTAGATATGGATATCGTCAATGAGGAAACGGTTGTTGGTGTTCGGCTCCGGACGATTCGAGCAGAATGCGATACGCGACGTAGGCAGAACGCCCGAGAAGGTTACCGAGTACTTCTTCCACGCATACTGGTTACCCTCCAACTCGATCTCGCGAATGGCCGTCGTGATGCCGTCGATGGTCTCTATCTCGATACGGTTGAGCTGATCCTTCACTGCGGCGCGCTCGTCGACAGTCGTCGACGTATCCTTATACACCGAAGCGCCATCGAGCACCTTAACCGCGATTGGAAGCTCACCCTTGTCGAGCGTCGACGAGCCGTACGGACAAGCGTAGAACTCGACCGTAATCGACGATGGGCCTGTGAGCGCCTTAAGCTCCGGCGTAACGAGGCCCGCGTGCTTGAACATAGCACCCACCTTCACATAACCGGCACGCATCAGGATCGTACCGGACACATTATCATCGGCATACCAAGCCCAATCCTTGAGCTTCGACGTGTAGCCGCCGTATGTCTTATAGTTGCCCGGACACTCGCCCGTCGTTGCAGCAATCACGTTACGCATTGTGTTGAAGAGACCAATCTCCTTGCCCTGCGGACACACAACCCACGGCGTACCGTTACCATTATTACCGAAGCCCTCCAGGTTAGGAAGCTTCAGTCGGTGGTTGATATCGGACGAGCCCTCCGAGTCGGACGAGTCGTAGAGATTGATAACCGAGTCCGAAACAGAGGCGTGGCTCGAACGATCGTAGGAAACATAACCTGCCGAACGTGTCGAGAAGTCGCCACCCATCACACAGTCGCGGAAATCCTCGAAGAAGATAGTGTTCGACGTACCCTGGAATGGGTCGGTAGTCACCACAGCGCGCGGATGCTCCAAAACCTTCCACTGCGACTCATCATTCACGTCCGGTGTCGCGGCGGTCGTGTACTTCACGCGGAAGTAGTAGGTTGTCGACGGATTGAGGTATGTGAAGACGAAGCGTGGCGGAACGTAGTTCTTCGTAAAGAGCTGTGTCTTGTCGCTCTCGTCGCCTCGGTTCTCGTAGTAGTAGTCGTCACCACGGAGAATCCAGCTCTGAACGAGCGTACCGGTGTTATACTGGCACTTGTCGTTGGTCCACAACTCGACGATAAACGTATTCTTGTTCTCTGCCGTGTAGTTTGCCTTTGTGCTTGGCTGCTGCTGCGACAGATATGGAGCATTCGAGACGTTGGTTGTCCACGAAAGCGAAAGCGTATTGGCGGTCGCACGCACGAGCGAAGTGAAGATGCTCGACTTCTCGACGTTGAGATCCAACGCCGGAAGGTTTACGAGCGTATTGACCTTCGAGCTGCAATCCACACCCTTGCTCATCAGAGGCTGCTCCATATACCAGATGCTCGACTCCGCGTCGCCCTGACAGAAGAACGTGAGCGTCATACCCTTCGAGTAGTTCTGCGCAGGGATGCAGACGTAGAAGTCCTTACCCTCGGTGGTGATGGTCTGACCTACACCCTCGATACGCGTATCGAGGTTAGCGTGCAACTCGGCACCCTGCAACATCTTAACGCCCTTGGTAAAGACGCCGTTGCCGTTGTCGATAATCGACGCCTCGGCCGTACCCCACATAAGCTCGCCGTTGTTACCCTTGACCTGAATCGAGTTCAGAACGAGATTGTCGGTCTCGCCTGCCGGCTTCTTGAGCGTAATCTTCAGGATGGTAAACGGATTGGAGAAGCGGAACGAGCCACGCTCGCCTACGGTAGTTGACTCTTTCCAGTGGCCCAGCAGGAACGGATAGCGGAACGTGCCGTCCGAGCCGATCTCCTGCTCCGGCAGCTCGACCTTGAACGAACGGTTACCGATCTTACCACTCGTGTAGTTCTCGGTGGTCTTATCGGTCTGTGCCGGGAAGATTGCATACTGCTCACCCTCGGCGTGGATAGGCATCTCGCAGGCAAAGATCATCGTCTTGCCATCGTTGCTGATGGTAGCGTCGAGTGCGGCAGCGTGAAGCACCTGCGGAGTCGTCTGGCCCGGGTTGAACTTCACGATTGTCATATTGTCGCCGGCGTGCCAAATCGACTGATTCGACGCGTCGAGACCTGCACGGCTCTCATCGCCCGCCATACCGGCCGAGAATTGTGTCACCGAACCACCTGCAACGGACGGAACGGTCGGAATAACCTCCGCCTCAACCCAATCGGTGCAGGCAGAGAAGATCATCGCAACGATTGCGACAAACGAAAGTGTAAATTTGTTTCTCATAGTGCAAATCGTTTTGATGTTTAACCCCAAGGATCTGTCCACTCCTCCTCGTTCGGGTTATCGATATCGCCCTTTCCGGTCGACATTTGGAAGCCCTGCTCCGGTGGAGTTTCGGTAATGAACAAGGTCGGCGACTCGTACTCACCGCACCCCATAATTACAGTTGATACTCTTTTCATTTTGGTTTGTATTTTTGTTGTTTATTTTTTGTTGTCCCAAATCGGTCATCGCGCGCCTCTCGCGCCACACTCGAACGGCTCCCACGCGCGCGTTCGCCTCGCAACACCCGTACGCGCGCAGAGTGCACATTCGCGCGAGCGCGTACACATTGTTGCAAATGTACTACTTTTTTCGCTGACCACCAAACAAAAAGCCCACTTTTTCCGAAAATTTCACTCGCCACGCGCATTCGTTCAGGGCGCAGCAAGAAAATTTTGCATATATGAATAATTTATGTAATTTTGCAACGATTTTTAGATAAAAGATGCACGTTTCACAGAGATACAAGTCGTTGGTGTTGTGGCTTTTTGCAGCCACAATCGCTATTGCCGTACTCGGTAAGGCGTTGCATACACACAGCGATGAGTATTGGCAGTCGCTCACCCAGACCGAGGGTTCGGCCGAGGGCGGAATGTCGGATATCTGTCCGATCTGCCACTTCCAGCTCTTCCTCTTCTTTTCGCAGAGCGATGCAGCGGTCGTCTTTCTGGCGATTGTACTGCTCTTTATCGTCTGCCCGCCGACACTCCCCGTACAGCGTAGCGAGGAGCGCATCATCGGGCTGCGTGCTCCACCGGTAATGTAATTCACTCTCGTTTGGGCACTCTGTGTCGAAACCCCGAAAAGGGCATTGCTGCCGTGCGGCAAGTTCCTTTCCGGCTTCGGCTTGCGTAGTGTCGGGCCATCGTTGCACGACGAGACGCAGAGCCACAAAAATTACATTATCAATCCACGAAAAAAGCAAAAATGAAGAAGATTTTTTTGATGGCAATCATCGCATTGCTATCGACAGGTATGGCGGTCGCAATGGACGATCTCGCCAAGGAGAATAACGTCTACGGACACGTCATCGACAGCAAAACACAGCAACACATCCCATATATCAACGTAACAATTCAGGGCACGACAATCGGCACGGTAACCAACGAAGACGGCCACTACCTGCTGCACGAAGTGCCACCGGGCACCTATAAACTCGAGGTCTCGGCCATCGGCTACATCACCGTCGTAAAGGAGTTCACGATGACGGCAGGTCAGGCGGTGAAGGTTGACTTCGAGACTACCGAGCAGCAGCTCTCGATGGACGCCATCGTTGTCTCGGCCAACCGCAACGCAAGCAAGCGTCAGGAGGCACCGTCGCTCGTTAACATCCTCGACTCCAAACTCTTAGAGAGCGTCTCGGCACCGACCATCGCCGAGGGCTTGTCGTTCCAGCCGGGTGTGCGCGTGGAGAACTCGTGCCAGAACTGCGGTTTTGCGCAGGTGCGAATCAACGGTTTGGATGGTCAGTACTCGCAGATTCTCATCAACTCGCGTCCGATTTTCTCGGCGCTGGCCGGTGTCTACGGTCTGGAGCACATCCCTGCGAATATGGTCGAGCGCATCGAGGTGGTACGCGGTGGCGGATCGGCACTCTATGGCTCGTCGGCCATCGGCGGTACGATCAACATCATCACCAAGGAGCCGTTGCGCAACACGGGCGAATTGTCGCACACGCTCACTTCGACGGGCTGCACCGGCTCGCTCGACAACAACACGACGCTCAACGCCTCGCTGGTGACCAACAACAATAAAGCGGGTATGTACGTCTATGGCCAGAGCCGTCTGCGCGACGGTTACGACCACGACGGCGACGGCTTTGTCGAGATTCCGACGCTCAAGTCGCAGACCATTGGCACACAGGCATATATCAAGACGGGCATCTACAACAAACTGACGCTCGACTACCACGTTACCAACGAGTATCGTCGTGGTGGCGACAACCTCGACCTGCCTCCGCACGAGGCGATGATTGCCGAGCAGACCGACCACCTCATCAACAGCGGAGGTCTGACCTTCGAGGGCACATCGCGCAACTCGAAGCACCGCTACAGCATCTACACCTCGGCACAGTCAACCCACCGCGACAGCTACTACGGCGCAAACAAGGATATCAACGCATACGGAAAGACGGACGGCGTAACGGCCGTTGTCGGCGGTCAGTACCTCTACCGCACCAAGATTTTCGAGTTCACGACGGGCGCGGAGTATAACTACGACTACCTGTACGACAACCCTATCGGATACGTCAATCTCGGCTACACGACGATGCGTACCGAGCAGCATATCCACACGGCAAGCGTCTTGGCGCAGGGCGAGTTCAAGTTCCGAAAGTGGGGCTTCCTCGTGGGTGGCCGTCTCGACAACTGGAACAACGGCGAGCGCAATCTGCTCATCCCATCTCCACGCGTTACGCTGCGCTACAACCCTACCGAGAACATTAATCTGCGCGCAGTCTACGCTTCGGGTTTCCGCGCTCCACAGGCGTTCGACGAGGATTTGCACATCCTGGTCGTAGGTGGCGAGCGTAGCCGTATCCGTCTGGCCGAGGATCTGAAGGAGGAGCGTTCGCACACCTTCTCGCTCTCGGGCGACTTCTACCACTCGTGCGCTAACGGCGTACAGCTCAACTTCGTGGTCGAGGGCTTCTACACCATTCTCAAGGACGTTTTCGCACTGCGCGACTACGCGGGTAGCGAGCTCGGCTCGACCGTAAAGCCGATCGAGGGCAAGGATGGCGTATACGACGTGAATGACGGTGCGCGTATGTTCGAGCGCTATAACGGCTCGGGTGCAACGGTTATGGGCCTGAACTTCGAGGCGAAGGTTGCCTTCCTGCCGTGGGTGCAGGTGCAGGCGGGTGTAACCGTCCAGCGCAGCCGCTATGCCGAACTCGAGTATTGGAGCGACACGGCAGAGCCGACTATCAATATGTTCCGCTCGCCAAACCTCTATGGCTATCTGACGCTCAACTTGCAGCCGATGCGTAACTTCAAGATCGACATCACGGGCAACTACACGGGCCGTATGTACGTTCAGCACGCTGCGGGCGGTATACTGCCCGACGGCACGACGCTCGAGAGCGACCGCATCGAGCACACGCGTCCGTTCTTCGATCTGGGCGCAAAGCTTTCGTACGATTTCCGCATCTACAAGAGCATCGGTTTGCAGCTCTACGGTGGAGTGCGCAACATCTTCAACTCGTATCAGCGCGACTTCGACCGTGGCGAGAATCGCGACTCGGGCTACATCTACGGCCCGACGCTTCCGCGCAGCGTGTTTGTAGGCGCAAAGCTCTCGTTCTAACGGGCAGTTTTTTCAGGAGAGATAATTAAAAGGCGGGGCCTCTTTTAGGGCCTCGCCTTTTTTTGTTTAAGGTCAAGTAAAGTCTAATAAGGTCGAGTAAGGAAAGCGCAACCTGCGATTGCTTTAAGGACAAAAGACCTTATGACTCACGACGTTATTTGATTATAAGGTCGTCCAAGCGCACCTTCGGAACATAGTGTACCCCGTCGCGACGATAGTAGGTATGATCCTCCTCGGCACCAATCTCCACCGTGCGAATCTGCTCCGCACCGCGACCGATGGCAAGTAGCAGCAACGGCTCGTAAGGCAGGTCGAACTCCTCGCGAATGCGCTCGCGATCGAACGCTCCGATACAGATGCCGTTCAGCCCCATTTCAACCGCCTGCAAGAGCATACTCTGCGCCGAGATACCGAGGTCGATATCGACGTATCGCTCCTCGCTCATAGTCGAGCAGATGATGATGAAAGCATTTGGTTCACAACCCTTTTGCGGCAGATGCAGATCGGGCAGCGCACCACCCAGACGGATGTGTGGCAGCACCTTGTGCGCCTCGTCGGCGAGCACCGCACGGAAGCGCAACACCTGTCGGTTGCAGGCCGACGGCGTGAGTGTATTGACCTCGATGATGCGATGCAGTTGGTCGGCACGCACCTTGAACGACGAGTCGTAGCCGCGATAGCTGCGATTCTTGGCAAGCAGTCGCGCCAGCGAGGCGGTCGTGCGTGGTTGTTTTGCGGGGCGGGACATATACTCCTCCATCTTGCGTCCCAAATAGTCGTCTGCCATATCTTTTATGCGGTTAATCGGTTTTGTGTTATGCAAATATACAAAAAAGAGGGAAACACGCAAAGTGCTCCCTCCCATATATTTTCGATAAGGAATTTTACTTCTTCTTATACTCGATACCCTTCAGCTTGATGAACGGCAGGTTTTTCTTTGCCCACTCACCAACCTCGAAGAAGCGGTCGCAGCACATTGCGTCGCAACCGAGCGCAGCACCTACGAAGAAGTCCTCCTTCGTGTTGCCAGGCCACAACGACACAATCATACCGAGCTTATGACCGAGCTTGATGGTCTTACGGGTGGTGCCATCCATACGGCAACCTACGCGCATAATACCCATCTCGTATGCCTCCATCAGAATCTCCGGCGTACACGGCTTATCCTTGAGCAACATCATCTCTGCCTCCGGATGCAGACGCTGCATCGTGCGGAGCGCGCGCTTGTCGAACGAGGTGAAGAGGTAGAGCGACGAAGCCGGCTTCTGGCTCATCGTCATATTCCACAACTTCTCGCACAGATCGTCGAGCATCGCCTGCGTGTAGAGCGACGGGATGGTCTTAATCTCCCACTCAACATACATATCGCCCTTGTCGGCAAGGAAGTCGGCCAACTCCTGGCAGAGTGCCAACGGCTCGCCACCCTTGGTCTTAATCTTCACGCACTCGGCAGTCGAGAGATCCTCCGTCTGAAGATCTACACCGCAGGTGCGGTACAACGACTCGTCGTGGCTCAAAATCAGGTCGCCATCCTTGGTCATACGCACGTCGGTCTCGAAACCGCGAGCACCGCGCTTGTACGACTCGCGGAATGCGAGCATCGTATTCTCATTGTCCGGATACTCGAAGCGGCTGCCTCGGTGAGCGAAGAACTGGATAACGTGATCCTTCTCGAGTTGCGCGAAAGCGAAGTCGGTTGTGCAGAAGAGAGCCGCTGCGCAGAGCGCGAATTTCATAAATACGTTTTTCATTTTTGATTATGTTTTTACGGTTAATTTGTTTTCAATTGTCCACTTACAAGAGTCAAAGATAATATTTTTTTACGGAATCGAAAAGCGGATTTAACTTTTGAGCAAAAAAATCATCTTATTATCAAACAATATTTGTTAACTTTGAATCGTTGAACACTTGCAAAAAAGGAGATTATTATGAAGAAGATTTTGATGCTCATTGCTTTGGTGTGCCTCTCGGGCGCGGTGTATGCTCAAAATATGTGTATCGTGTCGGGCTATCCGACAGCCAAGAAGTCGCCCGACGCGCTGGTCGGCGCGCTCGTTACGTTTGCCAACGAGTGGGACAAGGATGTGAAGTACCAGCGCAGAGTAACGGCCGACGGCTTCGAGATGATTGTGCCGGCAGGCGGCTATTTGATGACCATCACCATCGATGGCTACGAGCCATATCGTCTGGAGATTGAGGTCGACCAAACCCGCATCGATCTGGGTATGATGACTCTGCTCACCACCGAGCAGGCTGCCGAGCGCGATGCAAAACGCAAGGCCCGCGCACGCCGTTTTAATTAGCGTAACACATTGTGAGAGAAACGAAAATGGCGTCTGATTCGGAAGAATCGGACGCCATATTTTTGTGTCGGTCGGAGAGTGTCTACTTCGCCAACTCCGGTGTATGCTTATACTTGAACACCAAGGCAAACAGCACTGCAACCACGAGCGCGTATGTAGCGAAGATGAACCACGATACCGGCCAGCCGTACGACTGAACAACCCAACCCGCAATGTACGAGCCGATGAACGCACCGAAGCCGTTGGTCATAATCATAAACACACCCTGCGCACTCGCGCGAATCTCCGGAGCGGTCTCCTTCTCGACATAGAGCGAACCCGAGATGTTGAAGAAGTCGAACGCCACGCCGTAGACAATCATCGAGAGGATGAACATCCACACGCCTGCACCCGGATTACCTGCACCGAGCAGAGCAAAACGCAACACCCACGCAAACATCGAGATCAGCATCACGTTCTTGATACCGAAGCGCTTCAGGCAGAACGGAATCAGCAGAATGCAGAGCGTCTCCGAAATCTGCGAGAGCGAGATAAGAATCGTCGAGTGCTTCACACCGAAGGTCTCGAGATACTGCTCGCCATACTTTGCCACATCGCCAAAGCTTACGATATAGCCATCCGCGAAGGCGTTGGTAATCTGCAACGACATACCGAGCATCATCGAGAAGAGGAAGAAAATCGCCATCTTCTTCTCCTTGAAGAGCGCAAACGCACGCAGACCGAACGTATCGATCCACGACGAGGCCTTCACGTTGCGATTAACCTCGCACTGTGGCAGAGTCATACAGAAGAGGCCCAGCACAATACCGAGAATTGCCGAGAAGTTCAGCTGGAAAGCCGACTCCTTCCAACCCGTCAGGTCTACCACCCACATAGCGCAGATAAAACCGACGGTACCCCACACGCGAATCGGCGGGAAGGCCTTTACCGTATCGAGATTGGCCTTGTTGAGTGCATTATAGGCAACCGTATTGCTCAATGCAATGGTCGGCATATAGAACATCACGCTGAGCAGCACAATCGGATAGAGTGTCTCGTAGCTTGTCTGCTGCGAAGCCACAATCATCAGCACCGCTGCCACAATATGCGAAACGCCCAACAGACGCTGAGCCGGCACCCAACGGTCGGCAATCACACCCATTATCGCAGGCATAAAAAGCGAAGCGATACCCATCGTAGCGTAGAAGCTGCCGATCTGACCGCCTTCGAAGCCGAGTTTACTACCCAAGTAGGTACCCAGCGAAATAAGCCACGAACCCCAAACAGCGTACTGCAAGAAGTTCATAACCGTCAAACGAAGTTTAATATTCATAGTTTTTTACTTAAAAATTGGTCTTTTCTCAAAAAATCGTAACAAAAATAGCACTTTTTTTGGAATTTTCTTTGAAATAGCAAAAATATATCCTACTTTTGCACTCGCAATTGGGCTATGGTGTAATGGTAACACTACAGATTCTGGTCCTGTCATTCTAGGTTCGAATCCTGGTAGCCCAACTAAACGAAGCGAGTAGAGAGATCTACTCGCTTTTTTTGTGTCATCTCTCATTCGATATTCCGAGGCAGGCGTAGAACACCCACGCGCACACAAAAAAACGGGCTGCCCCGACGCGTGTCGAGCAGCCCGCAACCTTTATAATTATAGTGCGACCTAATTCTGATCGATCTCGATAATCTCCACTGTCCAGTTGAACAAATCGGCAGCGCACTGCTGCTGCATCTGTCGGATGGTAGCCGTCGAGGTCGTATCGGCGAGCACGGCATTGAAGAAGTCGCCCACCGTCGAGTAGGTGTTGTTGACCTGCTGCGACAGACAGCGATAGAAGGCGTTCTGCTGCAGACGGTCGAGGCCCGACGGCAGAATATTCTCACCCACCAGGTACGGATACGGGAAGATGTGGCGCATATTGTGCGCGTCGGTCGCAAGCTGCTCGACGATGGTCGTCACGACATAGACCTGCACCGTATCGCCCACGCCCGGCATCTCGATAAAGGTCGTATAGACCGGATAATCCTGCTCGATGGCCGAAGTTACGTCGTCCGAGAAGAGCATATACTCCGCCTCGTTTAAGTCGTTCAGATAGATCATCTTGCGATAGTCGCGCAGCATATTTCGCAACGATTGGCGCTGCTCGCGATTCCACTGCTGACGGGGCGTACACCCCATAAAACCGCACAAGAGTAGTGTCATAACCGACACTGAGAGTAGAAATTTTTTCATTTGGCTCAAGATTTTGTTGGAAACATTTATTGAATTACTCCAACACGAACGCAATCTCTATGCCACACCCTCGCGTGCCAGACGACGCCAACGCAGGTAGCCGACCAAAGCGAGCACCGTATAGAGGGCGTAGAGCGAGGCCGTCAGCGGAATCTCCTTATAGAGGTACAACCCCACCGTAATCGCATCCACAACGAGCCATACGAGCCATTGCTCGACATATTTGCGCGAAAGCATCCACATCGCCACAACGGCGAGCGCCGTCGTCATAGCATCCCAGAACGGCACGGTCGAGTCGGTAAAGCGCACGAGCAGCAGATAAATCACGACCTGAAGCACGACAAACGCGCCCACAAGCGGCAGAACGAGTCGCAACGGAGTCGGCGCAATCGGACGAGCACTCTTGCCGTTGGAGTTGTCCGCACCCTCTGCACCCTCTGCACCATTTGTGCCCTTCGCCCGCGCCCCGTCGCGCAGCCACACCGCAAGGCCGTACACGCCCGCAGCGACGTAGTAGGCCTGCATCGCGAAGTCGGCATAGAGCCCCTGACGGAAGTAGAGCACGCCGTGCACAACAGGCATCGCAGCGCCTACCACCCACAGCCATATATTCGCGCGATACTCCAACCACAGGTAGAGCAACCCCAGCGCCACACCAAGAATCTGCAGAAATAGTTTTATAGACATAGGTTTTCGGTTTTTATTTATAAGGTCGAGTAAGGTCAAATAAGGATGTTTTGCTGCGCAAAAATCCTAGTTTTCATTTTTACATATCCCCCAAACCCCCTTTTTAAAAAGGGGGCTTTGTCGCTTCGCTCCGAGTGGGAGATGGCAAACTTATCACAACTCCTTTTTTATAAGGTCGGATAATGTTTGTTGTCGAGGACGTTACTCGACCTTAATAGACCTTATTTGACCTTAATTGACTTTAAGTGGCATTAAATGCCATCAAGTGAGCATCAGCGAACGTCGTTTTTAGAAGCACACCAAAACATTTGCCAATACATTCACCCCCGCTTGCGGGAAGTAACAGGCCCACGAACCACGCTCCTCAATGGTGTCGCCCTCGAGCCACAAACCGCCATAGCCATTGGTGCAGTAGGCGGTGTTGAAGAGGTTGTAGAGCGAGAGGCCAAAACGCACACGACCGAGTCGCTTGGCAGGGAGCGTGTATGAGAGGTCGAGGTCGGTTACGCAGTAGCGGTCGAGCGTAAGCTCCTCATACTCACCATTCGTAAGATACTGCTTGCTGACGTATCGCGTACGCAGCTGCGCCACAAATCCATGCGTATGGAAGTCAAAAAGCGTACCCGCAATAACGGCCGGCGAGTAGGCGATGGTGGTCGTGCCACGCGCAAACGGACGACCGTCGATGTAGTCCGTATAGTCGAGGATTCGGTTTTGGCTCAACGTGGCATTCGCACCGAATGTAAACCACCCGCACGGGCGCACCGCGAGCGAGAGTTCCACTCCGCGACGGAAACTGCGAGGCACGTTGCGCGAGAGCAGTTCGCCCGTATCGGAGAGCTCGCCCGTCAGCACAAGCTGATCCTTATAGTGCATATAGTAGAGGTTGACCGCAGCCGAGAGCACGCGCCCCTCGTAGCGGTAGCCCAACTCGCCATCGAGCAGGAGCTCCGAGGTCGGGTATTCGCCCTCGCGGATGTCGGTGAAGTTGTTTCGCGTCGGCTCTTTCTGCGCTACGGAGAACGACGCGTAGAGCGTGTGGTTACGCGACGGAGAGTAGCTGATACCGAGCTTCGGATTGACAAAATCGTAGCGACGGTCGATGTCGAGTCGCTGCATCGCGCCCGCCACCTCGTCGTAGTTGTCGTTCACGCCGCCGATGCGATGCGAGATGTGGCGATATTGCAGGTCGGCAAAGAGATTCAACCCCTCGCAAATCTGCCAATCGACCTTTGCAAAGATGTTGGCATCGAGCTTTGTCGTGTGGTTGCGATAGTACTCGACGGGCTCGAAATCGGCCACGCGCTCCAAGCCGAGCACCGTGCCGTAATGCGCTCCGTCATAGATATTTGCAGAGAGGCCCATCGCAAGCGACACGCGCTTCGAGGAGTAGAGCGCCGAGGCCACCACGCCACCAAAATCGTTGTACATCGACTTGCGTCGCACGAGGTTCGAGCGCGAGAGCTCCACGCCATCCGCCACGACGGGCGCAAGGCCATATTTCGAGAGCTTCTGATCGTTCTTGTAGTTCTGGTAGTAGCCGCTTCCGCGCGTGTAGTGGGCCGTTGCGTTGAGCGACCACTGCTGGTTGAATATATGGCTGACGATGAGTTGGTTGTTGATCTGAAGATAGTTGTCCGTATGGTTGTCGTAGAAGCCGACCACACCCATCACCGGCGCACCCGACTCGTCGAGCAGCGGATTGCCCGCCGCATCGAGCATCGGGCCGTGAATCTCGCCCTCGGGATTGTAGCGGCGATTCTCCGCCATCTGCTCACGCGTAAGACCTGTGTATGAGAGATATACGCGTGCCTTGCCACCGAACGAGAGCGCCTTGACCATCGTTCGGCCGTTGAAGTAGCCCGCCTGCAACATATACGAGCAGAGGTTCGACGAGGCGCGATCGACATAGCCGTCCGAGCCGACGTGCGAGAGTCGCGCATCGACCGCCCAATGCCCGCCGAGCAGGCCCGAGTGGATGGCCACCTGCTGCTTGTTGGTGTTGAACGAGCCGTAGGAGAGCGACGCCGAGCCGCCGAACGAGGTCGAGAGCGGTGCGGTGCTCATATTTATCGAGCCACCGAACGCACCCGTACCGTTGGTCGAGGTACCCGCGCCACGTTGCAGCTGGATGGAGCCCACCGACGAGGCAACATCGGGCGTGTCGTACCAATAGACCGAGTGAGTTTCGGCATCGTTCATCGGCACACCGTTCATCGTTACGTTGATGCGCGTGGCGTCCGTTCCGCGAATGCGAAGCGAGGTTGCACCGATGCCGTTGCCCGACTCGGAGGTCGCTACGACCGAAGGCATCATCTCGAGCAGCGACGGGATGTCGCGCCCGTAGTTTGCGCTCTCGATCTGCTCGGCCGAGAGCGACGTGTGAGCAATCGGTGTGTGGGCCGAGGCACGAGTGGCCTTGACCTCAATTTCCTGAATACGATACATTTCGACGGAGTCGAGTTGCGGCTCCGGACTCTGTCCGAAGGCCGTGAGTGTGCAGAGAGCACACCCCCACAAAAAGAAAATCCTTTTCATAACTTTTAATTTTAATTAAACAGTTTGAAAAGGGGTAAATACGATTATGCTTACGCTCCCGTTCCGGCATTACCCGTTTCGGTTCGATGGGTATAATCTCAGCCCGAATGGCCCGGCTGTCAAACGCGCGCTTTCGACAACCTCACTCCACTGCGAGCACCCCTTTAGTGAGGGCAAAGGTAAGCGCTTTTCCGCAATCTGCCAAATTTTTTCGCCACACACCACATCCTCCGCCGCTCCCCTCTTCGAGGGGGGGGCAAAAAATCGCATAAACGGATACATTCTCGCTTATTTACCTCTCGGCTCTGCATTTTTTTGCCAATTATTTGGTATTTACCCAAATTTGCCATAACTTTGGTAGCGATTATTTTCGCAGGAGAGGCAAAACTCTTCGTCTGCCGTAGCCCCATAGGGGCTGCCAGAGCGGTCGGCCGAGAGTGGCGCATCTCCGTCGAATATAGTGCAAACAAAAACAGAAAATAAACCAATAACCTAAAAAACAAACAATTATGAGCAAAAAAATGTTGAATTTGGGTGGAGCAGAGTATTTGGCTCCGACCTTGCGCAACGTTGCTGTTCGCTGCGAAGCGGGCTTTGAGCAGAGCGCAGAGAGTGATGGTGTTACCGAAGAGGGTGGTATCTGGGACACTTATTAATCGAATGTCAAACGAAAAGAAAGAAAAGACAATGAAGAAGATGTATTTGATTCTCGGTTTGGCATTGGGTATGCTGACCGCAGCGTGTTCGACAGATCTGACAAACGACGTTCTGCCAACACCGGAAAATGAAGTAGTTTTGGGCGTGTCGATCGAGGACGCAGCTCGTACACAGTTGGGCGCGCTCAACGGCACGGAGTATCCTGTACTCTGGTCGGCAGGCGATAAGCTCTGGGTTAACGGCGTTGAGTCGTCGGAGGTTGCAGCTGCTGACGCAGGCGCAAAGGCAACGAAGTTCACCGTTTCGGGCGTAGCCGCTCCTTACCACATTGTATATCCTGCAGAGGTTGTTGTTGAGGACAACGCTTTGGCAGCAAACAATATGGTTGTAATCAATGTTCCTGTTGATCAGGAGTACACCAAGGGCTCGTTCGCTGACAAGACAGCCGTTATGGCTTGCTATGCAGAGGGCGCTGCTGTTACAATGAAGCACCTCTACGGTTTCGTTAAGGTTGCTATCGCAAAGGGTGACGACGTTGCTTTGAAGAGCGTATTGCTCGAGGCAGTTGACGGCACTCCTATCGCAGGTGATCTCCTCGTGAATATCAGCAAGGAGGCTTGCTCGATCGCTAACCACGCGGGCGTTAGCTACATCCACGTTTCGGGTGCAAACGGCATCCCTTACGAGGGTGGCAAGGCCGAGGTTATCATCGCAGTTCCTGCAGGCAAGTACGAGAAGGGCTTCAAGGTTACTATCGAGGACGCAGCAGGCAAGGCAATGGTTAAGACCGCTTACGCTACTGCAGGCGTTGAGATTAAGCCGGGCGTAATGCTCGCTATGCCTGAGGTTACTTACGTAGGCGCAGAGCAGGTTGGCATCGTTATCCGCACTGCACAGCAGCTCGTTGAGTTCAACGCAGCAGTAATCGCTGGTGACTACGCAGCATACAAGAACGCTGAGGGCGTAGTTGTTCTCGGTGGCAATATTGATATGACCGGTGTTGAGAACTGGACTCCTGCAGAGACGTTCGACGGCGTATTCGACGGTAAGGGTTACAAGCTCTCGAACTGGAAGACTTCGCGCGCATTGTTCGGCAAGATTACCGGTACGGTTAAGAACGTAGTAGTTGACAGAAGTTGTGCTTACACCTACTCGGTTTCGGATGCAGCTATCGCTAACTGCGCTGCAATCGTTGAGGATGCACAGCCAACAGCTGTTGTTGAGAACTGCGTTAACTGCGCTCCTATCACTGTTACCGATATCAGCGCAGTAGGTACTCGCGTTGGTGGTGTCTTGGGTACTTTGTACGGTAAGATGTCGGGCTGTATCAACTACGGTAAGGTATCGGTTACTTCGGCTGCTGTTAACAACAACCAGAACATCGGTGGTGTTGTTGGTTACGTTAATACCAATGCAGGTACGAAGGATACGCTCGGTACTGAGTTCTTGGTAGATTGCGCTAACTATGGTGAGGTTGATGTTCACTTCGACTGCTTGCCAAAGAAGGCGTGCATTGGTGGTATCGCAGGTGGTACACAGATGAGCAAGTCGAGCGCAGCTGTATGCCAGGGTACTATCAAGGGTTGTGCTAACCACGGTAAGGTATCGTACTACTTCGGTACGCTTTCGTCGGGTACTTATGGTAACGTCGGTGGTGTGATCGGTTACTCGCAGGCAATCCTCGAGAATTGTAGCAACCACGGTGAGGTTTCGTTCACTACTCCTGCAGAGGATTTGAACAATGGTGGTACTCGTCCTGCAGCCGGTGGTGTTGTTGGTAGCAACGCATTTAGCGTTAAGAACTGTAACAACTACGGTAAGCTCTATGTTAAGGGTGTTTGGGCAGCAGGTACAAACGACGCTGAGGGCTCGGGTTGCCAGGCAGGTTCGTCGTTCGGTGGTGTTGCAGGTAACATCGGTGTATATAAGGTATACAGCACTGACAATGTTGTTGAGAACTGCCACAACTACGGTGAGGTAGACATCAACGACTACTGTAAGGTAGAAGGTGGTACGAAGGGTTGGCACGCAGGTGTCGTAGGTTACACAACCTGTGACGTTAAGAACTGCCACAACCACGGCACTGTAAGCATCAAGCACAAGATTTACGAGCACTACTCGGCAGCTGTTGTAGGTGAGACCTATGGTGGTGTTTACAACTGCTCGAGCGATGGTGCAACTTATGTTGAGGCTCTCGGCGTATCGAAGGCAGGTGGTGCTCTCTACAATGGTGGTATCGTAGGTTATTCGACTACCGTTGTTGAGAACTGTCATCTCAACGCTCCATTTACCGCAGTATCGACTGACACGGCTGGTTCGTTGCGTTTCGCAGGTATCGTAGGTCAGATTAAGACCGCTTCTACCCGCACTGCAACCATCAGTGGCTGTTCGGTAGCAAAGGAGGCAACTCTGACATTCACAACCAACAACGTGAAGGCAAACTACATTGGTGGTCTCGTTGGTCTTGCAAATAATGGCGTTAACAACTGTACGAACAACGCTGATATTAACATCACCATCACTGCTCCGCTCGTAAGCGGCGATATTACCTACATCGCAGGTATCGCAGGTGCACAGCAGGAGGATTTCACCCACTGTACAAACAATGGTAACATCACTGCCGATATGTGCAACTCGACTGCTCCGCTCCACGCAGGTACGTTGGTTGGTAACAACAAGAAGGCAGAAGCTACTATCTCGAACAGCACCAATAACGGTACGCTCACTATCCTCAACGCAGGCAACACCGAGACTATCGGCGAGTATGTTGGCGTTCTCACCGAGGGTTCGAGCATCGACACTGCATCGTGCACAAACACCGGTAAGGTACTCGTTAACGGTAACGAGCTTGGCGCAGCTGTTGCATTGAGCGTTGACGGCAAGCAGTGGCAGTTGCCAGAGGATATCGCAATGGGTATTGCAGGTGCTCCAGGCGCACGCATCATCGCTGACCTCGGCGTATCGTTCCCAGGTATGCTCACCGTTGCAGTTGACTACGAGTCGATCTACGGTTCGGCTGCAGCCGGTTACTGGGCACCTTACATTCAGGTAGCTTACACGGTTGAGGCAACCGACGCTACTTCGGGTAATATTCTCCTCCAGCAGACGAATATGTTCAACGAGGTAACGACCACCACTATTCCTTACTCGAACTTGACCGCTGATTCGGTTATGATTGACTTTACGAATATGTTGGGTGCAACTTCGTCGAGCCCTTGCACGCTCTTCACGGGCAACGTAAACCTTTCGGGTGGCGCAGGCGTTATGTAATATCCGAATGTGAGATAACAAAAAACCGAACGGTGAATACGCCGTTCGGTTTTTTTATTGTCATCGGCTGACGCTGTGCCTTGCCGATTGGAAGAATGGTTGTTCTAATTAGTTTTGGCTTTTGCCACTTGGACGGAGTCGAAGAGGTTAGAGCGAGCGAACATACTCGTCGATCGCCTTTGCCGCCTTGCGACCTGCGCCCATTGCGAGGATTACGGTAGCTGCACCCGTTACCGTATCGCCACCCGCAAAGACACCCTTGCGCGAGGTGCGGCCCTCGTCGTCGGCAACGATACAGCCACGACGATTCGTCTCGAGTGCATCGGTAGTCGATGCTATAAGCGGATTAGGCGACGTACCGAGTGCCATAATCACAACATCGCACTCGACCGTAAAGTCCGAGCCCGCAACCTCTACCGGCGAACGACGACCACTCTCGTCGGGCTCGCCCAGAGCCATCTGCACGCAGTTGAGCCCCGTTACCCAGCCCTGCTCGTTGCCGAGCACACGGGTAGGATTGGTCAGCATACGGAACTCGATGCCCTCCTCCTTGGCGTGGGGTACCTCCTCGACGCGAGCAGGTAACTCCGCCTCGCTACGACGATATACGATGGTCGCCTCTGCACCCAGACGCTTCGCCGTACGAACAGCATCCATAGCCACATTACCACCGCCGACAACCACAACCTTACGACCGACATAGATCGGTGTGTCGTACTCCTCGTCGTAGGCACGCATCAGGTTGGCACGCGTAAGGAACTCGTTAGCCGAGAGCACACCGTTGAGGTTTTCGCCCTCGATACCCATAAAGCGCGGAAGGCCCGCACCCGAACCGATAAAGACGGCCGAGAAGCCCTCCTCGTCGAGCAACGAGTCGATAGTTACCGTACGACCTACGATGACGTCCGTCTCGAAACGAACGCCCAGCGCGCGGAGCTTGTCTATCTCCTTCGCCACAATCTTATGCTTTGGCAAACGGAACTCCGGAATACCGTAGACCAGCACACCGCCCACCTCGTGCAGCGCCTCAAACACCGTAACCTCGTAGCCCATACGAGCCAAATCGCTGGCGCAAGCCAAGCCCGCAGGACCACTGCCGACGATAGCCACCTTATGGCCGTTCGGCTCGATCTGCGGCACAGGGAGCGGATGCTCCAACTGCCAATCGCCCACGAAGCGCTCCATCTTACCGATAGCCACCGACTCGCCCTTGATGCCGAGGATGCAGGCACCCTCGCACTGGCTCTCCTGCGGACACACGCGACCGCAAATCGACGGCAGCGACGAATCCTCCGCAATGACCGAAGCCGCAGCGGCGATGTCGCCCTGCGCAATGCGCTCGATAAAGTCGGGAATACGGATATTCACCGGACACGCCGCCACACAGCGCGGATTCTTGCAGTGCAGACAGCGCGACGCTTCGAGCTGCGCCTCCTCAAGGTTGTAGCCGTAGCACACCTCCTCGAAATTGGTGGCACGGATTGCCGGATTCTGTTCGCGCACCGGCACACGCGGTATCTTGTTTGCCATAACTATTACTTGTCTAAACCGATATTACACTTATGTCCCTCGGCACGCTCGCGAGCGATTGCCAACGCGCGCTGCTCCTGCGTGCGGTACATACCCTGACGGCGCATCGCCTCGTCGAAATCGACATCGTAGGCGTTGAACTCCGGACCATCGACGCACGTAAACTTCGTCTTGCCCGCAATGCTCACACGGCACGCGCCACACATACCCGTACCGTCGACCATCAGCGCATTGAGCGACACGATGCACGGCAGCGAATACTTCTTGGCGGTCAGCGTCACGAACTTCATCATAATCATCGGGCCAATAGCCACGCAGCAGTCGTACTCGTGTCCCTCGGCGATGAGCTTCTCGAGCAACGCCGTTACCAGACCGTGGAAGCCCACCGAGCCGTCGTCCGTAGCGATGTAGAGGTTGCCCGCCACACGCTCCATCTCCTCGGTGTAGATGAGCATATCCTTGTTTTTCGCTCCGATGATGACATCCGCCTTCACGCCGTGCTCCGCGAGCCACTTCACCTGCGGATAGACCGGCGCCGTACCGACACCGCCACCGATGAATACAAAACGCTTCTTGCGCAACTCCTCGAGCGGCTCTGCCACGAAATCGGACGGACGACCGAGCGGACCTGCCACGTCGGCAAACGTCTCGCCAACCTCCTTGGCTACGATCTTGCGGGTAGAGGCACCGAGTGCCTGCGTAACCATCGTCACGGTGCCTGCCTCGGCATCGTAGTCGGCGATGGTCAACGGAATACGCTCGCCACACTTATCGGCGCGAACGATGATGAACTGTCCCGGCTTGGCCGAACGCGCAATGCGCGGTGCGTAGACCTTCGTCTGGGTTATGCCCTCGGCAAGGACTCTTTTTTCAACGATTTCAAACATTTTTCGTCGTATTTTTTTGTTTCTCTATCTCTCAATTACGGCCGTTACCCTCACGCTGCGCATCGGCGAGTGCGGATCGTCGGAGATTATCCGCAGACGCTCCGTAAGCGGGCCCACAGCGCATTGCGACGGTGCGACTCTGACGCACAACTCGACACTGCCGTCGCTCGGTATCACGACGCTGCCCGACGAGCGTTTCGCACCGACCAACCTCACCTCCGCAACTCCCGCCTCCGACTCTACGGCGCGGATGGTCAGCGGAGCGATGCCGACATTCTCTATCCTGATTCGGCGTTCGGCCGAGGGTAAAGCGTGCTTCAAAGTGCCAAATTTAATAAAATTTTCCGATAGTTGTATCTTGGGCCCCTCGCTCTCTGCAAATTTTGTACGGCTGTCGATGGCTATCGCATTGATGACAAGCGGCAGTGGCGAGCGTCTGCCGTTGATTTCGACCGCGAGCACATCCTTCAGCGTGCCAAATCGCGCGCGCTCGTGCGTAAGGTCGTAGCCGAAGTTTATCTCTGCGCGCTCGTGTGGCGCGAGTGTCGACGGGTAGTGCAAATCGAGCAGACCGCTCTCCTCGCTCGGAATAAGCGTTATATCGACGGCCGCATCGGAGTCGTTCACAATGCCGAAACTGCTACGCGACGAGCGCCCCTGCTCGACGTATGCGAAGGCGTGGGCATTTGTCTCGGCACGCACACCAGCACCCAGCACAAGCGGGTACTGCTCCGTGATGCTCTTCTCGCGCGGCGTAATTCGGCCCGTGAAGGTCAGCACGCAGTTGCCCTCCGAGGTGTAGACCGTTGCGCGACGCTGGAAATCGCCACTCGGCTGATTCATCGGGTCGTAGACCACCACCACCTCGCCCTCGCCATTCGGAGCGACGGGCTTACGGCTATACTCGGCCGTCGTACATCCGCACGAAGTGCCGACCTTCAGGATGACGATCGGGTGTGGCGCGGTATTGACAAAGCGAAACGCGTGGCGATGCGCACCGCCATCCTCGCGAATCGCACCGAAATCGTGCTTCGACTCCGCAAATCGCAACACCGACGACTCGGCCGCCCCACAGGTGAAGATGCCGAAAATCGCCAATATTAATATATGTATAACCCTAATCACAGCACAAAGTTAAGTTTTTTTTGATTTTTTTTGCAAAAGTTTTTGGCAGAATAAAAATTTGCCGTATATTTGCACCACGAAAAACGCAGAATACTCTGCGAAGGTTCTTCAAAATGCCTGAATAGCTCAGTCGGTTAGAGCACATGACTGTTAATCATGGGGTCCTAGGTTCAAGTCCTTGTTCAGGCGCTATTGCGCGAGGGTTGCAA
>JAZRBZ010000014.1:0-43070 GCA_045635325.1 Alistipes sp.
TGTCGTTTGTTGCCCGAGGACATAATGCTCAAAAGGCAGGTCTAAAACTTGGCGATAGAATCGAGGCAATAAATGGTATATCTCGCGAAAAACTGCTTGATGCGTCAGTAATGGATTCATTGCGTACATTGCCAGACAACATGCCTCTAAATCTGCAGGTACAGCGTGGTGATACCGTAATAAATATCGAATACACCTCCTATTGTCAATTGAGATAACTTTCTGTTGTAGAAAGTAGAATTCTTTTCGCCGTATCGTTGCACTCCATTGCACCTCATTGCAAACTTGGTGAAATCTCTTTAATAGTGGTAGGACAGGTGATGATATCTGACATTGTGGGACAAATATGGCCCAAAAAAGTGATAAACTATGCTATATCAATGACAACTTGACTTTATCACAAAAACACGAAAGGCGCTCTAAATGAGCGCCTTTGATAGTTTATGATAGCTAATGATAAAGTGATTTTACTTGCCTATGCAGAAGCGTGAGAAGATGGTTTGGAGGATGTCGTCGTTGGTGACGGCACCGGTGATTTCGGCCAGGGCGGAAATCGCGCTACGGATATCCTCGGCAAGCAGTTCCGACGAGATGCCTGACTGCAAGGCGTCGGTTGCCGCAGCGATATCGGTATGCGCACGCGAGAGCGCTTCGAAGTGGCGCAGATTCGACACCACGACATCGCCCCGATAGACGCTTTCGGTGCTGACCGTTTGACGCAGGGCCGTGCGCAGGGCGTCGATACCCTCGTTATCGCGAGCCGAGATATAGAGCGCACCCTCAACATCGCGCATAGGGGTTGTATCCATCTTATTTACAACGCGTATGAGCGTCTGCTCGGCCGAGAGTTCCGGCAATGCCGACGATGTGGTTGAGGGCTCGGAGACGTGCACCACGATTTGTGCGCGGCGTATCGCCTGCTCGGTACGCTCGATACCCATTCGTTCGAGCACATCGTCCGTTGTGTGCAGGCCCGCCGTATCGACAAATCGGAAACGTATATCGTCAATCACAACACTCTCCTCAATCGTATCGCGTGTAGTTCCCGCGATGTCCGACACCATTGCCCTATCGTCGCCCACAAGGCGGTTGAGCAGCGTACTCTTACCAACGTTCGGTGCGCCGACAATTGCGACATTCACACCCTCGCGGATAGCATTTCCGACGCGGAACGACTCCATCAGGCGCACCACGACCTCGTCGGTCGAGCCGAGCATCGAGCGCAGCTGTTCGCGGTCGGCAAACTCGACATCCTCTTCCGAGAAGTCGAGTTCCAATTCGAGCAGAGCAGTAATATTTACAAGTTGTTCGCGCAACGAGTCGAGCAGGGCCGAGTATCCGCCACGCATCTGTGTCGCAGCAATGGTATGCGAGGCGCGCGAATCGGCTGCAATCAGGTCGGAGACCGCCTCGGCTTGCGACAGGTCGATACGGCCTGCGGTCAATGCGCGAGCCGAAAATTCGCCGGCCGAAGCCAAACGAGCACCCGCAGAGCAGAAGAGGCGCACCACCTCCGAGACGATATACTGCGAGCCGTGGAGCGACACCTCGACCGCATCCTCGCCCGTATAGGAGTGAGGCGAGCGGAAGACCGCAACGAGCACATCGTCAACGACGCGCTCGCCATCGACTATCGTGCCGTAGTGTAGCGTATGCGAGCGTGCCTCCGTGAGCGGTCGGCGGCCACGAAAAATCTTATCACAGCACTCGATAACGCCCTCACCACTGGCTCTGACGACAGCGATGGCACCTCCGGCAGCGGTGGCCGGAGCCACTATGATTCCTCTATCAAACACGGTCGCTATGCTCTTGGTTTAGGTTTATTGATGCGCAGTTTCTGGCCCGGACGGATGGTGGTCGACTTGAGGCGATTCCACTGCATTATTGCCTTGACGGTCGTGCGATTGCGCTTGGCAATCAGACCGAGATTATCACCGCTACGCACCGTATAGGTGTAGCCCACACCCTCGGCGCGCTTCTTTTCGAGGTTGGCCGGATTCATATACTCCTTCAAGAAGAGCGAATCCTTGGCATATATCGAATCGCGATTCTCGACAAACTCTGCTAGGTATCGCGACGGCAGACGCAACGCGTATGGTTTACGGGCAGCCGGTACGATATCTATCTTATACTGCGGATTGAGGTGGCGCAGTGTCTCAAGCGGAATATTGAGCGTCGAAGCGACCTGTCCCAAGTGCATCGTACGGTCGATGGTAACCGTATCGGTTACGATGCAATCGGGTACGGGTGCGGGCTCGACACCGTGCAGGTTGTGATATGTATAGCAGTATGCCGCAGCGATAAACTTCGGCACATAGCCACGAGTCTCCGACGGGAGGAAGTCGTAGATATCCCAGAATGTCTTGCAGTCGGCACCGGCACGCGCGATGGCCTTGCTCACATTGCCCGGGCCGCAGTTGTAGGCCGCAAGGGCCAATGTCCAATCGTCGTATATGCGGTACAAATCGCGCAGGAAGCGACACGCGGCACGCGTCGAGAGCATCACATCGCAACGCTCATCGACCAGCGAGTTAATCTCCAATCCCAGATTCTTACCCGTACTCGGCATAAACTGCCACAGACCGACCGCACCGGCTCGCGAAGTGGCCACCGAGGAGAGATTCGACTCGATAATCGGCAGAAAACGCAACTCGATAGGCAGGCCCGCAGCGAGGAGCTCCTGCTCGATAATCGGGAAGTAGTATTTCGAGAGCGACAGCACGCGCGAAAGCGGGCTCCATCGGCCACTCAGATATTGGTCGATATACTTGCGTACGATATAGTTATACGGCAGGTGAACGGGCGAAACCATATCCTGCAAACGCTTGCGATAGAGCGAATCGGGCGCCATAGCCGACTCTCCCTCCATCGTCTCGGAGAATGGAGCGAAGAAGATTTTATCACCCTGCTCGAGCTGCATCGTCTGCCACACATCGGCCAGCGAGTCGATCTCGGCGAGCGAGTGGTTGAAACGAATCGTATCGACTCTCGGAGCGGGCTTCGGCTCGACGCGAATGGTATCGTAGACCACCACTCGCACCGTATCGTACAACGGCGTTATGAGCACCTGCTCCTGGCTTTTTATCTTCACACGTCTGGCTGCCTGCACACCCGGCATCTGCGTCATCAACACGCCGAGCAGCAGGAGCAGTTTCATCACTCTAACCATAATTTGGATTAACGGAAATTTCTAAAACTTTACACTCAAATTCATTCCGACAGCAGGTTTCGTACCCTGCACCGGATTGTAGGTCGTAGCGACCATCGGCGTAACATCGACACTCAAATCGTCCGAGATATCGTAGTCGCGCAGATGGGCGTCGACGTGAGCATCGACAATCTGCAAGATATAGAGGCCCGCCGTAAGGATGATACAGAGGTCGCGATTTCGGCGATAGCTGTTTCGGAGATTCTTAAGGAAGGACGAAGCGTAGCGTCCCTTAAACTCGTCGGGCGAGCCGTTTGGATAGTTCTCCGGATTCTGGTCGTAATCGAAACGCAATCGGTAGGCCTTCTTGAATCGCTGATAACCACGATTGTTCCAGTCGATACAGTAGATGGTCGAGGCGAAACCGCCGATGACAATCGGCAGACGCCAATAGCTCTTGTTGTAGATCTGTCCCGCGCCCGGGCATATCGTAGCAAGCGTCGTTGCACGAGCCACCGACGAGACCTCGTTCGTCGAGTAGTTGACCGCCGCATCGCCGATAAAGTAGATGTACGAGGCGATGGAGGTCGCCATAAAGAGCTGCATCAGCGTATTGTGCTTGATCATACTGCGCTGCAGCGAGTTAAGCTCCTCCGTACGCGTGAGCGACTGGTCGGTCAGCAGGTCGAACTGCTGTTTGAGCGGCTTATACTTGCTATGTTCGTACAAGCACATACCGAGCGACGCACCGACCGTTCCGTAGAGGATCGGCAACTTCCAATACTGCTTGTTATAGATCTGGCCGAAGCCGGGCAGCACGGCCGAGAGCATACTCACCTTACGCAGCGACATCGAATCGCTGATAAACGGCTTACGATTCTCCCTGCGCTCCGCACGGCGCTGTTCGCGCGCGGAAAGCTTTGCCGGAAACAACGAGTCGGGGAATATCTCCGCACGAATCGTATCGGGCAGAGTCATTCGCAACGAATCCGACACCTGACGCAGCGAGTCGGTCGGCATACGCAGCAGCGAATCGCGCAAATTCATCACTCGCGTCGAATCGGCTCGGGCGATGGCCACAGAATCGGGCTTTTGAATCAATCCGCCACTCACAACCTGTCGATGACTGCGCAGCTGGCGGCTCAACGGATTGCGTGGCAATTTCAGTTCCTCCTGATACTGCGCATACGACTCCCCGATGGCGAAGAGTATCGCCACCACTACGGCCGCATATCGCAACCACGCTCCAAACATCGAGCCCATATCACAACGCCTTACACCCATTCGCTTACTGATTGTTTGAGAAGCGCTCGATGAAACGCTCGATGTCCGCATCGTCATCGAAATCGATAGTGATCTTTCCACCACCGTTCTTTCCGCGCTTGATGCTGATATTCTGCGAGAAGAATCGCTCCAAATACTCGACCAGACGGGTGTACGACTCAGGGTACTCCTCATCCACAACCACACTCTTACGACGCACGCTCTTCTCGGCAAGCATACGGACATAGTCCTCCGTCTGGCGCACCGAAAGGTTATACTTCAAGCACTTTTTCAGCACCACAAGCTGACTCTTCGCATCGTCCGTCGAAGCGATTGCCTTGGCGTGGCCCATCGAGATAACGCCACTCTTAACGGCAAACTGCACCTCGTCGGGCAGACGCAACAGACGCATATAGTTGGCTACCGTCGAGCGCTTTTTGCCCACCTTGTCGGCCAGCGCATCCTGCGTAAGACCGCACTCGTCGATAAGGCGCTGCATACCGAGCGCAATCTCGATGGCGTTCAAATCCTGACGCTGGATATTCTCGACCAATGCCATTGCGTGCAGATTCTCGTCGTCCACCTCGCGCACATAAGCCGGCAGAACCTCCAATCCCGCCACCTGCGCAGCACGCCAACGACGCTCGCCGCTGATGATCATATACTTGTCGCCACTTCGGCGAACCGTAATCGGCTGAATCAAGCCCAACGTGCGAATCGAATCGGCAAGCTCGCCGAGCGCCTCCTCATCGAAGAGCGAACGCGGCTGCGACGGATTTGGAAATATATCCGCAACGGCAAGCTCCGTCATCTCGGACATCGGCTTGGCCTTCAAATCAATGGTATCGTTACCGAAAATAGCACCGAGACCACGACCTAATCCCTTCTGTTTCATATCTCTTATTCTCTCTTTTTACGATTTCTCTTCAAAAACTCTTTGGCAAGCATCAGGTAGTTCGTTGCACCCGTAGCCGATGCATCGTAGAGCATAATCGGCTTACCGTGCGACGGAGCTTCGCCAAGGCGGATGTTGCGCTGGATGATCGTATCGTAGGCCAACGCACCGAAATGCTCGCGCACCTCGCCCGCCACCTGATTGTTCAAGCGGTTACGCATATACATCGTCAGCACAAAGCCCTCGATTTCGAGCGACGGATTCAGACCGTTCTTAACAAGCTTGATCGTATTGAGCAGCTTGCTCAAGCCCTCCAACGCCAGATACTCGCACTGCACGGGTATCAGCACCGAATCGGCCGCCGTAAGGATATTCACGGTCGTAAAGCCGAGCGATGGCGAGCAGTCGATGAAGATGTAGTCGAATCGGTCGCGCACGCTGTCGATGACCTTCTTGACAACGAAATGGCTGTTCTCCATCGCTGCAAGTTCGGTCTCCGCCGCAACAAGGTCGATGCTCGACGGCAGCACCCACAGATTCTTGACATCCTCACTCTTCAAAATCACATCCGACGCCTGACGGTCGCCCGTGATGCACTCGTAGGTGCCCTCAAGATTAATATCGAAACCCAAACCCGACGTGGCGTTCGCCTGCGGATCGGCATCAATCAGCAACACCTTCTTGCCGAGCAGAGCAATCGACGCCGACAGATTGATTGCCGTCGTCGTCTTACCGACTCCACCCTTTTGGTTTGCCAAAGCAATTACCTTACCCATATCGAAATACAGTTACCGTTATCTCTTCGTTTTGAGCGCATCACGCCACCCGTCGAGACCGACGCTGCGAGCGAACACGCAAATAATAGGGGACAAATTTAATAAATTAAATTGAAATCGGAGTAAAAGAGCGTGCAAATAAGTTCAAAATATTTACAAAGAGGGGCAGAGGCGCATAAAAATCAACTATTTTTTATATCTTTGGCACTCGAACAACCCAACCAAACAACAGAATGTCGGAAAGAGAGGATATACGGTCGGCAGAGCCGACAGAGAACTATGAGGCGAGTGATGCGGCCGACAAGGCAGCAACGCCCGCCCCGAAAGAGATAACCAACCGGAGCAGTCGCCAATTCCCCGGCACGCTCGACATTGTGGCGATGGCACTACTGCTGTTCATCTCGCAAATCATCGTCAGCACGATATGTATGGCGTGCGGCTGGACGCTGCCCATCCAATCGGAGGGTGCTGCTTCGGACTTCGAGGCGATGATGAGCATCGACATCCTCAAAGGCGAACGATTTGCCCTCATCTATCCGCTCTCGATGCTTGCGGCATTTATCTCGATATGGCTCTATGTACGACTGCGCGACGGCAAGGGAGTTGTTGCGAAATTCTCGCACAAGGGCTTTAATCCCAACATCATACTATCGGGTTTCGTATGGCTGATTATGGCCGAAATCATCATAGAGCCACTACTCGAAATTCTGCCTTCATCGGACAACCTCGGCACGGGCCGCGGCTTCTGGGCCTGCATAACGGCAATCATCTTCGCTCCGATATTCGAGGAGCTGATTTGTCGTGGCGTGGTACTCGAAACGATGCGCCGCAGATGGGGTAAGATTGCGTCGGTAGTGCTCTCGTCGCTCTTCTTCGGAGTGATTCATCTGGAGCCGTCGGTTGCAATCTCGGCATTTGTTGCCGGCATCATCTTCGGCACGACATATCTGCGTACGGAGTCGCTCTTCTCGACGATGATTCTGCACGCGCTCAACAACACATTTGCCTTTGCGCTCATCGTCTTCGGCCTGAACGAAGTATCGTTTGCCGAACTGCTCGGCGGCGGACCGGCATACTACACACTCTATGCGCTCGCTGTGGTAGTATGCATCTCGTGCAGCATCGAGGCGTACCGCAAAGTCTATCGCACAAAGAAAACCACCGTATGACAAAGAAACGCATACTCCTGACGGGAGCTACCGGTGTGATGGGTACCGCCGGACTCAAAGAGCTGCTGTCGCACGACGAGCTCTTCGACGTAACCGTCCTTGCGCTCGACACGAAGGTCAATCGCCGCAAGTTGGCGGCACATCGCGATAAGATCCGAATCGTTTGGGGCAACCTCACCTGCTACGACGATGTTTTGGAGGCCGTAACCGGCGCAGACTACGTTCTGCACGTCGGCGGTATGGTATCACCCAAGGCCGACTACAAACCCAAAACCACTCTGCACGTGAATGTTACCGCCGCAGAGAACATCGTTCGTGCCATCAAGCAACAACCCAATGCCGACGCCGTCAAGGTGGTATACATCGGCAGCGTAGCCCAGACGGGCGACCGTCGCTCGCCATACCATTGGGGGCGATGCGGCGACCCGATATTCCCGTCGATGTTCGACTACTACGCCATCTCGAAGTGCCACGCCGAGCGCATCTTTGCCGAGTCGGGCCTGCGCTACTGGGTAAGCTTGCGACAATCGGGCATACTCTACCCTGCCCTGCTGAAAAATATGGATCCGATAATGTTCCACGTTCCTATTCAGGGCGTGCTGGAGTGGGCGACGGTCGAGGATTCAGGCCGACTGCTTGCAGCCGTATGCAAAGAGGATGTTCCGGAGGATTTTTGGTGTCGTTTCTACAACATCGGCAGCGGCGAGGAGTATCGCCTGACGAACTACGATTTCGAGGCGCTGCTGCTCGATGCAATCAACTGCCCGAAACCCGAAAAAGTGTTCAATGCCGACTGGTTTGCAACGCACAATTTTCACGGGCAATGGTATCTCGACTCCGACCATCTGGAGGAGATTTTGCACTTCCGCGCGAACGTGCCAATAAAAGAATATTTCGCTCAAATGAGCCGACAGACACCTTGGTATTTTGCGCTGGCAAAATTCGCACCGGCATTTCTTATCAAGCCGTTTATGCGACTGATAGCCAACGACAAAACCTTCGGCACACTCGGTTGGCTCAAGCACAATAACGAGGAGCGCATCGACGCCTTCTTCGGTTCGCGCGAGGAGCGGTCAAAAATCAAATCTTGGGAGCAGATGCTCAACTTCCGACTCGCCGGCAAAGACGATGCCGAACGACTCTCGCACGGCTACGACGAGAGCAAGCCGCTCGGAGAGCTCTCGCTCGAAGATATGCGTGCGGCGGCAGCATTCCGAGGCGGCGAATGTCTGTCGGAGAGTATGACGACGGGCGACCTGCGCACGCCTCTCAAATGGCGTTGCGCGCACGGCCACACTTTCGAGGCATCGCCGACGCTCATCCTGCTTGGCGGATATTGGTGCAACGAGTGCCTCAACACCCCTTGGCGCTACGACGAGCAGGCGGCAAAGAGTCCGTTCCTGGCACAGATATGGCATCGTATGCACTCCAACCCGACGGGCAAAAACCGAACATACGGCGAGAAAAATCCGTCGGATTGCAGATAAACCATCGAAATTCACACGAAAAAGCGGCTGTTCGGCCGCTTTTTTATGCTTTTCCGCAATATTATTACTTTGTAATACGTTTATTCCGTCAAAAAATAATATATTTGCGGGTTGTATATGAAGTTTTTGGAAAAAATAGCAATCGTCGCACTGGTTTTCGCCGCATCATCCTGCCGCGAAACAGCGATTATTTTCGGTCCGGAGCCGGTCGCAAAAATCGGACGCAAGGTACTCTCGGCCGAAGAGGTAACATCCGCCCTGCCGAAAGGCATTTCGGGTGCCGACTCGCTCAACTACGTGGAGACATACGTCGAGAAGTGGATCGTACGCCAACTCAAATTACAGGAGGCCGAGCTTATCTTCTCCTCGTCGGAGGCCGACATCGACCGCATGGTGGAGGAGTATCGCCAGTCGCTGCTGATTCGCAAAATCGAGCAACACTACCTCGATACACAGATGAACAGCGAGCTCACCGAAGAGGATATCGAGCAGTATTACAACAGCCACAAAAACGATTTTCGACTGACATCGCCCGTCGTGAAGGGCTATATTGTTGCGTTCCCCGACCAGTTCCGTCGCAGAGATTGGCTGCTCGCGATGATGCGTTCGCCAAAGGAGGAGACGTTCAAGGATTTCGAGCAGGTGTGTCTGAAAAACAATTTCCGACTCACGAAGTTCAACGAGTGGAGCGACTTTGCAGAGTTTAAGAGCTACCTGCCGCTGCTCCGTTCGGCAGCACACGAGGAGTTGCTCTCCGACCGCAAGGTGCGCCAGATACATCACGACCACTCGTACTACTGCTTCCGCGTAACCGATGCGCTGAAGGCCGGTGATACGATGCCGCTCTTTATGGCTCGCGATAACATTGTCCGCATCCTCACCAAGCGTCGTCAGGAGGAGATTATCCGCCGCGAGGAGGAGCGAATGGTCGGAAATGCCGAGCAAAACGGCCTCATCAAGCGATACGGCATCGCAGCCGAGGAGGAGGGCGCGACCGACACTGCACCAAGTTCGCAGTGCGACAGCACACGCACGGCAAATGCCGAAAAACAGATTACGAAATAAAAAAACACGAAAAACGATATGAAAAAAGTACTCTTTATTGGTTTGTCTCTTCTTGCGCTCTCGAGTGGCGTGTTTGCCCAGAAGCGCTTCGTGATGCTTGACAAAATCGTTGCCGTAGTAGGCAACTCGTCCATTATGCACTCCGAGGTCGAACAGCTTGCCACGCAGCTCGTCGAGCAGCGTCGTGCCGCAGGATACACCTCCGACCGCGACCCGAAGAACGAGGCATTGGAGCAGTTGCTGATGCAGAAGTTGCTCTACAACCAGGCACTCATCGACTCCGTACATATTAACACGGGCGACGTGCTTCAGCGCGTGGAAACCCGCATCCAGTCGATGATCGAGGAGGAGGGCTCGGTTACGGCTCTCGAGAAGAAAACCCATATGCCGATATACAACATCCGCGAGCTTATCCGCCGTCAGGCCGAGGAGCAGACCTATGCAGCAGCAATGCAGCAGGAGGTTGTCAGCAAGACGCGCGTCGTACCGGGCGAGGTTGAGCGCTTCTATCGCAACACGGACAAAGACAGCTTGCCGATTATCGCCGAGCAGTACATATATGCCCACATCACCAAGTTCCCGAAAGGAATGGAGGAAGCGAAGCGTCGTACCCGCGAGCGTCTGCTTGAGATGCGCGAGCGTATCGCAACCGGCAAGGCACAGTTCTCGACTCTGGCGCGTATGTACTCGGTAGATGGTTCGGCCATTCGTGGTGGAGAGTTGGAGCCGTCGCCTTCGGCAAGTTTCGTGAAACCGTTTGCTGACGCACTCGAGGAGTTGCGTCCGGGCCAGGTTTCGGAGGTTGTTGAGACGCAGTTCGGCTACCACCTCATCCAGCTCATCGACAAGAAGGGCTCGCTCTTCCACTGTCGCCACATCCTGCTCCGTCCGACCTACACGACGGAGGAGATTTTGCATCCGATGGGCGAGTTGGATAGCCTCGCAAACCTGATTCGCAAGGATTCGCTCACATTCGAGAAGGCGGCTGCCGAGCACTCGGACGACAAGCACTCGAAGATGAACGGCGGTATCGTAACCAACCACGACCTTCTCGAGCACTACTCGGCATTCGACGCCAAGCTGACGGCAACCAAGTTCCTCAAGGAGGACTTCGGCGTGGGTGGCGGTAAGAGCATCGACGACTACAACGCTATCCGTCGACTGCAGGTGGGCGAAATCTCGCCGGCATACCGCACCTCGGATTTGAACGGTAACGACCTCTGCAAGATTGTGAAGCTCCTCGATATCATCCCTACCCACACGGCATCGCTCGACGAGGACTACCTGCGTCTGGAGCAGATTGCCCTCAATGAGAAGCAGATGAACGACTTCAATAAGTGGCTGAACGCGAAGATCGAGGCGATGTACATCTACATCGATCCGGAGTATCGCAACGGCGAGTTCCAGAACAAGAATTGGGTGAAGCCGGATGCAGATAAGAAGATTCAGATTATTCCAAGTCAAACCAAATAGTCGTGCGTAGGAGGGTTGTATCCATAACGGTATCTATCGTTGCGCTGGCAAGCATCGTCTTTGCCGGCGGTAGCGGTATGCCCCAACTTCCGACACGCGACACGAAATCGACCGAGCAGAGCCGCTCATCGGCTCGCAGCAATGGCGATGAGACGAAGAAGAGCAAGAAGTTCGTCGATATGAAGTCGGATGGCGGTCGGCAGGTTGAGCATCGCGGCAAGAAGATTCTGATTGCGGTGGGCAACTTCGCCGCACACCACAACGGCACGGTCATCACCTGCGACAGTACGGTGCGCTACTCGGACAGCCAAATCGAGTGCTTCGGCAATGTGCTCATCAACAAGGGTACGACCTATATATACGGCGACCGCGCGGAGTACGACGGCGAGAAGGGCGAGGCCCGCGTGTATTCGAACATCGTAAAGGTGGTCGACCGCACCACGACGCTCTACACCTACAACTTCGTCTTTAACACGAAGACCAACGTGGGTACATTCTCCGGTGGAGGTGTGGTTATCGACGAGGATAGCCAACTCGAAGCCGATCAGGGCTACTTCTACGCCGACGCAAATGAGATTATCTGCGTCAAAAATGTCGAAATGCGCAACGAGACCTACGAAATGAAGGGCGACTCGGTAATCTACAACACCGAGCTCAATCGCGCGCACTTCTTCACCAACACCAACATCTGGAAACCCGAGGAGAACGAGTATCTCTTTGCCGACTGCGGCTCATTCGACCGCAATGGCGAGCACTACTCGCTCACCAGCAACGGATATATCCTCACCGAGAAGCAGGAGGTGTGGAGCGACACGCTCGACTACTACGGCGAGCGTGGTTATGCCCTGCTGAAGCACAACATTCAGATCGACGATACGGAGCAGAAGATGCTCGTATTTGGCGATTGGGGCGAGTATTGGAGCGAGCCGGGCGACGCATTCCTCACACGCAATCCGTCGCTCATCAGCTACGACACGGAGCAGAGCGACTCGGTATTCATCCGCTCGGACTCGATGTACCTCTACACCAAAGACCCCGTAGCCGAGCGCATCGAGCGCCAGAGAGCCGACTCGATAGCCAAGGCGCAGGAGAAGATGCGTGCCGATTCGGTGGCGCGTGCCGACTCGATAGCCAAAGCGCTAGCTGCAGAGCAGGAGGCGAAGCGTCGTGAGGAGATCAAGCAGACGAACAGCAAAAATGCCGCAAAGAACAAGCCGACAAAGCAGGATTCGAAGTTAGGCGCAAAACAGAAAGAGGGACAATCGAAGGAGGAGCCACGCATCACGCCTGACAACGCAGCAACCTCGCACTCGACAGATGAGCGAATAGCGGCGCTGCGCAACAAGGCAAACGCTGCGAATAACGCCGTAAAACAGGCCATCGAGGATCAGCGTTCGGGCGCAGAGCAATCGGCCGCGCCTCAATCAACGGAGGCAACCGAACAGCCATCGGCACCTGCCGAGCAGAGCGACTCGACTGCCGGTGCTGCGCCATCAGCCGATTCGCTTGCAAAAGACTCGCTCGCAAGGGATTCGCTTGCGAAGGACTCTCTTGCAGTCGACTCGTTGGCAAAAGATTCGCTGGCAAAAGATTCGCTGGCAAATCCGCAAGACACGCTCACCAAGAAGGAGAAGCGCGCAATCATCAAGGCCGAGAAGAAGTACATTGCCGACTCGATACGCAAAATCAAGCAGGACTCGCTCAATGCCAAGCTCGACCGTATTGCCGACCGTCGTCAGGCAAAACGTACGGCATACTACCGCAAACTGGAGCGCATCGACTCGCTGATGCGTGTGAAAGCACAGGAGCGTGCCGACAAAAAGTTGCGTCGCAAGGTGTTGCGTCTGGAGCGACGAGGCATAAAAATCAAGCCGGTCGATGCTTCGGTATTCCGTCAAATCGACTCGCTCATCGTGGCCGACTCGATTCCGCACGACTCGCTGGTGCGTCGTATGCTCGACTCGCTCATACACATCATCTACAAGAAGGATACGGTCAGCGTTGCCCAAGCACCGGTCGACACCGTGCCGGTCGATTCGACCTATCGCCTTGTGTTGGCGATTCGCAACGTGAAGATGTTCCGCAGCGATGCACAGATGGTGTGCGACTCGCTCGCAACCTCAACGCAGGACTCGGTCATCAACCTCTACATCTCGCCTGTGTTGTGGAGCGACGAGAATCAGATTACATCCGAGGTGATGCATATCCACACCTCGCAGGGCCATATAACGTACGCCGAATTTGAGGGTAAGCCGATGATGATCTCCGAGATCGATACGGCTCACTACAATCAGGTAACGGGAAAGACGATGAAGTCGTATTTCCGCGACAATCAGATATACCGCAACGATGTGGATGGCAACGTGCAGACCATATATTTTATGCAGGAGAACGAAAACTCGACAGATGTAACGATGATGGCCTACATCGAGAGTGGCGATATGAGCTCCTACATCAAGAATCGTCAGTTGGTGGGCATCACCTATCGCGTGAATCCGACCTACACGTTCTACCCTATAACCAAGATTCCGGAGACGCGATCGAAGAAACTCGACGGTTTCAAGTGGGAGATCGACCGCAGACCTTCGCGCGACAGCGTATTCAACCGCACGATTCGTCCATCGCTGCGCGAGGAGAAGAGCAACCTCGAGAAGCCGCACTTCCCGATTTCGAGCGCAATGGAGCGTCGCAAGGAGCGACTCATTAAGTTGAAGACGTGGAGCGACCGTACGGATACGCTCTCGGTCGAGACCATCGAGTGGGTGGAGTCGGTATCGTCGGTATTTTAACGGTGTGCGCGCACGTTGCACAAGCGAAGGGGCGCATCGCACATATTATATTAAGAAGAGTGTAAACAGAAAAAAAAGATACAAAAGTATGTCGAATAAGAAAACTCTCGGTTTCGAGACTCGCCAGATTCACGGTGGTTACCACGTTGACCACACCGGTTCGCGAGGCATAGCAATATACCCTACCGCCGCATATCATTTCAGCTCGTGCGACTATGCAGCAGGACTCTTCGAGCTCACCCAGCCGGGTAATATCTACACCCGTCTGCACAACCCGACAACGGCCGCCTACGAGGAGCGCATCGCATCGCTCTACGGCGCAGTCGGTGCATTGGCTGTGGCATCGGGTATGTCGGCTATCTTCCTCTGCGTATCGTCGCTGGCCGAGGCGGGCGACAATATCGTCGCAGCACCGTTCCTCTATGGCGGTACATATAACCAATTCCGCATCTCGTTGCGAAAGCTCGGCATCGAGGTACGCATCGCAAAGGGCGACCGCGTGGAGGACTTCGAGGCACTCGTCGACGAGCGCACGAAGATGATCTACGTCGAGAGTATGGGTAACCCGACTTGCGATGTGCTCGATTTGGAGAGCATTGGCGAGTTGGCGAAGCGTTGCGACGTGCCGTTTGTTGTCGACAACACGTTCGGTGCAGCGGGCTACCTCTGCAACCCGTTTGATTGGGGCGCAAACATCGTGGTAGACTCGGCTACGAAGTGGATTAACGGACACGGTACGGCTATGGGAGGCATCATCGTCGATGGCGGTAACTACAATTGGGGCAACGGCAAGTTCCCGCAGATTGACGGCCCGTCGGAGGGCTATCACGGTCTGAACCTCTACAAGACGTTTGGCGAAAAGGCGTTTATCGTCAAGTGCCGCGTCGATGGTCTGCGCGACTTCGGCTGCTGTCCGTCGTCGTTCGACTCGTACCTGATGCTCATCGGTCTGGAGACTCTCTCGCTGCGTGTGAAGCACGAGGTAGAGTCGTGTCGCCGTTTGGCAGAGTACTGCCGCACGCACCCGAAGGTGGCGAAGGTGAGCTACGTCGGCTTTGAGGATCATCCGGGCTACAAGAACGCGCAGAAGTACTACCGCTTCGGTGCGTCGGCCGTGATGAACATCGAGCTGAAGGGCACGCTGGAGAGCACGGTGAAGTTCGTCGAGGCACTCCGTTTGATGGGCAATATGACGATGATCGGCGACTCGATAAGCGTCGTAACCCACCCTGCATCGACCACCCACAAACAGCTCAGTGCCGAGGATTTGAAGGCGGCGGGCGTAACGCCTACGCTGCTGCGTCTCTCGCTCGGACTGGAAGATGTGGAGGATATCATCGCCGATTTTGAACAGGCATTTACTCATATCGACTAATGGCTCAAATATATAAATACACGCAAGAGTTCACGCTCGAAAGCGGCGCGGTGTTGCCATCGCTCGAAATCGCGTACGACACCTATGGTGAGATGAACGCCGAGCGCAGCAATGTCATCTGGGTGTGCCACGCGCTGACGGCCAACTCGGATGTAGCCGATTGGTGGCCGCACACGGTGGAGGAGGGATGCTTTCTCGACCCGACGAAATACTTCACGGTGTGTGCCAACTTCCTCGGCTCGCACTACGGCACGACAGGTCCGCTCTCGATAAATCCGCAGACGGGCGAGCCTTGGTATGGCGACTTTCCGCGCATCACGGTGCGCGATATGGTGCGCGTACACCAACTGCTGGCCGAGCATCTGGGCATCAAGCGCGTGAAGCTGCTTATCGGCAGTTCGATTGGCGGTTTCCAATGCCTCGAATGGAGCATTATGCAGCCCGATTTTGCCGAGCGTGCCGCATTCATCGCGACAGCACCGCGTACGAATCCGTGGGCTTCGGCCTTCAACGAGTCGCAGCGTATGGCCATCGAGGGCGATCCTTCGTTCGGAGAGCGTTCGGCCGAGGCGGGGCTGGATGGTATGGCGGTGGCTCGCAGCATCGCTCTGCTCAGCTACCGAGGCGGCAAGGCGTATAACATTTCGCAGGAGGATGCCTCGCCAAACGAATCGTCGTTCGAGCGTCGCGTGCTGACCTATCAGCGCTATCAGGGCGAGAAGCTGCGTCGCAGATTCAACGCCTACTCCTACTACCTGCTCTCGCAGGCGGTCGACTCGCACAACCTTGCGCGCGGTCGTGGTACGCTGGAGGAGGCGCTCTCGCGCATCAAGGCGAAGTCGCTCGTCGTGGCAATCACCTCCGACATACTCTTCACACCGGAGGACCACGCAGCGTTCGTCGATAATATTCCGTCGGTGGAGTTCCACACGATCGATTCGATTTTCGGCCACGACGGCTTCCTGGTCGAGCACACGCTGCTGAATCGCATCATCGTCGACTTTATGAATAAAGATTAAAACACAATATATGAACAGAAAGAAATTACAGATTGGCCTTTTCGGTTTCGGAACAGTCGGCAATGGTTTGTACGATGTTTTGAAACGCATTCAATCGGCAAACGCCGAGATTCGCAGAATCTGCGTGCGCGACATCAACAAGCCGCGTGCGGTAGAGGCACTCTTTACCGACAATCCGGACGACATATTCTCCGATCCGGAGATTAACTTCGTGGTAGAGCTTATCGACGATGCCGATGCGGCATACACCATCGTGAAGCGCGCACTGATGAAGCGTCTGCCGGTGGTTTCGGGCAACAAGAAGATGCTCGCGCGTCATATCGAGGAGCTCATCGAGTTGCAGCAGCAGTACAACACCGCTCTGCTCTACGATGCTTCGGCTTGTGGCTCGATTCCGGTGATTCGCAACCTCGAGGAGTACTACGACAACGACCTGCTCACCTCGGTCAAAGGTATCCTGAACGGCTCGTCGAACTTCATCCTCTCGAAGATCTTTAACGAGAAGATGTCCTACCCCGCTGCACTGAAGCTCGCGCAGGATTTGGGTTTTGCCGAGAGCAATCCGTCGCTCGACATCGACGGTTGGGACTCGCTCTTCAAGCTCATCATCATCACCGTTCACGCCTTCGGTCTGTATGTTGCTCCGGAGCAGATTTTCACCTACGGTATCTCAAATATGAACGACGATGATATCCGCTTCGCAACCGAGAAGGAGCGTCGCTTCAAGTTGATCGGCCACGTCGAGAAGATCGACGGCAACCGACTCATTATGAGCGTTATGCCTCAACTCATTTCGCGCGAGAAGTATATCTACAGCGTCGAGGACGAGTTCAACGGCGTAGTTATCAAGGGCCTGTTCTACGACAAGCAGTTTATGTTCGGTCGCGGTGCAGGCGGCTACCCTACCGGCTCGGCCGTATTGAGCGACATCACGGCGTGTCTGTACAACTACAAGTACGAGTACAAGAAGCGCAACGATTCGCAGCTGCCAACCTACACCACCGACCACTCGTTCCGCGTATACTACCGCTATACGGATGCCGAGGATTTGGCGCTCATCCACTTCGATTCGGTGAGCGAGAGCTACATTTCGGAAAACAACAAGTATGTCGTGGGCTACGTTTCGCTCAGCGAGTTGCACCGCGTGCAGGAGGAGTTGCGTCGTCGCAATGTCTTCATCGCTGCATATCCGCGCGATTAACTAACACCGCAAGCACAGATAAAAAACCCCCCGACTTATTCGAATAAGTCGGCGGGTTTTGTGTTTAGAGTGTCGCTCCGTTTAAAATATGAACTTCAACAGGAAGAATCCCGCAAGGACAACCATTCCCAGCGACACCTTCTTATAGTTACCCGACAAGAGGTTGATTGCCACATAGGCGAGATGACCGAAGACAATACCGTCGGAGATACTGTAAGCCATCGGCATAAATGCGATACAGATAAAGGCGGGTATCGCCTCGGAGAGGTTCGAGAAGTCGATAGTCATCACCGGGCCCATCATCATAACACCCACGAGAATCAGCACCGGCGCAGTGGCCGCATTCGGCACCGAAAGGAAGAATGGCGACATAATCAGAGCCAAGAGGAAGCACATCGCAGTTGCGAATGCCGTCAAGCCGCTTCGTCCGCCCTCGTTCACGCCCGAAGCGCTCTCAACAAAGGTAGTTACGGTACTCGAGCCCATCAGTGCACCGAGCGTCGTACTGATCGAATCGACAAGGAACGCCTGACGAAGACGATAAATCGAGCCATCGGGATAGACCATTCGGGCATTGGTACACACGCCCACAACCGTACCAATCGTATCGAACAGATCGAGGAAGAGCAGCGTAAAGACTATGGTGAACATATCCTTCGTGAAGATGTTCGACCACTCCAACTTGCAGAATATCGGCTCAATTGAAGGCGGTGCGCTAATCCAACCCTCGAAGTGGGTAACGCCCATCGGAATACCGATAAGCGTGGTGAGAACTATGCTGATAAGCAACGCACCCTTCACCTTGCGGATAAGCAGGACGGATGTGAGCACGCAACCAATCATCGCAAGCACGGAGGGCCCCTGCAGTACATTGCCCAGCGAAACGAGCGTCGCCGAATTATCAACTATAATGCCTGCGTTCTGCAAGCCGATAAAGGCGATAAACAGACCTATACCGACGCTGATAGCGTTACGAATCGAGGGGGCCAGACTCATAACGATCTTCTCGCGCAAGTTTGTAATGGTCAGCAATATAAACAACAACCCCTCGATAAACACGGCCGTCAGTGCAAACTTCCACGAGTAGCCCAAACCGAGACATACCGTATAGGCAAAGAAGGCATTAAGGCCCATTCCGGGCGCAAGCGCAAAGGGCAACTTGCCGACGACAGCCATCAGCAGCGTAGCGATTGCCGAAACGAGCGCCGTCATCGTAAACAACGCGCCACGATCCATTCCCGCATCGCTCAATATAGCCGGATTGACCGCCAGGATATACGCCATCGTAAGGAAGGTGGTGATACCTGCAAATATCTCCGTACGAACGGTCGTCAGTCTGGAATCATATCCAAAACACTTCACTAATAGATTCTCAACATTCATATTATGATGGTAACAGGGATAGTCGTTCGATTTGTCTCGAAAGGTAGCAAAAAAAAATCGAATAAAGGGCGTCTGCACCATATTTTTTGAGATACAGCGGAGGAATATATTTTATAAAAAATTTGAAAATATATCATAAAATCTCTACCTTTGCAACGCTTTTGCGCGCACGCGATCGCTCGCATAGGGCCATCGGAGAGTCATCGCCCCGCCCCAACGGGATTCGAACCCGTGACTCCACCGCCTCCGCCCGCCAAGAATGCCGCCCAAAAGCGAGGGTTAATAAGCAAACAAGGTTATAACGCATCGCAGAGAAAGAGATTATGGAGTGGTTAGTTAATCTATTTACGTCGAACAGCATTGCTAATTCGGTATTGATTCTAGGTTTGACCATCGCCGTCGGTCTGCTCTTGAGCCGTATCAAGTTCGGCAGCATATCGCTCGGCATCACCTGGGTACTCTTCACGGGTATCGTATTGTCGCATTTCGGCCTGGGCATCGACCCACGCATCTGCCACTTCGTCAAGGAGTTTGGTCTGATTCTGTTCGTATACTCGATCGGCTTGCAGGTAGGTCCCGGTTTCTTCTCGTCGTTCCGCGAGGGTGGCATCAGACTCAATATCCTGGCTGTCAGCATCGTTCTGCTCGGCTGTCTCACCGCATTCGGTATCCATCTGCTGACGGGCGAAGAGCTCACCACGATGGTCGGCGTACTGTCGGGTGCCGTAACCAACACTCCGGGCCTCGGTGCGGCAGAGCAGACCATATCCGACGTTACGGGCCAGCAAAACAATTTGCTCGCGGCGGCGTATGCCGTTGCCTATCCGCTCGGTGTTGTCGGCATTATCCTCTCGATGGTGGCAGTTCGCTATCTGTTCCGCATCAAAATCGATCGCGAGCAGATGGCTGCAAGTGGCAGTAATGCACCCCACACGGTACGCATCGAGTTGCGCGTAACGAATCAGGGTATTCAGGGCAAGAGTATCGAAGAGGTGGCTCACATTGCCCGCAGCAAGTTTGTCGTGGCGCGTATGATTCGCGACGACAAGCAGCAGATCGTGGCCGGCGACACCATCCTTCGCGAGAACGATATCTTGCGTGTAGTGGTAAGCAGTGAGGATGTCGAACTGTTGCAGTCGCTCATCGGCGAGAGCATCAAGATCGACGAGAAAGAGTGGAAGGCAACCACCTCGAATCTTGAGAAGCGACGCATCGTCGTTACTAAACCCGAACTCAACGGAAAGCACATTTCCGACCTGCATATTCGCGCCAACTACAACGTTACCATCACACGCGTGGTACGTGCAGGTATCGAGCTCGTTGCAACCTACGAGTTGCGTCTGCAGATGGGCGACGTGGTTGTAGTCGTTGGTCGCAAGCACGATCTCGACGAGGTGGCTGCCATCCTCGGCAACTCGGTGCGCCGTCTCGACCACCCGAATCTCTTGCCTATCTTTATCGGTATCTTCTTCGGTGTGTTGCTCGGCTCGATTCCGATTATGTTCCCGGGTATTCCGCAGCCGATCAAGCTCGGTTTGGCAGGCGGTCCGCTCATCGTCGCAATTCTCGTGGCACGCTACGGCCCACGATATAAGCTCGTTACCTTCACCACAAACTCGGCAAATATGATGATTCGCGAGATCGGTATCTCGCTCTTCCTTGCGGCCGTCGGTTTGAGTGCCGGCGAGACGTTCGTTTCGTCGATCTGCAACGGAGGTTATTGGTGGATTCTCTACGGCGTGGCTATCACTATTCTGCCGCTGCTCATCACGGGTATCATCGCCCGCCGAGCAATGAAGATGGACTACTTCTCGATTATGGGTTTGATGTCGGGCGCAATGACCGATCCACCGGCATTGGCCTACGCTAACACGGTAGCGACCAACGACCGTGCATCGGTAGCATACGCAAGCGTATATCCGCTCACGATGTTCCTGCGAATCTTCACGGCACAGATGCTTGTGCTCATTGCCTTGTCGTAAGGCGGGAAACGGTTTGGACAAAAAAACGCGCACCTTGAAGATTCGGGTGCGCGTTTTCTATTTGATAACGAAGTACCTGGCTTCGCTACAAGCGATATACAGACCGCAGACCGACGCTTGCGGATACATCGCGCCATTCTCGGTCAGGCGTATTCCGATCTGCCCCACATCGAGCATATCGGCTATCGGGAAGATTGTTCGCTGATCGGGCAGCGACGGATAGCCCACCGCAGGACGGATGCCCTCATACGCGGCAGCAAACATCTGCTTCGGCGTGAGCGACTCGTCGGGAGCATAGCCCCACAACTTGCGACGCACCTCGGCGTGCAGCCACTCACTCGCCGCCTCGACCAAACGGTCGCAGACACTGCGCAACAGCAGTGCGGCATAGGTATCGCCCTCGGCCGAGAGACGCTCCGCCTGCTCGACAAGCAACGGCGATACGCTCACGGCAAATGCGCCGATATGGTCGCCCTTACCCTGCGGAGCAACAAAATCGCAAAGCGAGAGTCGCTCGCCCTGCGCACCGGGGCGTTGTTGGCGCGGCGTGGCAATCTTCGTATGGTGCAACCCACCGCCACAGCAAGCACATCCGCGACGGTGTGCGACAACAATCTCCTCCGACGTGCCATAGGCCTCAAAGAAGCCGACACGAGCCGAGAGGAAGTCTTGCTCGGTGAGCGCATCGAGAAGGCGTTCGCCCTCACGACATATATTTTCGCCCTCCGGCGTGCCTGCGACGACACCCCAAAGGTTGCAGAAATGAATCCAATTTATATACGGACGCACCTCCTCGACAGAGATTCGGATGCTTCGCACACCCGTGTACGTCGGTGCAACGATTCGCGCACGCGACCAATCCACCTTATGCGGAGCGCCCTGCTCCGAGGCATTGGCAGATGCCGAAAGCTGCTGTTCCGAAGCAGCAAACCCGCGACGCAGCTCCGCCTGACGATAGCGATTGCAAGCTATCACCTCGTCGCGCTCCGCACCCGAGAGTCGGGTGGCAAGAATCGGATTTTGAGAGGCATCCTTAACGTGGAACACTGCGCCATCGTAGAGCGGTGCAATCTTCAACGCCGTATGCAGTTCGGAGGTGGTTGCGCCACTGATAAATAACGGAACATCGACACCCGCCTCGCGCAACTCGGTAGCAACTCGACACATCTCCTCGAGCGACGGCGTAATCAGACCGCTCAAACCTATATAGTCGACCTTATGCTCAACGGCGGCGCGCACAATCTGCTCGGCAGGCACCATAACGCCCAAGTCGATAACCTCGAAGCCATTGCAGGATAGCACCACCGACGCGATATTCTTACCGATATCGTGCACATCGCCCTTAACCGTAGCGAGCAGATAACGAGCCCTATCACCACCCGTAACCGTCGCACGCGAACGCTCGATATATGGTTGCAGGATTGCCACCGCACGTTTCATCGTTCGTGCCGTACGCACCACCTGCGGAAGGAACATCTTGCCCTCGCCGAAGAGTCGGCCCACGCGGGTCATACCCTCCATCAGCGGGCCTTCGATGATGGCCGACGGCTCGGCTCCTGCCGCAATCGCCTCCTCCAAATCCTCCTGCAAGAACTGCTCATCGCCACGCTGCAACGCACCACATAGGCGCTCCTCGAGGGGCTCGCTATGACGGTCTGCGCTCGGAGCGGCATCGCCCACAATAGCCGAGGCGCTATACTCGCCGGCAATCGAGAGCAGTCGCTCGGCAGCATCCTCCCTGCGACAAAGCACCACATCCTCCAACGCCTCGAGCAGTGCACTCGGAATGTCGGCATACATAACCGACGTGGATGGGTTGACAATAGCCATATCCATACCCGCAGCGACGGCGTGATAAAGGAAGACGGCGTGCATCGCCTCGCGCAAGAAGTTGTTACCACGAAATGCAAACGAAAGGTTGCTCACTCCACCGCTAACTTTGGCGTGGGGCAGCGTCTGCTTAATCCATCGCACGGCATCGATAAAATCGACGGCATAGCGGTCGTGCTCGCGCATACCGGTAGCGATGGTCAATATATTAGGGTCGAAAATTATATCCTCGGCAGGAAATCCGATGCGCTCGGTGAGCAGTCGGTATGCGCGCTCGCACACCTCGCACTTGCGGGCAAAGGTTGTCGCCTGGCCCTGCTCGTCGAAGGCCATAACCACCAACGCTGCACCCAAATCGCGCACCTGCGCGGCACGCTCCAGGAATAGCTCTTCGCCCTCCTTGAGCGACAACGAGTTGACAATCGGCTTGCCCTGCACGCACTTCAGCGCAGGTATGATGACGTCGAAGCGCGACGAGTCGATCATCCACGGCACACGCGCCACCTCCGGATCGGAGGCCATCATACGCAGGAAGGTCGTCATCTCCGCGCGCGCATCCAGCATCGCGTCGTCCATATTCACATCGAGCACCATCGCTCCATCGCGCACCTGCTGACGGGCAATTTCGAGCGCCTCGTCATAAGCACGCTCCTTAATCAGACGCAAGAACTTGCGACTACCCGCCACATTGCAACGCTCGCCGACATTGACGAATGCCCCCGTCGAAGCGAACGCCTCCAAGCCCGAGAGCCACGCCGTACGGCCCTGCATCGGCCGGTGAAGATACTCGGCCGAGGATGCAACCTGCGCTATGGCGCATATATGGTCGGGGGTTGTACCACAACAACCTCCGATGATATTCACAAGCCCCTGATCGAGGAGTGGCGCGACGTGCGAGGCCATCATCTCCGGCGTCTCGGCATAGCGGCCCATCTCGTCGGGCAGACCGGCATTCGGGTATGCGCTTATATAATACGGTGCGACGTGGGCGAGTTGTTTGAGGTATGGCAGCATCTGCTCGGCACCAAACGAGCAGTTCAGACCAATGGAAAATATCTCTTCGTGAGAGAGCGAGCAGAGCACACCCTCGAGCGTCTGGCCCGAGAGGATGCGGCCCGAAGCATCGGCAATCGTCAGCGATACCATCACGGGCAGTTCGCGGCCCGTACGACGCTTCACATCGCGCGCCGCAGCGAGTGCCGCCTTGGCATTGAGCGTATCGAAAACCGTCTCGACAAGCAGCATATCCACCCCACCCTCAACAAGTGCCTCAATCTGCTCGGTATAGCACTCATAAAGCGTATCGTAGTCGATAGCACGCGCTGCAGGGTCGGCGACATCGGGCGACATCGAGCAGGTCTTACCCGTAGGGCCTACCGAGCCAGCCACGAATCGTGGACGCTCGGGCGTAAGCCGTGTCGCGCGGTCGGCCTCGGCACGCGCCAAACGCGCTGCGGCAAGGTTTATCTCGCGCACGCACTCCTCGGTCGCATATTCAGACTGCGAGATGCGTTGCGAGTTGAACGTACAGGTCTCTATGATGTCGGCTCCCGCCTCGAGATACTCGCGATGGATAGCCGAAATTACGTCGGGGCGCGTCAGCACGAGCAGGTCGTTATTGCCCGCCAACGGTTGCGGATGCGCAGCGAAGCGCTCGCCACGAAAATCGTTCTCGGAGAGCGCATAGCGCTGAATCATCGTACCCATTGCGCCATCGAGCACAAGCACGCGTTCACGGATTATATCACTGATTCGAGCCATTAATATACTGCACGAGCAATTTGTTCGATGCTTGCCGCCGCATTCATCGAATAGAAGTGAATACTCGGTACGCCAGCCGCCTTAAGTTCGCGGGCCTGAGCCGTTGCCCACTCTACGCCCAACGCCTTTACGTCGTCGTTCGTATGGCAACGCTCCAGCTCGACAGCCAAATCGACCGGCAAATCTATATGGAAGGTCTTTGGCAGAAGCGTCTTCTGCGTGAGGGCCGTAAGCGGTTTGATGCCCGGAATGATCGGCACGGTAACGCCCGCCGCACGACAACGCTCGACAAACTCGAAATAGCGTGCATTGTCGAAGAACATCTGCGTCACGACGTATTGTGCGCCGGCATCGACCTTGGCCTTCAGATGCGCGATATCCGACTCTATGTTCATCGCCTCCTCGTGCTTCTCCGGATAGCCCGCCACACCAAACGTAAAGCGCTGCGAGAGCGCATCGTGACGGCTGCCGTCGAGCATCACACCATCGTTGAAAAGCGACACCTGACGACACAAATCCACCGCGTGAGCGTGGCCGTCGGCCTGTGGCACAAAGCGGTTTTCGCCCTTGGCTCGGTCGCCTCGCAACACCAACAGATCGGTAATGCCGAGGTACGACAGGTCGATAAGCTCGTTCTCCAACTCATCGCGCGAGAATCCGCTACAGATGACGTGCGGAACGGTCGGCACACCATAGCGTGCATTGAGCGCCGCAGCGATGGCAACCGTACCGGGGCGCATACGCTCGTTGAAGCGTTGGAAGACACCCTCCGCCACCTCGCGATAGACCACCTCCGTACGGTGAGTCGTGATATTTATATATGCCGGATTGAAAGGCATCAGGCGCTCGATGGTCGCAAAGACGCTGTCGATGCTCTTGCCTCTGACGGGAGGCAAAACCTCGAACGAAAATGCCGTGGCGTGAGAAGTCGCCAAAAACGATGCAACACTCATAGTGGTAAGTGAATAAATCCGTTAAAACATCTTTGCAAAGTTAGCGATTATCTCGCGCATATCCAAAAATGGCGTACAAAAAGCGGAAAATACGCCCTCCGTCCTATCCGAAAGCCGATTTTTCGTATCATCAACGAACAAGATCCTGCAAGAGTGTTGTCATTTGCGAAAAAATTTCTAACTTTGTGACGTCACGGGCTATCACGCCCTCGGCACGACATATTTGATGAAAGTGTTTTCGCTTTTATCCTTAACGAGAAATCTGGAAAATTTCACAACTAAAAGGATAACGACAGCACTCATTTCTTGTATAGCTATGTGGCTATGCACGTTTTGTGCACATACCCCATACTATCCGAGTGTGGGGTCTTGTAATCGTTTATTTTTAGTTGGGCATTCCAGAGCCTCTCGTTAGATAAACGGAAATCATCTCCACACTTTCTTTTTGTACATAACCCACCGCACAGGAGATGCTACGGTAGCACAACAGCTCATGAAACACTACGAACATTGGGACTACCTATCCCCTACTATTCGCATCTGCCCTATCACCACCGAGCGTGGCTTTGGTGCGTCGCTCGAAATTCCGACCATTGACCCCGAACAGGGTTGGTCGATGCGCCCCGCAGACGAAACAATCGAAGAGTAAAACAACAAAAAATCGTAAAAATATGAAGAAATTTCTCCTTTTCTTTGCCACATTGCCCGCATTGCTTTGTGGCTGCTCGTCGTTTGAAGAGTTTAACGACGTGCCCGCGCTCAATCCTATAAGCGAACTTCGCGCAGGGTTTGCTGACGAGAGCCGCACCTATGTCGAGAACGGAACGTACTTGCGTTGGCATGCCGACGACCGATTGACCGCCTTCTATGGCAACACACTCAACCGCCAATACAAATTTAACGGCAAGACGGGCGACAACAGCGGCACTTTCTCGCTCGTGCCAAGTGGCGACCTCGGTACGGGTAATGCTTTCGACCGAATCTATGCACTCTACCCTTACAGCGAAACGGCGACCATTACCGACGAGGGAGTAATCTCGCTTACGCTCCCTGCCGAGCAGTCGTACGCCGAAAATTCGTTCGGCAAGGATGCAAACACGATGATTGCCGTAACCGAGAACTTGGAGGACACGTTCCTCTCGTTCAAAAACGCTTGCGGCTACCTCAAATTGAAGCTCTACAACACTTACGGTGTGCGAGTTAAGAGCATCGAAATTCGCGGTAACAATAACGAGAAAATCGCCGGCTCGGCAACGGCAACCATCGAATTTGGCGGCGTACCGACATTGGCGATGGCAGAAGATGCAACAAGCACGATTACGCTCGATTGTGGCGAGGGCGTTGCACTCGGCACAACCGCCGAAACCGCTACCGAGTTTTGGGTGGTCATCCCCGAAATTACGTTTGAAAATGGTTTTTACATTACTATAATCGACGAAGGTGATGTGAAAACGTTTATCCAAACAGAAAAAACCGTTAAAATTAATAGAAATACAATTCAGCCAATGGCGGTCCTTGAATCCATCATTGGGGACGTACCAGAAAATTGGAAAATATATTATACCACTGATAGCGGTAAAACCACAGCTCCGCCCAAAGGCCTTGAATCCCATCTTATAGAAAACACATACGAGAATGGTCTGGGAATAATGAAATTTGATTCTATCATTACAGAAATACCAGAGGAAGGATTTGCATATCGTTCAGATCTAAAAAGTATCACTTTGCCCAAAAGCATCACAAAAATAGGAGACAAGGCATTTATGATGTATTGGGCGCGTTATACTTCTGAATATGCTAAATATGTGGATAGTTTCTATATTAAAGCAACCAATCCTCCGGTATTACCAGGAGTCAATAATGGTCACGGTTCTATATTTTATCACACATTCCATTATTATAAAGAGTATGGAGGGTATGGTCCCTACCCAACTACGATATACGTTCCAAGAGAGTCGTTAGAATTATATCAAACAACTCCGGGATGGGAAGTATATAAAAGCAGTCTTGAACCTTATGATTTTGAATAATATTTATTAACTGAGCAACTTACAATTATGCCAAATAAAAATATGTTCTTATTTTCGACCGTTGCACAAGTAAATTACTTTTCGCAAGTAGGTCGTTTAATCGCTGAAAAGAATTATAACAAAGATAGCAACCCTTTAACGTTAATATCGAAAGGGGATGAGGACAATACAATCTGTGTAATTATCCCTATTTCATATGGGCAGCACGCTGATTTGTTGATATCTGCTCGTCGTGCATGGAAAATAAATAAAGAAAACTTCAATAAAAAAAGTATTCAGTATCTGTTTGCAATATATGAAAATGTTATAATTGGCGTATTTATGCTAACACCCGACAATAGTGTCGTAAAATCTTACGAAGACGAGCGTTATGAATTTAACCTACAAGTTGCAGAATTACAAATGCAAGAAAAATGGTTAGGTGTTGAGATAAACGGTGAATCGTTACGAGGCAGGGAGTTTCATTACGCATATTTTGAAACAGAATAAATAAATCTTTGAAAACACCCACGAGCCAAAACTCGTGGGTGTTTTTATATATTGCAAAAAATCGCTACATTTGCTCCGAAAAAGAGGAGACCTTACAACAAGGGGATGGGAATTGCAGATATTATACTTTTGGCTGTCGGACTCTCGATGGATGCCTTCGCGGTATCCATCGGCAAGGGACTCTCCGTATGTCGCGTCCGAGCAAAACATCTGCTCTCGGCGGGCGTATGGTTTGGCGGATTTCAGGCGTTGATGCCCATCGTAGGATACTTTCTGGGGGTACGATTCTCCCAACAGGTAACGAGCATCGACCATTGGATATCGTTCGTTCTGCTCGGTCTCATTGGCGCGAATATGATTCGCGAATCGCTCTCGAAGAGCGAGGAGGAGTGTTGCGCCGACCCCGATTTTTCGTTGCGCACGATGTTTATGCTCGCCATCGCTACCAGCATCGACGCGCTGGCCGTAGGCGTATCGTTCGCCTTCCTCTCGATTAATATTTGGAGCGCGGCGACCATCATCGGCTGCACGACCTTCGCCTTCTCGGCCCTCGGCATTCTCATCGGCCGAGAGTTTGGCTGTCGCTACAAGTCGAAGGCCGAATTTTCGGGTGGCTTTATTCTGATTCTTATCGGACTGAAGATTCTGCTCGAGCACACGATCTTCGCCTAACGCCTCGCGGTTTGAAGAGCGACGATGCGCGGCCTGCGCCGGCGAGACGCGACAAGAGCAACAAAAACAAAATAGGGAGCTGACCTTGTGAGGTTGCTCCCTATTTTATCATTTTTGAGGATTCGCTTACTCTGCTGGCTGCTCAACCGGCTGCTCTGCTGGAATCTCAACCTGTGGAACAGGCTGCTCTGCAGGAGCTGCAATCTTCTCGATGAGGGCATTTGCATCAGCTGCCGATGCGTTGCTCTGCTCAACGAGGTGGCTATCCATAGCGGTAGTTGCAAGCAAGCTCAATACAAGAACTGCAACAGCCATACCCCAAGTAAACTTCTCAAGGAAGTCGGTGGTCTGACGAACACCCATAACCTGATTCGATGCGCCAAAGTTTGCGGCCATACCGCTCTTTGGGTTCTGAACCAACACTGCGAGAACGAGAAGTACGCTCGCAATCAAGATCAATACGATACAAAGTGTGTATAACATATACTTAAATTTTTATTTTGTTTTTTCTAATTTTTCGATTTTCTCGGCAAAGTAAATACTTTTTTCCGGATTTAGCAAACTTAATTTGCGATATATTTCAATTGCAGCGGTTTTTAGCCCCTGTGCGAGATAAACTTCTGCCAAATCTTCCGATACGAGGTCGTCTTCATCGTCAAATTCTGCCTCGATCGTAATATCCTCCTCTGCGGCTGCACTCTCGCTCTCGGCAACGATGCGGTAGTCGTCCAGACGCAGGAAGCGGTCGATAATCTCGCCCTCGGTCTCCTCAATCAGACGTTCGATATCGACACCCTGCATATCGAGCAGCGAGCCGTTACGGCACTCGCTCAACAGTTGCTCGACGGGCGAGATGCTACCCGAGAGGTGCGCCTCGACGCGACGTGCCGCCGTAAACCAGGGATAACGACGCACGAGCGCTGCCACCGCATCAGTCGATATGGATTCGGTGTGTGGCGAGGTGATATATGCCGAAAATTCGCTCATCGTTTACCAGTTCGAGGCCGAAGCCATAAATATATCGGTTACAAGCTGCTCGACAATCTCCGCGATGAGTGCGCCCTCGACCTCGGTCAGCAGTTTGGTCGAATCGTAGTCGGCATAGGCCGAGAAGTTACGGTTGAACGACATCTTATCGTCGATGGCATTCGTAAACTTAACCTTGACGGTAATCGTCAGACGGTTTTGCAGGGCGTAGTCGCCGCTGGCCACCGACGATGTGGTCGAGGTATAGCCGATAATCTCGCCCTCGAAGGCAAAGTCGCCACCCTCGGGCACCTGCGCCAACGTCGTACGCGAGGCGAATCGCTGCGTGAGCTCGTCGGTGAGCGTCGCACTCAAAATAGGTGCAACCATCGGAGCGTTGTTCGGGAAGTACGCAACGCTAAAGGTCTTTGCATCAGGCGGAATCGAAGCGCCCGACAACGAATATTTCACTGTGCAGCCCGTGCAGCAAAGCGCTGCTATCGCGGCCATTATAAAAAAGAGTTTTCTCATCATTTCTCTACGATTTGGTTTGTGTAACTACACCTCTGTTATACCGAGATCCTTTATCTTGCGGTAGAGCGTACGTTCCGACATAAACAGCTCGGCTGCCGCAGCTCGACGCGAGCCACCATTACGACGCAATGCCTTTACGATCTGGTCGCGTTGCACATCCTGCTTACTCATTGGGCGCACCACATCGTCGACCACCACCTCGCTCTCGGCATATTCGTCAACCACCGCAGGCGCGCTCGGTAACAAGCCCGCAATATCGCTGCGATGCGGTGTAGGGACGTGCGACGACACACCATAACCGCCACGCATCTCCACGAGCATACGCTTCAAGTCGTTGATATCGTTACGCATATCGAAGAGTATCTTATAGAGTAGCTCACGCTCGGAGTTCATATCCTCGACACGCATCGTGCCCGTCACGCTCGGCGACGAGGATGGCATCTCGTTCAGGTAGCGCGAGAGCACCTCGGGCGTAATTTCGCGCGTCTGCTCGATTGCGGAAATCTGTTCCGCCACATTCTTCAGCTGGCGGATATTTCCTCGCCAATAATACTCCTCCAACATCTTGCGTGATGCCGCATCGAGCGTAATGGACGGCATACGGTATCGCGCCGCAACGTCCGACGCAAAGCGACGGAAAAGCAGATGGATATCCTCCGGACGCTCGCGCAACGACGGCACCTGAATCGGTACAGTATTGAGTCGGTAGTACAGATCCTCGCGGAAACGCCCCTCGGCGATGGCCTGCATCAGGTTGTTGTTCGTAGCGGCTACGACTCTCACGTTAGTCTTCTGCACCTTGGCCGAGCCGACACGGATAAACTCGCCCGTCTGCAACACGCGCAACAAGCGTACCTGCGTCGAGAGCGGGAGCTCGCCCACCTCGTCCAGGAATATCGTACCACCATCGGCCTCCTCGAAGTAACCCTTACGCGAGTCGATTGCACCCGTAAATGCGCCCTTTTCGTGGCCGAAGAGCTCCGAGTCGATCGTTCCCTCCGGAATCGCTCCGCAGTTTACGGCGACATATTTATTGTGTTTACGAGCCGAAAAGGCGTGAATTATCTGCGGAAAAAACTCCTTACCCACACCGCTTTCGCCTGTAACGAGTACCGACAAATCGGTCGGTGCAACCCGCAGAGCAACCTCCAATGCGCGATCGAGGAGTTCCGAGTTGCCGATTATACCGAATCGTTGTTTTACGGAGAGTATATCGTTGTTCATAGCATCTGTTTCGTTTCTAAAAAATTAGTTTTGTGGCGCATCCACCGATGCCGGCTCCTCCACGCGATAGCGCAGAGCATCCATTGCCTGCTCGTCTGCGTCGGTCGTAAAGCGCGAGCAGTAGTAACCATAGCCGATTGCAGCAAGCGCCACTACAAGCACAACGACCGCCAATATCACAAAGCGATCCGCACCCTTTCGGCGAGGCCTCATCTGCGGACGGCGACGCTGCGACGATGCTGCGCGAGGCGTGAGCGGTTTCTGCTGCTGTGGGGCAGGGGCAGGTTGCTGTGGAGCAGGTTGCGCTATCGGCTCGACCGACGGAGCAACCTCCTGCGGCTGTGGTTGTGGTTCGGAAGGCATCGGCGGCGTTGATTCGACCTTCGGCTGTGGCTCTTCGACCTCGTAGAGCTCCTGCTCCTCGGCCTCTTCCGACTCCGACTCGACAGGTCTGCAGTCGGCAGGAATCAACTCCTGCTCGGAGATAACCTTATCCCCCTCCGGCACAACTACGGCGCTCTTCTCGAACGTGTAGCGGCCCTGCTCGCCAACGCGCAACACACCAAAGCCGTTGAACGTGCAACAGCCCGACGTCTCCAACGCGTGGCGCACCTCGAAGATAAATCTGTCGAGTTGTACCGCGCACTCCATCTCGCTCAACCCCTCGGCCGTGAGCAACGACCGCAACACACCATCATCCTGCAAAAGCAACTCCGAGAAGAGAATCTCCTCGGCATCCTTCACGATAAAACAGCCCAATGCAGGAACAACCAATCGACGATTGGTTTGCAGATGGCGGGATATGATCTCGATTATCGTCATACGCGTAAAAAGCAAGTTTGTGCAAAAATAGTCATTTTCGCACAAACAGCAATATGAAAATATAAAATATTTTCGGCAAAGCGGTTATTCCGCCAAAAGAAACGCGAAATAGCACCCTACAACAACAGCCATACACAGCAGTCGCACGACTCGACTCTTAGTGCGCATCAACGGCAACATAACGATTGCCGAGAGCAGACCAAAGGTGAGCAGATGCTCGATTTTAGGATCGGCGTAGTCGTAGATGCGAGTGCGCAGACTCACGACATCTACCACGCAGAGAATCACGAAGTTAAACAGATTGCTACCCACAATATTTCCGGCCGCCACGTCGTAATTGCGCATACGATAGAGCGACACGGTTGCCGAGAGCTCCGGAAGCGATGTGGCCACGCCCAGGAAGAGCGCACCGGCCAAGCCCTTGCCGATGTTGTATCGCACCGCGAGAGCATCGGTCATATAGGTCATCACGATGCTCGTTGCCACGATACCGAGCGCCACCGCAACGAAGCGAACGACGATTGCGCGTATCGAAAGAGCACTCTCGCCCTCCGACACCTCCGTCTCCTTCTGCGACGAGTCGCCACCGGCAAGATAGCGCACACCGAATGTGTAGAGCACAACGACGACAAGCGTCAGCACGTTTACGGTCAGAATCTCGAAATTGAGGATGTTAAACCAGTTGAGAATCATCGCCGCATAGATGGCTACGACCACCGCCGCGACAATGCGGTTTCCGCGAGCGAATTTCGCCCGAGCAAAACCCGCAGCAAAGGCAAATCCGACCGCCGCGAAAGCCGCCGAATTGAACAGATTGCTACCAAGAATATTACCGATGCAAAGCCCCGCTTCGTCGAGCATCAGCGTAGCCGAAATGCTGGTAAAAAGTTCGGGCAGGGAGGTAACCGCCGAGAGCAGCACACCACCCAAAAACGCACCCGACAAGCTGGTGCGGCTATCGAGCATATCAATATACTCGGAGGCCTTAACCGAGAGGGCGACCACCGCCAGGGCAACCGCCAGATAACCAACGATAAGCAGCATTATTTAGACGCTTTAGCCGCGATCACGGAGTCGATATACGCCTTGATTTTAGGCGCAGGATCTTCCCACCCCTCAGGCTTGATTACCTTGCCGTCTTTCGGGTTGTAGTGCGGCTTGCCGTCGGGCCAGAGTTTTGCCATATTTGCACGCTGCACGATGTCGAACAACTCGTCCGCTTCGAGGCCCATCTCCACCATCGTACCAAGCGCAAAATAGATCAGATCGATCATCGCGTCCGCCTGCTCGTAAATATCCTCCGCAACGAGGAACTCGGCAACCTCTTCGGTCATCCACTTTGCTCGGCTCAACGCACGCTTCTTTGCTATCATAACCGGCTGCTCGGCAACCGGATGTCCGAATTTTTCGTGAAATTCACGAACATCGTTCCACTCCTTTTTCATATAACCCGTATAGTCGTTTTTATTGTTTCGATGTGCAAATGTACACTTTTTGCTTGAAAACTCTTTACTTTCTCCGTATAATATCGTATATTTGCGTGTTTTTATGCGCGCGAACGCGCAGAAACGCCTACATAAGCACGCGACGCAGGCGTCGGAGAGTGCAAACAAGTGAAGGAAATATAAACTAAAAAAGAATAGAACATTATGTGTGGAATTGTCGGATATCTCGGTAAGCAACCGGCTTATCAAATTCTGATTCAAGGACTTCATCGACTGGAATATCGTGGTTACGATTCGTCGGGTGTCGCAATGATTAGCGACAGCGGCAGTTTGAATATATACAAATCAAAGGGCAAGGTTAAGGCATTGGAGGATCACGCCAAGGATAAGGATCTGGGCGGCTGCATCGGCATTGCTCACACGCGCTGGGCTACGCACGGCGAGCCGAACGACACCAACGCCCACCCGCACTACTCGCAGTCGAAGAACATTGCACTCGTTCACAACGGCACAATCGAGAACTACAACGTACTCAAGGAGGCACTCTCGCAGCAGGGCTACGAGTTTGTCAGCGAGACGGACACCGAGGTTGTCGTTCAGCTCATCGAGTACATCAAGACAACCAACAACTGCTCGCTCTTCGATGCAGTCAAGGAGGCAGCCCGTCAGGTGGTAGGAGCGTATGCCATTGCCGTAATCGACAAGAACAATCCGGACGAGATTATCGCTGCCCGTCAGTCGTCGCCGCTCGTAATCGGTGTGAAGGAGGACGAGTATTTCCTCGCATCGGACGCTACTCCAATTATCGAGTACACGAACAAGGTGGTCTACCTGAACGACGGCGAGATTGCCGTCATCAATCGCAACAGCGGCCTGCACGTCTTCGACATCAACAGCCGCAGCGAGGCGAAGATCTGCATCACGGAACTCAAGATGAGCATCGAGGAGCTCGAGAAGGGCGGCTATCCGCACTTTATGCTCAAGGAGATTTTCGAGCAGCCAAAGACGCTTGCCGACTGCATCAGCGGCCGTATCACGATGGACGGCAAGCGCATCGTACTCTCGGGCGTACTCGAACATAAGGAGAAGTTCCTCAACGCAAACCGCATAATCATCGTCGCGTGTGGCACATCGTGGCACGCAGCGCTCATCGGCAAGCACCTCATCGAGGATTTCTGCCGTACGCCTGTGGTTGTGGAGTACGCAAGCGAATTCCGCTACTGCAACCCTGTGGTTGGCGAGGGCGACATCCTCATCGCGCTTTCGCAGTCGGGCGAAACGGCCGATACGCTGGCTGCATTGGAGCTCGCGAAGTCGCGCGGTGCGTTCGTATTCGGAATCTGCAACGTCATCGGCTCGTCGATTCCGCGTGCTACGCACTCGGGTTGCTACATCCACGTCGGTCCGGAGATTGGTGTGGCATCGACCAAAGCGTTTACCGGTCAGGTAACCGTGCTGGCAATGCTCGCGCTGCTCGTCGGTCAGATGAAGGGACTCGTCTCTGACGAGACACTCGAGAAGGTGGCATCGGACATCCGTCGTGTACCGTCGCTCGTAAAGAAGATTTTCGACCTGAACGACCGTATTCAGGATCTTGCAAAGATATTCACCTACGCACACAACTTCCTCTACCTGGGACGCGGCTACAACTACCCGTCGGCATTGGAGGGTGCGCTCAAGCTCAAGGAGATTTCCTACATCCACGCCGAGGGTTATCCTGCAGCCGAGATGAAGCACGGCACCATTGCCCTTATCGACAACGATATGCCGTCGGTGGTAATCGCCATCAAGGATAACGTCTACGAAAAGACCGTCAGCAACATCCAGCAGGTCAAGGCGCGTGGCGGCAAGGTTGTGGCAATCGTAACCGAGGGCGACACGGTGGTTTCGGAGTTGGCAGACTACGTTTTGGAGGTACCGGAGATTTCGGAGTGCCTCACGCCGCTGCTCACCACCATTCCGCTGCAGCTGCTCGCCTACTACATCGCCGTAAACAAGGGCCGCAACGTAGACCAGCCGCGCAACCTTGCAAAGTCGGTAACCGTAGAGTAACAAACCTTTATTCCAAACGATAAAACAACTAACACATACTCACTATGAAGAGACTTATTTTAACAGCAACCCTTCTGTTCGCACTCGCTACGTCGGGCTACGCGAAGGACTACATCATCTCGACACCAAACACGTCGATGATTCTCTCTGCCGAGCAGGGCAAACCGCTTTACTTCCGCTACTACGGCTCGCGTGCCGAGATTAAGGAGGTGCGCGATGCAGGCCGTATGCTCCGCTATGATGCATATCCTGCATTCGGCATTCGTTGCGAAGCACCGTACGCTGCGCTTGTCAAGCAGCACGATGGCGACAACGCGATGAAGTTGGTGGTTGACGGTGTTGAGACGCTCAGCAACGGCGCAACGAACACGCTCTCGTTCACGCTGCGCGATGTGGCTCATCCGACACTCTCGATCAAGGTGAACTACACGGCATACAACGATTGCGATGTTATCAAGACAAATACCGAGTACATCAACGAGGGCAAGAAACCGGTCGTATTGCAGAAGTATATGTCGTCCGTACTGCCGATTCAGTCGGACAACTGCGTGTTGCTGCACCTCGACGGCTCGACAAAGAACGAGTATAACGAGGTGGTAGAGCCACTAACAAGCGGCGTACGCACCATCTCTACACAGGTGGGCTCGCGCGTGGCACAGTACCGCAACGCATCGTTTATGCTCGGTCTCGACGGTCGCATCGACGAGTGCAACTGTCCGGTCGTTGCCGGCACACTCGCCTGGATGGGTAACTTCCACTTCGAGTTCTACAACACGTTGGACGCTCGCGTACCGACGCTCTTTATGGGCGGTATCAACCCTGCGGCAAGCGACTACACGCTCGCAGGCAAGAGTTCGCTCTCTACCCCTGAAATGGTACTCACCTACGCTACGGATGGTAAGGGCGAGGCATCGCGTACGCTCCACCGATGGGCTCGCAAGCACCAGTTGCTCGACGGAGAGAAGCAGCGTGAGATTCTGCTCAACTCATGGGAGGGCGTACACTTCGACATCAGCGAGACGAGTATGGTCGATATGACCCGCGACTTTGCAGCACTCGGCGGCGAGATGTTCGTCGTAGACGACGGTTGGTTTGGCGTGAAGTATCCGCGCAACAATGCAAAGACATCGCTCGGCGATTGGGATGTCGCTCCGGGCAAGTTGCCTAACGGCGTGCAGCCACTCATCGATATGGCTCACGGCAACGGTATGAAATTCGGCATCTGGATCGAGCCGGAGATGGTGAATGTCAAGAGCGAACTCTACGAGAAGCACCCTGATTGGGTATTGCGCCATCCGGACTACGATCCGACATACGGTCGTGGCGGTGGTCAGCTGTTGCTCGACCTCACAAATCCGAAGGTGCAGGATCACGTCTTCAACATCGTAGACAAGCTCCTCACAGAATATCCGCAGATTTATTACATCAAGTGGGATAACAATATGTCGATGCACAACGCCTCGTCGCTCTACCTGCCAAAGGAGTTGCAGTCGAATCTTTCGGTTGACTTCACGCTCGCTCTCGAGAAGATTCTCAAGCGCATCCGCGCCAAGTATCCGAGCGTCGTAATTCAACTCTGCGCTTCGGGTGGCGGTCGCCTCAACTACGGCTACCTGCCTTACTTCCAGGAGATGTGGACCAGCGACCAGACCGACGCCTACCACCGCGTGCTGATTCAGTGGGGTGCGCTCAACTTCTATCCGTCGAATATGCTGGCGGCACACGTCGGCTCGCGATACAGCAAGTACACGCAGCGAGATATGCCTATCAAGTACCGTTTCGACGTTGCTTCGATGTGCCGACTCGGTATGGAGATGGTACCGGCTTCGATGAACGACGCAGAGCGTGCGTATGCAAAGCGCGCGATCGCCGACTACAAGGTGATTCGTCCCGTTGTACAGCAAGGCGACCTCTATCGCCTCGTATCGCCTTACGAGGGGTTGCGCGACTTCACGTCGCTGATGTATGTAAGCGAGGCGAAGGATCGCGCCGTACTCTTCACCTACCGCCACGTCGTGAAGCACGATATGTCGAACATCATACTGCGACTCCAGGGCCTGAAGCCGGATGCGAAGTATCTCATCCGCGAGGTTGCACCGGAGGTGGAGACAAAACCTGTGAAGTTGCACGGCAAGACTCTCAGCGGTCGAATACTGATGCAGGAGGGAATCGTAATTCCGGAGTTGGTAAAGATCTACACGCAGAATCGTTCGCACGGCGAGATGCGCCGCAGCAACGACTATCGCAGCGTAGTGCTCGAACTCACGGAGGTAAAATAGTCTCCACGTTATGACAATTGATGCCAAATTCAAATGCTCCTCGGAGCGAATCGGACAGGTACCGAAAGACTCCCTGCGCGACGTTGCGTTCATCGGACGCAGTAACGTCGGCAAGTCGTCGCTCATCAATATGCTGACGCGACACAAGGGACTCGCAAAGGTATCGTCGACGCCGGGAAAGACCAAGCTCATAAATCACTTTGTGATTAACAACGAGTGGTACTTGGTCGACCTGCCGGGTTACGGCTATGCCCGAACATCGAAGTCGCAACGCAGCGGTTTCTCGAAGATCATCACCGACTACGTCTTCAAGTGCGAAAAGATGCACTTCTTGTTCGTGTTGGTCGATTCGCGTCTCGAGCCGCAACGTATCGATCTCGAATTTATCGAGCAGCTCGGCGAGGGTGGCGTTCCGTTCGGCATCATCTTCACGAAGTGCGACAAACTATCGAAATCGCAAGTCGCGCGCAGCGTAGCAACCTACTCGAAGACGCTCTCCGAACAGTGGGAGGAGCTGCCGCCGATGTTTACATCGTCGAGCGAGAAGGGCGAAGGCCGCGACGAGATACTCGATTTCATTGAGAAAATATTGAAGGGTGCTTAAATAATAATTAAAAAAATTTAAGAAGTAGCACCATAATTGAAACTTTATTGCTACTTTTGAGCCCGAAAAGAGGACAACGAAGAAACAACTCTCATAATTAACTATTATGGCTATCCACAAAATCAAATTCTTTACGGGTCGCAACTCGCGCTACCTCGCCGAAAAGATCGTAGCTGCTTACGGCACAACGCTTGGTGAGTGCGAATGCCTCGAATTCAGCGATGGCGAGTTCCAGCCACGCTATACCGAATCCATCCGTGGATGTACGGTATTCATTATTCAATCTACCTTCCCGAAGTCGGACAACCTGATGGAGTTGCTGATGATGATCGACGCTGCACGTCGCGCATCGGCGTACAAGGTTATTGCAGTTATCCCGTATTTCGGTTGGGCACGTCAGGATCGCAAGGATCGTCCACGCGTTCCGATTACCTCCAAACTCGTTGCAAATATGCTCGTAGCGGCAGGTGTCGATCGCATTATGACTATGGACCTGCACGCCGACCAGATTCAGGGTTTCTTCGACGTTCCGGTTGATGCACTCTACGCAAGCGGTATGTTCGTACCTTACATTCAGTCGCTCGGCATCGACAATCTCTCGATTGCTGCGCCTGATATGGGTGGTGCAAAGCGCGCAGGTAGCTACGCCAAGTTGCTCGGTACGCCGATTATCATCTCGCACAAGGAGCGTGCAAAGGCAAACGTCGTAGGTTCGATGACCGCAATCGGCGATGTAGAGGGCCGCAACATCCTCATCGTGGATGATATGATCGACACGGCAGGTACAATCTGTATGGCTGCAAATATGTTGATGGAGCGAGGCGCAAAGAGTGTTCGTGCCGCAATTACCCACCCGGTATTGTCGGGTGCTGCGTATGACCGCATTAACGAGAGCGCATTGCAGGAGGTTATCGTTTCGGATACCATTCCACTCAATCCGGAGAAGGATTTGCATAAGTTCACCGTACTCTCGTGTGCCGACATCTTCGCAGAGGTTATCGAGCGTGTACACAACTACAAAGAGATTTCGTCGATCTTCTTCAAATAGAACCCTATCGAACGAGATATACACCGGAGAGCGATCGCAAATGTGCGGTCGCTCTCTTTTCTTATATATAATAGGTGTTGGGGGGCCTTACGGCTCGAACGGAGGGTGAAATCTTAAGGTCGAGTAAAGTCGCCTATTGCAAAAAGCGAAAACCTCTAAAACCGCACAATGTTCTAACAAGAGCAGTATGCGTGCAGTCTAACTCCCTGCTCCGCACGATATGGCACAAAAAAAAGCGGAATCCCACAAGGAATCCCGCTCCTACTTACACCCCGAAGGGCGAAGTGCTATTTAACTGCATTTACAATTGCCTCGAATGCTTTCGGCTCGTTCATCGCCAGGTCTGCCATAACCTTACGGTTGAGGGCGATACCCTTAGCGTTTACTTTACCGATGAACTCCGAATAGGTCATACCGTAAGCGCGAACAGCCGCATTGATACGGGTGATCCACAACGAACGGAATGTACGCTTCTTCAAGCGGCGGTGTGCATAAGCATACTGCAAACCTTTCTCGACAGTGTTTTTCGCAACTGTCCATACGTTTCCCCTTGAACCAAAGTTACCCTTGGCAAGTTTCAAAACCTTTTTTCTTCTTGCGCGTGACGCAACAGCATTGACTGAACGTGGCATAATTAAAAGTTTTTGAGGAGATTAACAGCGGTACGTTTCTCTCGCACTCTTTAGGGCTGTTTCATCTCGGTTAATAAAAATTGTTAATTGCGACCTTACAGATTAAATAACCGAATTATTTAACCAGCAGTGTCTTGATCTTTGCCTCATCGGCTGGCGCAACGATACCCGAATAGCAGAGGTTACGCTTCTGTTTCTTAGTCTTTTTGGTCAGGATGTGACTGTGATAAGCGTGCTTACGCTTGATCTTACCTGTGCCGGTGAAAGTAAAACGCTTCTTTGCAGCGGCATTAGTTTTCATTTTTGGCATAGTTGTAAATAATTTTTAGTTAAACATAGCGCGCAAAGATACGACTTTTTTTTGTTTCGGCAATCGCTTGCGAGATTTTTTTGCTCCATAATGCACGAATCTGCCCCGAACGAGCCGTAGCACGGTGATTTTCGGGCGATTTTATCGTAGCGAATCATTTGTTTTTCGGTAAGTTTTTGCTAATTTTGCGTAATCGAACAACCTAAAACAAAAACAATATGAAAATCTCAAAACTCACAAAAACGGCTCTTTGCGTGGCTGTTCCCACGGCTGCAACTCCTGCTCTGAGCAGTTGCGACGCTGTAAAGCCGAGCGAAAACGAAAAACCTAACATCATCTTTATCCTGATGGACGATGCCGGCTATGGCGATTTCAGCTGCTACGGCCAGACACGCACCGAGACACCGAACATCGACGCACTCGCGCAAAGCGGTATTCTCTTTACCGATATGTACTCGAATTGTCCGGTTTCGGCACCATCGCGCGGCTGTTTGATGACGGGCCAGCATATGGGACACGCGCAGGTACGCGACAACGTGGAGGGACACTCCAACCCTATCACCTGGGACTATATCGACATCGACAACCATCCTGAAGAGGAGGGCCAGATGGGCCTTGCAGAAGGCACACCGACGCTCGGTACGGTTATGCAGCAGGCGGGTTATGCTACGGGTATGGTCGGCAAGTGGGGCCTGGGCGGTCCGGTAAGCGGCTCGGCACCGTGGGATCGAGGTTTCGACTTCTACTATGGCTGTGTGTGTCAGCGCATTGCCCACAACTACTACCCGCTCTATCTGTGGAAGAATGGCGAGAAGGTATACATCAACGATCGCGAGAAGATCACCATCCCGGGCACAAAGCTCGATCCGGGTGCAGACCCACGCGACATTCGCAGCTACGACAAGTACAGCAAGGATAAGGTGTTCTCGCCTGATGCGATGTACGACAACGTAATCGAGTTCGTAAACACGAACAAGGATAAGCCGTTCTTCTTGATGTGGACCACACCATTCCCACACTCGCCACTGATGGCTCCGCAGGAGTGGGTTGACAAGTACGTTGCCAAGTATGGCGACGAAGAGCCGCTCTCGGACGAGAAGTGCCAGGCGGGCAAGTGGCCTCACAACTACTATCCGTGCCGTTATCCGCACGCGACCTACTCGGCGATGATTTCGTACTTCGACTATCAGGTAGGCGAGCTCGTAAAGGAGCTGAAGCGTCTGGGTATATATGAAAATACGCTCATCTTCATCACCAGCGACAACGGCCCTGCAAACAACCACGCATCGCCAACCGTATGGATGGACAGCGCCGCTCCGTTCCGTTGCGGCAAGGGTTGGGGCAAGCGCACGCTGCGTGAGGGCGGTATCCGTATGCCGTTCATCGCTTCGTGGCCTGCAAAGATGAAGGGTGGCGTTGTGAGCGACCATATGGGTTACTTTGCCGATGTGATGCCTACGCTCTGTGATGTTGTGGGCGTAGATGCTCCGCAGAACGACGGTATCTCGCTGCTCCCTACCCTCTTGGGCGAGAACGACGAGCAGCAGAAGCACGAGTACCTCTACTGGGAGTTCACCGACCGTGGCGGTAACCTCGCCGTACGTTGGGGCAAATGGAAGGGCCTTGTCGAGAATGTGCACGCGGGCAATCGCACGATGAAGCTCTTCGACGTAAGCGTTCCGGGCAAGGATATCGAGACCGACGAGAAGGATGTTGCTGCACAGCATCCGGAGATTGTCGACCGCTTGTGGGGTTACATCGAGCAGTCGCACGTCGACTCGCCGGTCGAGCGATTCCACATTGACGTATCGCGCAACTAACCGTAGGCGATGAAACGATCCGTAGAATTTACATACGAAGATATTGTCAAGCGCAACGAACGACGCGGCTTTACCTCGATGGTAAAGCCCGTCGGTTCTTTGTGCAATATGCGCTGCAAGTACTGCTACTATTTGGACAAGGCGGCGCTCTACGAGCATCGTCAGCCACCGATGGACGACGCGCTGCTCGAGCGCTACATTCGCGCCAATATCGAGGGTAATAACTCGCCCGTTATCGCCTTTGCGTGGCACGGCGGCGAGCCCCTACTGGCGGGCAAGGAGTTCTTCCGTAAGGCGGTGGCTTTGCAACAGAAGTATGCCGAGGGAAAGACGGTCGAGAACTCGATTCAGACCAACGGTCTGCTGCTCGACGATGAGTGGTGCGAGATATTCCGCGACAACGGATTTTTGGTCGGCGTATCAATCGACGGACCGGAGGATATTCACGATGCGCATCGCGTAGATGCAGGTGGTGCGAAGACCTTTGCGCGCGTGATGCGAGGTATCGAGCGTCTGTACCGCAACCGCGTGGAATACAATACGTTGTCTACCGTAAACATCCATAGCGAAGGGC
>JAZRBZ010000015.1:0-73056 GCA_045635325.1 Alistipes sp.
TCAAGTTCGCGCTCGTCGTAGTTATAGACCTCGCCATTGACCGCCAAAGGTGGCTCTTTCAGCGCTGGTGAATCCTGCCACTCGCCATAGCTATTTGGCTCGTAGCCTATCGTGCGTCCAGCGTTGTCGTCGGTACGCATCTGTCCGTCACGGTGGAAGGTGTGGTAGGGGCAACGAGGACGATTTACGGGTATCTGGTGGTGGTTTACACCCAAGCGGTATCGTTGCGCATCGCCATACGAAAACAAGCGTCCTTGCAACATCTTATCGGGCGAGAAACCGATACCGTCGATGATGTTCATCGGGTTAAATGCCGCCTGCTCGACCTCGGCAAAGAAGTTTTCAGGGTTGCGGTTGAGCTCCAAGATGCCCACATCGTGCAGGGGAAAATCGCCGTGATACCACACCTTCGTAAGGTCGAACGGATTGATGTGATACTCCTTTGCTTGCTCCTCAGTCATCAGCTGCACCTGCATCTGCCACCGAGGAAAATCGCCCCTCTCAATCGCCTCGAACAAATCGCGCTGATGCGACTCACGATCCTTCGCAATCACAGCCTCCGCCTCGGCATCGGTCATATTCTTGATACCCTGCAAAGTGCGCAAGTGGAACTTTACCCAAGTGCGTCGGTTATTGGCATCGATAAAGCTATATGTATGACTACCAAAGCCGTGCATATGGCGGAATGAGGCGGGAATACCTCGTGGCGACATCGTAATAGTCACCTGATGCAGCGCCTCGGGGAGCAGCGTCCAGAAGTCCCAGTTGCTGTTTGCCGAGCGCATACCCGTACGAGGATCGCGCTTAATGGCGTGGTTGAGGTCGGGGAATTTCAGCGGGTCGCGCAGGAAGAAAACGGGCGTATTGTTGCCCACCAAGTCCCAGTTGCCGGTGTCTGTGTAGAACTTCATCGCAAAGCCGCGAATATCACGCTCTGCATCTGCTGCACCACGCTCGCCGGCCACGGTCGAGAAGCGCACAAAGCACTCGGTTTTCTTGCCCACCTCCGAGAATATCGAGGCACGGGTGTATGCCGAAATGTCGTGCGTAACGGTGAATGTGCCATACGCACCCGAACCCTTTGCGTGCATACGACGCTCGGGAATCACCTCGCGGTCAAAATGGGCCAACTTCTCCACGAGCCACGGATCTTGCATCGTCACAGGCCCACGAACGCCTGCGGTCTGCGTGTTCTGGTTGTCGGCAATGGGGCGACCATTCTCCGCCGTCAAATGTTTTTTATCGTTCTGTTTCATATTGGAAATATTTGTAACTCATACCTATGTTCCGAAAATTGTGCCAAGAATTTATTAACTTTGTAAAAGAAAGCGAAAGTTTATGGTTGAACATTATAATATTATGGAGATATGAGCAGATATAAAGATAGTCAGTATTTACGCCAGGAGGAATTGATAAAGACCTCTCCAAATATCTTCTCGGGAGATAAGGGATATGGATTTTTTATGGGGAAACCCAGACCATTTGTTCTTCGTAATGGAGTTAATAATATTTATGAGCCTATACGTGATAAGGTTATTGGCTATTTTAAGGATAACGGAATCTCGTGGTGGGGAGGAAGTCAACCATCTGGACATACATTATCATCTCAAATAGCTTGTCTCAATCATCTTTTTTCTATAAGGGATGATAAAGAGTCTGTGCTTGCTATGCTTAATGGCGTAAGGGATGAATTTGAGGATGTACTTCCTATTTCTTGTGATGCTGAACCCCAATATATAGGGTTTGAAGTTGTGTCAACTAAAGATCATTTGAATGAGAAGACATCTACACGAGGATCAAATTGCACTTCTGTGGACGCTTTTATATATGCGGTACATAAAGAGGATAAGAAGAGATGGCTTATACCTATTGAATGGAAATATACGGAGTGTTATTCTAATCAGGATAAATCCAGTGAAGATAGGATAGGCGAGGAAAAGGGAAGTAATGGCAAGGGGCGTGAACGCGTGATGAGATATTCTGCGCTGACTGACAGTTCTACGCAGTTAAAGAGTTTAAATTGCTACTATGGCTCGATATACTATCAAGAGCCATTTTATCAGTTGATGCGACAAACTCTATGGGCAGAGAATGTTGTTAAACACTGCGATGATGAAATTCTAAAAGCTGATGATTATCTTCATATTCATATAATACCACAGGGGAATAAGGATCTTCTCGACAAGAAATATAGTGTATCGGGCAAAGGAATGGAAGAGACGTGGAGAGGTATGCTTAATGACCAAAGTAAATATGTTATAGTTGATCCTCAAAGGCTATTCACTCCAATTGCACACAAATACCCAGAGTTGGTGTCGTACCTTAACCAGAGATATTGGTAACATATTTTATGTCTTAAAGTATAGTTTTTAGGCAAATAATATTATGATAAAGCACCTTCTACTCCCATTGGTTTGGTGGCGATGATAACAATATGGAGATAACCGAAAAACTACATACAACTTCTCGTGAGCAGTGGCGAGAGTGGCTGACTGAAAACCATTCCACAAAGCGTGAGATATGGATTTCGACAACCAAAAGTCCTGACGGGCTGCAATACCTCGATGCCGTGGAGGAGGCTTTGTGCTTTGGCTGGATAGATTCGACCATTAAGGCCGGCGAGGGCGTTATGTGGCGTCGATTCTCTCCTCGCCGTAAGCGTAGTCCGTGGACCGAGCTTAACAAGGCACGATGCCGACGACTCGAACGCCTGGGACTTATGACCGATGCAGGGCGTGCGGTACTGCCTGATATGGATTTTCAGATTGACGACGATGTTCTCGCAGCACTTCAAAGCGATGATGCCGTATGGCAGAACTTTCAAACTTTGCCTGCGCTCTATGTGCGAGTACGCATCGACAACATCCAAAATATCCGCAAGCGAGATCCCGAGGCTTTTCAACGCCGCCTTCAGAAGTTTATCGAGTTCACCCGCAAAGGCGTTATGTATGGCGAGTGGCACGATGATGGGCGACTGCTGTAACAAAATTTTCCGATTAAACCCGCACGGTTAAGGCACTCTGAACCTCAACCGCACGAGTCGTTGCCACCTAAACAGTCTGCTTGATAGTCACCGTGATATCGAAGTTATTCATTCGCAAGATGTCTGGAATTGAATAGGGGTGATAGGCGTTGAGGCTGTGGATAGCGAAGCAGATGTTGATGTACTTGAGCTTCTCTGCCTGGGGTTGCCAATCCTCGTAGCCGGTCTCCCAAGTCTAACAATTTTTGCTTACCTAGATTAAAACACACGGTGTATATTGCTAATTGAAAGCACTTTACGCTGTTTACTATGTACAGAAGTAAACATTGTCTTCCCTCGAAAAGTACTATAAAATCCCCGTTCCCGACCTTCGCAAACCACACGAAAAATTCTCAAAAAGTTCCGACTTGGAAAGACTTTTAATTTAGAAACCGTTTGACTCTGTTTTCGCAGTTATTTTCATGCTATTTTGTGGTGATTTTGCACACTATTTTGCGGAGCATAGGGGCTCCTATGTAACAATAAATAGAGGGCAAAAGCACCGTAAAGAGCTGAAAAGAGAAATGGAAATGGATTCAAACGGTTTCTCATACACATATAACCCCGCCTTTAGCGGACTTTGCAAAGACATCAGGGTAGGTCATATAAGTAAAAAGACATCGGAGAAGTCGCAGATTAAGTTTGCGAAATCGGAACGCACGGGAGAGCTGATAGGCTTTGTTTCCCGTCACTTGGAAGTTGTTTGGATTTTATTCGAAAAGTTAGTCAGTGAAATAAAATTCACCCCGATTCCAATCTTCAGCTCCAAAATGATGGGCGAATATAGGTTAAACTCTCGTTTTCCGTTTGGTCCGTTGTAGATAAAGAAAGCAATCCGCGCGCGGGTTGCTTTTTTGTGTTTGTTGTTCTCGGTCTTTTCGCGATAGCAGGCAGAGGGAGGGGCTCTTTTTAGCCGGCGGTTTTGTTGCATTTAGAACATTTATTGCGCAATAATTATCATTGAATGAAAAAAAATGCTACCTTTGGCAAGGTATTAACTAACCCATTTTAGATTAACGTATGAAATACATTAAATTCGTTATTGTTATATGTTGTGTAGTTTTTATGAGTAGTTGTGCTACCACCTTGCAGCCAGCCAGGATTAGTCATCACTCTCAAATAGAAGGATATAAGTATGTATATATAACTCCAACATCTAGTTTAACTTCTGGAACAAGTGATGTATATGGTGGAAAATATGGGATATATGGCTCATCTCGAAGCAAAAGCGTTAATCCAAGCGATATAATAGCTGGGTATATGATGAAGAAAGGATTTATTCAGGTTCCCGAGGTAAATCCGGAGTTAGCAGCACAAACACTTATTGTTAATTACGGAGAAACAGGAAGACGCTATATACTTGGTGGATTGTTGGGATATACCATTGAAGTTACATTGCAGTTATTATCTGCTAAAACACACGAACTAATTTGCGTATCCACAGCAGAAGGTCTTGGTTCTACAGAGGCAGATGATATAAGAATAGCTATCACAAGAGCATTAGAGGAGATTTTTTCTTCTAAATCAGATAGTGTAAAATATAAATATCCAATCGAAGCCTATTTAGGTATGTAAATGGCGATAAATACAACGAAGAAGCGACTAAAATACAAGACTATAATGACAACTACCACCCCAAGCGGCATTGTTATCCGAGAGGTAACAACGAAGCGCGAACTTAAACGATTCATACAATTCGGCATCGACCTTTACAAGGGCAATCCGTACTTCTGTCCGCCGATATTCTTCGACGAGATGAATACGTTTGACCCCAAGCATAATCCCGCACTCGAGGTGTGCGACTATGTGGTATATATGGCCTATCGCGACGAGCAGATTGTCGGTCGCATCGTGGGTATCGTCAACCATCGCGCCAACGAGGCGTGGGGCGTGAAGAAGTGCCGTTTCGGCTGGTTCGATTTTGTAGACGATTACGACGTGTTCAAGGCGTTGTTGGACGCAGTGGCCGAGTGGGGCAGGAGCAAGGGTATGCTCTGCCTGAACGGTCCGGTCGGTTTTACGGATTTCGACCATCAGGGCCTGCTCCTGGAGGGTTTCGACTACAACGCCCCGATGGCGAGTCTTTACACCTACCCGTACTACATCGCCCATTACGAGCGCTACGGCTTGCGTAAGGAGGCCGATTGGATCGAGTACCAGATCACACCTCCGGCCGAGGCTCCCGAGCGAATGAGACGTCTGGCAAAGGTTGTCGAGCAGCGCTGCGATCTCCACGTCGTGAAGGTGAAGAACTCCCGCGAGTTGCGAAAGCGCTACGGATACACCTACTTCGATGTGCTGGATGCGGCCTACCAGAAGTTGTACAATTATCAGCCGATGACCCCGCGTCAGAAGCAGTACTACAGCAATATGTACTTCCCGATTCTCAACTTCGATTTTGTTACGATTGTCGCCAACAAGCAGGACGAGATTGTGGCCGTCGGTGTGGGTATGCCGTCGCTCTCCGAGGCGTTGCGTAAGTGTGGCGGACGACTCTTCCCGCTGGGTTGGTATCACCTGCTCAAGGCGCTGAAATCGAAGCACATCACGGATTTCGATTTGTTGCTGATTGCGGTGCGTCCCGACTATCAGGACAAGGGCCTGACGGCGCTGATTTTCAACGAGATGACTCCTCACTTCCAGAAGTATGGCATCCAGCGTGTCGAGACAACGGCCATCCTCGAGGACAACTTTAAGAGTCAGGCGAACTTCTCCGACTTCGACTATATCCAACACAAGCGCCGCCGTGCCTACATCAAGGAGTTGTAGTGCGACGGACGATGCGAACGATAGCAAGCGAGCAGCCCCGAGAGGGGTTGCCTTTTTTGTGGGCGAAAAAACCAAGGTTTTATGCGAATTTTTGAGCATCACAAAACAAAAAATCGATATATTTGCACAGCAAAACACATTAATAACTATTTACGTTTATGACTTTGAACAAACTTTTCAAGGGATTGGTTATTCTCGCATTGATGGTAGCGAGCGTAAACCTCTCGTCGTGTGTCAAGAATGGCGACAACGGCGACAAGCCGAGCGGCCCTCGTCCGAGCGAGTGCAAGCCGGGCGACGACTTCTACACCTATGCCAACGCCGAGTGGCTTGAGTCGATCGAGGGTGCCGACCCGCAGAAGACTTACGGATTCTTCCATGATGTTGACGTGACAAACGACAAGCGAATCGAGAGCATCAAGGCGGCTATGCCCGAGTACCAGTTGCTGAAGAAGACCGCTGCCAACAATAAAAAGAATGCCGACGCGGCGATGCAGCTGGCGGAAGAGGTTACAAAAGAGCTGTTGGACGTAGAGAGCCGAGAGGATATATATGTTGCCTTTGGTCGCGCTATCCGAATGGGTGTTTCGTCGATTGCTACGCTCCATACGGGAATATGCCGCGAGGACAATACGTTCGGCTACTACTTTTTGCCACCCGTCTCCGATATGGAAGGTGCTGTCGAGTCGAGCCGCCACGTGGCCTCGAAGCGATTCAGCCGATATATGCCGAGCACGCGTAGCGGCAAGACGACGATCGACTATGTGCTCGAGGGTATAGGCCTCGATCCGAAGTATTACCTCCACAGCGAGATCTCCGACGAGATAGCCGCAGTTCTGGAGCAGGTCGACGAGAAGGAGCTTTTGAAGAACATCGGCGAAGCTGTGCTGATGGAGTTGGTCGGCTATTGCAACGATGAGTATGCGTACGGCTGCTCGGGTGGTGTGGCGCGCAACGTGAAGGAGTATCTCGATATATATATTGATGAACATTTGGGTTACTACATTTCGTACTACTACTCGAAGAAGTACCCTACCGACAATATGGAGGCCGCATTCGCCACCCTCGGCGACGAGGTTGTAGCGTCGTTCCGCAAGCGTTTGGAGGAGAACCAGTGGCTGTCGCCGGCAACCCGACAGGCGGCTATCGAGAAGTTGGACTGCGTGAGTAAGTATTATGGTACGCCTAAAAAGTGGCCTTTGACCGAGATGTTGCAACTCGAGGGCAAACTGCTTGTGGCTGACGTGTTGAAAGTTATGGAGAGCCGCAGCAAAATCATCGAGTCGATGTTGGGCAAGAGTATCAACGACTATTTCCCTATCCACTATATGTACTACAACCCTCTCGATTCGAACTACTCCTATACCGTCAATGCCTTCTACGATCCTGCGGTCAACTCGTTCTACGTATTGCCGGCATTTATGCAGGAGCCGATCTATACCGCCGATATGGATGAGTGCAAGATGTACGCAACCATAGCTACTACGATTGGTCACGAGATTACCCACGGATTCGACCAAAACGGTGCTACCTACGACAAGTATGGCGAGCAGAACAACTGGTGGACCGAGGGCGATGCTGCCAAGTTTGCAGAGCTGAATGCGCTCCGTGCGGCGAATGTCAGCACCTACGAGGTTATGCCGGGTATGCCGGCTAATGGCGAGCAGACCGTAACGGAGGATGTTGCCGACCTCGGTGGTTTCAACACCGCCTACGACCTGTGGGTGAACAAGCTCAAGGAGCGTGGCGTAACGGGCGACGAGCTCATCGAGCAGAAGAAGAAGTTCTTCCTCTGCTATGCCGCTATGTACAGCGAGAAGATGCCGGCAGCCGAAATGATCGAGCAGGCAGAGAAAGATGTTCACTCTGCCGGCCATATCCGCATCAACAGCGTTGTTCAGCATATCGACGATTGGTACGAGCTCTTCGACGTTGTCGAGGGCGACGCACTCTACCTTGCTCCCGAGGATCGCATCACCATCTGGTAGTTACGACGGGAGTCGTTCCCCGACAAAAGATAGCCCACCCGACCACTCGGCCGGATGGGCTTTTTTATTTCCCTGCGCGGATTGGCGCTTTAGCGGCGTGGCTGATTGCCACTGTGGCTGCTCCCCGACGACGCAGACGCTATCGTGAGCCGATGTAGAGCAGGATGGCGCCGAGCAGAATCAGTGCAAGGTCGAAGGCCTTGGCCTTGAGGTTGCGCTCGTGGAAGAGGGCTGCTCCGCAGGCGAACGACACCACGACGCTCGAGCGGCGAATCATCGAGACGACCGAAATCATTGCGTCGGCATCCGAGAGCGCAAAGAGGTAGGCGACATCGGCTGCCGAGAGGAAGAGCGAAATCAGCGGTATGGCCCACGACCAATGGAACTTGTCGGTCGCTCCGCCCTGCTTTGAGCGCTTGAGCAGCGTGAGCGCGAGGATTGTGGCGCTCATCAGTATCGCCTGGTAGAGCGTGTACCAACTCTGCACGAACATTGGCTCGAGCGAGTGCATAATATGGCGGTCGTAGAGTCCGCAACCTGCGCCCGTAACGGCAGCCAGGCCGACGAGCAACACTCCGCGACTACTCTTAAAGTCGATGCCCTCCTTCTTGCCCGAGCGGCTCAACAGAAAGAGCGAGCCGAGCGCGAGCATCACACCCGCCCACTGTATGGCGTTGAGGCGTTCGCCGAAGATCAGCATTGCGCCTACGAGCGTCATTACGGGGCGTGTGGCGTTGATCGGTGCGGCGATGGTCAGCGGTAGCTCCTTGATGCCGAAATAGCCGCAAATCCACGATATGAGCACGAGCACCGCCTTGATGAGAACGGCGAGGTGGTCGTGCGCCGAGCCGAGCGATACGGCAAAGCGCGAGCCCTCGAACCAACCGAGTCCGAAGATGGAGTTGAGGAGTATGGGCGAGAAGATGATGGTCGAGAATATCGTATTGAGCAACAGTACCTTAAGCACGGCGTTGGCTTTGAGCGCCTGCTTTTTTGCCACATCATAGAGTCCGAGCAGCGTGGCCGATATAAATGCAAGAATTATCCACATAGGCGACAAAAGTAGTGAATTTTGCCCACAAACGGGCCATTCTCGGCCGACTATTGTTTGCGCACCGCGAAAATAGGGGTGTTCTGCCAAAAAAAGATTGTGTGCCACTGCGATTCGGGCGATGCGATTCGGGCCGTAGTCGAGGAGCGACGCTTGCTGCAGAGGAGAGCACTCCGCTATTCTGCCTGCTCCTCCATAATGATACCTCCGCCGAGCAGCACGTCGCCACGATAGAGAGCTGCGGCCTGACCGGGCGCAATGGCCGTGAGCGGTGTGTGGAGCCGGATGTGGAGGGTGTTGTCGGGCCGCAGAGTTACCGTACAACGATTCTCCTGCTTGCGGTAGCGGATTTTTACCGTAATGTCATCCTTGCCGAGCGTCGTCGACGGGTTGACGATGGTCCAATCCTTTAGCCGCATCTCGGTGCGCTCGAGCGAGTGCAAATCGCCCACCACCACACGATTCTCCGACGGGATAATCTCCTTCACGAATACCGCGCGATTGAGGTCGATACCCAGCCCTCGCCGCTGGCCGATGGTGTAGAACGGATAGCCCTCGTGCCAAGCGACGAACTCGCCCTGCTCGTCGACGAACTTGCCCCTGCGGATGGCCTCGGTCGGTACTCTGTCGCGCAGCAGCGAGCGGTAGTCCGTCGGGCAGAAGCATACGCCGAGACTGTCGCGCTTGCGGGCCGCCTTTCGGAATCCGCGCTCCTCGGCTATCTCGCGCACGCGCTGTTTGGTTAGCCCGCCTATCGGCAGCAGCATCCGCTCCAAAACGTCTTGGGGCAATCCCCACAGGAAAAACGACTGATTTTTATCCTCGTCCGCGCCATTGACGATATGCCAACGGCCGTCGATTTGCGCTCGTTGGACGTAGTGGCCCGTCGCCAGGTGGTAGATGCCCAGCTCGTCGGCAATTTGGCGGAGCAGTGGCCACTTCAGGAGGTTGTTGCAGAGGGTGCAGGGCACGGGCGTATGGCCTGCCATATACTCGCCGACGAAGTAGTCGATGATCGTCTGCCGAAAGAGTTCGCGATAGTCGGCCACGACGTGCCGAATGCCCAGCCGACGGCACACCTCGCGCGCATCGTCCAGATACTCGGTCTCGCCGTCCTGCTCGAAGAATCGGAACGTAACGCCCGTAACCTCGTAGCCGGCATCCTGCAGCAGCAGGGCCGCCACCGAGCTGTCCGTGCCGCCGCTCATTCCCAACAAAACTCTTCCGTTCGGTTTCATACCCACAAAGATAGGCAGAATAAACGAGCCCGCCAACGAATTGTCGGACGGGCTCGTGTTGCAAGCGAAAAACTCTCGCGTTTTCGGACTACATCAAATCCGCTACGTGGTTCTTCTTCTTACCCTTTGCATCGCGCTTTGCCTGCTTTGCGGCCTGCTTGTCGAGGTACTTCGACCACGGAGCAACGCTCGTCTCGATGGCAAACGAGTACTCGTTGTACGAGCGGTCAATGCTCTTTACCGAGCGGTAGTCGATCGTGCGATTCGAGGTGCGGGTGATGAGGTGCTGCTCCATCTCGAGCTCCAAGTGGTAGTCGCCATAGAGGGCGTGCTGCTTAACGAGCTTGCCCGACGAGGTCTCGAGAAGATCCTTGCCGTTGGTCTTTACGAAGGCAAGCAACTTGTGATAGGTCTCGTCATCGTAGAATACGACTCTTACCGAAGATACCTTCTCTTCCTTACCCATCTGCACTGCGATACTGTAATCCTTACGGCTCGGACGGATATCGTCATAAGCATCGGCAACGATTGCCAATACGTTCAGCGCTACACCCCAACCGTTGGTCTTGCTCAACACCCAGGTATTGGTGTTCTTGTGATACTTAAAGCAGTTCTCCTTGAGCTCCTTGTTGCTGTAGTTCAAGTACTTCGAGTAAGGCAACTCCTGTGCGCTTACGACAACGGCTGCGCATACAGCCAAGCAGAATAATACGAGTTTCTTCATTGTTTTTATGTGGTTAGTTTATTACAAAATTGCTCCTATACGATGGGTGTGTCGGCTACTCCACTACGAACTTGAACGAGATCGGCTCGCCGCTCGCGTCATTCACATTGTAGTACGAGAAGGTATACTCACCCAGGAAATTACGGTTTTTCCACGTGTGTCGCTTGTTGTTCAGGTCGCGCTGGAAGTCGTGGATGAACTGCTCGATCGAGAGACAGCTGTCGGCCGACGTGTCGGTGAGCGTAAATTCGTGGTCGTCCTTCTTCCAGAAACGGCTGTGCGTAGTGGCGAGCATCGAGTTGAGGGCGTCGCTGTATGGCGCGACGTTCATCATCCACAGCTGCTCGCAGCGTGGCGGCGGCATCATCAGGAAGCTCGTGCGCTTGGTCGTTGCGTGGTTGGCAAACTTGCTGTACGCCTTGAAGAAGCCGATATCGAAGTACATAATCGATGTGGCAACCATCGTCTCGTCGAAGAGGCGGTACGAGCCCTCCGGATTAGGCACCTTCCAAATCCAGCTCTGGTTCACCTCGCACTCGCGACGCATAATGCTTGGTGCCTCCGAGTGGGATGTCTCCTTGATGAGGTTGTAGAATGCATCGGGCAGGTTCTGTCCGACATACTTCCACTCCGGCATACCGCTCATCGACGAAGCGATAATCTCCAGATCGTCGATTGACTGCGTGGTCGAGGAGTCGAAACTTACGCTGAAGCCCAGGTTGACCGATGGCTCTTTAGCCAAGTAGAGACCTCCGTCGAAGCCGTAGCTGAAGCCGCTCGTGTGGTCGACACTGCCGATGCTGTTCTTCGGCGAGTACTTCTCGACCGACACTCCGGCAACGCTCACGATATCCTTTGCGTTAGGGAGATCGACGGCCGTGGTGGTCGAGTCGATAAAGTTGTCGGTGTGGGCGTGGCAGATGCTGCGGCACTCGATGTCGCGCATAAACGGACCGTAGTATTTGTACGAAACCCAATAAGGACGATACTGTATATCATCATCTACCATATAGCCGAAGTTTCCGTGCTGACGCCACTTGCGCGGCTCCGTCGGACCGCAATCGAGCACCTGGTTGTAGGCCAGCACCGTCTTGTTGACGCAGTAGTAGTCGGTATCCTCATTCTCCATGTAGATCGAGCATACCTCGAAGGAGATCGTTACGGGGAGCGACGGGCCGACGTTGTAAGGGCTCTGTGCGCTCATCGTGTACTGCACCTTCTGCACGGTGCTGATATCCTCCAGGTTGAGCTTCGTCGCTTCGGTAGCACGCGAGCCCAAGAGCTGTACGCCTCGGCTGCGTGCGCTTGCCATAAGGTCGATGTAGTCCTTCTGCTCGTTGATCCACTTGGTGAACATATCGGCAAACAGACCATAGTCGTATGGGGTGATCTCGTCGGAAGGCGTAGAGCCCGTAGAACTCTCGATGTTCGGCTCCTCAACCGGCACGATTTCGCCATCCTCGCCAACCTGCTCGTGCGAGGTCTTCGACTCTGGCATATTCACACGATCGACGATATGGAAATCGCAGCCGCGTACAGCGAGCGCCTCGGCAAAGATACCATTGCTGTCCGTATCGAGCATAAACATCGACTCAACCTTCGACGGGTCGGATCCCATCTCGTAGAAGGCCTCCAACGTCTGACGCGCACCCGGAACAATCTCGAGTGCGGAGAGGAACTCCTGTCCCTCATCCAACGATGCAAAGAAGAGGTATATGCCGGCAATCATTTCGCAGAAGGAGTTGAACGATTCGATCGTCGGCTCGATGATGATGATGTTGCGGCCCAACAGCAGCTCCACCAGAATAACATCCCACTCTTCGAGATCCTCGATCTGCGAGCTGTGGAGCACCACCGTCGCTAAACCGGAGACCGCCGTGTCCTCTTCGAGTTGCGTAACTCTGTTCTGCAGACGATTGATCAGCGCAGCACCGAAGCCCTTGTGCTCGTACGGGAAGACGTATGCCGGCAGTTGCGAGGTTATCGTTACTGCGTCCTCGGTCGGGGTTGTGTACTCCTCAACCTCGAAAACCAAATCCTCCGGATTGATCTTACCCTCGTCCGGATTCTTGACACACGAGTTGAACGGCAAAACGAGCGCTACGAGCAGCAACAGATTGCTGATGAGTGCCAAAGTTGTCTTGAAAGCAATTTTTTTCATCTCGATATCCTGATTTTTATCGTTGTTTCGAAGTCGCAAAAATATAAAAAAATTTGTTACTGTGTTATTAACACAGATTTTTTCGCAAGTTTCTATTTTTCGGCGGGCACTGCCGAGCAGCTCTCGGCGATGCATTTTGCGATCAGGTCGATGGTCGACGGTGTGATGCGGTGCTGGCCGTCAGCGTCGATGCGTACGTCGAAGCCGATGGCGGAAACTATCGTCTGCGCCTGGGCGGTGGCTTCGTCGCCGAGCAGTTCGTCGTGCGCAGCAAAGAGGGCATAGCTGGCGTGGCCGAGCGACGGATGGTGCTCTTCGAGGTATGCCGCGAAGCGGTCGCACATCTGCTCGGTGAGCACAAATTCGGTCTTGCCGTCGATGCGTTGGCAGAGGTATTCGTGGCGTCCCAGACCGATGGTGTTGCGAGCACATTCGGAGATTGAGAGCGCGGGATTGCAGGCGATTTTCACAGCGTCGGGCGCATCGGCAAAGAGTACGGTCAGACCGCCCAACGATGTTCCGATGATGAGCGTCGGATTCAGCTTGGAGACAAGGCGGTTCAGATGGTCGACATTCTCGGCGAGATCTTCGCCAAACTCGGCCATCGCCCACATAAATTGCGGAAAACGCTGCGATAACGCTTTGAATGACTGCGAGTAAGCGCCCGAGCCGAGGCCGTGAACGTAGATCGCTGTCGGGGGTGTTGGAGTGTGGTTCGTGTTGGTCATAAGGAGATTGAATTTTACGGTTTTTTAGCTTGTTTTATACGACAAAAATAGCACTATTTTTTGACAATTACCGCCACTGCCAAAAAGTCGAGGATGTTCGGCTGTGCCGGACATCCTCTGTTGTCAATGGTGAGATTGTTTTTTAGCGGGTAATCCCACCCCGCATTGTTGCCTCTGCTCGGCCCGAAACGGTTGCCTCCCCGTCCCGCACAGCCGCTGCTCGACCTCGACCGATGCGTCCGATATAGCCGCCGCCTCGGCCCGAAGCGGTTACGCCTCGCCGTGATTCTTGAAGCCGATCGGCTGCTTGGAGATGTTGATCGCACCGAAGGTGTTTTCGTAGCGCATCACATTCTCCTGCAACGAGAGCAGCAGTCGCTTGGCGTGCTCCGGCGTGAGTATTATACGACTTCTGATCTTCGCCTTTGGCAGGCCCGGCAGCAGCGTCGCAAAGTCGACGACAAACTCCGACGGCGAGTGGGCGATGATGGCAAGATTCGAGTAGTTGCCCTGCGCCACATCGGCATCGAGTTCGATATCTATTCCGTTTGGTTTTGGTTGTTCTGACATAGTGTTTCGTGGTTTTATTCGTTAGTTGTTAGTGCAAATCTACGATTTTTTTGCCGTTTTCGCAAAAAATCTCCCGAAAACCCAAATTTTGCTACTGCGCCAAACCCCTGTCGGAGCGCCCTCTGCGCGACTCTCTCCTGCAAAGCAGGAAAATCTCTGCGAAATCCCTCAAAAAACGCCCCGACTTGTTACATTTTTGCGTATCTTTGCAAGGTGTTTGCGGCCCTGCGTGGTTGCAATGTGAAACGAGACGCTATGTTGATAACGATAATTGATATCCTTTTGCGCGGTGTTGCGGTCGGTCTTGCTTCGTCGATTACGGTAGGTCCGGTTGCGGTGCTGTGCATCCAGCGCACACTGAGCAAGTCGCGCCGTTCCGGTCTGATGTCGGGTATGGGCGTGGCGTGTGCCGATACGATGATGGCAATCATCGCCTATTTCTTTTACGCGATGTTGGAGTCGCAGATACAGCAGTATTCGCAGGTGTTGAGCATCGTGGGCGGCATCTTCGTGGTTGTGGTGGGTGTTGTTATCTTCTTCCAGAGTCCGGGCCCGCAGATTCGTCGCAACCGCGCCGGCAACTCGACCACCTGGAAGGACTTCTCGTCGATGTTCGGCTTCACGATGGCCAACTTCGTGGTGGTGATTCCGTATATCCTCGCCTTCTTCGCGATGTTCGGCATCGGTGCAGGCGGTGCGGCAGAGCATACGCCGTCGTCGCTGCTCACGAGCTTGTTCATCATCGCGGGCTTCTTCTGCGGAGCTGCGGTGTGGTGGTGGCTGCTGACGTCGATTATCAGCTTGTTCCGTCGCCGTTTCCGTCCGCGCCATATGCTGACGATCAACCGCGTGGCGGGCATCATCATCGGCCTGCTGGGTGTCTACACCATTTTGTCCACATTTTTAAACAACATTATTCCATAGATGACTACTTCGACCAAAAAAATAGTTATCGCCCTCGACGGCTTCTCGTCGTGCGGCAAGAGTACCTTCGCCAAAACCATCGCTGCCCGCCTGGGCTACATCTTCATCGACACGGGTGCGATGTACCGTGCCGTAACGCTCTACGCGCTCGAAAACGGTGCCATCCGCAACGGTATTGTCGACGAGGAGGCGGTCGTAGCGCTCCTCTCGGAGATCAGCATCACGTTTCGCTTCAATGCGCAGCGCGGTGCGAGCGACATCTACGTCAACGGCGATCTGGTCGAAGGCAAGATTCGTACCATCGAGGTCAGCAACTGCGTGAGCCCCGTGAGCTCGATTCGCGAGGTGCGCGAGAAGCTCGTTGCTATGCAGCAGGAGATGGGTGCTGCGCGCGGTGTGGTGATGGATGGCCGCGATATCGGCACGGTGGTCTTTCCGGATGCCGAGCTGAAGATCTTTATGACGGCCGACGCCAAGGTGCGTGCCGAGCGTCGCTATGCCGAGCTTACGGCCAAGGGCGAGAGCGTCTCGTTCGAGGAGGTGCTCGAGAATGTCGTTTCGCGCGACAAGGCCGATATGAGCCGTGCCATCTCGCCGTTGCGTCAGGCGGAGGATGCCATCGTGCTCGACAACAGCTATATGACCGTCGAGGAGCAGATGGCGTGGTTCGACCGCGAGTTCGAGCGCGTACAGCAGTCGCTCGCTTAACAGCCCTGTGCCACGCGGCCCGACGGGGGGCGATGCTCCGAAACGGAGGGGCGTGGGCGGTTGCAAGGGAAAAACGATTCGGGTATGAAGATTCAAATCGACGATAAATCGGGTTTCTGTTTCGGGGTGGTGAGGGCCATTACCGAGGCGGAGAGTGCTTTGGCAGCGGGTGGCGAGGTCTGCTCGCTGGGCGATATCGTCCACAACCGTATGGAGGTGCAGCGTCTCGAACAGCTCGGTCTGCGCACCATCACGTTGGAGGATCTCCCCTCGATTGGCGGAGCACGAATGCTCATTCGCGCCCACGGCGAGCCACCTACGACCTACGCGCTTGCCGAGCGTTGCGGTGTGGAGGTGATCGATGCGACGTGTCCGGTAGTGGCGGCCCTGCAGAAGAGGGTTAAGCGCGCCTACGAGCAGATGCAGGCGGTGGGCGGTACGGTGGTCATCCTCGGCAAGCGAGGCCACGCCGAGGTTGTCGGTCTGGCGGGCCAGGTTGCGGGCGATGTGGTAACCATCGAGGGCGAGCAGGATCTCTCGCTCATCGACTTCTCGCATCCGATATACTTCCTCTCGCAAACCACCCAGAGCGTTGCGCTCTTCGAGTCGCTCGCCGAGCGTATGCGTGCGCTGCTGCCCGAGGAGTCGATGCTGACGGCCGACGATACGATTTGCCGTCGCGTCTCGTCGCGCGAGGAGCACCTGCGCGAGTTTGCGGGCGGTTTCGATGTGGTGATCTTCGTCTGCGGTCGCAAGTCGAGCAACGGACGGGTGTTGTACGAGATTTGCCGACGAGCGAACGAGCGCGCATACAACATCGAGGAGCCGAGCGAGCTGCGTGCCGAGTGGTTCGAGGGTGCGACATCGGTGGGTGTCTGCGGAGCGACCTCCACGCCCGAGTGGCTGATGCGTCGCGTGGCGGATGCCGTGAAGAGTATGAATATTTAACCAACTGATAAGATACGAAAATTATGAAACGATACGTTTTGCGAAGTGTGAAGTACCTGATTTTGATGTGCGTGCTCTGCGGTGCGCTGATATGGTTCAAGATCGAGAATGAGCAGACGCCCGTTACGTTCGCCGAGATGCTCGGCATCTACTTTTCGACGTGGAACGGCTGGGCTATGGCGGCAACTATCGTGCTGCTTGCGGTCACCTATCCGCGCTTCGGCTTTGTGAGTCGCCACATTACGGGCGACCTTGCGACCGACCGCCAGCAGATTCTCGCGGCGTTCGAGATGGAGGGCTACACGCTTGTCGCGGAGTCGGCCGGCGAGTTGCGCTTCCGCGGCAATGCCGTGAAGCGACTGATGGCGCTCTTCGAGGATGAGGTCGTGGTGCGCCGATCGGCCGACGACGAGATCGAGCTCTCGGGTTTGCGCCGTGCGGCAGTCCGCATCGCAATCCGTATGGAGGGTTACATTACAAACAACAGACGTGTAAATGGCTAACAAGAATAGGTTTAAGGGCTTTGGTGTGGTGGTGGCCGTAGTGGCTGCCGCGTGTGTCGTGGCACTCTTTGCGGGTGCTGCGCGCAACGACTTCGGTATGGCTCGCAATATGGAGATTATGGTCAACCTGATGCGGGCGTTGCAGACCGACTATGTCGACGAGGTGAAGCCCGACGACGTGATGCGCAAGGGTGCTGCGGGCATCTGTGCGTCACTCGATCCGTATACGACCTACCTCTCCGAGGAGGATATGTCCGACTTTACGACGATGACCACCGGCAAGTATGGCGGTATCGGTGCGATGATTCGCCAGGACAGCAATCTGGTCCGCATTGCCGAGCCGTACAAGGGCTCGCCGGCTGACCGCGCGGGGTTGCAGATTGGCGACCTGATTGTGGCCATCGACGGCAAGGATGTAACGGGCAAGACCACCTCGGACGTGAGTGCTCTGCTGCGTGGCGAGCCGCATACGACGGTGCGCGTGGCGGTGCAGAAGCTCACGACGGGCGAGCGCGTCGAGAAGAAGATTCGCCGCGAGCGTATCGCCATCCCGAGCGTATCGTATGCCGGCTATGTCGAGGAGGGTACGGGCTATATCCGCCACTCCGACTTTACGGATGGCTGCTACGACGAGATGCGTGCCGCAATCGTGCGCCTGCAGAGTGAGGGCCGCCTCGAACGACTCATTCTCGACTACCGCAGCAACGGTGGCGGTGTGATGCAGTCGGCCGTGAAGGTACTCTCGCTCTTTGTGCCAAAGGGTACGACGGTGCTCTCGATTAAGGGGCGCGCCAAGGGCGAGTCGCGTACGTTCCGTACGGAGTATGAGCCGCTGCTGCCCGATGTGCCGATTGCCGTGCTCATCAACAGCAACAGCGCCTCGGCTGCCGAGATTGTGGCCGGAGCGTTGCAGGATCTGGATCGCGCCGTGTTGCTCGGTCAGCGCAGTTTTGGTAAGGGTTTGGTGCAGGGAACTGTGCCTCTCGGATATAACAGCTACCTGAAACTCACCACCGCGAAGTATTACATCCCGTCGGGCCGTTGCATCCAGGCGGTGCGCTACTCGTCGGATGGTCGTGCCGAGACGGTGCCCGACTCGCTCATCACGGAGTTCCGCACAGCGGGTGGCCGTAAGGTCTACGATGGCGGCGGCATCACGCCCGACCGTCGTCTCGAGCCGGAGATGGTAAGTTCGTTTGCCGCAACGCTCTACCTGATGGGCATCATCGACGACTTCGGCGACGATTACTATCGTCGCAATGCGTCGGTCGAGATCGATCCGCGCTCGTTCTCCATTACGGATGCCGACTATGCCGACTTCGTGCGTATGGTCGAGGGGCGCGACATCCCGTATAAGTCCGAGTCGCGTCGTGCGCTGGAGCGTCTGCGTACGGCTCTTGCGAAGGAGAATCGCGAGGGCGAGGGTGTGGCACAGGCCATCGAGCAGATCGACAAGCAGCTCGGCGACGACAAGCAGAGCAACCTCACCACCTATCGCAAGGATATCGTGCGCTCGATAAACGACAACATCATCCTGCGCTACGCCTACTCCGAGGGTGTTATCGCCTCGTCGCTCTCTGCCGACCGCGAGGTGGGCGAGGCGGCCAAGCTGCTCCGCGATGGCGAGCAATACGCGAAGATTCTCTCGGCCGAAGGGAAGGAGTAGCCGAGGACGGGTTGCGCGAGGTTGCGCGAATTATAAGGTCTTTAAGGTCAAGTAAGGTCAATTAAGGTCGAGTAAGGTCGCGCAGAGGATTTTTTAGATGGCATTTAACCGACGCTGCGGAGCGAGGGCAGAGGGCAAACTTGTTTGCACTATGCCGAGCCGCAAGGAGGAAGACGAAGTCAATGGCAGTCGTTCGCTGACGCTCACTTGAATGGCATTTAATGGCATTTAATAACAGAATAAAAAAATTGCCATTTTCTGCCATTAAGCAGTCGTTAGACTGCGAATGCCATTGAAGCACTCTGCAAGAGTGCGCATGCCATTAGGGGCGATAGCCCAATGCCACTGAATGCCATTAAGGGCGATAGCCCGCTTGCTATTAAATGCCACTGAATGCCATTCAGGGCTAAAAGCCCGAATGCCATTAATTGACCTTAAAATAAAAAAGGAACACACTATGATCAACCGCGTTGGAAAACGATTGAGCCGAAACACAAAGACGATACTCATCTTGTTTGGTGTCGTCCTGGTGTCGTTTTCGCTCTTTACGACCAACCGGATGGCCAAGTCGCTGCGCGACAAGGAGAAGCACGACGTGGAGTTGTGGGCTGCGGCAATGGAGCGCATCAACCGCGACGCGATGGGCGACTATATGGACGACCCGCTCGTCGCCTCGATTGTCAACAACCGCAACAACATCCCGTTCATCATCACCGACGAGACGCTGCGCGTGGTGTCGTACCACCTCATCTCGGAGCGCGATGTGAACGATCCCGAACGTCTGCGCCGAGTGCTCGACCGTATGGCGGGCGACAATACGCCGATTGTGGTGCGCTTCTGGTGGACCACCGAGCATAACCACATCATCTTCTACGGCCACTCGACAATGCTGATGATGCTCTACATCTTCCCGTACATCCAGCTGCTCATCATCGTCGCCTTCGTGGTGATGCTCTTCGTGGCGCTGCGTACGGCCAAGCAGGACGAGCAGAATCGCGTGTGGATTGGTCTGGCGAAGGAGACTGCCCACCAGCTCGGCACGCCGACATCGTCGCTGATGGGCTGGATCGAGTACCTGCGCAGTCAGGATGTCGACCAGATGGCCGTTGACGAGATGGCGAAGGATCTCACGCACCTGCGCAAGATTGTCGACCGCTTCTCGAAGATCGGCTCCGACACGCCGCTCACGCCGGCCAACGTAAACGAGGTTGTCGGTGGCTCGGTGATGTACTTCCGCAAGCGTATTCCGCGTAACGTAACGCTCGACTATAATGGTCTGGCGATTGATCCCGTACAGTCGATGCTCAACGTAGCACTCTTTGAGTGGGTTATCGAGAACCTGATGAAGAACTCGCTCGACGCGTTGCAGGGCCACGGCTCGATCAGCGTGCATATCGGCTCGGACGAGAAGTGCGTCTGGATTGATGTAACCGATACGGGCAAGGGTATTCCGAAGTCGAACTGGAAGCGAATCTTCGAGCCGGGCTTCACCACCAAGACGCGCGGTTGGGGCTTGGGCCTCTCGCTCTCGCGCCGCATTATCGAGGAGTACCACGGCGGCCGTATCGCGGTGGTCGACTCGGTCATCGGTCAGGGCACGACCATCCGCGTAACGCTCAAACGCATATTTTCATAGATCCGTGCGCAACGGCCGCGCGCCCGCGTACGCATAACGTAAAGCAAAGAACAGAACACAGCATAACGGAACATAACAATGGCACTCCCGATTCCAATACCATCGCAGCAGCTCACCGCCGAAGAGGTCTTCGGTGCGCAGAGCGTGCTTGTGCCGCCGACCGAGCCCGTATGGCGACTCGATCCGGAGGTGTTGGGCGGAGCGTTCCAGGGCGTGGTCATCTGCATAACGATAGTCTACATATTCTTCATCCTGCGCTATTGGAACTTCGTGCGCTATTTTATCCTCTCGTCCGTCGGCTTCAAGACCTCGAAGCGTATGCAGGCGCATATCAATCCGGGCGAGCAGTATAACCTCGAGGTTGTGATGATTGTGGTCGGCGTGCTCTTTACGGCGCTGGCCGTGGTGCGCGGTTGCGGCCTGTGGCTGCCCGAGGCGTTCGACGGCATCGAGCCGTCGGATACGGTGTGGATTGTGGGCGGTGCGGTGGTCGGAGTGGTTGCGCTGGTGATGGTGGCCGAATATCTCGTCCTTAAAGCGGCGGGTGCGGTGAGCGAACGCGTGGCGGCGTGCCACGAGTTGCTGCACCTGAAACTGCTCCATCTCTCGGTTGCATTCGCAGCAATTATGCCTGCCGGAGTGATGTTTTTGCTCGGCAGCGATTCGGCCGCCGAGGTCTGCTTCTGGATAATGGTTGCAGAATGCATTATTTCGCTAATTATCTTTGTTAAAGAGACATTTTTATTCTTTGTGGCTCAAAAAATTTCGTTATTGCATTGGATTTTGTATCTTTGCGCCCTGGAAATTCTTCCGGTGTCGCTAATGCTTGCGCCACTGCTGCGCGCAGACGTCGGAATATGATAGACAATGATAGAAATGACGAGTACAATAGGAAAAATTCTTGTGTCGCAACCGCGACCAGCAATTATCGAAAAATCGCCGTTTACCGAGTTGGCAACCAAGTATGGAGTGGAGATTGACTATCGTCCGCTTATCGAGGTGAAGGGGGTAACCCCGAAAGAGTTTCGTTCGCAGCGCGTAGACATCCTCGCCCACACGGCCATCATCTTCACATCGCGAAGCACGATTGACAGTTTCTTCCACATCTGCGAAGATTCGCGCATCACCGTGCCCGAGTCGATGAAGTATATCTGTTCGACGGAGGCCATCGCCCTCTATCTGCAAAAGTATATTGTCTACCGCAAGCGTAAGATTTCGTTTGCCGACGGCACGTTCACAAGTCTTGTCGAGCAGGTCGTTAAGCATAAGGACGAGCACCTGCTGCTTGCGCTCAGCGAGCCGCACAAGCCCGAGATTCCGGAGGCGCTAACCCGCCTGAAGATTAACTACACGCCGGCAATCCTGGCGCGCACCGTCGCTGCCGAGATTCCGTCCGAGGAGTTGAAGGGCTACGATATGCTGCTGCTCTACTCGCCCTGGGACGTGAAGGCGATTGCCGACAAGATGCCTCACGAGGAGCTGCCCGTAATCGGCACCTTCGGCGAGGGTACGTTGCGTCTGGCCAACGAGAGCGAGATTCCGGTTAAGGTCTCGGCTCCGGCTCCGGGTGCGCCGTCGATGGCAAAGGCGGTCGACCTCTTCATTGCCGATGTTCGCAACGGTAAGGAGATCTCGGACGTAGAGTTCGTTGCCGACACCCAGAAGGAGGAGTTCCTCCGCACGCAGCAGAACAAACTCGCCAAGAAGTCTCGCGCGCGCGCCAAGAAATAGCGCGCCCGAGCAGCCATTGGTATTGGGGTGGGCGCAGAGGATCGGAAGCTGCCGCCACCGCCCCGAAACAGATAGAGTAACCAAACCCCCGACAACCGCCGAGCAAAGATGAAGACCTCCTCCGACCATTCGCTTTCGCGTGACGAGCGCCTGCGTTCGTTCGGTGCCATCCGCCGTCTGTTCAAGGATGGCAAGGGTGGATTTATCTACCCGCTCCGCTATGTTGTCTATGCCGAGCCGTCGGACGAGCTCTCGGCGAGCATCCTCTTCTCAACGCCGAAGAAGTTCCACAAGCGCGCCAACCGTCGCAACCTGCTGCGTCGCCGTATGCGCGAGGCCTATCGCCTCAATCGCGAGCTGCTCACGCTCACCGAAGAGACGGGCGCGGTCGAGCTCGCTCTCATCTATTCGACCAAGGAGATTCACGACTATAAAACCATCGAAAATGCCGTCAAACGAGTTCTGCAACGAGTTGCGCAGGATTTGTAGACGCGTACTCACCCTGCTGTTCATCGTGCTGGTGCGCTTCTACCAACTCTGCATTTCGCCACTCACGCCCCCCTCGTGTCGCTTTACGCCGACCTGCTCGCAGTATGCGCTCGAAGCGTTGCGTCGTCACGGACTCTTTCGCGGTGGCTGGCTTGCGTTGCGTCGCATCGCGAAGTGCCATCCCTGGGGCGGCAGCGGCTACGATCCTGTGCCGTAATCGGCCCAAGCGATACGCCGTTCGGACACAATCTCTACCACGTTCAGCCATTTTCATCCGCACAACAGACCTTTGCCTATGCAGCCATCCATCATCATAGCAACCATCCTGGGCTACGTCGCCCTGCTCGTTGTGGTCGCACGCCTTGCGGGGCGCGGGGCCGACAACAGCGGTTTCTTCGTGGGTGCGCGTCGCTCGAAGTGGTGGGTGGCGATGATTGCGATGGTCGGTGCGGCAATGTCGGGCATCACCTTTATCTCGGTACCCGGAATGGTCGCTACGGAGGGCTTTGCATATATGCAGATGGTGCTCGGCTTCGTGGTTGGCTACTTCATCATCGGCTTCGTGCTCGTTCCGCTCTACTACCGCCTGGGGCTCTACTCCATCTACGGCTACCTCGCCGAGCGATTCGATGCGGGTGTCTGCCGTACGGGTGCTTGGTTGTTCTTTGTCTCGAAGATGATAGGCGGCTCGTTGCGCCTGTTCCTGATATGTGCCGTCCTGCAGCCGCTGCTCTTCGATAGAATCGGCGTGCCGTTCGCCGTGAACTGCTCCCTTACGATACTGCTCGTCTGGGCCTACACGTTCCGCGGAGGCGTGAAGTCGATCATCGCAACCGACGTTCTAAAGACGGTGTGCCTGGTTGCGAGCGTCGCACTCTCGATGTGGGTGGTGGTCGACGGGCTCGATATGTCGTTCGCGGATATGGTGCGGACGGTGCGCGATAGCGAGATGTCGCAGACCTTCTTTCTGGACGATGTGCGCGATCGTCGCTACTTCTTCAAGCAGTTCTTTTCGGCCGTATTCCTCGTTATCGCTATGACGGGCCTCGATCAGGAGATGATGCAGCGCACGCTCTCGTGCCGCAATGCCCGCGACTCGCAGAAGAATATGATGCTCTCGAGCATCTTGCAGGCGGTGGTCATCTTCACGCTCTCGGTGCTGGGCGTGCTGCTCTACACCTTTGCCGAGCGCAAGGGTATCGCACTCTCGGGTGGCACGGATGCGATGTTCCCGACGGTGGCTACCTCGCCCGAAGTGCCCCTCGCGGTGGGTATCTTCTTCGTGCTGGGGCTTATCGCCTCGACCTACTCGGCAGCCGGCTCGGCTATGACGGCGCTGACCACCTCGTTCACGATCGATATCCTCGGTGGCGACAAACGCTACGACGAGCAGACTCTCGCGCGCGTGCGTAAGCGCGTGCATATAGGTATGGCGGTGGCTATGGCAGGCGTGGTCTACACGCTGCATCTTGTGAGCAACAGCAGCGTCATCGATGCCGTCTATACGCTCGCTTCGTACACCTATGGCCCGATTCTCGGCCTCTTCGCCTTCGGCCTCTTCACCCGTCGCTCGGTCCGCTCGGCGGGCGTGCCGGTGGTGGTGCTTGCCGCACCGCTCGTCTGTTTCGTGCTGCAACACTTCTCCGAGCAGTGGTTTGGCGGCTACCGTTTCGGCTACGAGCTGATGTTGCTCAACGCCTCACTCACCTTCTTTGGGCTTTGGCTCCTCTCGCGTAAGGCCGCCCGATAGGCCGTTTACCCCGTCGTGAGGTGTGCTCTTCGCGCTTGTGGCAAAAAGTTCACGCCACAGGTGTTGATTTTTCGCAAAAGAATCGCTATCTTTGGAGAATAATCCGAAAACATTAACCGTATGGCAGTATTCAAGGTTGAGGGAGGTCATCGTCTGTCGGGCGAAATCACTCCGCAAGGTGCTAAAAATGAAGCATTACAGGTCATTTGTGCCACGTTGCTCACGAGCGAGGAGGTCATCATCGACAACGTGCCGCAGATACTCGACGTCCTGCAGCTTATCGAGCTGCTCGAGGCGATGGGTGTCGAGGTGCATCGTCTCTCGGAGGAGTGCTACTCGTTCCGCGCCGCAAACATCTCGCTCGACTACCTGCAGAGCGAGGACTATCGCCGTCGCTGTACGCGTCTGCGTGGCTCGGTGATGATGATTGGTCCGCTGCTTGCGCGTTTCGGCGTGGGCTACATCCCGAAGCCGGGTGGCGATAAGATTGGTCGCCGCCGTCTGGATACGCACTTCATCGGTTTCCAGAAGCTCGGTGCCGAGTTTGATTTCGACGCTGCCGAGTCGTTCTTCACCGTCAAGGCCGACCGCCTGAAGGGTTGCTATATGCTGCTCGACGAGGCTTCGGTAACGGGTACGGCCAATATCGTGATGGCGGCTGTGCTCGCCAAGGGCAAAACCACCATCTATAACGCTGCCTGCGAGCCATACCTGCAGCAACTTTGCAAGATGCTCAACCGTATGGGTGCACGCATCTCGGGTATCGCGTCGAACCTGCTCGAGATCGAGGGTGTCGACTCGCTCGGTGGCACGTCGCATCGTATGCTGCCCGATATGATCGAGGTCGGCTCGTTTATCGGTATGGCGGCGATGAACCGTTCGGCACTCACCATCAAGAATGTCTCGTTTGACGACCTGGGCATCATCCCGGCGCAGTTCTCGCGTCTGGGCATCGCGCTCGAGCGTCGTGGCGACGATATATATGTTCCCCAGCAGGATCACTACCGCATCGAGAGCTTTATCGATGGCTCGATTATGACCATCGCCGACGCTCCGTGGCCGGGCCTCACGCCCGACCTGCTCTCCATCTTCCTCGTCGTGGCTACACAGGCGAAGGGCACGGTGCTCATCCACCAAAAGATGTTCGAGAGCCGCCTCTTCTTTGTCGACAAGCTGATTGATATGGGCGCGCAGATTGTGCTTTGCGATCCGCACCGCGCCGTTGTTATCGGTCAGGATCACCAGACGCGCCTGCGTGCTGCGAAGATGTCGTCGCCAGATATTCGTGCCGGTGTGGCGCTGCTCATCGCGGCGATGAGTGCCGAGGGTACGAGCACCATCCAGAACGTCGAGCAGATCGACCGTGGCTACCGCGACATCGAAGGCCGCCTCAACGCCATCGGCGCACGAATTACGCGCCTGGAGGAGTAAGGAGGCGTTTCGGTGCAGGGTAGGTGTTAGGCGTTTTTAACGAGTAAGGAAAGCGCAACAAGAGCAAGCGAGGAGATGATAAGAGCGAGGAGATTAAGGCAAGGCGTAAAAAAACATTACTTGACCTTATTTGACCTTAAAAAACTGTGGCAACGAATGGCAAGCGCACTCCTTCAGAGTGCTGAATGGCATTCGCAGTCTGACGACTGCTTAATGGCAGAGAATAGCAATATCTACGACCGATTTTAATAGACCTTAATTGACCTTACTCTACCTTAAAAAACTGTGGCATTGAATGGCAAGCGCACTCTTGCAGAGTGCTGAATGGCATTCGCAGTCTGACGACTGCTTAATGGCAGAGAATAGCAATTTTTTATTCTGTTATTAAATGCCATTAAATGTCATTCAAGTGAGCGTCAGCGAACGACTGCCATTCGTTGCCATTGACTTCGTCTTCCTCCTTGCGGCTCGGCATAGTGCAAACAAGTTTGCCTTCTGCCCTCGCTCCGCAGCGTCGGTTAAAAAATCCTCTGCGCGACCTTACTCGACCTTACCAATATTGAAACCAAAAAGGGATTGCCCATTCGGGCAATCCCTTTCTCTTATCGGGTAGAGCTAATCACTCCCCCCGCCGACCGAGCAAATTACTCTGCGTGGCCGTTCGAGCCGAGTACGTTCACAATCTTGTGGATGTACTGCTTCTTCATATTCTCACGAGCTGGGCCCAAGTACTTACGTGGGTCGAACTCTGCAGGTTTGGTAGCAAATACCTCGCGGATTGCTGCAGTCATCGCCAGACGCGAGTCCGAGTCGATGTTGATCTTGCAAACTGCGCCCTCTGCTGCCTTGCGGAGCTGCTCCTCAGGAATACCTACAGCTGCCTTCAAAGCACCGCCGTACTTGTTGATGGTCTCAACCTCCTCCTGTGGAACCGACGACGAACCGTGGAGTACGATAGGGAAGCCAGGAAGCTCCTTCTCGATTGCCTCCAATACGTCGAATGCCAATGGCGGTGGCACGAGACGACCGGTCTGTGGGTCGAGGGTGCACTGCTCAGGGGTGAACTTGTAAGCACCGTGCGAAGTACCGATCGAGATAGCGAGCGAGTCGCAACCGGTCTTGGTTACGAAGTCTACTACCTCCTCTGGCTTGGTGTAGTGGCTCTCCTCAGCGCAAACCTCATCCTCAACGCCGGCCAAAACGCCGAGCTCGCCCTCAACGGTAACGTCGAACTGGTGAGCGTACTCAACAACCTTCTTGGTGAGAGCTACGTTCTCGTCGTAAGGGAGGTGCGAACCGTCGATCATAACCGACGAGAAGCCCATATCGATACAGCTCTTGCAGGTCTCGAACGAATCACCGTGGTCGAGGTGCAAAACGATCTGTGGGTTCTCCCAGCCGAGCTCCTTTGCGTACTCAACAGCACCCTCTGCCATATAGCGGAGGAGAGTCTGGTTAGCGTAGTTACGCGCGCCCTTCGAAACCTGAAGGATTACCGGCGACTTGGTCTCTGCCGAAGCCATAATGATTGCCTGCAACTGCTCCATATTGTTGAAGTTGAATGCAGGAACGGCGTAACCGCCGTCGATTGCCTTTGCAAACATCTCACGGGTGTTTACAAGACCAATTTCCTTGTAAGAAATCATAATTGTTTGAAATTTATGTTAATAAGTCGAATTATATATTCTGTTCAACGTCCGCAAAAATACTAAAATTTTCGGGAATTTGCACAATATTTTGCATCAAAACACCAAATTATAGATGAACGACGCCGTCAGCAATATCGGGCAGAGCCATTTCAGCGCAAAGACGAGCATCGGGAACATCCGTGCACGAAGCGTGCCGGCGTTGGTTATCTGCTCTTTGAGTGTCGCGCGCGAGAATATCCAGCCGGCAAATATGGCTGTGAAGAGTCCGCCGATCGGCATCAGATAGTCGGCCGTGATTTGGTCGAACGCATCGAAGAGCATAGGCACAGCCAGACAGAGCGATGCCACGCCTGCCGAGGCGAGCGAGACCGTAGTGGCCGCCTTGCGACGCTCCATCGAGTGGTTCTCCTGCAGGTACTGCGTCAGCACCTCGTGGAACGAGATGGTCGAGGTGAGTGCCGCCATCGAGATGAGCAGGAAGAATACCGCCGACCAGAGCTGCGGCATCGGCATATCGCGGAAGACGAACGGCAGCGTCTCGAATATGAGCGTAGGGCCTGCCGTCGGCTCCAAACCCTCGACGCTGAACACCGCCGGGAAGATTACGATGCCCGACAGGATGGCAACGATGAAGGTCATCGCCGTTACCGAGAATGCCGTCTTAGTGAGGTTTGTTCCCTGCTTGAAGTACGACGAGTAGGCAATCATACAGCCCAAGCCGATCGAGAGCGAGAAGAACGCCTGACCGATGGCGCAAATCAGCGTGTTGAAGGTAAATGCCTTCGAGAAGTCGGGCTTGAAGAGGAACTCGTAGCCCTCCGCAGCGCCCTCCATCATCGACGAGCGTACGGCCATACCGACGAGCATCACCAGCAGGGCCGGCATCATCACCTTCGAGGTGCGCTCCAGGCCCTTCTGCACACCCATCACTACGATGATGTGCGTCAGCGCGATGAACAGATAGGTGTAGAGCGGCTCCTGCCACGACGAGCAGAAACGCTCGAACGTCGCGTGGAAGTCGGCATCGGTATAGAGCGAGCCGTCGAGCGACACGATGAAGTAGTGCAGCGCCCAACCGGCCACAATATAGTAGAAGCCCGAGATGAGTATCGACACGACGATGCTGTTGTAGCCCAGCCACTTCCATCGTGGCGAGAGCTCGTCGTACGCCTTTACGGGGCTTTTGCGTGTGCGCGTACCGATGGCGAACTCCGCCAACATAACCGGTATGCCGACACACAGCATACTCAACATATACATCAGGATAAAGGCACTGCCACCGTTCTCGCCGGCGATGTACGGGAAGCGCCAGATGCTTCCCAGGCCGACTGCGCTGCCTGCGGCAACAAGGATTGCACCAATCTTGCTGCCGAACGAATCACGTTTTTCGTTCATATTTTAACCTAAACCTAAATTGGTCGGCCGTTTACTTGGGGTATGCCGACCCTTCTCACCCTCTCAAATTCTCTACCACTGCTCGCCGAGCGTTACGCTCACGCGCGCAACCTTGCCACCGAGTGGCGGTGCGAGCTTCGTGACGCGGCACTCGATGGCCGTAATCTGCTCGAAGCGCTCGTGGAGTGCGTCGATGATGTTCTGCGCCACACGCTCGATGGTGTGCTGCGTGACCCCCATCTGTTCGCGTACCACCTCGTAGACCGTCAGGTAGTTCACCGCGCGCGTTACGTCGTCGCTCTCGGCCACATCGCCCAGCGCGGTCGTGATGCGCACGTCCACCTCGAAGTGGCTTCCCGTGCGCTGCTCGAGGTCGTAACAACCGTGGAAGGCACGGAAATCCATACCTTCCAGGTTGATCTCATACATCTTGCCCTCTGCCATCGTCGCTCGCTTAGTCGACAATTACAAGGTAGTAGTTCTTCTTACCCTTCTGCACGAGCAGATACTTCTCGGCAATCAGATCCTCGGCCGTTACCGTGCGTGCGATGTCGCCCACCTTCTCCTTGTTGAGCGCAACGCCACCGCCCTGAATCATCTTGCGGCACTCGCCCTTCGACGGGAACACCTGCGTCTTCTCGGCGCAGAGGTCGATGAACGAGCAGCCCAGATCGGCAGCCGTGATGTGGAACTGCGGAACGCCGTCGAACACCTGCAACAAGGTCTGCTCGTCGAGGCGACGCAACGCCTCCGATGTAGCACCGCCAAAGAGGATGCCCGAGGCCTCAACCGCCTTCTCGTACTCCTCGGCCGAGTGAATCATCGTGGTAATCTCCTTTGCCAGACGCTTCTGCAACACACGCAAATGTGGTGCCTCCTCGTGCTCGGCGATGAGGGCCTCGATGGTCTCGCGGTCGAGCAGCGTGAAGATCTTGATGTAGCGCTTCGCGTCGTCGTCGCTCACGTTCAACCAGAACTGGTAGAACTTGTACGGCGAGGTGTAGCGTGCGTCGAGCCATACGTTGCCGCTCTCGGTCTTGCCGAACTTCGTGCCGTCGGCCTTGGTGATGAGCGGGCAGGTGATAGCGAATGCCTCTGCCTCCGAGCCGAGCTTGCGGCGGATGAGCTCCGTGCCGGTGGTGATGTTGCCCCACTGGTCGGCACCGCCGAGCTGTACCTTACAGTTCATCGTCTGGTAGAGGTGCAGGAAGTCGTAGCCCTGCAAGAGCTGGTAGGTGAACTCGGTGAACGACATACCGTCGCCCTCGCCATTGAAGCGCTTCTTAACCGAATCCTTCGCCATCATATAGTTTACGGTGATGCACTTACCGATTTCGCGTGCAAAGTCGAGGAACGAGAACTCCTTCATCCAGTCGTAGTTGTTGACCATTACGGCTGCATTCTCGGCATCCGAATCGAAGTCGATAAGGCGTGCGAGCTGGTTTTTGATTGCCTCCTGATTGTGGCGCAAAGCCGCCTCGTCGAGCAGGTTACGCTCCTGCGACTTACCGCTTGGGTCGCCAATCATACCCGTTGCACCACCGACCAGAGCGATCGGACGGTGGCCGCACATCTGCAAGTGCTTCAAAATCATAACGCCCACCAAGTGGCCGATATGCAACGAATCCGCCGTAGGGTCGATACCCAGATATGCGGTTGTCATCTCCTTCTGGAGCTGCTCCTCGGCACCCGGCATAATCGTGTGGATCATACCGCGCCACTGCAACTCTTCAACAAAATTCTTTCTTGCCATATTCTTTAATGTTTTTAATAATTTTCTTCGCTTTTGTTAAGGTCGAGTAAGGTCAAATAAGGTCGAGTAAGGTCAAGTAATGTTTTTTACGCCTTGCCTTAATCTCCTCTCTCCTGTCATCTCCTCGCTTGCTCTTGTTGCGCTCTCCTTACTCGACCTTAATTGACCTTAAAGACCTTATAACCCCGCGCAAAAACCTCTCTCGCCCCGTTTACTCCACCTCAAGGTCGAGCGACTTGCAGAGCGTGTGGAATATCTCGCCCGACTTCGACTCAATGTGTCGCAGACGATCCTCGAGCTTCACGGGACGGAGCTTCACCTCCACCTCGCGGAGTATCACCTCCAAGTCGAGCATTCCGTTGATGCCCGCCAGCTGTGCTACGCTCTCCAGAATCTCGCTTCGCGTGTGGCGCAACTCCTCGCGCAACGAGTCGGTCGGCACCTCCAGTATCATCTTATTCTCCTCGAATCGCAACTGCTCGACCACCGACTTGAGTATCGGATACTGTCGGCCGAGGAACTCGATTATCTCCTGACGCTTGGCTGTGAGCTTCTGCTCGCTCTCGGGATCCTTATGGTGAATCACATTGCCCTCACCCTCGCCTCCGCCACTCACGCGGTTGAGCAGCGACGCCAGCGAGCCACCCGGCACAAGTCTGCCGATGCGCGATGGCTGTGCCGTCGGTTGCGGTTGAGCCGTCGGTTGAGCCGCAGGTTGCGGAGTCGGCATCGGCTGTGCGGTCGGTTGAACAGGTTGCTGTGCGGTCGGTTGAACGCTTGGCTGTACGGTCGGTTGAGCCGCCGGTGCAGGCGCTGCCGTAGCTGTCGCAACCGGTTGCGGTGCTTGCGTAACTTGCTTTGCTACAGTTGGTTGTGGTTGGTTTGAGAGGTCCGGAAGGGGGTAATTATCCTCTTCGGGCAGGTTCAGTCCGCTATTTTTTTTTTGAGCGATGCCGGCAATCTTCATCAGCGTAAGCTCTACCAGCAGTCGTTGATTTGAGGCGGTGCGTAGTCGGCCGTCCGCATCCGAGAGCAATGAAATCGCTCCGAAGAGGAACGCGACGTCGCACACCTCGGCCTGTCGGCGGTAGCGCTCCATCAGCGTACCCGTATACTCGATAAGCGAGATGGCCGGGCCCTTCGCCACGAGCAGGTCGCGCAGGTGCTGGTTCAGGCCGCTCATAAATGTCTGCCCCGAGAAGCCCTTCGAGAGCACGCGGTCGAAATCGAGCAGTGCGTTGATGTAGTCGCCCTCGCGGAGCAGATCCGTGAAGCGGAAATAGGTGTCGTAGTCGAGGACGTTGAGCGTCTGCGCCACCGTGCGATACTCGAGCGACGTGCCGCAGAACGATACCGCCTTGTCGAACATCGACAGCGCATCGCGCATACCTCCGTCCGCCTTCTGTGCGATGAGGTTGAGCGACTCCTCGTCGGCCGTTACACCCTCGTTCGATGCGATATATTTCAGATACTCAACGGCATCCTCCACGCGGATACGGTTGAAGTCGTATATCTGACAGCGCGACAAGATGGTCGGGATAATCTTGTGTTTCTCGGTGGTTGCGAGGATGAACACCGCGTGCTGCGGTGGCTCTTCGAGTGTCTTCAGGAAGGCGTTGAACGCCGCCTGCGAGAGCATATGCACCTCGTCGATGATGAATACCGAGTAGTGGCCGATTTGCGGAATGACGCGCGTCTGCTCGATAAGGTTACGGATGTCGTCTACCGAGTTGTTCGACGCAGCATCGAGCTCGTGGATGTTGAGCGAGCGTCCCTCGTTGAACGAGCGGCACGAATCGCACTCGTTGCACGCCTCCGCACCCGTCGGGTTGAGGCAGTTGATTGCCTTCGCGAAGATACGCGCACAAGTGGTCTTGCCGACACCTCGCGGGCCGCAAAACAGATAGGCGTGAGCCAGCTGATTGCGCTCGATGGCGTTCTTCAAGGTCGAAGTGATATGCTTCTGACCGACGACCGATGTGAAGGTCGCGGGACGATATTTGCGTGCCGATACTACGAACTGTTCCATAATCAGCGACAAATGTACGAAAAAAAGTCGAAAGCACGGCCACAATTTTCGGACAATTTGACGTGCGATTGGCACTTTTGCGTGCCAATGCCCGACATTTCGTCGGAAAATGGCACATTTCTCCCGTTTGGCCCGCGCTTTGAACGCCTTTTTGCAGAGCCCCGCGTAGCGGTCTGCGCTGCGGCGACTCGTTGAAATTCGATGCGGGCAAGCTGCTCGGTGGGGCGAACGAGTGAAAATTATAAACTAAAAACGATACGAAAAACTATGGCAAACATCAATTCTCTTACGATAAAGGCACAGGAGGCGTTGCAGGGCGCCGTTGCCTTGACGCGCTCGATGGGCCAGCAGGCGGTCGAGCCGTTGCACCTGCTCTCGACGCTCGTTGCGGAGGACGACTCGCTGGGGGCGTTTCTCCTCGGTCGGGTGGGCGTGAACGTGCGCTCGCTGCGTGGCGAACTATCCGAGGCGGTGCGCTCACTGCCGAAGGTCGAGGGTGGCGAGCCATTCTTCTCGGCCGACACCTCGCGTGCCATCCAGCGCGCCATCGACTTCACGAAGAAGTTTTCCGACAAGTATGCCTCGGTCGAGCACCTGCTCCTGGGGCTTGTTGTCGAGCGCGGTCGCTGTTCCGAGCTCTTGAAGGCGGCGGGCGCAACCGAGAAGGAGCTCATCGAGGCGATTCGTCAGTTCCGCAAGGGTGCGACGGTCGATTCGCCCACCTCGCAGCAGGAGTTCGATGCGTTGGGCAAGTACGCCATCAACCTTAACGATATGGCGCGCAACGGCAAGCTCGACCCTGTGATTGGTCGCGACGAGGAGATTCGTCGCGTGTTGCAGATTCTCTCGCGCCGCACCAAGAACAACCCGATTCTGGTCGGTGAGCCGGGCGTCGGCAAGACGGCCATCGCCGAGGGCATCGCCCACCGCATTGTCGGTGGCGATGTGCCCGAGAACCTCCGCTCGAAGGTGGTCTTTTCGCTCGATATGGGCGCACTCATTGCCGGTGCGAAGTATCAGGGCGAGTTCGAGGAGCGCCTGAAGGCGGTCGTGCAGGAGGTGATTGCCAGCGATGGCGAGTTGCTGCTCTTCATCGACGAGATTCATACGCTGGTGGGTGCCGGCAAGTCGAGCGGTGCGATGGATGCGGCGAACATCCTCAAGCCGGCTCTGGCGCGTGGCGACCTGCGCACGATAGGCGCTACGACGCTCGACGAGTTCCAAAAGTATTTCGAGCAGGACAAGGCCTTGGAGCGTCGTTTCCAGAAGGTTATGGTCGATGAGCCGACCACCGACGATGCGGTCTCCATCCTGCGCGGCCTCAAAGAGCGCTACGAAAACCACCACAAGGTGCGCATCAAGGACGAGGCGATTGTCTCGGCCGTCGAGCTCTCGCACCGCTACATCACCTCGCGTTTTCTGCCCGACAAGGCGATTGACCTCATCGACGAGGCGGCATCGCGTCTGCGTCTGGAGATGAACTCCGTGCCGGAGGAGGTCGATGCCCTTGAGCGCCGTCGTCGTCAGCTCGAAATCGAGCGCGAGGCGATTCGTCGCGAGAACGACTCGGAGCGTGTGGCGCGTCTCGACCGCGAGATTGAGGATGTGCAGGCGAAGGTCTCCGAGAAGCGTGCCAAGTGGGAGGGCGAGCGCGACATCCTGCGTCGCATCCAGCAGAATAAGGAGTCGATCGAGCAGCTGAAAATCGAGGCGCAACAAGCCGAGCGTCAGGGCGATTACGGCCGCGTGGCGGAGATTCGCTACGGCAAGATTGTCGAGGCGCAGAAGCAGATCGACGCCTTGCAGGAGGAGCTGCGCGCAACCACCTCGTCGGGGCAGATGATTCGCGAGGAGGTCTCGGCGCAAGATATCGCCGATGTGGTGTCGCGCTGGACGGGTATTCCGGTGACGAGGATGCTCGCCTCGGAGCGCGAAAAGTTGCTCCGTCTGGAGGACGAACTCCACCGTCGAGTGGTCGGTCAGCACGAGGCAATAAGCGTGATTTCGGATGCTGTGCGTCGCTCGCGTGCCGGTCTGAACGACGCCCGAAAACCTATTGGCTCGTTCATCTTTTTAGGTACGACAGGCGTCGGTAAAACCGAGCTTGCAAAGGCGTTGGCAGAGTTTCTGTTCAACGACGAAAATATGATGACGCGTATCGATATGAGTGAGTATCAGGAGCGTCATAGCGTGTCGCGCCTGGTCGGTGCGCCTCCGGGATATGTCGGCTACGACGAGGGTGGCCAGCTCACCGAGGCGGTGCGTCGCAAGCCATATTCGGTCGTTCTGCTCGACGAGATTGAGAAGGCCCATTCCGACGTTTTCAACATTTTGTTGCAGGTGCTCGACGACGGCCGACTCACCGATAACAAGGGCCGTACGGTCGACTTCCGCAACACCATTATCATTATGACCTCCAATATGGGCTCGCACCTGATTCAGGAGCACTTTGCGTCGGCATCGACGCAGGGTGGGGCGGTGTCGCGCGAGGTTGTCGAGCGCACGCGACGCGACGTGGTCGACCTGCTCAAGCAGCAGCTCAAACCCGAGTTCGTCAACCGCATCGACGAGATTGTGATGTTCGAGCCGCTCACCGAGGAGGATATCCGCCGCATTGTCGATATGCAGATGCACGCCATAGCCAAGATGCTCACGCACAATGGCATATCGCTCAACTACACCACCGCTGCCCGCGATTGGATTGCCCACGCCGGCTACGATGCGATGTTCGGCGCGCGTCCTGTCAAGCGCACCATCCAGCGCGAGGTGGTGAACGAGCTCTCGAAGCGGATTCTTGCGGGGGATGTCAATCGCGAAAAACCGATTGAGATTGATGCGGTTAACCAAAAGTTGGTTTTCTCAAATTAAAGAAAGGAATTGTTTTTAACCGATTTTTTCGTATATTTGCTGTGTATGAAAAAGTCGGTTTTTTTATTGCTGCTGTTTGTGCTCGTATGGTCGGGCGCGAAAACCGTGTTCGCACAGCGCGCATCGAATGTGCGTGCCGAGCAACTCGTTGAGGTTGAGTCGGGTGGTGCCACGCGTCGTGCACTGCTCTTTTTGCCCGATGTGCCTATCCCGAGTGGCGGTGCGCCTCTGGTTTTTGTCTTTCACGGTCGGTCGGGAACGATGGACGGCGCGGCACGGCGTATGCCGATGCACGAGCATTGGCGCGAGGCGATAGTGGTCTATCCGCAGGGTATGTGGGTCGAGGGTGGGCTCCGCGACGGCTTCGGCTGGGTGATGCCGACTGCCGACGACGAGGGGCGCGATGTCGCCTTTTTCGATCGGCTGCTGACCGAGATTGCCAAGCGATATAGTGTTGACCTGCAACGAGTTTACGCAATGGGCCACTCCAATGGCGGCGGTTTTACCCACGCGCTGTGGGCCGTGCGTGGCGAGTGCTTTGCGGCGGTTGCTCCGTCGGCGTCGGGTGCGGGCAACCTGCGTGGTTTGGCAGAGCAACAACCCCCAAAACCGGCCTTTTTTGTAGCCGGCGAGGCAGACGACATCGTACCGCTGTGGCGCGTACAAAAGAGCATCGAGCGCGCACTCGCCACGAATGGTTGCCGCAAGGGCAAGAGAGTCGGCAGCTACCACACGCTGTATCGCGGTGCGGAGGGTGCCGATGTGGAGACCTACATTCACCCCGACGGCCACAAGTTCAATCGGGAGTCGCTACCCCTTATCGCCCGATTCTTTGCCCGCCACAAAAGGGATTAAGGTCTATTAAGGTCGAATAAAGTCAATTAAGGTCAAGTAAGGTCAATTAAAATCAGTCGTAGATATTGCCATTTTCTGCCATTAAGCAGTCGCCAGACTGCGCTTGCCATTCAGCACTCTGAAGGAGTGCGCTTGCCATTCGTTGCCATTGTTTTTAAGGTCAATTAAGGTCAAATAAGGTCAAGTAACGTCCTCGACAACAAACATTACTCGACCTTACTCGACCTTAAAGCAATCACAGATTGCGCGACTTTACTTGACCTTATAAAAAAACAGGAGTTCAGACGAGGGTGCCACATCCCACACGGAGCGCAGCGACCAAGTCCCCCTTTGCCAACCGACGCCAAGCCGAGGGCAGAGGCGGCTTGCAGACTATGCCGAGGCGCGAAGGAGGAAGACCGCAGGTCAAAGGGGGATTTAGGGGGAATGTAAATATGAATCGGGATTTTTGCATAGCAAAACATCCTTACTCGACCTTACTCGACCTTAAAGCAATCGCAGATTGCGCGACCTTACTCGACCTTATCAAAAAAACAGGAGTTCAGACGAGGGTGCCACATCCCACACGGAGCGCAGCGACAAAGCCCCCTTTTTAAAAAAGGGGGTTTGGGGGATATGTAAAAATAAAAATCGGGATTTTTGCGCAGCAAAACATCCTTACTCGACCTTAAAACCAAAAAAATGAAGCGCAAAAAATTTTTTGCTTTCCTGCAAAAAATCACTACCTTTGCTTTTTGGTATGCACTATGTGCATAGCGTTTAGCACGACATAAACAAACACAAAAATCTATAAAACAGAAAAACTATGGCAGAATTTATCTATCAGGCGCCGCTTCCAATCGAGCGCGACAACACGGAGTATCGCCTTCTCACGAAGGACTACGTTAAGGTGGTTGAGTGTGATGGTCGTAAAATTTTGAAGGTCGATCCGAAGGGCTTGGAGTTGCTCTCGAAGGCCGCTTACGAGGACGTATCGTTCTACTTGCGTGCTTCGCACCTGCAGAAGTTGCGTAACATCCTCGACGATGCAGAGGCAACCGACAACGACAAGTTCGTGGCTTACACGATGTTGATGAACTCGGTGGTTGCTGCCGAGGGCGAGCTTCCTACTTGCCAGGATACGGGTACGGCTATCTGCGTGGCTCACAAGGGTGAGGACGTATATACGGGCGTTGACGATGCGGAGTGCATCACTCGCGGTGTGTACGAGACCTACAAGGAGCGCAACCTCCGCTACTCGCAGGTGGTGCCTATCACGATGACCGACGAGCACAATACGGGTACGAACCTTCCGGCACAGATCGACATCTACGGTGGTCATCCGGGTATGGAGTACGAGTTCCTCTTCATCACGAAGGGTGGTGGCTCGGCCAACAAGACCTTCCTCTACCAGCAGACCAAGGCGCTGTTGAACGAGGAGTCGCTCACGAAGTTCTTCAAGGAGCACATCAAGGATCTCGGTACGTCGGCGTGTCCGCCATACCACTTGGCTGTCTGCATCGGCGGTACGTCGGCAGAGATGTGTTTGGCAACCGTTAAGAAGGCATCGGCAGGTTACCTCGACGAGCTCCCAACTTCGGGCAACGAGGGCGGTCGTTGTTTCCGCGACCTCGAGTGGGAGGAGAAGGTGCTCAAGATCTGCCAGGAGATGGGCATCGGCGCACAGTTCGGTGGTAAGTACCTCGTTCACGACGTTCGCGTCATCCGCGCACCTCGCCACGCCGCTTCGTGTCCGGTTGCTATCGGCGTAAGCTGCTCGGCCGACCGTAACATCAAGGCGAAGATCACTCCGGAGGGTATCTTCCTCGAGCAGTTGGAGAAGAATCCGGCACGTTTCTTGCCAAGTGAGGCACCTGCAATGTCGCCGGCTGTAGATATCGACCTCGACGAGGGTATGGATAAGGTTCGCGAGATCCTCTCGCAGTATCCTATCAAGACGCGTCTCAACCTGAAGGGTACGCTCATCGTGGCTCGTGATATCGCTCACGCACGCATCAAGCAGATGCTCGACAATGGAGAGCCAATGCCTGAGTATTTCAAGAACCATCCGGTTTACTACGCAGGCCCTGCAAAGACGCCGGCAGGTATGGCTTCGGGCTCGTTCGGCCCTACCACTGCAGGTCGTATGGACTCGTACGTAGACCTCTTCCAGAAGGCGGGTGGCTCGATGGTGATGGTAGCGAAGGGTAACCGCTCGAAGCAGGTAACCGACGCTTGCCAGGCAAACGGTGGCTTCTACCTCGGCTCGATTGGTGGTCCGGCTGCAATCCTCGCGAAGAACTCGATTAAGAGTGTCGAGGTTGTCGACTTCCCGGAGCTCGGTATGGAGGCAGTTCGTAAGATTTACGTCGAGAACTTCCCTGCGTTCATCATCGTTGACGACAAGGGTAACGACTTCTTCGCCGAATTCGCGCACTAAATTTGATGCGGCGCGCATCAAATTTAGTGCGCAGTTGCGCAACCGTGTGTTACCCAATTCTGTACCTCGGGAGCAAATTTGATGTGTGCGTGACCGCACACCATAACATAAACCTACGCCCGACCCCCTTTGCGAAAAGGGGGTTTGGGTGTTTTGTAATGGCTACTGACGAGCGAGGAACGAAACTTCGCTCTGTCGGGCAATAAAACATAGTTTTATATCGTTGTTTTTTTCGTATGAACAATCTTATAAAATCTCTCTTTATCACCGTCGTTATGACGGTCTGTACCGTATGGTCGGTCGTTGCCGACGAGAAGGTAGTCTTCGAGCTGAATACTCCGATGATTGTCTCGGAGGGCGAGCCGTTCCGTGCCGAGTTTGCGCTCAATGCCAAACCCGACGACAAGTCGTTTGCGCCACCGACGTTCGAGGGCTTCGACGTGTTGGCCGGCCCTGCAACGTCGCAGGGGTCGTCTATCTCGATTGTCAATGGCAAGATGACCAAGAGCGTCAACTACTCGATCACCTACGTCCTGCTGCCAACCCGTAGCGGCGAGCTGCGCATCGGCGAGGCGGAGGTTGCGGTCGATGGTGTGAAGTATCGCACGCGCGTAACACCTGTCGAGGTGCGCTCCGGTGGTGGGGCAAATGCTTCGGGCGGTGGGACACAGGCCCGCGAATCGCGTCAGCAGCAGTCGGGCGAGTCGCTCGAGCAGAGGGCGAGCAACCAGATTGGCAAGGACGACGTGTTGTTGCGCCTTGCGCTGTCGCGTCGCTCGGTCTATAAGGGCGAGCCGATACGTGCCACGCTGAAACTCTACAGCCGTGTGAATGTTGCCGGCTCGGAGGGTGCGAAGATGCCCGCCTTCAACGGCTTCTGGTCGCAGCAGCTCGACATCGAGCAGGGCCCGTTCCGCGAGACGCTCGACGGCAAGGTCTACGAGGCGTACAACATAGCCGAGTACCTGCTCTATCCGCAGCAGAGCGGCCGACTCACGATCGAGCCGTCCGAGCTGATGGTCTTCGTGCAGGTTGTGGTGCAGAATCCGCGCAACTACGATCCGTTCTTTGGTGGCGGTCGTGAGATATACAACGTTCGTCGCGCACTGCGTACGCCGGAGGTGGTGGTCGAGGTCAAGGAGTTCCCTGCGGGCGCTCCGGCATCCTTCGCGGGTGCGGTGGGCCGCTATACGATGGAGGCGACGCTCTCGACTGAGAGTGTGTCGGCCAATTCGGCCGCAAATATTGATGTGCGCATTGCCGGCTCGGGCAACCTGAAGTTTATGCAGGCGCCGACGCTCGCACTGCCGTCGTCGTTCGAGATGTACGACGTGAAGCCGACGGAGCAGATTCGCAACAGCGGCTCAGGTTCGACGGGCTACCGCTCGTTCGAGTATCCGTTCATCCCGCGCGCCGAGGGTGAATATACGATTGCGCCTATCGAGTTCACGTACTTCAACCCCGAAACAGCAAAATACGTTACGCTCCGCTCCGAGGAGTTCGCGCTCACGGTGCTGCCCGACGCCAAGGCGGGTGGTGCGCCGTCGCAGGTGGTCTCGTCGGGCGTGCGTAAGGAGGATGTGCGTCTGCTCGGCAACGATATCCGCTTCATCAAGCTCGGCCGTCCGGCACTGCGTCAGAGCGCTACGCCACTCATCCTCTCGCCGCTCTATTGGGCTGTGATGGCGGCTATGGTGGCATTTGCGGTGCTCACGTTCCTGGTTGTCCGCAAGCGTATGCGCGACAGCCGCAATACGGTGCTTGTCCACGCGCGTCGTGCCAACAAGGTCGCCGTGCAACGCTTCCGCAAGGCGGCGCTCTATATGAAGGAGCAGAATCGCCGTGCCTTCTACGAGGAGATGCTCCACGCGCTGTGGGGCTACATCAGCGACCGTTTCAATATTCCGGTGGCGGATTTGACGAAGGAGTCCGTGCGCGAGGAGTTGAGTCGTCGCGGTGCGGTCGATGAGGCACGCGAGATTACGGAGATTATCTCGATGTGCGAGGAGGCACAATACTCGCCTGTAGCCACGACCACGATGGACGAGGTCTACGGCAAGGGTATCGAGGTGGTCTCGAAAATCGAATCGGTGGTCAAAAAATAGATGAATCAGATGCAGATGAAAAAGATAATATTTTCGATGATGCTCGCCCTCGCTCTTGCGACGGGCGCAGCGTCGGCCCAAACCGCAGAGGGGGTGGCAGAGCCGGTCGCTGCCGAGCAGCCACAGAGCGCTGCCGAGCAGCCGAGCGAGCCGATTGCGGTCGAGCCGGTGCTCTCGTCGTCCGTCGAACAACTCTGGGACGAGGGTAATCGCTACTATATCGACGCTCGCTACGATAGCGCGCTCAAGTGCTACGAGCAGATTGTCGCCAACGGCTACACCTCGCCGAAACTGTGGTACAATGCCGCCAATGCCGCCTTCAAGCAGGGTGCGCTGGGGCGTGCCATCCTCTACTACAACCGCGCGTTGGAGGGGGCACACGCCTCGGAGGATGTGCTCCATAACCTCGCCCTCGCCGAACAGCAGACCAAGGATCGCATAGCGGTCGTGCCGGAGTTCTTCCTCCTGCGCTGGATGCGCGCGGTGCGTGGCGTGATGAGCTGCACGGCGTGGAGCGTGTTGTCGCTCGCGCTCTTTGGCGTGATACTGATGTTCCTGCTGCTGTTCCTGCTCTCGCAGCGTCTTGCGGTGCGTAAGACGGGCTTCTACGGTACGCTCACAGCGGGTGTGTTGTTCCTCGCAGTAACGGCTATGGCCCTCTCGGCACGCAGCAGTATGCTGACGCGCGACGGCGCCATCGTTATGTCGTCGGCCATCTCGGTCAAGAGCTCGCCCGACCGTTCGGCAACCGATATCTTCGTGTTGCACGAGGGTACGAAGGTGCGCGTTACGGGCGAAATTGATGGCTGGAGCGAGATTGTGATTGCCGACGGCAAGAAGGGCTGGACGGAGAGTCGCAACATCGAGAAGATATAACCGCACACGATAAGGGAGGAGAAGCGTATGTCGAAACTGTTGGATAATGTCGTCGGCGAGTTGTCGCGTCTGCCCGGAGTGGGCCGACGTACGGCACTGCGCCTGGCGATGCACATATTGAAGATGGAGCGCGAGGATGTGGGCTCGATGACCTGCGCCATCGACGACTTCCGCACGAATATCTGCCACTGCGCCAAGTGTGGCAACCTCTCGGACGACGAGGTGTGCGAGATATGCAGCGACCCGTCGCGCGACCGTTCGACGGTCTGCGTGGTCGAGCAGGTGGGCGATCTGCTCTCGATTGAGAAAACCCACCAGTATCGCGGCGTGTATAACGTGCTGGGCGGTGTGATTTCGCCGATGCAGGGCATTGCGCCGTCCGACCTGCGCATCGACCTGCTCATCGACCGCATCGCTGCGGGCGACGTTCGCGAGGTGATTGTTGCCATCTCGGCTTCGGTCGAGGGTGAGACGACGATGTTCTACCTGATGAACCGCCTGCGCACCTTTACTAACCTGAAAATCACAACCATAGCGCGCGGTATCGGCTTTGGCGACGAGTTGGAGTATGTCGACGAGCACACCATCACGCAGGCGATGATGAATCGTCGCGAGGTGGCAAGATAGCCCCGCACGCCATCGGCAATCGCATCCCGAAAACCTAACCAACCAGAAAGATAAGTATGAAACCTGCAAATAAAATGTTGGCTACGCTCGCCCTGGCAGCCCCTCTGGCGGGCTGTACGACGGAGTGCGACGAGCGTCCGAACGTCGTCCTCTTCCTGATCGACGATATGGGCTGGCTCGACACGTCGGTCGCCTTCGGCGAGGAGGTCTATCCCTTCAACCTGCGCCACGACACGCCTAACATCCAGCGTCTGGCGGACGAGGGTGCCATAATGACGAGCGCCTACGTCTGTCCGGTCTCAACCCCGACACGCACGTCGATTATGTCGGGAATGAATGCTGCCCATACGCGCATCACCAACTATACGTCGGTCTACCGCGACTGGAATCCCGACGCTACCGATACGCCCGAGGAGCAGCTCGACGATGTGGTGCGTCGTACGGATTGGAACGTGAACGGCATCACGCCCGTCGAGCAGCAGGGACTCACTCACGCCGTACACGTTACGCCATTCCCGCAACTGCTTAAGGATGCGGGCTACTATACGATTCACGTCGGCAAGGGCCATTGGGCTCCGGGTGGCACACCGGCTGCCAATCCGCTCAATATGGGCTTCTGTGTGAATGTGGCGGGCCAGATTGCAGGCAAACCGCGCAGTTACTACGGCGAGGAGAACTACGGCAACACGCCCGAGGCGTGGAACTTCTTCTCCGTTCAAAATATGGCGGAATACTACGGTAAGGATACTCACCTGACCGAAGCGCTCACGCTCGAGGCGCTCAAGACGCTCGACTATCCGATCGCGCAGGGGCGTCCGTTCTTCCTCTCGTTCTGCCACCACGCCGTGCATACGCCGATTCATCGCGATCCGCGCTTCTTCGAGAAGTACGTCGCACGCGGTATGGACGAGGGCCAGGCGCGTTTCGCCTCGATGGTCGAGGGTGTCGACAAGTCGCTGGGCGACCTGATGGCCTACCTCGAAGCGAAGGGCGTGGCCGATAATACGATCATCATCTTCCTGTCGGACAATGGTGGCAACTCCGAGAATCTCTCGAAGGGTGGCGTGCGCCATACGCAGAACTCTCCACTGCGCGAGGGTAAGGCGTCGTGCTACGAGGCGGGTATCCGCGTGCCGATGATTGTCCGCTGGCGCCATAACGTTGCCTCGGGCGTTCGACTCAATACGCCGGTCGTGGCCGAGGATCTCTATCCGACCATCCTCGCTATGGCGGGCATCGAGGAGTACGAGACTGTGCAGGAGCTTGATGGCGTAAACCTTGTTCCGCTGCTTACCGACGGCTCGCAGTATATCAAGTGCATCGCCGATGCCGAGAAGATTCCTACGCAGCGCGAGGCCAACCGCTGGTCTGTGCCGGAGGAGGTTTCGGGTATCGATCCCGAGCGTGTCGTAACGGCCCACTTCCCACACCAGTGGAAGCCGTACCAGCTGCACGATATCGACTATATGTCGGCCGTGCGTAAGGGCGATTGGAAGCTCGTCTACCGCCACCGTACCCAGGCGCTCGAGCTCTACAACATCAGCGAGGACATCACCGAGCGCAACGACCTCTCGGCGTCGCACCCCGAGAAGCTGCGCGAGCTTGCAGTCGAGCTTTCGGAGAAGTTGCGTGGCTGGGATGCGCAGATGCCGACTCTCCGCGCGACGGGCAAGCGAGTGCCACTGCCGGACGAGTTGGTAAAAAAATAGTTGTTAATATATAAATAGGTATATACGATGAAAATAAGAGTTCTCTTTGCGCTTTTGTGCGTCGCGTTGCTCGGTGGCTGCTGCTCGCAGTGCCGCCAGAAGCAGAAGAACGCCAAGCCGCTCACCTCGACGACGTGGCACCTTGTACAGATTGGTGGCGAGGACGTTAAATTGCCTGCCGACACCTTCAACCTCATCCTCTCCGAGGATGGCTCGCTTGCCGGCATTGCTGCGTGCAACCGCCTGCTCGGCCGATACAAGCTCACCCCGAAGCACGGTATCTCCTTTGGCGATGTCGGCTCGACGATGATGCTCTGCCCCGAGAATGGCGAGCTCGAAACCCGCTTTATCCAAACCCTCGGCGGCATCACTCACTACGATATCGACTTCGATACCCTGATTTTGTTGCAGGATGGGGCTATTAAGGCGTTGCTTATTGCCCAGTAAAAATTGATTTTATGCGGTGTTTACGGCCTTCTTTGGTTTATGTGCCGAAGGTCAATGGCATTTAATGGCAACGAATGGCATTCGTTCGCTGACGCTCACTTAATGGCATTTAATAACAGAATAGAAAATTGCCATTCGCTGCCATTGTTTTTTTAAGGTCAAGTAAAGTCAAGTAAGGTCAAGTAAGGTCGAGTAAAGTCAATTAAAATCAGTCGTAGATATTGCTATTCAATGCCATTAAGCAGTCGTTAGACTGCGAATGCCATTCAGCACTCTGCAGGAGTGCGCTTGCCATTCGTTGCCATAGTTAAGGTCTATTAAAGTCAAATAAGGTCAAGTAACGTCATCGAGAACAAACATTACCCGACCTTACTCGACCTTAAAGCAACCGTAGGTTGCGCGACCTTACTCGACCTTACAAAAGAGAAAGTAAAGTCAATTAAAGTCAAATAAGGTCAAGTAAAGTCCTCGACAACAAACATTACTCGACCTTACAAAAAAGGAGTTGTGACAAGCTTACCACATCCCACTCGGAGCGCAGCGACAAAGCCCTCTTTTTTTAAAAGGGGGTTTGGGGGATATGTAAAAATAAAAATCGGGATTTTTGCGTAGCAAAACATCCTTATCACAAACAACAAAAAAACCGAAAACCACCAATGAAAAAAATCATAAATCCGTGGCGTAACGTAGAGGGTTACCACTGTTACGGTTGCGATCCGGCACACGAGCACGGTCTGCGAATGGAGTTTTACGAGGATGGCGACGAGATTGTGAGTCGCTGGCGTCCGACCACCGAGCACCAGAGTTGGCTCGACACGCTGCACGGTGGCATTCAGGCGACACTGCTCGACGAGCTGTGCGGCTGGGTGATATTCCGCAAGTTCCAGAGTGGCGGTGTTACCTCGCGTATGGACATCCGCTATCGCAAGCCGGTCATCATCTCGCAGGGCGACATCACGCTTCGCGCGTCGGTCGTTCAGCAGCGTCGCAACGTGATTGACATCGTGGGCCGACTCTACAACTCGCAGGGCGAGCTCTGTACCGAGGCCACCTGCATCTACTTCCTCTTCCCGCAGTCGACCTCCAAGGAGCAGTCGCAATTCTGCGAATGTCTGGTCGAGGACGAGGAGGTGAGCGCATTTTAGCAAAAAAAGTAGGCGGTAGTATTGCTTTTTTTGCAATTATTGCCTATCTTTGTTGAGGGTGCAGATTGTTCCCGCAGTTTTAACGTGTTGTATCGGCGCTTATGATAGACCGTTTCATCACATATATCGAAAGCGAACGTCGTTACTCACCACTCACGGTGCGTAACTATCGCCACGACATCGAGAGCTTTGCTGCTTGGTGGTGTGATTACTGCGGTCGGGAGTCGTTCAACCCGTCTGATGTCACGCGAGAGGAGCTTCGCGAGCGCATTATGCAGCGCGTCGAGGAGCTTAAGCCCGCATCGGTCAATCGCGAAATCTCGTCGCTCAGGAGTTTCTACCGCTTCCTGCGTTCACGCGGGGAGGTCTCGACCGATATCTTCAAAGCCATTTCACAACTCAAATGCCCGCATCGTCTGCCGACCTTCGTGCCGGAGTCGAGGATGGAGGGTGTGCTTGGTGCGTTGCGCGAGCAGAGCCGCGACGGCGAGTTGCGCGAGCAGCGCAATGCGCTCATCGTTGCTATGTTCTACGGTTGTGGCATACGTCTTGCCGAGTTGAGTGGCATACGTCTGGGCGATATCTCGCCCGACGGTGTGCTGCGTGTGCGTGGCAAGGGCGACAAGGAGCGTATCGTGCCGCTGCTGCCCGAGCTTTCGGAGCGCATCGAGCAATATGTCGAGGCGTTGCGTGCGCAGGGCTTCGCGGTCGATGGTGCGTCGCCGCTGATAGTCGGTTCGACGGGGCGGCCGCTTTCGCGGGCAACGATTCAGCGCGTGGTGCGCGACGAGCTTACGGCTGCCGATGTGAAGGGGCGCAAGAGTCCGCACGTCCTGCGTCATACGTTCGCGACGCATCTGCTCAACCGCGATGCCGACCTGCGCGAGATTCAGGAGTTGATGGGCCACGAGTCGTTGCAGACCACGCAGGTCTATACCCACAGCAGCATCAGCCGCCTGAAGAGCATCTACACCAAGGCGCATCCGCACAGTTGATGGTGCTTGCTCGGCCGAAGCCAAGCCCGAAGCGCGTGCGACGGCCGCAGAAAACAGATTTTACAGGGGCAGACTCGCAACGAGGCGAAACCCCTTAACCATAAAACGTTATAGTTATGGATATTAAGATTCAATCGTTGAAATTCGATGCGAGCAAGCAGCTCGTCGAGTTCGTGGAGAAAAAGATGTCGCGTTTGGAGCGTTTTGCCGAGCGTCCGACAGGAGTGGATGTCGTTTTACGACTTGAGAAAGATAGCGAAAAAGGCAATAAAGTAGCTTCGGTGGCGTTGCACGTTCCGGGCGGCGATATAGTTACGGAACAGCACGCAAAGACCTTTGAGGAGGCCGTTGATATGGCTCTCGATGCTATCAAGCGTCAGATCGAAAAACGCAAAGACAAATAGTAAACCATCCAACAAGGTTGATTTGTCGTTTACAAATTAAGAAAAGAGGTGTCCCGAGTGTGGGGCACCTCTCTTATTTTCTCTATTCCGACGGCTGATGCCTACAACGCACCCGCCAGAAAATCAGCCGTTGCGAGTCCTTCGCTCATCATCACATCGAGCACCGAGAGATTCGGCACGAAAGGCATACGATCGGAGAAGGGCTGGAAGTATTCGGGCGTGAGGAAATCGCTCGTGCGGTGCTTTGGTCGCAGGTCGAGGTCGCCCTCCGCAGCCACGACATATCGCTCCGAGGGTGTCGGTTTGCAATCCGTTGCGCCGAGCAACTCCAAGATGGTAGCCTGCAACTCCATGTCGTAATCAACCAGAAACTTCCATTCGCGCGTGTAGAATCGCTCCACGCGCTCGGCCACAAGGTCGAAGTATGGCGACGAGCGGTAGGCCGATGCGATTGCCGTCCAGTGGCGGTGTTGCCAGCGCGTCGAGTAGTCGATACGCACATCGCAGACGGGGGTTTGTGGTCGGTTGGCGCGAACGAGCGGTACGGAGAGCGGCATCACACCACCGGCGGTCATTATCTCCGTACGGTTGCGCTGCGAGCGCTTGATGTAGTGCTCGTGCAGGTCGATGATGCACTCGTCGGCCGTGAGCAGACGGGCGAAATACTCGGCATCGCCCCAATATGTAACAGGTAGAATCAGTCGTCCCATACGCGCTTGCTATGCTTCGTGCCAATCGCCATTGGCTTTGATGAGGGCGATGAGTGCGTCGAGCGCCTCCTCTTGCGGGATGTTGCGTGCCACCACCTCGCGCCCCTTGTAGAGTGTGATGCGTCCTGCGGCAGCACCGACATATCCGTAGTCGGCATCGGCCATCTCGCCCGGACCGTTCACGATGCAACCCATCACACCGATTTTCAGCGCCTTCAGGTGCGAGGTGCGGGCCTTAATCTCGGCAAGCGCACCCTCGATGTCGTAGAGCGTGCGACCGCACGACGGACAGGCGATGTACTCGGTCTGCGACGTGCGAACGCGTGCCGCTTGCAGGATTGCCAGCTCGATGCGACGCACCTCCTCGGCCGCGTGTTGCGGTGCGTCGATCCAGATGCCGTCGGCAAGTCCGTCGAGGAAGAGCGAGCCCATATCGGCTGCTGCGCGTACGGCAAGGTGTTCAATATCAGCATCGTCGTAGCGTCGACGAATTACAATTGGCTGTTGCGGTTCGGCATCGAGCAGCGCAGCACGCCACTCGGCCGTAGGGTTTGCGGAGGTCGCCTCCACGACGTGGAAGTCGGCCGTAATCTCGTCGTGCGTGACGGGTGTCAGCACATTGGTTCGGCGGCGGAACTCGGTCGGCGAGTAACGCTCGGGGTGTGCGACGGCGAAGTGGCCCTCGCGCGATGAAAAGTGCTCGACAAGCAGTTGAGCCACAGGCACCTCGTTCTGCGGTGGCTCGGTCAGCGATACGCGAATCGTGTCGCCAATGCCGTCCGCCAGCAGCGCACCGATACCTACGGCACTCTTGATGCGCCCCTCCAGGCCGTTGCCCGCCTCGGTTACACCCAGATGAATCGGGTAGTGCATCCCCGCGCGCTCCATCTCCTCGGCAAGCAGACGGTAGGCGTGCACCATAACGCGCGTGTTGCTCGACTTCATAGAGACCACCACCTGGTCGAACTCCGCCTCGCGCAAGCGGTGCAGAAACTCCATCGCAGAGGCGACCATTCCCTGCGGTGTGTCGCCATAGCGGTCGAAGATATGGCGGGCGAGTGAGCCGTGATTTACGCCGATGCGCAGTGCCACGCCACGACGGCGACACTTCTCGACGAGTCGCTCCAGGTCGTCGCCATCGAGGCGGTAGTTACCCGGATTGATACGCACCTTATCGACATAATCGGCTGCTATCGAGGCAATTTCGGGAACGAAGTGAATGTCGGCAACCACCGCCGTCGGGTAACCGTCGGCACGCAGTCGCTCCACGATTTGGGCAAACGCCTCGCCCTCCTTACGCCCCTGCGCCGTCAGACGCACGATGGGCGCACCGGCATCGGCTATGCGCTCGATTTGGGCGACGCTCGCCTCGATGTCGGCCGTTGCCGAGTTGGTCATCGACTGTACGGCAATCGGGTGCGGGCCGCCTATTATGGTGTCGCCTATCTTCACCTCGCAGGTGTGGCGACGAGAGTACTCGTTCAAGTTCATCTTCGCAACATTTTCCACAAATGTACGAAGAAATTGCGAATCCGCGCCACGCGCATCGCTCCTTTTTTGCGTGGAGTGGCTAAATCCGAAAAAAAACATTATATTTGCAATATTGGAGAGTGTGCGCTATGGTAAAAAATCCGCTCGATAACGAAATAAAGTATGTCTCCGGCGTGGGCGATGTGCGGGCAAAACTGCTCGAACGCGAACTCGGCGTGCGTACGCTGCGCGATATGCTCTACCACTTCCCGTTCCGCTATATCGACCGCACGCGCGTCTACCGCATCTCCGAGCTCAACGAGGATTCGGCCTCGGCTTTCGTGCAGTTCCGCGCAAAGGTTACGGGCAAGAGTGTGGCGGGCGAAGGGCGCAAGCGTCGCTTCTCGATATTCGTGAACGATGGTACGGGCCAGGCGGAGCTCATCTGGTTTCAGGGCATAAAGTGGGTTGAGAAGCGCTTCGAGTTGGGGCGCGAGTATATCATCTTCGGCCGTCCGTCGTTCTTCCGCGGCGAGCTGTCGATGGTCCACCCCGAGGTGGAGCTTGTCGAGAAGGCCCTCTCGCGTCGCGAGCATAGCGGTCTGCAGGGTATCTACTCGACCACCGAACGCCTTTCGACGGCGCTCGGCACCAAGGGGCTCTATAACATCATCTGCAATCTGTGGGGTGCGGTGCAGGGCCACATCCACGACTATATGCCGACTGCGCTGCGCGAGCGACTCGGGCTGATTTCGCTCGAGGAGGCGCTCTATAACATCCACTTTCCGCAATCGCAGGAGCGACTGCGTCAGGCGCAGTATCGTCTGAAGTTCGACGAGCTGTTCGGCATCCAACTCAACATCCAGTCGCGTCGTTCGGCGCGTGTTGAGCAGCGCAACGGATTTTTATTCAATAAGGTTGGGGCGATGTTCAACACCTTCTATAACGAGAAGCTGCCGTTTCCGCTCACGGGCGCACAGAAGCGCGTCGTGAAGGAGATTCGCCGCGACACGGTGTCGGGTATGCAGATGAATCGTCTGCTGCAGGGCGACGTGGGTAGCGGTAAGACGGTCGTGGCACTGCTGTCGATGTTGCTGGCCGTCGACAACGGCTTTCAGGCGTGTATGATGGCACCGACCGAAATCCTTGCACGCCAACACTTTGCATCCATCAGCCGAATGACCGAGGGCATCGGTCTGCGTGTGGGTATTCTGACCGGCACGTCGCGAGCGAAGGAGCGTCGCGATACGCTTGCCGCGCTGGCGAAGGGCGAGGTGGATATTCTGGTCGGCACGCACGCCCTCATCGAGGAGCGCGTGCAGTTCTCGAATCTCGGTTTTGTGGTCATCGACGAGCAACACCGCTTCGGTGTGGAGCAACGCTCGCGTCTGTGGACCAAGAATCAGCAACCACCGCATATCCTCGTGATGACCGCTACGCCTATTCCGCGTACGCTGGCGATGACGCTCTACGGCGACCTGGATGTCTCGGTCATCGACGAACTTCCACCGGGCCGTCGTCCGATTCGTACGGTACACTATACCGACTCGGCGCGTCTGCGTCTGTGGGGCTTTATGCGCGAGCAGATTCGTGCCGGGCGTCAGGTCTATGTGGTCTATCCGCTCATCAAGGAGTCGGAGAAGGCCGACTATAAGAATCTCGAGGAGGGCTTCGCCAACATCGTGCAGGACTTCCCGTTGCCGGAGTTCCGCGTCTCGGCGTGCCACGGCAAGATGAAGCCCGCCGATAAGGATGAGTCGATGCGCCAATTCAAAGAGGGCGAGGCAGATATCCTCGTCGCAACGTCGGTTATCGAGGTGGGTGTCGACGTTCCGAACGCAACGGTTATGGTCATCGAGTCGGCCGAGCGTTTTGGTCTCTCGCAGCTCCATCAGCTGCGTGGCCGTGTGGGGCGAGGTGGCGAGCAGTCGTTCTGCGTGCTGATGTCGAGCGAGAAGCTCTCGAAGGAGTCGCGCCAACGTCTGGAGGCGATGTGCGAGACGACCGATGGCTTCCGATTGGCGGAGCTCGACCTGAAACTGCGTGGTGCGGGCGACATCAACGGCACGATGCAGAGCGGTGCGGCCTTCGACCTGAAGATTGCCAACCCGACACTCGACAACCAGATACTGCAACTTGCCCAGCAGGTGGCACGCGACCTGCTCGACGAGGATGCCCACCTGGCACGTCCCGAAAACCGCCCGTTGCAGGAGCTGAAGGCGCGCTATTCGGGCGAGCAGTCGGTTGATTTTTCGATGATTTCGTAGCCGGTCGCTCCGGCACGACGCAATATGTGGCCCGCGTGGCCCGTTATACTTATACGATGAAGAGAGCTATTGTGCAAGCGATATTGACTGTGGTGCTGTCGGCACTCTCGGCGACGGTCGTGGCGCAGGTCTTCCACGCGGGCGAGCAGCTCGACTATGTGGTTGCCTACCGCGCACGCCTTGTGGCCAATACCGAGATGGCAACCGTTACGGTGCAGACCTCGCTCGAGGAGCTCGACGGTCGGGCGGTCTATCGCGTGATGGGCAACGGCCGCATTATGCCGTCGTACCGCTGGTTCTTCAACATCGACGACCGTTACGACATCTGGGTTGATACGCTCTCCCACCGCACGTTGCGCTTCGAGAGCAACATCCGCGAGGGCAGCTATACCTTCCGCAGCCACTACCGCTACGATTGGCCGGCGCGACGGGTGCACACCTGGGCGCAGAGCCGCGAGAATGCTCCGCGCGAGAAGACGATGCCGCTCACCGAGCAGAGTATGGATCCCGTGTCGCTCTACTTCAACCTGCGCTCGGTCGATCCCGATACGCTGGTGCAGGGGCGTCGCTACGATTTGCAGATGGTGTTGGAGGATACGGTGAAGGTGTTGCAGTTCCGACTGCTCGGCCGCGAGGTGTGCCGCGTGCCCAACCAGGGCAAGTTCCGCACGCTGCACCTTGCCTGCACGCTCGGCACGAGCGAGGGCTTCTCGTTTACCGATGGCTCGGAGTTTGATATTTGGATTACGGACGACCGCAACAAGTTTCCGGTGATGATCTCCTCGCCGATACGCATCGGCAGCATCCGCGCCTACATTACGCGCTATCGGGGGCTGAAATATCCGCTCGATTGCCGTGTGAAGTAGCAAACCGAGAATTTTTTGTATATTTGTGGACCAAAAACAGAGAAAAGATATGGAAAATTACAACTACGAAAACGATCGTTACGATTACGATGAGGATTTGCGTCCCGACGAACAGGCGCAAAAATCCATTCGCGGCTATCGCGTGGTAATCGTGCTCCTGGCGGTGATTTTGGCCGGTATATCGATACTCTATTTCAACCTCAATCGCCAGCAGCAGCGCGACTATCAGCTCCTGCAAATCGACCGCGACTCGATTCAGAGCGACCTGACCTCGCTCATTTCGGACTACGATTCGCTCAAGTATGCCAACGATACGATTGCGGCTAATCTGGTGAAGGCCAATGAGATGATGGAGCAGCTCAAGCGCGAGCGCCGTTGGAACTACGCCAAGATTAAGGAGTACGAGCGCGAGGTTGGTACGCTGCGTAGCGTGATGAAGAACTACCTGCGTCAGATCGACTCGCTCAATACGCTCAACAAGAAACTCGCGGCCGAGAATGTCTCGTATCGCAAGGAGATTTCGACCGCCAATCTGCGTGCCGATGTTGCCGAGGAGCGTGCCTCCGAGTTGCAGAACAAGGTGCAGATGGGTTCGGTGCTCCGTGCTCGCGATATCGCTGTTGTGGCGCTCAATTCGCGCGACAAGCTCGTCTCGCGTGTGAAGAACGCCTCGACACTGCGTGTCGATTTCACGATTTCGGCTAACGAACTCGCTACGCCGGGCAACCGCGAGATCTACGTCTGCATCAAGTCGCCGGAGGGCTACCTGCTCACCACCGAGTCGATGCCTACCTTCACGCTCAACGGCACCCGTACGGGCTACTCCGCATCGCGTGAGGTAGACTACCAGAACGAGGATGTCGACGTGAGCGTCTACTTCAAGGGCAGCGGCTTTACCGAGGGTGCCTATCTGGTTGAGGTCTATACGGATGGCAATCAGATTGGTAAGGGTATCGTGCCGTTGCGATAACGCCTGCACCGTTTAGCTTTTCGGTGAGCGATTCGCGCAGTCGCCGAAGGATATAAAACCGTTGTTCGACCTATGGTCGGGCAGCGGTTTTTGTCTGTTTGCGGTGGGGTGTCGAGGCGGCCGATTGGGTTTTTATGATAAAAAAAGTGGAGTTCGTTGAATTTTTTTGCTCATAAACACACATTTTGATACTTTTGCTCCGCATTAGTTAAACGAAACAAATTAAACTTAAGTCGTAACATTATGATTTACCACGAGAAGAGAGAGTACGACGCACCTAAAATCTTCGTTGAGGAGATGGAGTGCGAGCAGGGCTTCTATTTGAGTGCCGAATTTGATGTTGACGATGGTTGGGATGACGAAGAGGAGGACGAATGGATTTAATGCGCGTCTGTTGCACTCCGTCATTCATCCGCAGTCAACACATATACGAATAACGAGTAAACGAAATTAGAGAGATATGAAAAAATTGATTTTACCACTTTTCTTTGCTGCAGTGGCCTTCGTAGGTTGCTCGCAGAAGGATATGATTGAGATTCCGCCGCAGATTCAGATGGGCACGACCGACCTGGGCATCGGAACAAACCAGGGCGACGACGAGAGCCGTGCTTCGTACGACGAGAATTTGCGCTTCTTCTGGGAGGAGGGCGACGAGATTGCCATCCTGCAGGATTGCCTCGGTGGCTATCAGCAGACGCTCACGCTCTTCAACGGCGCCGAGTCTAACGAGGGCTACTTCCGCAATGCGCTCTATGAGTACGTTATCGGCAGCAAGTCGAACTTCCACTTCGTCTATCCGGCTTCGTCGGCCGACCTCTCGGCCAAGAGCATCGCGCTTCCTGCGCAGGATGGCGTTTGGACGCCGGTGTTGGTCGCTTCGACCGACAAGACTTCGGTTGACGCTCTGCACTCGGTGAAGTTGAACTCGATTGCAGGTGCGCTCGCTATCCGCGTGTTCAGCAACGATAAGACAACCCCTTATAAGGTTAAGAGCATCACGGTCAGCGGCACGAAGTCGTTCCTCGGCGAGTTTGTCGGCTCGCTCGATGGCGACGGCAAGATGGTATACACGCCAAACGGCACAGAGTCGTCGTTCACGGCCGATGTCGAGCATATCGAGCTCAACGCTGCTAACAACTACGAGTACCGCTTCGAGGTGTTGCCTGTCAATGCAGGCGTCGTTACGGTGAAGCTCACCGACGTTGAGGGTAACGTTATCTCGCTCTCGACCTCTTCGGAGAAGTCGTTCAAGGCAAACACACGCACCGTCGTAAACGTGGCGTGGGATCCGACGCTCTCCATCGGCGAGGTTACCTCGATGTACGAGGAGTGTGTTGAGACGGGCAGTAGCGCAATCGCGCCAAGCACCATCTACATCAAGGGCGTGAAGTCGAACGGCGGTATCGGTGCTCCGCAGATTCTGCTCAACGGCTCGGTGTATCCGCACACCCAGTTGGGTGACGGAACGTACGTTCTCGAGGGTGTCCCTTCGGGCGAGCACTCTGTGCGTGCAGCCGTAAAGCAGCCGGATGGCTCGTTGGAGACGACCGATCCGGTGATGGTACAAGTTACGGTTATCCCTACCGTCAACTTCCGTGCGCGTTCGACCTACGCATATAACGATGGTACGCTCGTTAAGGAGAACAACACCGCCAACCGCACGAGCATCCTCTACGAGGGTGTAACGATTACCAACTCCGACGACTATACCACATCGAAGCTCGACCTCTCGAATGTAACCTTCGTCTATGGCTCGACCTCCGTAGCGGCAAGCGCATCGGCAAGCAGCTCGAGTCCGCAGACCATCAGCAACAGCGTTGCGCTCGGCGCACACCAGTGCTACGTTCAGGTGCCATTGCGAGATAATGCGAATTGCAAGGTTGCATCGGCTGCCAGCACCATCTATGTTACGGGTATTCCTCTCTCTGTTTCGGGCGATGTGGATAACTATAAAAATAGTGGTTGGTCAATACCTGACTATCGAACGGTATTAAACTCTTATTTCTCGTTATACAACGGTAAAACGATGACCTCCCCACAAGTATATATGCCAAACGACTCATTTACAGCTGATTTGGATGCTGAGCGCTCTTCCGGTACAGGCGGTTCTATCTCGGTAGGTCCGGTTAATGGTAGCAAGAAATCGATGACCATTGATGGTAATAACAATTATACAACGACTGTAACACTTAACGGATTAGATAAAATTCAATACACAATTTCGCTCTCCGGTTCGCTGGTTAGTTTGCGATATGTCGATATCAAAGGTGTAGACTTTAAGTATTAAAGTTCTGTCGTGAAGTGTAATAGAGGTGGATAGTCGCGGAGACTCTCCACCTCTACTTTTTTTCTCCTTCCGCTCGGTCGTAGGCGCTGATAACAAGCCCCACGCCTGCGAAAATCACCGTGCCGGCAAGCAGCGTGTCGAGGTGCAGTCGGTCGAGCCCCATCGCCACCGAGAGCGATATGGCGAGCAGGGGCTGAATGTAGGCGTAGATGCTCGACACGGTCGGTGCGACGTAGCGGAGCGAGAAGTTCAGCAACAGATTGGGCAGATAGGTAGGCACGACGAGCACAAAGAGCGCCGCGAGCAGTATGTGTGGGCTCATTGTCGAAAAGTCGATTCGCAGCAGCGACGGCAGGGTGAAGGGCAACGCCACGACGGCCGAGAAACAGTAGATGAGCCGCAGCAGAGTCGTGATGCGGTACTTTGCCACCAACCGCTTGAAAAAGACCATATAAAGCGCCGTGATGCACGAGCCGCCGAGCAGCATCAGATTGCCCGCCAGCTCCGAGTTTGCGTGCGTCGCCGAGCCGCCACTCACCACCACCGCCACCGCTCCCGCACCACCGAGCAGCAGACCGACAATCTTGCGCTTGGTGAAGTGGTCGATGCCCGCTACGACCGAGACCGTCAGCACCACAAGCGGCCCGACCGTGCCGATAATCGCGCCGTCGATTGGCGAGGTGCGCGAGAGCCCCTCCATCAGCAACCACTTTCGCATTATGCCGATCATCACGGCCGCTGCGGCAATCGTCAGCAGGTCAGAGCGTTCGACGCGCTCGCGCGACTCCCACACCATCGGCACGAGCGACCACAACGCCGCCACGATGAGCGACCCGCCGACCATCGCTTCGGGTGCGATGTAACGCCCCAAAACAAGGTTGTAAAAGGGGTAGTCGCACGCCCAAATAAGGTTGCAGACGAGGAGCGACAAGTGCGCCCGAAGCGCAGGGGAAAAGTGTCGATTCATAGCCAAAAAATCTCTGAAAAGGTGCTTTTTATAGCGTAGCAACTATCGCGCAAAACCGATAATTCGATATAATCGAAAAAATTTTTCTATATTTGCAACGTGTGTGGCCATACGCCAACCCTCCGTCGGGCGAGTGGCGGCGTATAATAAACGGGAGAAATGTGCGTTTTGAAAGGGGAGAAAACCATACACAGAGTTTGAAAGATGAAGAATTTTTTTGGAACAATAATCGACCTGATTGTCCGCAATCCGCTCACGACACTCTTTTTTGTGGTGTTGATGGTGGCCGCGCCGGGCATCTTTGGCCTCTTTGCCCTGATTATCGTCGGTCTGTTGCTCTTCGGCGTGCTCTCGTGGGCGCTGCTCGTGTGGCGTCTGCGCCGTGTGCAGCGTGAGGTGCAGGAGCAGATGCAGGATCGGATGCGTTCGGCCCACGCGCAACAACAGCGCGGTGGAGCGTCGCGCCCGCCACGCGATGAGGGCGATGTGAGGGTGGTTGCCACCGAGCTCAAGGAGAAACGCGTCAGCGAATCCGTCGGCGAATATGTTGATTTTAAGGAGGTTGAATAGCGCGCAGTTATAAGGTCAATTAAGGTCGAGTAAGGTCAAATAAGGTCGATTAAGGATGGAGGCGCAAAGTGAAAGCATCATACCGAGGCGCGACAACTACAAGCAGTTGTTGAGCTATCAGAAGGCGGAAGCCGTGTACGATCTTACGTTTCACTTTTGCAGTCGCTTTTTGAGCCCGACCGACCGAACTGTCGACCAGATGATACAGGCGGCACGCTCCGGCAAGCAAAATATCGTGGAGGGTTGTTCCGCATCGGCAACTTCGGCCGAGACCGAGATGAAACTGCTCAATGTGGCCAAAGCGAGTCTGCGCGAACTCCTGACCGACTACGAGGACTACCTCCGCACGCACGGCCTGATGCGATGGGCCGAGGATTCGGTGCAGGCGATGAAGATGCGCGAGCTCGGACGAGAGCACAACGATTCGGCATTTTTTATGGGCCTTGCGCAGAGCCGTAACGACGAGACGATTGCCAATATGGCGATTGTGTTACTTATGCAGACCGACTATCTGCTCTACAAACAGATTCAAAGCGCAGCAAAGGCGTTTGAGCAGACGGGTGGATTTAGAGAGAGATTAACAAGGGTTAGAAAAGCCAAACGAGGATATTAGTTCGTGTCATTCCCGACCTTACTTGACCTTATTTGACCTTACTCGACCTTAAAACCGAATAGAAAACGATGCTAAAATTTTTTGAAGTTATAGGCAGGTACTTTATCCTGATGGGCAAGGTCTTTTCCCGTCCGGAGAAGTGGAACATCTACTACCGCCGCACCATCAACGAGATCGAGCAGCTCGGTGTGAATTCCATTCCGCTGACGGCCATCATCTCGGTATTCATCGGCGCAGTTATTGCGTTGCAGATGTCCATCAGTTTGGAGTCGCCGTTCATCCCGCAGATGATGATCGGCTACGCCACGAAGGAGGTTATGATTCTCGAGTTCTCGTCGACGGTCATCGCCATCATCCTTGCCGGTAAGGTCGGCTCGAACATCGCCTCCGAGATCGGTACGATGCGTATCACGGAGCAGATCGACGCGCTCGAAATTATGGGCGTAAACTCCGCTTCGTACCTCATCCTGCCGAAGATTATCGCCACGATGTTCTTCTTCCCGTTCCTCGCGGCGTTCAGTATGATTGTCGGTATGTTCGGCGGTTTTCTCGTTGCGCGAATGGGTGTGATGCTGCCGAACGACTTCGTCGACGGTCTGCTCTATGCGTTCGACAGCTGGGAGATTACCTACTCGCTTATCAAGATGACGGTCTTCGCCTACCTGATTACCTCCATCTCGGCCTTCTACGGCTACTATGCCAAGGGTAACTCGCTCGAGGTGGGCCGCGCATCGACTACGGCGGTGGTCGTCAGCTCGATTATGATTATGATTTTCAACCTGATACTCACCCAACTCCTCCGTGCATAAGCTATGATTAAGTGTGAACACATATTCAAATCCTTCGACGGACGTACCGTGTTGGATGATATCTCGGTCGAGTTCGAGACCGGTAAGACAAACCTCATCATCGGCCGAAGCGGCTCGGGTAAGACCGTGCTGCTCAAGACGCTCGTCGGTCTGCACACCCCCGATAGCGGTACGATCGACTTCGACGACGTGCGCTACACGTCGCTCTCGTTTGCCGAGCGCAAGGCGATTCGCAAGAATATCGGTATGATTTTCCAGGGAGGTGCACTCATCGACTCGGCCACCGTGCTGGAGAACGTGAAGCTGCCGCTCGACCTCTTTACCGAGCTCAGCGAGGCGGAGAAGCGCAAGCGCGTGGAGTTCTGCCTGGAGCGTGTCGAGCTGACTCACGCCCCACACCTCTACCCGTCGGAGCTCTCGGGCGGTATGATCAAGCGTGCGGCCATCGCCCGCGCTATCGTGCTCAACCCGCGCTACCTGTTCTGCGACGAGCCGAACTCGGGCCTCGATCCGCAGACGTCGATCGTCATCGACAATCTGATTCAGGACATTACGCGCGAGTACAACATCACGACGATAATAAATACACACGATATGAACTCCGTGATGGAGATTGGCGAAAAGATTGTATACATCCACCAGGGTAAGAAGTGGTGGGAGGGGTCGAAAGATACGATTCTTCAGGCCGATAATGCCGAGTTGAACGACTTTGTCTTCGCATCGGCAATGGCCAAACGTGCCAAAGCGTCGATCGATAAGCTGTAAATGTCTGCTATTGCGCGCCAAAATAAGATAGAAAGCAGTCCGTAGAGCGCGTAAAAAAAGGTCGATTTTTTTGGTAATTATATACAAAGTATGTAATTTTGTGGCGTTAAAAAAATAACAGCAAACCGAACAGGAAATTTTTTAGTTTTCAAACACATAAAATTCAAAAAAAAATTATGGCAACAATTAAGATTGGTATCAACGGTTTCGGTCGTATCGGCCGTATGGTATTCCGTGCAGCTTGCACTCAGACTGACAAGTACGAGGTTGTAGGTATCAACGACCTTTGCCCAGTTGAATACTTGGCTTATATGCTCAAGTATGACACTATGCACGGTCAGTTCCAGGGCACTATCGAGTTCGATGCAGAGAAGAACCTCCTCATCGTTAACGGTAAGGCAATCCGCGTAACTGCAGAGCGCAACCCAGAGGATTTGAAGTGGAACGAGGTTGAGGCAGAGTATGTAGTTGAGTCGACCGGTTTGTTCCTCACCGCTGAGAAGGCAGAGGCACACATCAAGGCAGGTGCAAAGTACGTAGTTATGTCGGCTCCTGCAAAGGATAAGACTCCTATGTTCGTATGCGGCGTTAATACCAACACTTACGCTGGTCAGACTATCGTTTCGAACGCATCGTGTACTACCAACTGCTTGGCACCTATCGCAAAGGTGTTGAACGACAACTGGGGTATCGCTGATGGTTTGATGACCACCGTTGACGCTACTACCGCTACTCAGAAGACTGTTGACGGTCCATCGCTCAAGGATTGGCGTGGTGGCCGCGCAGCTGCAGGCAACATCATCCCTTCGTCGACTGGTGCTGCAAAGGCAGTAGGCGTAGTTCTCCCAGAGCTCAACGGTAAGTTGACCGGTATGGCATTCCGTGTTCCTACCCTCGACGTATCGGTTGTTGACCTCACCGTAAACTTGGCTAAGCCTGCAACCTACGCAGAGATCTGCGCAGCTATGAAGGCAGCTTCGGAGGGTGAGTTGGCAGGCGTTCTCGGTTACACCGAGGAGGACGTTGTATCGTCTGACTTCTTGGGCGACGCTCGCACTTCGATCTTCGATGCAAAGGCAGGTATCGCTCTTACCGACACCTTCGTAAAGGTTGTTTCGTGGTACGACAACGAGTGGGGTTACTCGAACAAGGTTCTCGACCTCATCTCGGTTATGAAGAACTACAACAAGTAAAAAATATTAAGCGTTGCTTAATATGCAGTCCCCGAGCAATCGGGGACTGTTTTTTTACTTGTTGTAGGGGGTAAAGATGAAATTTAAGGTCGAGTAAGGAGAGCGCAGAGGATTTTTTAGATGGCATTTAATGGCAACGAATGACATTCGTTCGCTGACGCTCACTTAATGGCATTTAATAACATAATAAAAAATTGCCATTTTCTGCCATTAAGCAGTCGTCAGACTGCGAATGCCATTCAGCACTCTGCAGGAGTGCGCTTGCCATTTATTGCCATTCAGGGCTGTAAGCCCGAATGCCACTGTTTTTTAAGACTGAGTAATCTCGGATAATCTTTGTTGTCGAGGACGTTACTTGACCTTAATTGACCTTACTCGACCTTATCAAAAAAGGAGTACCCTATATGCACCCCTCCACCCACTCGGAGCTTTAGTGACAAAGTCCCCCGCACAGGCGGGGGATTTAGGGGGTGGGTAACACAAGGAGAACAAAGCTCCAAAATAGAAAAAGGTCGAGAATTTTTCTCGACCTTTTCTAGCTTTGGAGCTGAATCCGAGATTTGAACTCGGGACCCCTTCATTACGAGTGAAGTGCTCTACCGCTGAGCTAATTCAGCAAACGAAATCTGTGTTTCGGTCTGCAAATATCGTAATTTTTTCTTTATATCTGCAAATTATCCTCAAAATTTTGCCGAAAAAACTATAACTTTTTGTAAATTCGCCATAGAAAACGGGTGAGACGATGCTCGATGCGTGCCGGACGAGTTGTTCGAGCGGCTTGTTGCATCGCCACTCGTACAACGCAAAAACTACTAAAAAATGATTACCTTTATTTTATGCCTTGTGCTGTTGGTTGCTGCCTACTTTAGCTATGGTCGCTACCTCGAACACGTTTGTAAGATTGACGCTTCGGCCGAGGTGCCGAGCAAGCGATTGTACGACGGTGTGGACTACGTTCCGATGCCTCGTTGGAGAGTTTTCCTCATCCAGTTGCTCAACATCGCCGGTACGGGCCCGATTTTCGGTGCTATCCTCGGTGCTTGTTATGGCCCGGTGGCCTTTCTGTGGATCACCTTCGGCGGTATCTTTATGGGTGCGATGCACGACTACCTGTCGGGTGTGATTTTGGTGCGCAACGACGGTTTGAGCATCACAGAGATTGTCGCTCGCTACTTGGGTAAGGGCGCAGGCGTGTTTATGCGTGTTTTCTCGGTGATTTTGCTGCTGTTGGTGGGTGTGGTGTTTGTTGTCAGCCCTGCCGACATCCTCGCTGCAAAGTTCGAACTCATATCCAAAGGGTGGTGGTTGGCCATCATTATCGCCTACTACTTTATCGCAACGCTGCTGCCGGTCGATAAGCTTATCGGTAAGGTCTATCCGTTGTTCGGCATTGCGCTGGTGGCTATGGCGATTGGTCTGTTGGGCGTGTTGATCTTTGGCGACTATACCATCCCGCAGATGACGCTCGAGAACCTCCACATCAATAAGGCGAATCTGCCACTCGTGCCGACGCTCTTTATCACCATCGCTTGTGGTGCGATTTCGGGCTTCCACGCCACGCAGTCGCCGCTGATGGCGCGTTGCGTGAACAACGAGCGCGAGTGCCGTTCGGTGTTCTATGGCGCGATGATTTCCGAGTCGATTATTGCTCTCATCTGGGCCGCTATCTCGATGGCATTCTTCTACGACCAGGGTGGTGTTTCGGCCGCTTTGGCAGAGCACGGCAATAGTGCAGCGTGGGCCGTGAACGAGATCTCGAACACGACGCTCGGCCTTGTGGGCGGTATCCTTGCGATTTTGGGTGTTGTGGCTGCTCCGATTACCTCGGGCGACACGGCATTCCGCTCGGCGCGACTGATTATTGCCGATGTGTTCCATATCGAGCAGCGCACGAAGTGGAAGCGACTCGTTATCTGCGTGCCGCTCTTTGCTGCCGGTGTGACGCTTACGTTTGTGAATTTCGATGTCGTTTGGCGCTACTTTGCCTGGACCAACCAGGCGTTGGCTTCGGTGGTGCTGTGGTGCATCGTTGTATACCTGAATCTCAACCGTCGCAACATTTGGGTTGCGCTCATTCCGGCCATCTTTATGACCTATATCTGCTCGTCGTTCGTCTTCGTATCGGGCCAATTTGTCGGTATGGGTTCGACTCCTCTGGCCTACATTTTGGGTGCAGTGGTAACGGTGTTTATTTCGGGCTTTATGGTATGGCGTCTGGTGCGCGACCGTAAGTCGGAGGTAAAACTATAGATTGCCTCGTCGATAACTACTTGTGAGATAATCAGAGAGTTATAACAATGGGACACTTCCTGGAACTTAAACCCACCCCCGATCAGACATTCCGCATCATCGGCCACGGCGAGCGTGGCGATATGGTGCGTACGCTTGCCCTCTCGCGCGAGGCGGAACAGCAAGGCGACTACGAGCGCGCGTGCAACATCCGCTTCCACGCCTTTCAGCATATCGTGGAGCTGATTCCGGAGGATGAGCCGACGGAGCTCGACCGCAACCACGCCAATACGATGGCGGCGATGGAGATTGTGCAGGGTTCGGCGGTGGACAACTTTTTGGCGGGCGATGCCGAGCTTGCGGCCGCACAATTCGAGTTGTTGCTCGACTGCGACGGCGAGGATCCGTTGGAGTGTACGCCGATGTTGGCACTCTGCTATGTTGCTCTCGAGGAGTGGGATTGTTTGGAGGATGTGATGTGCGACCTCGACGATAAGTCGGCCCTCAAACAGCTCCTGCGTGCCGTTTTGTCGTTCGTGGCGAGTGGTGCAATCGAGCCGACGGCCATCGCTGCGCTCGCGCGCTATCATAAGGAGTTCTACGCCGAGTTGCTTGCCGACGAGCACCCGACCGACGAGCGCTATGTGCAGGATATCGGCTCCGAGCGTCCGTCGCGTGAGGCGGTGGCACGCGAGTTGTACCTGCGTTGCGAGCCGGCTCTCGACCATCTGCCGGAGTTTATGAGTGCGCTCCGCGAAAAGCGATAGGCGCGCATATATATTATATAGTAAAACGGTGCTCACAGAGCACCGTTTTTTGTTTCGTTTGCTAAAAATCTGCTTTACAAATAGGAAAATCTACACCTCGCGTCCCGAGTGGTCGATCGTGATGCGTCGGCCCGCCTGAATCTTTACTGCCGTGCCGTTGCGGAATGGCTTGACGTGCTCGCACCCCTCGCAGGATATGACCGCGCGACCGGTCGTGTCGATAAAGTGCCACACCTCGCCAAGTCGCACAGCGCCAAGACCTTCGCTGAAATCAAATGCCTCGTCGTAGAGTGGCGGAATGACGAATCGCTCCGTCGTGCGATAACCCCAGCGTCCACCTCGGCAGTCGGCCTCGAGTGGCTCGTCGGTCGGTGCGGGTGGCGTAACCGATTCTGCAAGCAACTCCCCGAGCGCCGGCAACGCCACACTCGGCTGTCGCAACAGACGCGCCATACGGTAGTGGATGGCATCGCCGCGACGGGCAAAGAGTCGCTCCATCTCGTCGAGTGCCGCATCGCACCCCTTCACGGCAAGCTTCGTGTCGATGAGCATCGCATCCTTTATCGAGTATCGCTCGGCGAGTGTGCTGTCCAACGCCAGAGCGTGCAAACCCGTGGCTATGAGCGCAATCGGGTAGTCGTCAATCGCCTTGCACTGCATCAATCCGCGTTCGGGATGCTGATAGTTGCGCGAGCCGAGCTCCTCGCACGCCATACCCTCCAGTCGCGGCGAGTAGATGGCGTCGAAGTCGATGAGCTGAATCTCGCCCTGCTCGCTCACGACCATATTGTCGGGCTTCAGGTCGCCGTGTGCCCAATCCTCGCCCAAGAGCCACAGCGCAAAGCGCTCGAAGCGCATCGCCAGCGCGTGCATTGCCGCCCCGTCGCCCAACGCGCGCTCGATGCACACCTGCAACGTGTCGCCCTCGCACCACTCTTCCAACACAACATCGGCCCATTCGCACCTGCCCATCGAACCGGCCACGAGCAGCTCCGCGCTGTAGTATCGCTCGCGGTAGATGGCGCGCAGCGAGTGTTTGGGGCGTATGTAGCATCGCAGTTTGCAGATGCGCCCGTCGAATCGCACCTTGAATACTACGGCCGAGTTGCCGACGCTGTGCAGCGGCTCGCCCATCGCGTCGCACAACGGCTCTATGCCGCGCAGTGTGCGCCACACGGCATTCCGGCTCTTGACAGCCTCGATATATGAGCGAATTGACGAGATCATTCCTGTTGCGGTCGCAGTGAGTTTGGGTATGGGGTGAAAAATTGTTTCCGGTTTGCCCGCAGAGCGAGTTGCGGGTGCTTAAAAAGGGCGTCGGACAAACGCCTAACGCCCTTTGCTTACGCTCCGAAGCGGAGCATCGTGTCTATTAATGGCAGCACTCGCCCTCGCCGCACTCGCCGTCGCAGTGGCAATCCTGCTCGCCACAACCACAACCGCAGCCCTTCGATGCCAAATCCTCAGGCGTTACGTCGCGTACCGACACAACCTCTACGTCGAAGTTGAGCGTCTTGCCTGCCATCGGGTGGTTGAAGTCCATCTTCACGGTCTCCTCACCAACCTCGCGGATGATACCGTTCATACGGTGGCCCTCAGCGTCGCTCATAGGAACGATGTTGCCAACGAAGAGAATCTCCTCTGCGATCTTGCCGTCAACCATAAAGATGGTCTTTGGAAGGTCTACAATCGCCTCGGCGATAACCTCGCCGTAGCCATCCTTTGGCTCGAGCGTGAACGATACCTTATCGCCCGGCTCCTTGCCGATGAGTGCGCCCTCGAACTTCGGAAGCAACATACCCGTACCGCATACGAACTCGAGCGGCTTGCCCTCCGGATTCTTATCTGCAATCTGACCGTCAACGGTAAGCGTGTAGTTTACCGCAACGAATTTTGTGTTTTCTACCTTCATAGTTTTATCCTTTTTTTAATTGTTTTGTCTTTTTGCGAGTGCAAAGATATAAATTTATTTCTTTTTCGCAGTTTCGTCCTTCGTTAATGTACAATTTAACGACTCTTGCTCCGGCTTGGCCTACTCCTCGTTCTTGGCCACAAGGTTGCGGTCGCCGTAGCCGTTGTCAATCTTCGTAACGTACGGGAAGAACTTCGAGCGCGAAACCCATTCGAGCGGGAATGCCGCCTCGTGGCGCGAATATGGGTGCGACCACTCGCCCGCAAGCTCGAGAGCCGTGTGCGGAGCGTTCGCTACGAGGTTGTCCGCCTCGCCGCCAATCTTCTCGCACTCGCGCTTGATGGCAACGAGCGCCTCGATGAAGCGATCCATCTCCTCCTTCGGCTCCGACTCGGTCGGCTCGACCATCAGCGTCTCGTGTACAGGGAACGAGAGTGTCGGTGCGTGGAAGCCATAGTCCATCAGTCGGTGAGCCACATCGCCACAATCGACGCCGTACTCGCGCTTGAAGTGCGTCAGGTCGAGAATCATCTCGTGGCCCACGCGGCCCGTCTCGCCCGAGTAGTAGGTGCGGAACTCATCCTTGATGGCCGAGGCCATATAGTTTGCATTTACAATAGCCATCTCCGTTGCACGACGCAAGCCCTCGGCACCGAGCATCTTGATATAGCCGTAGGTGATAGGCAGCAGCAACGCCGAGCCCCAAGGCGACGACGAAACGGCTGTGATGCCCTGCTCGCCACCGGTCGGAACTACCGAGTGCGACGGCAGGAACTCTACGAGGTGCTTTGCCACGCAGATAGGGCCAACGCCCGGACCACCGCCACCGTGCGGCATCGCAAAGGTCTTATGCAGATTCAGGTGGCAGACATCGGCGCCGATATAGCCCGGATTGGTCAGGCCCACCTGTGCGTTCATATTCGCACCGTCCATATACACCTCGCCACCTGCGTCGTGTACCGCGTCGACAATCTCGCGTATGCGGCTCTCGAATACGCCGTGCGTCGAAGGGTAGGTTACCATCAGACCGCACAACTCCGACGAGTGCTGCTCGGCCTTTGCCTTCAGGTCGTCGACGTCGATATTTCCGCGCTCGTCGCACGCTACGGTAACAATCTTCATACCGGCCATTGCTGCCGATGCAGGATTTGTGCCGTGAGCCGACGATGGGATGAGGATTACGTTACGATAGCCCTGACCGCGACTCTGGTGGTAGGCGCGGATGACCATCAGGCCCGCATACTCGCCCGCTGCGCCCGAGTTTGGCTGCAACGAACAGCCGTCGAAGCCGGTGATGACCGCCAGGTCGTGCTCCAACTCCTCGATGAGTTGCGTGTAACCCTCGCGCTGCGAAGCAGGAGCAAACGGGTGGATATTTGTAAAGCCGGCGAGCGACAACGGCTGCATCAGCACCGCCGCATTGAGTTTCATTGTACACGAACCGAGCGAGATCATCGAGTTGGCGAGCGAGATGTCGCGCAACTCCAGACGCTTGATGTAGCGCATCAGGTCGCTCTCGCTGCGATAGCGGTTGAAGATTGGCTCGGCGAGCAGCGGCAACTGGCGACGCAATGCCGCAGCGATGGTCTGCTCCTTGCACATCTTCACCTCCTTCGCCTTGCGGCCCTTCGCCTCGGCGAAGATGCCCACAACGGTGGTTACCTCCTCGTCGGTCGTAACCTCGTCGAACGCTATGCGTACGCGATCCTCCGACGGATAGTAGAAGTTGATTTCGCGCTCCAGTGCGAGCGACTCTATAACCGACGCCTCGGCCTCGATCTCGATGGTGTCGAACACGGCCGACGAGGTGAGCTTATAGCCGAGTGCCTCGATTGCTTTGGCTGCCGATACGGCTGCCAGGTGGGCAGTCATTGCGGCACGACGCAAGCCCTCTGCACCGTTGTATACGCAGTGGAAACCGACCATCGACGCCATCAGGGCCGATGCGGTACAGATATTCGACGTAGCGCGCTCGCGCTTGATATGCTGCTCGCGCATCTGCAACGACATACGCAGGGCGCGACCTCCGAGACGATCGACCGATACGCCGATGATTCGGCCCGGCATATTACGCTTGTAGGCCTCGCGCGTAGCCATATAACCCGCCGACGGGCCACCGAAGCCCATCGGACAACCCATACGCTGCGATGTTCCGACCGCGATGTCTGCGCCCCACTCGGCTGGCGGGGTGAGCAGTGCGAGCGAGAGCAGGTCGGCGTCAACCGCCACGAGAGCACCTACGGCGTGAGCAGCCGCTGCGAAGTCGGCATAGTCGCGCACCTCGCCATTTGCGGCAGGGTACTGCACGATGGCACCGAACTCCTTGCCCGTGAAGGTGTAGTCGGCGTAGTTGTCTACGATCAGCTCGATGCCGAACGGCTCACTGCGCGTGAGCAGTACGTCGAGCGTGTGTGGGAATATGTTCTCATCGACAAACAGGTAGTTGCGTCCCTCCTTGACCGCCTCGCGCGAACGCAGGGCGAACATCATCAGCATCGCCTCGGCTACGGCCGTTGCCTGGTCGAGCAGCGAGCAGTTGGCAATCTCCATGCCGGTCAGCGAGCAGATAGCTGTCTGGTAGTTGAGCAGCGCCTCCAAGCGTCCCTGCGAAATCTCCGCCTGATAAGGGGTGTAGGAGGTGTACCACGCCGGATTCTCGAAGACGTTGCGCATAACGGCTGCCGAAGCGGCATTCGGGTAGTAGCCCATACCGATAAACGAACGGAACTGGCGGTTGCGTGCTGCGAGCGAGCCGATGTGTGCCGCGAACTCGTATTCGCTCATACCCTCGCCGATTGCGAGTGGCTTTTCAAGGCGAATCGAGGCAGGGACAACCTGTCCGATTAACTCTTCGACGGAGCCGACACCGATGGTCGAGAGCATCTGGTCGAGTTGTTTTTCATCGGTCGTACCGATATGTCTGGAAACAAATTTGTCGAACATATTTTTCGAAATTTTTATGCTGGTTTGTTAGTTAATGATTTTCAGTTGTGTGCTACAAATGTACAAATATTTTTAATATTTGAACGAACTTCCGCCGATAAACTCTCTCAAAATCGACGTCGGAGGTATCTCCTCGGCCGGAACAGGCGTGAAGTTCTCGAGGAACTCGAGCAGACGATGTGCCTCGCCATACTCGGGTTCGGTGTCGGGTATCTCGCGCAGAATCGGCTCGATGATCGGACGCAGCACGCCGATTTCGTAGAAGAGCGACGTGTTGATCATCACATCGGCATTCTCCTGATACGGGAATATGTGGCGCTCCTCGCCTCGGCGCACGCTCTGCCAGCGCGCAATGGTGTCGTAGGCGTTGTTGCCGCGCGTGCGGTAGTCGCGTGTGATGCGGCGCAGCAGACGGTTGTCGGTCGTGTGGATGCGGGTGGTGTTGTCCATCGCTACCGACGTAAAGCACGAGAGGTAGACCTTGAAGGTCATATTCGCGTCGAGCGACGGCGTGAGTCGCGGATTCAGGCCGTGGATGCCCTCCATAATCAGTATCGAACGCTCGTCGAGTTGGAGCGGCTTCTCGTGCCACTGGCGTGTGCCGGTGATGAAGTCGTAGCGCGGAATCTCGACGCTCTCGCCGGCGATGAGTCGGCGCAGATGGTCGTTGAGCTGTGGCAGGTCGATGGCCTCCAGTGCCTCGTAGTCGTAGTCGCCGTTCTCGTCACGCGGCGTATCCTCGCGGTTGACGAAGTAGTCGTCGAGCGAGATGAGCACCGGATGCAGGCCCAGCACTCGCAGCTGGATGCCGATACGCTTGGCCGATGTGGTCTTGCCGCTCGACGAAGGGCCCGAGATGAGCACCACCTTCGTACCTCGGTCGCGGTGTGCCTCGTAGATGAGGTCGCCGATGCGCGAGAATTGGCGCGAGTGTACCGCCTCGGCTATCTTGATAAGCTCGCTTGCATCGCCCTGCTGGAGTCGCGTGTTGAGCTCGCCCACCGTCGGCACGCCGACGATGTCCATCCAGTCGTGGAACTGACCGAACAGCCCCGCCATCTTTGCCACGTCGGGCACTTTGCCCGTTACGGACGGGTTGTTGCGGTCGGGCAGCGCGACGAGGAATCCCTCGCTGTAAGCGATGATGTCGAAGCACTCGATGTAGTCGCTCGACGGCGCAAGCGCACCGAAGAAGTAGCCGATCGTCTCGCCCAGATAGTATATGTTGCTGTAGAGTTGCTTGCGCGAACGCAGCAGAGCCGCCTTGTCGGGGTAGCCCGCCGCCTCGAACTTGGCGATGACCTCCGTCGATGGCTCTTTGCGACGCTCGATAGGTATCTGCTCGGTCACCAGCGCGCGTATTCGCTCGACTATCGTGGCACACTCTGCCGCCTCGAAGTGCCTCTTCCCGGCCACCTCGCAGTAGACGCCCGAGCCGACCGAGTGGCGGACGTGCAACGGCTGCGAAGGGTAGAGCTCGGCAATCACGCGCTGCAGGAGGAAGAGCACCGTGCGCTGATAGACGCGATGGCCCTCGAAGTGGGTGATGTCGATAAATCGCACCGAGATAGGTGTATATACGCGATAACGCAACTCCTTGATGCGGTTGTTGACGTATGCCGCCAAAATGGGGTGGCCGCTCGGCAGTGTGAGCGAGCGCGAGATATCGAGCAGCGGTGTGCCCATCTCGACCTCGATATGCGAGGAGGTGTTTTCGCAATAGACCTTAATCATATTTTTCATAGACGCGATAGTTTTGACGAGAGTTCGACCAATTTTTATGATTTTTCCTCAAAGATAACAAATTTATTCGTTTCTTCGACGCTTTGCGTAGGCGATTATCTATTAAATCGCATAAATTGCGAAAATTTTGATAAAAATTCGTACCTTTGAAGCGATATAAAACGAAAAAAGCGATGAAAAAAACCATCATACTCGTCGGCATCGCCATTGTGGCCCTCGCCGGCACACTCTTCTACCGCACATCGTTGCGCGAACGCGAGGTAGTAATCCTCTCGACCAACGACATCCACGCCTCGACGACCAACTTCGCACGCCTTGCAACGGCCGTTGCGCTCTGCCGCGACACGGTGGCTACGGTGCTCACCGATGCCGGCGACCGCTGGACGGGCAATGCGTTTGTTGATCTGGCCGAGGGCCGTCGCCCGATTATCGACCTGATGAACAAGGTCGGTTACGATGTGGTAACGCTCGGCAACCACGAGTTCGATATGGGTGCGGCGTTCCTGGCCAACGCCATCGAGCAGGCCGATTTTCAGACCGTGTGCGCCAACGTGGTGAGCCATCGCGACGACTTTGGCGAGCTGCCCAAGTGCGTGAAAATCACCACCGATAATGGTGTCCGCATCTGCTTCTCGGGCGTTGTAACCAACTACGACAACGGCCATCCCGACGGCGACAACGCCATCTTCGAGGGGTTGGAGTTTCCCGATCCGATGCAGAGCGCTCGCGAGGCACTCGACGCCTGCGGCAAGGGTTGCGACCTGCGCGTGCTGCTCTCGCATATGGCCGAGAAGAAGGATATGGAGTTCGCCTCCGAGTTCGATGGCTACGATGTGATTATCGGCGGCCACTCGCACGGCGTGGTCGACACGCTCGTCGGTCGCAGCGTAATCGGCCAGACGGGCCGCAAGCTGCGCCTGGTGGGTGCTACGCGTATTCGCTTGAAGGGTAATAAGATAACCGATATTTCGTATGAGAACATCGACCTCGCGGGCTATGTCGAGGATAAGGAGGTGGCGGCTATGGTCGAGCTGATTCACCACAACGAGGAGCTTACGGCAAGCGTCGGCTCGCTCGGCGTGTCGCTCAACCGCATAGGCCTTGCCGAACTCGAAACCCGCCTCATAGCCGAGGCAACCGACTCGGAGATCGGCTTCTACCACTATGGCGGCATCCGTCTTACGGAGCTTCCGGCAGGTGGTGTGTCGCTCGCCACGCTCTTCGATTTGGAGCCGTTCTTCTCGAAAATCTACACGATGCGAATGACGCCGGCACAGCTGCGCACGATGATTATCGCCAAGTTCAACGATACGGCCAACACCAAGGAGTCGCACCGCGTCGATATGTTCTGCTCCACGCCGTACGACATCCTCGTCGATGCTGCGGGCGAGGCGGTCGATGTCCGCTTCCCGCTGCTCAAGGAGGGGCGCGTCTATAAGGTTGCGATGGCGGACTATATCGCCAAGAAGTACCCGTCGATCGAGGCCACCGACATCCAGCCGCTGCCGATTAAGGTGCTCGATGTGCTGGCCGAGCACTTCCGCAAACACTCGCCCGTTACGGCCGATAACACCCCGAAACAGCGCATTATCCGTAAATAAACTAACCGCATAACCACCTAATACCCAATATGAAACGACGTTATTTGTTCTTCGATATCGACGGCACGCTCGCTGCCGGCGGTTGGAGCAATACCTATATCCCCGAATCGACACAGCTCGCCCTCAAGCGTCTGCGCGAGGCGGGCCACTTCCTCTGTATCGCCACCGGCCGTTCGCAGGCGATGGCCTACGACTATATGCGCGAACTCGGCTTCGAGAATATGGTGAGCGATGGCGGCTATGGTGTAACCATCGAGGGCCGTCTGCTCGGCATTACGCCACTGCCGAAGGATAAGGTGGTGCGACTCATCGAGGAGTGCGACCGCAAGGGCATTGCCTGGGGCTTGCAGACCGAGAACAGCGTGGTGCGCTTTGCGCCCGACAATCGCTTCGAGGAGCAGACGCACGACGTCTATATGCAGACGCGCGTGGTCGAGGGGCTCGATCCGAAGGACGCCGAGCAGATCTATAAGGCCTACATCGCTTGTCTGCCACCTGTCGAGCACACGCTCGAGGAACTGAAGGGGTTGCCGTGGGGCCGTTTTCACGACGACTATATCTTTGTCGAGCCGTCCGATAAGGCGTTCGGTATCCGCCAGATTATGGACTACTACGGCGCTGATTATGCTGATGCTGTGGTCTTTGGCGACGCTGTGAACGATATCTCGATGTTCGTCGACGACTGGACCAAGGTCGCAATGGGCAACGCCATCCCCGAACTCAAGGCCCTGGCCGACTACATCACCACCGATGTGGATAAGGATGGTATTTATAACGCGTGCGAGGCCCTTGGCCTATTTTAAAATCGATTTTATGCGGTGTTTACTGCCGCTAACGGAATATGCTGCCAATGGGCAGTACCCCAAGTACAGCCCATCGTCATCAATTCCGCCGAGCGTTGTAACCACCTGCCTAAAATGCAATTTTTGGGGTTAAATTGATTTGTGAGGGGTATTTCCTTCCGCTACCTTGCTTGTCGGCAAAGGGTAGTACACGGAGTACAACCCTTCGCCTCCCATCAAGGCGAGCGTTGTAAATCCCTCCTCAAAATCAATTTTTGG
>JAZRBZ010000016.1:0-196904 GCA_045635325.1 Alistipes sp.
GACAACGGGTTATAAGTCGCGTATCGGGCTTGCCTTCCGATGCGGACGGAAGACCGACTTCCATCAAACAACCGCGGCATAGAGAGTTAGGAATTTTACAATGGTGAGCAATAGCAAGAGGAGTACTCTTGCGCAGTCCTAATTTCAATGAAAATAATCTTCTATTATGGCTACAATATTACAGAAAATTAAATCTTTGGCACTGGTGTTTGCCATTGTTGCGTGTGCTTGTTCGTGCCGAACTATAGAGATTGATGGACCAGGATATAACGGGTATAGTCCGTATGAATATGTTACGATTATGGTAACTATTGAAAATAAGAGTAATCATGATATATCCCTTATAGATATCTCTCATGAACTCACTTCCATCTCGACTATTGAGCTATTAAACGGAACGACAACAAGTTATGACCATAGTAATGGTAGAATCGTCTCTTTGCATATTCCGCAAAATGGTAGTGTAAAATACGTAACTTATGTATTTATAGACGAAATAAACGAATTTTGTAGTCAAATTTTCAGAGAGGAGAGCAGTATAGTTTATGATTCAACAATATCTATATCGCCGAGAAATAAGACAACTGGGGAGTTTATACAACATAGTATCCTAAATATTAAATCTTTTAGCAATGAAAGATATGAGGGCTATGTTTACACCTTCACCGACGAGGACTACGACTATGCCGTTGCAAATGGCGTAGTGTTGGGCGATAGCGCGCAATAACTCGCTCGACGCCCGAAAACCTAATTATAAAGCACAATACCATGAAAAAGAATATTTTACTACTGTTTTTTGCCACGCTTTTGACGGCGTGCGATGTGCATATCGACGGTGGTACTACAACAATATTTTCGTTCGAAAATAAAAGTAGCCACACTATTGAACTATTTAGAATAATATCTGAGCCCGTAGAAGATGGCGAAATTGCCGTTGCTGACGCAACACTTCCACCAGGTGAGCAGGTTAAATACTATTTCGGCGGGGGGATAGGAGCAACTATAACATCTGCATACTTAGAAATGTACAAGTATGACCCTGTCATTGTATTTGGTAGTCGTTATCAAGTTCGGTTGGATGATAAAAATCTTCCGCTCAATCTGCAAAAAGAGCGAACGGAGAATGAGAAGAAAAGATGGGTGAAATATAAATATACCATCACCGATGCGGACTACGACTATGCCGTAGCTAATGGCTTAGTGTGGGGTGATAGCGCGCAATAACTCGCTTGACGCCCGAAAACCTGCATATCCCGACCTGCCCGATGCGGTGGGTCGGGATTTTTTTGAGAGATTCGGAAAATTTTTCATATATTTGCACTAACCTGCCGATTTGTGGCGATGGCGGTGCGCGCTGCCGGCCGACCATAAAACTGCCCCGTGGAGCGCAAAAATGTGGCAGAAAATTTGGAAAATTCGCGGGGGGGGGTAAATTTGCGAAACAAAACAAAAAAGATACAGAGTATGAAGAGATTATTCTACCGATTGGCCATTGCTGCAGCGGTTGTTGCCGCAGCGGTCGGCTGCGAGAGTTTCCACACCTTGTCGAGCAACAAGAAGGCGGCGCAGGGCGCTCCGTACGAGTTGCTGGTGGTGTGCAATGCGCCGGAGTGGGAGGGCGAACTCGGCAAGCAGTTGCGCGAACTGCTCGAACAGCCCGTGCCGATGCTCAATCAGGCCGAGCCGCTGTTCAACGTGTTGCGCATCACGGCGGGCGATTTTCGTAACCTGCTCACCGAGCACCGCAATATACTGAAGATCGTCGTGTCGCCAAAGGTGGCCGAGGCGGCAATCATTGCGAAGTACGACGTAACGGCCGCACCGCAAATCGAGCTGACGTTCCAGGGTGCGTCGCAGCAACAGATGGTCGACTATCTGCACGCCAACGGCGAGTCGCTTGTGCGCGTGTTGGAGATGGCCGAGCGCGACCGCACGGTGAAGTTTGCCGAGCGTCATAACGTGCAGCTGCTCGGGCAGTTAATCAAAGAGGAGTTCGGCGTCGAGATGCGCGTGCCGAAGGGTTACGAGTTGCGTGCGCAGAGCAAGGATTTCCTCTGGGCATCGTACGAATATCCGGTGGCAAGTCAGGGATTTTTCATCTACACCTATCCGTACAAGGGCAAGGGCTCGCTTACGGTTGAGCGACTCGTGGCGATGCGAAACGAGTTTGCAAGCCGCATCCCAGGCCCGTCCGATGGCTCGTATATGGTTACCGTCGAGCAGATTCCCGATGCCGAGACGGGCGAATACACTCCGTTCGAGCCGGACTATGCGGTGGTGCAGATTGGCGACCGCAAGTGGATTGAGTTGCGCGGTTTTTGGGATGTGGAGCACGACTTTATGGGTGGCCCGTTTGTGAGCTATACGACCGTAAACGAGCTCTCTGGCGAGGTCTTTACCATCGACTGCTACGTTCACTCGCCGAAGTACGGCAAGCGCAATTTTATCCGCGCGTTAGAGCATTTGGTCTACTTGATAAAGTTTCCCGAACTGACTTCCGAAGTCATCTAACAAGACTACGTTGTCGCTCGGCTCGCTCTCAAAATGCTCGTTTACGATCGAGTAAACGCCGCTTTTCGAGCTTCGCAGGCCTAAATTTAGTTCTTGTTATATGATTTCTTAACGCTGAAGAATTGACAAAGAAAAAAGCGTGTCCAACTTCTCGGACACGCTTTCTTATTATATATGTAAGCACCTCGCGTGCTCGCCATCTGGTTAGTTGAGCGATGGGAGGAACGAGTACTCCTTCGAGTAGTGGAGGTGCTGCTCGGCGTAGTTCGCAGGGTACGAAATCTCTACGTCTACGATCTGGCCGTCCTTCTCGACGAGCTTGTACTCCGGATTGACAAAACCGCCGTATGGCTCGATGCCGAGTGCATAGTAGCGCTCGCGAACCTCCTTGTGGAGCTCCGGATCGATGAGTACGCCGTACTGCTCGACGAGTGCCTTACCTGCCTCGTAGTCGCCCTCGCTCTTGATGCGCTGTACCTCGTAGAGCATCTCGCCGAAGAGCTTGCGGAGCTTGTCGAAGTCGTTCACTACGACATACGACTTGCCGTCCTGCTTAACCCACTCGATTACGTTCTCGGCCTTGCCCTTCTCGTAGCACCACTCGGCAATCATCTTGCGGTTACGCATATGCGACTCCTCGACATTCTTGCCGAGCTCGATACGCGAGAACTGCGTCATCATACCGTTCATAATGTACGAAGCGTACTGTGCCTTCGCTACGTCGAGCGACGGAATCAGACCAATCTCGATGAGCTTCTCATCGCCCAGATAGTAGAGAGCGAACAGGTCGGCACGCGTCTCCTCCAAGGTCGACGAGTACGAGCCGAGCTCGCCACCCGTAGTGCCCGGAGCCAACTGGCCCGAACCGTGACCGAGACACTCGTGAAGGTCGGTGTGAAGGTCGTCCGAGAGCTTGCCGTGGAGCTTCATACGCTCGCGATCCTCCTCGCGAAGAACGAACTCCTCCGAGAAACCGTTGCCCTGTGCTGCCTTCTTGTATGCGTAGGTGATGTTGTCGATGGTTACCGACTTCGAGCCGTACTCCTTACGAATCCAGTCTGCATTCGGGAGGTTGATGCCGATAGGCGTTGCAGGGTAGCAGTCGCCACCGAGCATCGCTACGGTGATAACCTTTGCCGATACGCCCTTTACCTCCGGCTTGCGGTATGCGGGGTTGATTGGCGAATTATCCTCGAACCACTGTGCATTCTCCGAGATGATGCGCGTACGCTCGCAAGCTGCGTGGTCCTTGAAGTTTACGACCGACTCCCACGAAGCCTTCATTCCGAGCGGATCGCCGTAGGTCTCGGTAAAGCCGTTCACGAAGTCGACGTTCGACTGCGTGTCCTGTACCCACGAGATGTTGAATGCGTCGAAGTCGCGCAAATCGCCGCTGCGATAGTATTTGATGAGCAGACCGATAGTGGTCTTGAGCGGCTCCTCGGCTACGCTCTCTGCCTTCTCGAGCCAAGCGACAACCTGCTCCAACGCCTCGGTGTACATACCGCCAACCTTGTATGTCTTCTCGAAGATCTTGCCGTTCTCCTTAACGAGCTTCGAGTTCAGACCGTACGAAATCGGACGCGGATCGTTCTTGTCAACCATCTTGTTGTAGAACGCCTCCACCTCACGCTGGGTGAGGCCCTCGTAGTAGTTGCCGGCCGACTCCTTGATCATATCCACACCTGCGCTCTGGTTCAGACGCGACGCGTAGAGCGACGGGTTGAAGATTACCTCGCACAACTCCTCGTGCGAAATAGGCGACTCAACACCCAGCGCAGAGAGCTGCTCGGCAAACCACTCGCGCGAGAACTCTGCAGCGAACTTGTCGTTCGAGTAGTGGTGGTGAATACCGTTGGCAAACCACACCTTCTTCAGGTACTTCTCCATCGCTACGAAATCGGCCGAGCTCTTGTCGCCGGCATACGAGGTGTATACCTGCTCCAATGCGCGACGAATCGCGAGGTTGTACTTGAAGTTCTGGTCGAACATAATGTCACGACCGCACTTTGCCGACTCGGCAAGGTAGTAGACCAACAACTTTTCGTTGAGCGGCAGGTTCTCGAACTCAGGCACTTCATAGCGAATTACCTTGATGTCGTCGAAACGATCGACAACCCACGCCGCCTCCTTTGGCTGCTCCGAACAGCCCGTCAGAGCCATTGCAAGAAATCCCATAGAGGTTAAAATTACTTTTTTCATTGTTTTATAAATTTAAGTTTGCAATAAATATACAATACTTTGTCTCCGACAAAGGTACGAAAAAAACTTTTACAAACATAATCCCTCGCCACACTTCCAGCGGCGTGCGCTGGGAAACGGGTGCGTGTGAAGGTGCAAACTGCCCCGTTTCGGGGCGAAAAAGGCGGTTTTGCTGGGTGTGCGGCCGTCGAGGTAAATTCACGGTTTGGGGCGTGTTCGCAGCCGATTTTTTGTGTGGTAAGGCGTGAAAAACAGGCAAAATGAGCAAAAAAGCAACAAAAATCTTCAAAAATTTTGCAGGAATAAAAAAAATGCCTATCTTTGCCACGCTATTGAGAAAAATAGCGGTCGTATAGGCCCAGGTGGTGGAATTGGTAGACACGCTACTTTGAGGGGGTAGTGGGCATTAGCCCGTGTGAGTTCGAGTCTCGTCCTGGGCACCAAAAAATCCCGTTTAACGAAAGTTAGACGGGATTTTTCTGTTTATTGTCTCTCGTATGAACCGATCGGGGGGCAATCCAATGCGGAAATGCGGCCTTTCGGCACTGATTACTCTGTCTTGTAGGAAAAACCGACACCCTTTTTGGTTGTGATGCGGTCGTTGCCGAGCTTGCGACGCAGACGGCGGATATGCACGTCGAGCGTGCGGTCGCCGACCACCACATCGTCGCCCCAGACGTGGCGGAAAATCTCCTCTCGCGTGAAAATGCGATCGGGTGCCGAGCAGAGCAGTTGCAGGATGGCAAACTCCTTGCGCGGGAGCACCACCTCGCCCTGCGGCGTCTGTATCGAGCGATGGCTCTCGTTGAGGCGAATGCCCTCGTCGGCGGGCTCGTCGTCCGCCGCCAAACGCTTCATAATCGCATTAATGCGGCCGCACAGGATGCGCATACTCACCGGCTTGGTAATGTAGTCGTCCGCACCGGCCGAGTAGCTCTCGACCTGGCACTCCTCCTCGCGCACGGCGGAGAGGAAGACGACCATCGTGTGGCTGAGCGTCGGGTGGCGGCGTATCGCCTCGCAGGTCTGACGTCCGTCCATTACGGGCATCATCATATCGAGCAATATCAGATGCGGACGCACCTGCTCGGCTACGCGCAACGCCTCCTCGCCGTTGCAGGCGGTATGTATCTCATACCCCTCGCGCGTGAGGTTGTAGCAGATAAACTCTCGAATATCCGCCTCGTCATCGACTATGAGTATGCGTTGTGCCACGTCTTTGCGCTTGAGTATTATGGTCTGTGATTAGAACTCAACCTTCGGAGCATTTTCTGTGCCATCGGCCGCTGCGAAGTACTCCTTCTTGCCGAAGCCGAACATCGATGCGATGATGTTGCGCGGGAATACGGCGATGGCGGTGTTGTACTGCTTCACTACGTCGTTGTACTCTTTGCGGGCAACCGTGATGCGGTTCTCCGTGCCCTCCAACTGCGACTGCAACTCGAGGAACGAGGTGTTGGCCTTCAGGTCGGGGTAGTTCTCGGCAACGGCAATCAGACGGCCCAGCGCCGACGAAACCTTGCTCTGCGCGTCGACATACTTCTCGAACTCGGCTGCCGTCATCGAACTGCCGTCGAGCGTGATAGATGTTGCTGCGGCGCGTGCTGCAACGACATCCTCCAGCGTCTGCTGTTCGTGTGCGGCATAACCCTTGACCGTCGATACAAGGTTCGGAATCAGGTCGGCTCTGCGCTGATACTGCGTCTCCACGTTCGACCACGCTGCCTCAACGCCCTGCGAGCCCGTAACCAATCCGTTATAACTCTTCACGCCGTAGATTGCAACGAGTGCAACCACCACTGCGGCGATAATCCATCCTCTCTTTTTCATAGCTGTTTGCTTGTTTATTAGTTAGTTATTTGTTTGATTTCTTGTTGTGTGTTAGAATCGCGAGCCGGCACCGCCACCGCCGAAATGGCCGCCACCAAAGCCGCCGCCTCCGCCGAAACTGCCACCTCCACCGAAGCCGCCGAAACCGCCTCCGCCGATGATCATTCCGCCACCGCTACCCGTGTCCTTGTATATCTTCTCGCGGCGACGCTCGTTGTGTCCGCACGCCGAGCAGACGAACACCTGCTCGACAAAGTCGTACTCGTGTGTCGAGGCGAGCAGTATGCTCTCGTTCTTATGCAGTCGGTGCTTGCCGCACTTCGGACACTTGCGCTTGTGCCACTCGTAGAGCAATGCCGCCACCACGATTGCCACGAAGAAGGCGATGAATGTCAGGATGATGTTCGGCACTTCGTCGTCCGTCGGTGTCGACTCGTCTGCGGGTTGCAGGTCGCTCTTGAAGAGCGTCTGCGCTACGGCCGCCACGCCCGCTACCATACCTCGGTTGTAGTCGCCACGCGACAGAAAACCAAGCATATAGCGGCTCTGTATGCGTCGGCATACGGCGTCGGTCATCACCCCCTCGAGACCGTCGCCCGTGACGAATCGAATCTCGCGTCGGGCTGTGACGAGCAGTATGCCGAGTCCGTTGTCGGCGCTCTCTGCACCCACGCCCCACTCCGAGAAGAGCGAGTGTGCAAACTCGAATACGTCGTCCGTCGCAATATCCTCGATGGCTACCACCGCCACCTGTGCCAACCCGCGCTGGCGCAACGAGTCGCACGCACGGTCGATGGCGCGCACGGCCTCGGCCGAGAGTATTCCGTCGGGGTTGGATGTGTAGCGCGCACGGTCGGCGAGCTGCACGTTTGGCACTTCGTTCAGCTTATATGTTCGTGCCGAGAGTGTCGGCACGGCGAGTAGCAGGGCGGTTAGCAGAATAAGTAGTCGTCGCATAGTCCTGATGTAAAATACAAATTCTCCACTTACAAAGATATGCATTTTCTTGCAAAACGCAAAAACGGGGCCGATATTGTGTTTGCGGCGCGCAGTTTTCGCATCGTAAACGTGCTGAACGACTGATTTTAGTCGCTTTTTCTTTGATTTTTCGACATTGTTTCGTATATTTGCGACAACGGGTTATAAGTCGCGTATCGGGCTTGCCTTCCGATGCGGACGGAAGACCGACTTCCATCGAATCGCTGCGGCATAGAGAGTTAGGAATTTTTACAATGGTGAGTAAGTGCAAGAGGAGTACTCTTGCGCAGTCCTATTTTTAACTAAAATCTATACAGCTATGAAAAAAATCTTACTTTCTATATTTGTTGCCATCTAATGAAGGTTATAGTGGCTACACAACATCATTACTAGTTGATTTGCTGGATGATTACAATCAACATGAATTCTATTATCTGCAACAAAAAATATTTGAAAGCCAAAAGTTTGCAGATGATGATGTTGTTTTTCCTGATATAATTAAAATACAGAATTGTGCGTTCAATGTAACATCGTTAGATCAATTTAGAGTTAGATTTACTTCGCTATATGGAAATACGTCCATTTATCCACAAGCTGGCGTTGAATTGGTCAATAGATTATTTAACACTTATTATGGCATTTGGGAATAATATGAAACAGAGCATTTTATCACTATTGGGTTGCGTGTTGCTGTTGATGGGTTGCAACACTCTGAACGAAGAGTATCCGGGTACAAAAACAGCAGAATACGTGGTGGAATTTGTCAATTCGAGCAACCATACATTATATGTAGGTATCTACGCCGAACGTACATATACGTTTCAAAACTGGGGCGACAAGCGTATTGAGACAGGTAAAATAACTCTCTCTCCGCTCTGCCGACACTTTATAGCGTTACAAAAATTCGGAATATGGGAAGATGCAGACTATCCACCGTTTAAGGATGTGTTAGGCAGTGCTCCGGTAGTCTATATTGACGGAAATATCAAGATGAAGTTTAATGCGATAATCAATACACCTTACAATATTGGAATGAGCGAGAACTTCACAAAAGTAACCGAGGATGGTAAGACATTTTATCGTTATGAATTTACCGACTCGGATTACGAGTATGCCGTTGCGAATGGCGAAATGGGCGATTTTTCGCAAATCCTTGACGACTGGAATACAACAGAGTAACACCCCGAAAACCTCTATATCCCGACCTGCCCGATGCGGTGGGTCGGGATTTTTTTACCGTTTTCGTAGTTCGATTTTGAATTTTCGATACTCTTTTATATCTTTGTAGGTTAGTAGAAAATTCAAATCAAAACAAAGTATAAGGATGGTAATTTTAGTTCTTAATTGTGGCAGTTCGTCGATCAAATATCAGGTGATCGACATCTGCGATGCCGGACATTCGCTCTTGGCAAAGGGTCTTGTCGAGCGTATCGGTTTGGCGGAGGGCGACCTCACGCACAAGCCGGTAGGCAAGGATGTGTTTAAGCTCCATCAGCCGATTCCCGACCATACGACGGGTATTCGTCTGGTATTGGATGCGCTGACGGATGAGAAGCACGGCGTAATCGCGTCGCTCGACGAGGTGAAGGCCGTTGGTCATCGTGTGGCTCACGGTGGCGAGTTCTTCCCGTCGAGCTGCATCGTCGATGAGGATGCGAAGCAGAAGATTCGCTCGCTGTTCGACATTGCTCCGTTGCACAACCCTGCAAACCTGGAGGGTATTCTCTCAATCGAGAAGGTATTGCCGCAGGTGAAGCAGGTGGCGGTGTTCGACACGTCGTTCCACCAGACGATTCCGGCCGTAAACTATATCTACGCTCTGCCGTACGAGTACTACGACAAGTACCGCGTGCGTCGCTACGGCTTCCACGGCACAAGCCACAAGTTCGTGGCAAAGCAGGGTGCTGCGCTTGCAGGGCTCGACTTCGAGAATTCGAAGATCATCACCTGCCACATCGGCAACGGTGCTTCGGTTACGGCGGTGCTCAACGGTGAGTCGTACTGTACGTCGATGGGCTTCTCGCCGGTCGATGGTCTGGTGATGGGTACGCGTTGTGGTGATGTCGATCCGAGTGCGTTGCTCTTTATCGCCGAGAAGGAGGGTATGTCGCTGGCCGATATCAATACGATGATCAACAAGCGTTCGGGCGTCGAGGGCGTCTCGGGCGTGTCGAGCGATATGCGCGATATCGATGCTGCGTACGATGCGGGCAACGAGCGTGCAATTTTGGCGCGCGATATGTACTTCTCGCGTATCAAGCAGTATGTCGGCAAGTACGCTGCGTTGATGGGCGGTGTCGATTTGGTTGTCTTTACGGGTGGCGTAGGCGAGAACTCGTGGGAGTTGCGAAACAGCGTATGTTCGGGCTTGGAGTTTATGGGCGTGGAGCTCAACACCGAGCTCAATAAGAAGATTCGCGGCGTGGATACCATCATCACGACCGACTCGTCGAAGGCAAAGGTGGCTGTCATCGCCACCAACGAGGAGTTGGTTATTGCAACCGATACGTATAACTTAACAAAATAGAGAATACACACAATGAAACACTTATCAGAAATAGTTGAGTCAGCACGCCTGCGCGGTCGCAGACGTCTGGCAGTGGCATACGGTCAGGATTCGCACACTTTGGCTGCGGTTTACGACGCTTATCAGGAGGGTCTGGTCGAGCCGATTATCTATGGCGACCGTCTCGTTATCGAGCAGGTGTGCAAGGAGCACGGCATTGACAGCAGCGTGATGCGTATTATCGACGAGAAGAGCGATGTGAAGGCGGCGAAGCTCGCAGCTACTGCCGTAGCGCAGGGCGAGGCCGATGTGCTGATGAAGGGTATGCTCCCGACCGACAAGTATATGCGTGCAATCTTGAACAAGGATCTGGGTCTCTGCCCTCCGAAGGCGGTCCTTAGCCACGTCTCGGTATTCGAGTGGAACGGTTACCATAAGCTCCTGCTTGCATCGGATATCGCAATCATCCTGCAGCCGGACATCAAGCAGAAGCAGCAGCAGATCGAGTATCTGCGCAGCGTAGCCGTAGCGCTCGGCGTCGATACTCCGAAGATTGGTTGCGTCGCTCCGTCGGAGCAGGTGTTGCCGGCATCGGTATCGTCGATCGAGGGTGCGATGCTCGCAAAGATGGCCGATCGTGGTCAGTTGGGCAACGTGATTGTCGACGGCCCTCTGTCGCTCGACGTGGCTCTCTTCAAGGAGGTTGCCGACCATAAGAAGGTTAAGGGCTCGACCATCGCAGGCGATGTAGATGCACTCCTCTTCCCTAATATCGAGTCGGGTAACGTATTCTTCAAGTCTGTATCGCACCTCGCAGGTGGCGAGATTGCCGCTATCGTGATGGGTGCAAAAGTGCCTTGCGTGCTCACTTCGCGCGGTGATTCGGCTGCGTCGAAGAAGTACTCTATCGCGCTTGCCTGCCTGATGGTGAAATAAATCTGTTTTGAGGGGTATCTACTGCCTTGTCAGCTGCTTTTGTGACAGTCACATACGCAGAGTATGCTCCTGCCACAAAACCCTTGACGGCGTTGTATATCCCTCCTCAAAAACAGATTTCTTTACTTCGGAGCGAGGCGAGGGGTATCTACTGCCTTGTCAGCTGCTTTTGTGACAGTCACATACGCAGAGTCTGCTCCTGCCACAAAACCCTTGACAGCGTTGTATATTTCGCCTTAAAAACAGATTTCTTCCTACGGGGAATTTAGAGAATTTAGAGAGTTTAGGGCGCGGGTGCTCCTAAACAGATAACCAAAACGAAAACAGATGAAACTACTCATACTCAATGGTGCAAACCTGAATTTGCAGGGCACGCGCGACCGTTCGGTTTACGGCAGCGAGACCTTCGACGAGTTTATTCCGCGTCTGCGCGCGGCATATCCCGATGTGGAGATTGACTACCGTCAGTCGAATATCGAGGGCGAGTTGGTGAGCGCTCTGCACGAAGCGATGGGCGTCTACGACGGTGTGCTGCTTAATGCGGGTGGTTACACCCATACGTCGGTGGTGATTCGCGACGCGATTTCGGCCATCACCGTACCCGTAGTCGAGATTCATATCTCGAACATTGCCGCACGCGAGGAGTTCCGCCACACATCCCTTATCGGGGGCGTGGCAGTTGGCTCGATTGTGGGGTTTGGGTTGGAGTCGTACAGATTGGGTATCGAGTATTTCCATACTCGATTCGAAGCCGTCTAATAAGGCTATTTTGGCGTTTTGCTCGTTCTCATTGCTTATTTACGCCCAAGTAAACTCCGCTTTTCGAGCTTCGCAGGCCTAAAATTAGCACTGATTATACGACTTCTATAATAAACGAAGAGATGGGGGATTTGGCATTAAAGTCAAATCCTCCATCTGTTTTTACCGTGCCTCTGCTGCGGCTATCTGTACACCTTGATATTGTCGATTGCCAGGTATGCCGGATACTGCATATATTCGAGCGTACTCTTCTCGTATGCACCGTTTACGATTTTGCCCTCCTCCATACGGAAGGTGATGCGCTTAACGAGGCCGAGCGACGAGAGATCCCACGCGCGCCACGAAGCCATATGGCTGTTGCCCTTGAAGATGTCGTGCTCGAGCTCGCCGGTTACTGCGCCCGTCTCGTCGTAGCCCGTTACGATGACCTTCAGGTAGCCGTCCGCACCGATTGGCGGGCAGAAGTCGTTACCGTAGGTTGCAATGTAGAGCGAGTAGCAGGTCGAGCAGATATCCATCTCCTCGATGATACCCGTGCCGTAGCGGAACTCGATATATGGCGGGCAGTCGTTGTTGGCAACGTAGCATACGAGGAAGTTCTTGCTGCCCGTAACCGAAGTGTTACCGACGGTGAGTTGCGACTCGTAGGTATTGTTGTGCATCATACTGCCGATGTAGTTAGATACGGCGATACCGCCACCGAAGAACGTGCCGTCGCCCCAAGGGTCGGGCAACGCGCTGAACAGGTCGGTGTCCACATCGTACCACGAATAGCCGTTGCCGCTATAGAGCAGCTCGCCACCGTACTGCTTCGAGTCGATGAGCTTCGCCCACCACGACGAGCTGATAACCTCGCCCGGACGATCCGAGTCGGTGCTGGTCTGTGTCTTGTCCTCGAACGTTGCCGTGCGATGCTTGCGTACGATATCCTTGCCGTTGTCGTCCGGTTGACAACCTCCGGCGAGGAGTGCCGAAAGGGCTATAAACATCAGTGTAATCTTTTTCATCATCATATTTTGTTTTTAGTTTGTAATCCAACTCTTGCGGCGGCGGGGGAGTCCGTCTGTGCCCCACGCGCCTGCGCGCTATATATATCTGTATGTCGGCAGTTCGCGACGTGTCGCAGCGTCGAGCGAGAAGGCGATGAACACCATAATCGTAAAGGCAAAGAGCGACGAACCGCCATAGCTTATGAACGGCAGCGGGATACCCATCACCGGCATCAGTCCGACAGTCATACCGATATTAATCATAACGTGGAACAGCAGTATCGAGGCGACGCAGTAGCAGTAGACTCGTCCGAAGGTCTCCTGTTGTCGGTCGCCCATCTTCATCAGTCGCAGGATGAACGTTGCCAGCAGCAGGAGCGTTGTCAGCGTGCCCACGAAGCCCCACTCCTCGCCGATGGTGCAGAAGATGAAGTCGGTGTGGCGCTCCGGCACGAGTCCGTAGCGAATCTGCGAGCCCTGCAGATAGCCCTTGCCGAGCAGACCGCCCGAGCCGATGGCAATCTTCGACTGGTTGACGTTGTAGTCGGCCTTCGGGTCGCTCACCAAGCCCAGGAAACTCTGGATACGCTTCTGCTGATGCTCCTTGAGCACCTTGCTGAAGAGCAGGTCGGAGGTTGGCAGAATCATCGTCGAGACGAAGAATAACAGCACGATGATATATAGCGAGCGCAAACTCTTGCGGAAGGCATACACGACCACCACTACCAGCGACAGGAGCGTCGTTGCGAGCAGCGTGATGTAGTATTCCACGCCATCGCCCACCACCAAATTTAGCAGCAGATGTATCAGGATGCTCGCCAGGAAGAGCGATGCGACATACTTCAGGCACACCTTCCAATTCTCGCGCATCATCATCGTAGCCGAGAACGTAAAGACGACTATCAGCGCCACAAGCAGCGTAACGGGCGTAAAGACGAACGAGAGGATGAATAGCGTAGCGATGCACACCACCGGCACGCAGAGCCACTTGTTGAGTCCCTCGCGGTAGAGCATAAAGAGGAACGAGCCGAGCACGAGGCCCGAGCCGAGGTCGTTTTGCAGGACGGTAATGCCGAGTGGCAGGACGAGCAACGCCGCCAGTCGCAGCAGGTCGCCTATCTTGCCGAGCGAGAACGAGTATTCGCTCATCATACGCGCCGTAGCCAGCGCGATGGCAATCTTCGTGAACTCCATCGGCTGAACGCGGAATCCGCCGAGCGCAATCCAGGCCTTCGCTCCATTAACCCTCGTGCCGATGACGAGCGTCAGCAGCAGGGCAAGAATGCCTATACCATAGATGTGGAATGAAAATTTATGCCAGAAACTGCTGTCGAGCAGCAGGATGACGAGTGCCGCCACCCACGAGAGCCCGAGCCACAGCGCCTGCTTCATATAGTTGTGCGAGAGCGAGAGCGGAGCATCGCTCGTCTCGCTCCACGAGGCCGAAAAGACGGATGCCATTCCGACAAGCGTCAGGGCCATATAGAGCAATACCGCCACGCGGTCCACGCCCGAAAAGAGTCGTATGCTATTTCTTTCTCTTGCGGTCATAGGCGTTGTAGTAGTCGATATGTTTCTGTTTAACGTAGTCCACCAGCCAAGGGCGGGTGATGGTGTCGGTCAGGTACATCTCCTCGACGAGCGTCGCAATCGGCACAGCCATCGAGGCACCGAAACCTCCGTGCTCGACATATACGGCGATGGCGATGCGCGGATTGTTGCGCGGTGCGAAGGATATGAACGTCGAGTGGTCCTCGCCACGCGGGTTCTGCGCCGTACCGGTCTTTCCGCAGACATCCAGCCCCTCGAGTTTCGCGCCCTGACACGTTCCGTCGACATTCACGCCTCGCCACATACCCTGTACGATAGTCTCGAAGTGCTGCGGGTCGACCTTCGTGTAGTGCTTACGGTAGAATCTGCTTTCGAGCGAATCGCGCCCCTCGACGCTGCGGACGATGTGCGGAATGTAGTAGTAGCCGCGATTGGCAATCGTCGCTGCGAGGTTTGCCAGTTGCAACGGTGTGCAACCCAACTCACCCTGACCGATAGAGAGCGAGAGCGTCGTGAGTGCGTTCCACGACTTGTGGTAGCGCTTGTCGTAGAATGCACGGTTGGGAACATATCCGCGACCTTCGCCCAGGAAGTCGGACTCCAGCTTACGGCCGAAACCGAAGCTCTCGACATACTCCTGCCATACGTCGTAGGCATCCTTCACCGAGTCGTACTTCTTGTTCTCCAAGATGTTGCGGAATACATAGCAGAAGTATGCGTTGCACGAGGTGGCGATAGCGTAGTCGAGATTCAGCGGCGATGCGTGTTCGTGGCAACCGACGTGAATCTTGCCGTGGTCGTAGCCGTTGTGGCACGAGTAGCGGTAGTGGGGTTTGAGCACACCCTCTTGCAGACCAATCAGGCCGTTGACGAGCTTGAAGGTTGAGCCGGGCGGATATTTCGACTTTACGGAGCGGTTGAACAGTGGCTGACGCGGGTTGTTCTGGTGCTGCATATAGTTGTTGCCTCGCTCGCGGCCGACCAATTCGTCGGGGTCGAACGTAGGCGAGGATGCCATCACGAGAATCTCGCCCGTCGAGGGCTCGATGGCCACCACCGCACCGACCTTGCCACGCATCAAATCCTCGGCAAATGCCTGCAGGCGTGCGTCGATGGTGCAGACGATCGACTTTCCGGGCTCGGGTTGGGTAATGATCTCGTCCGACGAATCGTCGCGGTCGTAGATGTTGTGCAGAGCCAGTCCCTTCACGCCGCGCAAATCCTCCTCGTAGGCCGATTCAAGGCCCTGAATGCCGATATAGTCGCCGATGCCGTAGTAGTCGGAGCTGTTTTGGAGCATACTTGCCGTAATCTCGCCGACGCTGCCGAGCAGGTTGCCTCCGATTTTGCGCGGGTATTGGCGCACGGTACGCGGAACGGTATACAGACCGGGTATGTTCAGCTCGTCGAGCTGCAACTTCTCCTCGGCCGAGAGATATTTCGCTATGAGACGGCCTTGACGCGCACTTCGGCGTGCCTCGGCAAATGCGTTTTTGAGGCGTGGGAGCGAGAGTCCGGTGATGTCGAGCAATCGCAGGGTGTCGATGCCGCTCTTCGGCAGGTCGCGCCATACGGTCATCAGGTCGTAGCAGATTTTGCTCTGCACCAGATACTCGCCGTTGCGGTCGAACACCTCGCCACGAGGCGGATACTTCACGACGTAGCGCAGGTAGTTGTCATTGGCCATCGAGTCGTAGCGACCATCGACGAGCTGCAACCACGCAACGCGTAATATCAGCAGACCAAATATGCCGAATACCACAACACGCGGAACGATTATCCGCCAACGATTGTAGCCGTACTCCTTCATTATTTGGTCGAGAGTTTAGGGTTGAATAGCAGCAACAGGAAGTAGACCGCAGCCAGCGATGCGAGCGTACTGCACGCCAACCGTGCTGCGAAGAAACCGAAGTTGTCGAAGGTGAGGTGCTCGACGCCGAAGAAGAGCAACGAGTGCAGGACGACCATCGTTATGACGTAGCGGTGGTAGCGATACACGCCGAGTCGCTGTTCGCTCGGTGCGCTCTCCTCCTTGTCGAAGTCGGAGAAACCTGCCACGAGGTTGAGTATCGGTCGACGGAAGAAGCCCATCGGAAGTGTCGCGATGATGTTGAGTCCCTCGGTACCCATCGTCAAATCCATCAGCAGACCGATGGCCAGGCTCGCGAGTAACATCTTGAGCGGCGACGAGTCGAGCGGCATCATTATCACGCAGGCAATGTATGCCATAGGGGCAAACAGCACGCTTAACGTGAGGTTGTTGAGCAGAAATATCTGCACCATCAGCGTTACGATGAAAAAGAGTATGTAGCTTCCTTTGCCCTTCATTGTGCCGTTTGTGGGGGTTTCTATTGTTGTGTTTGGTCGGCAGCCGGTAGCGGATTCTCTTCGAGCATCTGCGCCTCGACTGCGGCATTGTTCTTCACGAGCAGTACATTGCTCAAGCGCGACATATCGGCTGCCAGACGGATGCGGCAGTCGTACGACGTTGCATTCTCGCGCAGGGTGGCCTTCTCGACCTTGCCGATGATGACTCCCGACGGGAAGTAGTGCGAGAAGCCGGCCGCAACCACCACGTCGCCCTGCTCGATGTGCGCATACTTGGTTACATCGTCGAAGTCGGCCATCTGCGAGTTGCCGCCGTTCCAGTGTACCGAACCGATGCTGCCATCGACCGCCAGACGTGCGCTGACGCGGAACGAGGTGTTGAGCAGCGAACGTGCGATGGAGAAGTTCTCCGAGCAGTTTACGATCGTGCCGACCGCATAGCCCTCGGGTGAGAGCACCGCCATATTGATTGCGACACCCTGATTGAAGCCCTTGTCGATGGTGATGTAGTTCTGTGCGCGATTAATCGAGTTCGACACTACGCGTGCCGGCGTGTACTCGTAGCGATGGCCCGCCTCGTTGCCCATCTGCTCCTTCATCGCGCTCTCAAATTCGCTCACCGCATCGAGGCGGTTTTCGAGCTCGGCGATGCGCTCCGTCAGGCGAAGGTTTTCGCTGCGCAGCGAGAAGTATTGCTTTACGCCGTGGAGCGAGTTGTGGATGTGGCGAACGACGTAGTTCGAGCCGGCGAGCAGACGTGCCTGCGTATAGGGTGTCGAATAGGCATAGTAACGGATGGCGACAATCTCCAACACTACGAAGATTATCGCCACGTATGTTCTGCGAATAAAATAGACGAGTTTATGCATAACTGCGCTCCTATCCGACCTATCGCTTGCGCGTGTTTGTCCGTTTTGCGTGATAGCCACTCAATCGCCTCTGCCCGCACGAGTGCGAGCCGGCGGAGTGCATATTAGCCGCGCATCAGGAACGAGAAACGGTTGATGTTCTTAAGCGCGAGGTTCGTACCGCGCACGATAGCGCGCAGAGGATCCTCGGCGATGTGGAACGGAATACCGGTCTTGTCCGAGAGACGCTTGCCCAGGCCCTTGATGAGAGCACCACCACCTGCCAGGTAGATACCGTTGCGAACAACGTCCGAGTAGAGCTCGGCCGGCATCTCGGTGAGCACCTTCATCAGCGCCTCGTCCAACTTTAGGAGCGATGCCTCCAAAGCGTAGGCAATCTCGGTATAGTTGAGCGAGATGGTCTGCGGGAGTGCGGTCAGGATGCTCGGACCGGTTACAACGTAGTCTGCCGGCTCGTCGTCGAGCGTTGGCAGCGCTGCACCAATCTTACACTTGATATCCTCGGCCGTGCGCTCGCCGATGCGGATGTTATGCTGCTGCTTAACGTAGTTCATAATGTCGTTGGTAAAGACGTCGCCCGCGATGTCGATAGACTCCGAGCATACGATACCGCCGAGCGAGATACAAGCGATCTCCGACGTACCACCACCGATGTCGATAATCATATTACCCTCCGGTGCCTCGACGTCGAGACCTGCACCGAGAGCTGCAGCCATCGGCTCGTAGATCATCGCCACCTCGCGACCACCGGCGTGCTCTGCCGAGTCGCGTACGGCACGAATCTCGACGTTGGTCGAACCCGACGGAATGCAGATAACCATCTTGAGCGATGGCGAGAAGAGTGCGCCCGAGGTTTTGATCTTACGAATCATACCCTTGAGCATCAACTCCGTTGCGTTGAAGTCGGCAATCACACCGCCCTTCAGAGGACGGATGGTGCGGAGGTTTGGATTGGTACGGCCTACATAGCGGTGTGCCTCGTGGCCGAGTGCCTCGAGCTGGCCCGAGTGGATGTTGATGGCAACAACCGACGGCTCGTCGACAACCACCTCGTCGTTATAGACGATGAGCGTGTTGGCCGTTCCGAGGTCGATTGCCAATTCCTGTGTTAATGAAAAAAGTCCCATAAATTTATCGTTTTTTATTATTTTTTCGTCGTTTCGGGTGGTCTGCGATGTGTCCGAAAAACATATCGCGCCACTTTTTTGCAAAGGTAGAAAAAAGATAAATATCTTTTATGGTTTTTTTGAAAAAAATTTTTTACCTTTGAACTGCTGAAAATTCGTCTGCCGTCGGGCGCGGGTTTTCGGCCGAGTGTGCAACGCCAAAAATTGATTTTACACAAATAATATTTTCAAGCTATGGAATTGATTAAATTGGACACCCGTAAGTGCGGTGTCGAGGTATGCGAGGCGCTCAAGCGCGAGGCAATCGAGGCAAACGAACTGCTCCACGCAGGTAAGGGTGCCGGTAACGACTTTTTGGGCTGGATTACCCTTCCGTCGGACATTACGCCGGAGCATCTGGCCGAGGTAAATGCTTGCGCTGCACGTCTTCGTGAGAAGGCAGAGGTGGTTATCTGCATCGGTATCGGTGGCTCGTATCTGGGCGCAAAGGCGGTTATCGACGCTATGACCGATTCGTTCGAGTTGCTGCACAAGGAGCACAAGAATCCGATCGTGCTCTTCGCAGGTCAGAACATCTCGGAGGACTATCTGGGTGAGATGCTCGACGCATTGAAGGACTACTCGATTGCAACCATCGTTGCTTCGAAGTCGGGTACGACGACCGAGCCGGCTATCGCTTTCCGCATCATCAAGGAGGAGATCGAGCGCCGCTATGGTAAGGAGGATGCGAAGGATCGTATCGTAGCCGTTACCGACAAGGCACGCGGTGCGTTGAAGACGCTCGCTACCAACGAGGGTTACACGACGTTCGTTATTCCGGACAACGTGGGTGGTCGTTTCTCGGTACTTTCGCCGGTAGGTTTGTTGCCTCTCGCAGCAGGTGGTGTTGATATCACCGCACTGGTTGAGGGTGCTCGCGCAGTCGAGGAGTCGACCAAGCCGGGTGTGCCTTACGAGGAGAATATTTCGGCGCAGTACGCTGCCGTTCGTAATGCACTCTATCGCCAGGGCAAGAAGATTGAGATTCTCGGTTCGTATGAGCCAAAGCTCGTGAATATCAACGAGTGGTGGAAGCAGCTCTACGGCGAGAGCGAGGGTAAGGACGGCAAGGGTATCTACCCTGCAAGCGTTACGCTCACGGCCGACCTCCACTCGATGGGCCAGTACATTCAGGATGGCGAGCGTACACTCTTCGAGACCATCATCTCGGTTGTATCGCCGAAGTACGACGTTCGCGTAGGTGCCGATGAGGATAACCTCGACGGTTTGAACTACCTTGCAGGCAAGCGTCTGCACGAGATCAACAAGATGGCCGAGCTCGGCGTACAGATTGCACACGTCGACGGTGGTGTTCCTAACCTCCGCGTTGAGATTCCTGCAATCGATGAGCGTTCGCTTGGTGCTCTGATCTACTTCTTCGAGAAGGCGTGCGGTATCAGCGGTTATATGCTGGGTGTGAATCCGTTCAATCAGCCGGGCGTTGAGGACTACAAGCGCAATATGTTTGCTCTGCTCGAGAAGCCGGGCTATGAGGAGCAGACCAAGGCAATCAAGGCAAAGCTCTAATCAGTAGCGGCCGACATAAATAAGAAAACCGCATCCGAGTTCGGATGCGGTTTTTGTTTGCTGTGTATGCCTGTGCGAGAGTTGTCGCTATGCGGTCTGCTCGTCGTAGCCGTCGCGCTTTGCACCCCACATCAGCAGGAATATCGCCATACCGACTACGGCCATTGCAATCATACCGACAAAGACGTAGTTCCAACCGAAGTGATCGACCAATACGCCGACGCCCAAGCCCGATACGAATACGCTCAAGTAGCCGAAGATACCCGTCAGGCCGTTAGCCGTAGCGGCCGCCTTCTTGGTCGCCTGGTTGGCTGCTGCGATGCCGATAAGTGCCTGTGGACCATAGATGAAGAAGCCCGCCATAGCTAGTACGCAGATGAGCACCAGCGGATGAACGTCGCTCGGCAACATATAGAATATTGTCATAAATACGGCAGTGCCGAGCATACAGAATACGCAGGTGCGGTGGGCGCGTCCGGCGAAGAGTTTGTCCGTAGCCCAGCCCGCTGCGAGCATACCGATAATACCGAAAATCTCGAAGATGGCCACCGTCCAGCCGGCATAGCCGTACGACATATCGCGCGCCTCGGTGAGGAACTTCGGTCCCCAATCGAGCACCGAGAAACGCACCACATAAACAAAGAAGTTGGCAACGGCCAGAATCCAAATCAGCTTGTTGCCGTAGACCTTCTTGCGAACGAATCGGCGATACTCCTCGGGGTTGGTATCGTCGGCCAGAGCCGAGGTCTTGTTCTCGAGTTCGGGCAGTCCGACCGATTTAGGTGTGTCGCGCAGGAAGACAAAGATTCCGAGACCTCCGAGCAGAGCGATGAGGCCCGGCAACCAAAAGCACCATCTCCACGCGCCGGCGTTTGACGAGAGCGCCACGATGCTCTGCAAGGCCTTAACCTGCGGTGCAGGGAGCGATGTCTGCTCGGCGAGCTCGTCGGTCGTGATTGCCGCATTATCGGTAAGCAACTCCTTGACCTCCGTATAGTCCTCGTGAGTGAAGATGTAGGCCTCGCTCACGCGACGACCATCCTCGTAGTTTGGCTTGTAGGTGTAGGTAACCTGCGCTATCGTAACGTCGTCGCCCTCCTTCACGCTCACGCTGTTGACCTTTGCGATGCGGATGTCCGACTTCTTCACGTCGTCCTTAAAGTTGGTCGAGATGTAGTTGCGCGTCATACGCTCCACATCCTCCGCATTGCCGCTCAAATCCGAGCCCAGATGGCCCATAATAAAGCCGCAGAGGATAGCGAGCAGGCCCGCGCCAATCGAGTGCGAAGTGTTCCAGATGGACATCTTTGTAGCGAGCTCCTGTGGCGGAATCCAGTGCGAGAGTAGTCGTGCGCACGGCGGGAAACCGCTGCCTTGGAATACGTTGTTGAGCACGAGCAGCACGCCGAATGCCACTACGAGTGCGTGTGGCGCAACGCCAATCTCGATGCCGAGTAACTGCGGTGCGAAGCCGAACGCAAGCGAAGCCAATGCGCAGAGTACCAGGCCGAGCGACATATGGTAGCGGGCGTTCATTCGGTCGGCAAGCAGGCCGTTCGCAAAGCGCGAGAAGCCGTAGACCAGACCTACGATGGCGAGGATGATACCGAAACTCGTGTTCGAGATGGAGTATTCGGCAGCCAGGCCCGGCATCGCAAACGAGAAGTTCTTACGCACGAAGTAGAAGAGCGCGTATCCGACCATCGTGGTCAGGATGGTGCGCCACTGCCAATATCTGAACGATTTCATCTTATTGCTAAAGTTGTTTTTGGTGTTGTGTGTAAATTTTGAGTGTGTGCGCTGCGGCCCGCTACTCGCGATGGCTCTCGGCAATCAGCTCGCCGAGTACCTCGATGCTGTCGCAAATCAGGTGTGGCTGTTTAGGCGCAGCGTCTGCAATGTCGAGCGTCGTCTCGCCCGAGAGCACCAACACACCGAATGCGCCGGCGTTGTGCGCCATCTCGATGTCGGTGTAGATGCGGTCGCCGACCATTGCCACCTCGTCCGCCTCGTAGCCGTAGCGCGAGAGGATGCCCGAGAGCATATTCGGGTCGGGCTTGCCGAGCGTGATGTCAGGCGTGCGGCCCGTAGCGTGGGTAAGGCAGGCGCAAATCGAGCCACAGTCTACCAAAACGGTCGGCTGGTCGGTCGGACAAACGCGGTCAGGATTGGTTGCGATGTAAGGCACGCCCTGCGAAATCCACCACGCAGCACGGCACAGACGGTCGTAGGCGAGAGTCTTGTCGAAAGCGACAACCAATACATCCGGACGATCCTCGGCCGAATCCTCTGCCGACTCGAAGCCCGCCTTCTCAAACTCGGTAATCATCGACGGCGTGCCGAGCATAAAGAGGCGCTTCGCCTGCGGATAGTGTGTCTTGATGTAGTCGATGGTCGCCAGCGCCGTGGTGTACATCTCCTCCTCGGTTGCCTCCACGCCCAGACGTGCGAGCTTTGCCAGATAGTCGGCAATCGACGCCGAAGGGTTGTTGGTCAGGAACGAGTGGCGTACGCCGCGCTCCTTCAGCCCCGCCAGGAACGGCTTGGTGTAAGGGAAGAGAGTCGTGCCCATGTAGATTGTGCCATCCATATCGAGAGCAACGTGCTTCAATCGACGCAACTGCGCCATCAGTTCATCGTGCGAATATATCGAACGATATTTGTTAAATTCTGCCATATTGTTTTGAGTTTATTAGTTTGTAATCAATGCATTTCGTCCCTCTGCGGACATAATTTGTGTAAAGATAGGTAAAATTTCGCCATTCGCCAAATTTGCACGCCCGAAGCATCTGCCGGTTGGTTAATTGGCTGAATATCTTGCTCGGAAATTGCCGACGGGGCAGAATGTTCGCCTGACCCCCAAAGCTACCATAACAAACAGCAGTGGCATTCGGGCTTGCAGCCCTGAATGACATTCAGTGGCATTTAATAGCAAGCGGGCTATCGCCCTTAATGGCAAGCGCACTCTTGCAGAGTGCTGAATGGCAAGCGCAGTCTAACAACTGCTTAATGGCAAAAAATGGCAATTTTTTTATTCTGTTATTCGTTGCCATTAAATGCCATTCAAGTGAGCGTCAGCGAATGACTGCCATTTAATGTCACCTAAAAACGCCTCTGCGCCCGACCTTACATGACTTTACTTGACTTTATTTGACCTTATACTATTATATAATATAGCCCCACCTGCAAAAAAGAACTACCCGACAACCAACGTGTCGGGTAGCATCTGTATCAGTCGTTTGCTCTGTTACAAACCCTTTTTGCGGATTGCGTCGAGCATATCTACGGTCATATTCTCGAGATTCCACTGCGGCTTCCAGCCCCACTCCTCACGAGCGCAGGTGTCGTCCAGGTAGTTAGGCCAGCTACGCGAAATCTCCTCCTTTATAGGGTCGATGTCGTAGTCGATTGTGAACGACGGGATGTGCTTGCGAATCTCGGCAGCGATCATCTCCGGCGTGAAGCTCATCGACGCGAGGTTGAAGCTGTTGCGGTGCTTCAGACGTGCAGGGTCGGCCTCCATCAGCTCGACAATCGCACGCAGCGCGTCGGGCATATACAACATATCCATATATACGTCGCTCGGCACAGCACAGGTGTACTTGCCTGTGCGAATTGCCTCGTAGTAGATCTCTACGGCGTAGTCGGTCGTACCGCCACCCGGCAGAGTCTTGTTCGAGATGATGCCCGGGAAGCGAATCGAGCGGGTGTCGATGCCGTACTTGCGTGTGTAGTAGTTGCTGAGCAACTCGCCCGTTACCTTACAGATGCCGTAGATGGTCGTCGGCTGCATAATGGTATCCTGCGGAGTGCCATCCTTCGGCGACGAAGGGCCGAACGCACCGATCGAGCTCGGTGTGAAGACTGCGCAGTGGTGCTGACGTGCCACCTCCAACGAGTTGAGCAGCGCACCCATATTCACGCCCCACGCCATCTGCGGATTACGCTCGCCGACAGCCGAGAGCAGCGCCACGAGGTTGAAGATGGTATCGATGTGGTGACGAGCCACGACCGACGCCATATTTGTAGGGTTGAGGGCGTCGAGCACCTCGAACGGGCCATCGTCCGAGAGCGACTTACATTCGCGAACATCAGTTGCGACGACGTTCGATGCGCCGTAAATCGAGCGCAGATATGGCACCAACTCCGAGCCAATCTGACCACCGGCGCCAACGATAAGAATCTTTTTCATCTGTTTGTGTTGTAATTTTCCCGAAAGATAGAAAATTTTTCTCGAAAACACTCCGCGCAGCGACCAAACTGCACACTTTTTCGATTTTTTCACAAAAAATTTGTAAAATTAAATTTTATCCGTATCTTTGCACCGCTTTAGGTAGCTAATTGCTGTTGTAGCTCAGTGGTAGAGCACTTCCTTGGTAAGGAAGAGGTCACGAGTTCAAGCCTCGTCAACAGCTCTGAGGAATGCATAATGCAACGAGAATGCCACCCAGAAGGGTGGCATTTGTTATTATGAGCAGGCGGCGTGTGGACTTGTACACCACGCATCCTGCTCATAATAATAGGCAACATAGTTGTACTTCTCGTTGCATTATACATATCCATAGCGCAATGGGGCAAGGCGATGCGTAGCGAGCCAAGCCTCGTCAACAGCTCAAAAGCACACAAAGACAAATGCCACCCGACGGGTGGCGTTTGTTGTTTATGTCGGTATGTATTGCTCGTAATAACATAAACGATATAAACAACAAACACATCGCTTTGCGATATTTGTCTTGTGTGGTTTTGTAAGCGCCCCCGCGGAGCGGGAGAGGCAAGGCGGAGCGCCAGCGGCAGCCAAGCCTCGTCAACAGCTCAAAACAAAAAAACCTCCTGACAGCACTTGTCAGGAGGTTTCTATTTTACTTGCCACTCTCTGCTCCTACTCTTTCTCGAAGAGAAGCACAGCGAGGTCGTACTGCTCGAGGGTGATGCGGCGCTCGTTGGTGAGTTGCGCGTGGCCGAGCGTCGAGTGCTCGACATACTTGTAGCCCGGAACGGAGATCGACGTGCGGAGCGTCTGCGGCGTGCGGAGCTGGTTGGCAACCACTACCGCCATCTTATCCTCGCCGAAATAGGCGCGAGCATCGACCTGCGGATTCGAGCACTCGAAACCGAGACGATCCGTATAGCGACCTGCAAGCAGCGTATCTTCGTAGCGCTTCTTGATGGCATTCGCCTGTGCGAGATACTGCTGATATATAGGGCATTGGTCGATGAGCGCACGACAGCGGAAAATCTCGATATCGACGCGCTGACCATCGAGCAGCGTGTTGTTGACGTGCCACTGCACATCGTTATCGTCGCGTTGACCGCGGTCGGTGAAGACCAGGTCAGGGAACGTGTACTTGAAGAAGTTCATCCAACGGTTAGGACCGTCGTTTGCCGGATAGCCGTGCGTGTAGTCGCAGTACTGTGCCAGAGCATCGACCGAGCCCTCGGCGCCGAGCGCAAACTCGGGATCGATGGCGTCGTAGCGGTCGCGCAGAAGTTTCAGGCACTGCGCGCGCTTCTGGATGCTGAAGACATCGGGCACGGGGTATTCGCGGCTGGTGTCCCAATTCGTGCTCTCGGTCTCGATGTAGCCGAGCTGGTCGAAGAATACGCTGCTTGCACCGAGTCGGTAGGCACGATCCTGCAACTCGAAGAGTACCTTGTTCCACTCGGGGTGCATCATCGTTGCGATGGCGAACGTGCGCTGGTCGTACTCGCCGAGCCAAGTGCCCTGGCCCGTGAATTTGTAGCGCTCGAGAATCTCCGAACCGTTGTTGTCGTGGCGACATACGCGCGGGCCCTTGCCACTCGTGTAGTAGCGACTCTTGCGGTCGATGAGCTTGCCGTTGAAGTAGAGCAACAGACGGCTGCCGTCGGCCTGATACTTGGCGATGGCCTCCTTCAACGCCTCATCGCCACCCTGCGACTCGTCGGGCGAGTAGTCGGGGTTGCCGTTGTCCATACCCTCGGCCCACCAGCCAAAGAGGAATACGGCGTTCGAGTTGATGCTCTTGTCGACATCCTTCAATCGGCCGTAGAGATCTGGATATTTGAAGAAGTATTCGCCGTACTGGTGCTTGAAGATCACGCGCTGCCAGCTGCGGAGCGTCTTGATCCACGATGGCTCCGGCTTGTGATCCCACCACGAGTCCACCCATCGGCGATAGATGTCCGAGGCGTTATGCCATGAGCCGCTGTACGGCGATACGACATTGGCGTCGCACGTCCACTCCTCGCCGCAGAAGCAGTGCGGATACTTGTAGAAACCGAACTCCAGCGCGTCGAACTCGCCCGACGTGCCCTTGTAGGCACGCAGACCGTGCCAGGTGTCCTGCCAGGTGTTGTCGTGGCTGCCGAAGTAGAGGCCCTGCTGCTCGCCAAGCAGAGCGAAGCAGTTCATAAAGACCTTGTAGCCGTACTTGACGTTATATTGGCGGAAAATTTGCTCGGGCTTCTTGTACGGTGCGCTCGAGATCGAGCCGACGAGCTTCACCGGATTGTCGTAGAGACGACCGCCCGCCTCCGAGGTGAAGAGCTTGTGGTCGCTCGGGGAGTTGATGTTGCGGATGAGCGGGTACTGCAACTCGCGGATGACCGTGTGTGGCTCGCGGTTGCTCATCTTCGAGGCGAAGCGCACCTTGTCCTCCTCCAGCGTCACGCAGAGCGTGAGCGAGATATCGAGACGGTTGCCGCGCGCATCGAGCTGTGGGTAGACGATGGTGAGCGAATTGCCCTCCTGCGAGACGCTAACGGGCTGTGACTCACCGATGATCTGAATCTCCTTCTCCTGTGGCGAGTCGTAGTACATACGCCACAGGTAGTCGCCTTGACCGGCAGCGTAGTCGTGCCCCGTCGTGAGGTTTTTGAGCGAGTAGAGCAGGCCGTCGGCGCCAATCGAGACGCTCATCTTCTCGTTTGCGAGCGTATAGACGGGCTCACCCGAAGCGGTCTGCGTAGGAACGGTTCTCTCCGTATTCACATTGCCGGAGCAAGCCACTGCAACCACCGCAAGGGCAGCTGCAATAAGTGCTGAAATTCGATTCATAGAGATTTGTTGGGTATAGTAAAATGTATGTTATGAAATCTGTTTGTGCGGGCGTTATTTGATGGCTGCGCCGTCGCCAACGCTCGGCGGAGTGTCCATACCACCCATACCGCCGCCATTGCCGGAGCCGCTGCCGGAGTCGTCATCCTCGCCAATCTCATCGCCGACGATATCGTCCTTGTACTCGCTCCAGTATGATGCGCTCTTGTAGGCGTCGACCGAGTTCTGCGGCACATAAATCTTGCGATTTGCCTTGTTGCCGTAGAACATCTGGTAGTCACCTGCCGGAGGCGATTTGCGCAGGCACAACACCTTCGACAATCGTCTGCAATAGAGGAATGCGTACGGGCCAATCTCCTGGATGCTTGCCGGAAGCGTAACGTGGGTGAGACTCTTGCAGTTGGAGAATACGCCCCACTCGATGGTCTTGACGCCGTTCGGGATGTGTACGGTCGTCAGGGCCGAGCAGTCGGCAAATGCGTGCCACTTGAGGATGGTGATGCCGCTCGGAATCGTGACGTGGTTGATGTTGGTGCAGCTGCCGAAAGCGAATTGTTCGATATCCTTCACGCTGTTCGGAATCTCGACGCTCACTGCGCTATCGCACAAGTAGAAAGCATACTCGCCGATGTACTCCACACCATCCGGAATATTGATAACTCCCAGCGACGAACATCTGGAAAATGCGTAGCCGCCAATGGTGACCAGATTCTTGCTCATCTTCAGCGATACCATATCCTTACACTCGGCGAATGCGTACTCCTTGATAGTCGTTACGCTGTTTGGTATTACGATGCTTCTCAGCGCGAAACATCTGTAAAAGGCGTACGCACCAATGGATGTAATCTTCTCGTTGAACTTTATGTTGGTCAGGTTGTTACAATAGTAGAACGCCTCATCGCCAATCTCCGTAACGCCGCTACCGAAGGTTACGCTTGTCAAACTTTTACAGGATTTGAATGCGCCCTTGCCCAGCGTAGTAACGCTGTTCGGGATGTAGATGCTCTTGATTGCCGTGCCGGAGAGAGCCGTCTCCTCGATGGCGGTTATGCTGTAAGGCAGGGTGATGCTTGCGAGTCTGTAGTACGAGAGGGCATCGTTGCCGATCTTTGTTACGGGAGCATCGAACTCGATAACGCCCTTTTCGTCGTCGTATGTATGCTTGATCAGATTCGCGCCAAAGGCACTCGCCACATCGCGAGGCAGTGACATCATCGAGCCGTCGGTCGTGGTGTACCAAATCTCCGTGTCGGGGATGGTGCTCGGGTGGTGCTCGTTGGTGTAGTCGCCCACAAACTCAACCTTTATCGGCTCGGTCGAGTAGGTCTCGTTGCGCTTGACGGTGATGGCATCAGTGAGCGAGTGGATAAAGACAAGTTCGTCGGCGCTCGTAACGACAATCTTAATGCCCTGGCTGAACTCCGTTGGTGGCACCGCAAACCAGCACTCCGTAGGTTTATCGGCACTCGTGCCGAGCTTCACGCCGTCGCCGCAATCCAAGAAGATGCTGCTCGTCGCCTCCTCGGCTACGGCGATGCTCGGTGCAGTGTCGAACGGCGCGGTGATGGTTGCCGAGCCGGCAATCTTCTCCGAGTTGTTTCCGCTGATTTTCACGCTCTTGATGGTTGCGCCACCGTAGAGGTTTACTTTGATGTAGCCGCACGTGTTCTTGAATACCAGCGCGTTGCTTGAGTCGGCCGCTGCGGCAAGAGTTTTTGCGCCGGCCAGTGCGGCAACCATCGTATTCGAGCTCTTGGCAACACTGCCTGCCACGTACTCCTGCACAGCAGGCAGCGAGCAGACAATCGTGCCATCCTCGTTTGCGACCGTCTCCTCACGGTAAGGATATACGGCATAGATGCCGTCGAGGTCGTCGCTTATCTCATAGGCGTAGTTCGACACATACTTGAACGAGCCCGCCTTCTTGCCGTCGAAGCGGTATTGGCTGTTGAGCGTCGTGCCGTAGAAGACCGAGATTAAATCGCCGCTCTCCCAGCTGAATGTAATGTCGCTCTGCTCGACAGTATTCTGTTCGATGCTTGCCGAGAGAGTCGGCAGTTTTGAGCCGCCCTCCTGCGAGCCGTCGTTGTGAGAGGTGTTGCATCCGATGAGCATCATCGGAGCAATAATGTATAACCAAAAGCGTTTCATAATCAACGTGTTTTAGGTTTCTTGTTCGGTTTTTGTGGGGTGTGTTACGAGAGCGGTTTGTACTTCACCTCTATCGACGATGTGTGGCGGCAGAGCTCGCCCTCGTCGGTGATACCCTCGAGCACGATATCGTACGTGCTGCTGCGGTCGGCCGTGTAGAACTCAACCGTGGCGCGGCCCGTTGCGTCGGTGCGAACGAGCGGCTCCCAGGCGATGGTGAGTCGCAGGTCGGCAACTGTCGAGAGGCGATCGTCGTAGGTGAGGTACTTCTGCTTGTAGAACTCGGCCGGCTGCTGGCAGGCGCGTACCACGACGCGAGCCATTGCATCGCTTGTTGCGGAGGTGTAGAGTCCCTCCTTGCTCACCTCCATCAGGATTGCGCCCGAAGGTGCGGAGAGACCGAGCATCGTAGCTGCTCGACCGTCGACAAATGCCAGACGCTCAACGTATTTGGTGTCGTACGAATCGACATTCATAAGGTCTACCAGATTGCCGTTCACGTAGAAGTCCGGCTCCAGCATATCGTCATCGTGCTCGGCCGACGTGCTGATCGACTCGACCGCCTCGCTCTCGGAGGTGCCCTCCTCGACGGCGTTCGATGCCATAAAGTCGGAGATGTAGTGCGACGACGAGTTACGAACGATATACTCCTTGCGGGTGGTGATGTTGCCACCGAGCACGTTCAGCTCCTTGAACGTGGCGAGTGCGTCGCTCACCCTTGCGAAACGCGAGAGGTCGCCGTGCAGCATACTTCCCGTATTACCCGTTGCGAAGAACGGTGTGCTGCTCTTGCGCGATACGACAACCACCTCCTCGATGTCGATGATGCGCTCGCCGCCCTCGTTGAAGTAGCGCTCCTTGGCGCGCATCAGGAACTGCTCGGGCACGAAGTTGACGATGTTCTTGTAGTGGTCGCGGCGGTTGGCCGTAGCGATGAGAGGGTAGTTCTCGCTCTCGATCTTGATGCGTACGGTCGTATCCTTGCCCTTCTTGTTGAGTGCCTGTACGATATAGGTCGTGGTCGAGAAGGCATCCAGGCCGGAGATGATGAAGTTGTTGTGCTCGTTGAGCTCGAACGACTGAACGTATTTCGTCTTCGGATCCATCACAACGACACTCGGCTTGCGGGCGCGTCCGAGCAGACCGAACACCGAGCCGCGAATGCGCTGCGAATCCTCAATAGGGTACATTATGCGTGGGAATACGCGGTCGATTACCGACTGCAACTCGTATCTGCGCCAACCGTTGGTCATCATCACCAGATCGAGGTTGCCGAGCGTCTGTGCCGAGCTGTCGACAAAGTACTCGCCGGCATTCTCCACCTCGCCCTTCAGGTCGGAGGAGAGCAACATATACGAGAGGATGTTAGGGCTCTTTTCGTCGAGCTTGACATACGAGCCGTCGGTTACCGAGAGTGCGAAGTTGCCGGCTGCAGGTTTGCCATCTGAGTCCTTCACGTCGAGCGTCAGTACCACCTTGTCGCGCTGCTCGAAAGTGCCCTTCTGCGGGGTGATTTGCGCCTGTGCAAGACGGTTGTCGCGAACGTAGAACAGACGCTCGGCAACTATGCGGCGGGTAACGCGGTTGACAATCGATATCTGGGCAATACCGTCAAACAGATCGCGGTTTTGCAGGCGCGAGAGGCGCGAGAGATCCTCGATGATGGTCATCACCGTACCGCGCGAGTGGACAACGGCTGCATAGTCGCGCAGATCGATATCGGGCGTAGCGGCGGTTGTGAAGATATGCTCGTCGCCGTGACGCATAACGCGCATCGTAACACCGCTATCCTCGACTTTCGGCATATCGAAACGCTTCGTCGGACCATTCTCTACGCTCATTTCGGCATAGTACGAGTGGCCCTTCTCGGCGCATATCACAAAGCGCCCCATACCGTTGTGCGTGCTTGCAATCTCGGTGATGAGTGCACCGTCTGCCGCATCGTAAATCTTACCGCGCACGTTTCGGCCCTTGCCGTTGGTGCCCACAGCCTTGAAGGCGACAATCTGCACGATGTTGCCAATCAGGTTACCGCCCTCCGGACAGAACTGCACGTCGAAATCGTCGGAGAACGACGGCATCGGGATAAAGCGGCTCAACTCGCGGCTGTTGGCGCGAATCTTCAGCTCCATACAGTCGTTCACCTGCTCCGACGGACGGAAACGAATCTCGATCGAGCCGGTCTTGTCGGTGCGGGCGCTGCCGCTGCGGGTATGGTTGTCGACGATGGTGCGATACTTGACCGGTGTGGAGACAATCGGCAGGGCGTTCTGATCCGAGAAGCGGACGAATGCCGAAACGGTGCCGTTGTCGTTGGTGCGGTAGGTAACGGAGGTCGAAATGGCATCGTCAATCTGGTTACCTATGTATATCTCCTTCGTGAAGAAGTAGCCCATATCGAAGTTGGTCATCCAACGGGTGTAGGCACGCAGCGTGTATCGGCCCGATGTAAGACGTGGCGAGAGCGAGAATGTGCCGATGAACTGCTTGTCCGTCGAGCATATCTTGATGCGCTCGATGAGCTGTCCCTCGGGGCTGATCAGCTCGGCATAGACGAAGGCCGTCGACGAGATACGCGTGAGGAGCGTTGCGTGAACGAGAAAACCACTGAAATAGAGCGTCTCACCGGCGCTATAGTATGGTTTGTCGGTCTGCAGGTATAGTTTTTCGAATATGCCGCCATTCTGGTAGAATGCCGTATAGTCGTCGCGAAGCTGCTCGGCAAAGCTCTTTTCAGGCAGCGTAACAACCGGCTCTGCCGCCTCGCGCTTGTTGCGCTGGGCGTAACCGCCCGTGCAGATAAGAATCAACAGGAGGAGTGTGAGTACTCGTTTCATAAAAACTTGTGTAAATTTCCTTCAAAGGTATGCTTTTTTCGTGGAATCGCAATAGATTTTTCGTTTTTGTATCATCCGCAAGCCGGCATACCCGTGAAATTGGGTTACATATATATATTAAAAGAGGTGCTCTCTTGCCAAATGTTAAATTGCGAGGGGCAGGAAATTACGCGTGCAACGAATTTTGAGTGGCGATGGAAATTTTTTGGTCGAAAATCTTGGGGCGATTGCTCGAAAAACAAAATAATCTCTTACCTTTGCATAAAGAAACAACCAAAAACAATTCTATACCGGTATGAAAATTTTCAAAACTATTTTGGCGATTGCTTGTATGCTCGCCACAATCTGCGTCTCGGCGCAGGAGACTCCGCAGGGTTTGACTCTCCCGTCGGTAGTCAGCGATAATATGGTGATTCAGCAGAATGCCACAGCAAACATCTGGGGTTGGGCTAAACCAAAGGCAAAGGTAAGTGTTGCGGCTGATTGGTTGGTAGGTAAACCAACTGTTGTAAAGGCAGATAAGGAGGGCTTCTGGATTGTTCCGTTGCAGACTCCTGCTGCAAGTTTCGATCCGCACACCATCACCATCACGGCAGGTAAGGAGAGCCGCACACTCAAGAACATCCTCGTAGGTGATGTATGGCTCTGCTCGGGCCAGTCGAATATGGAGTTCAAGGTGCGTCAGACGACCGATATGAAGGATGCGCTGACGGGCGAGATGAACACCAATATCCGCCTCTTCAATACGGGCCGTATCTCGGCAGAGACGCCGCAGAACGACGTTCCTACCCACAACGATAAGAAGGGTAACTACAACACTCCTTCGTGGGTGGTTTGCAACGCAGACGACCTCGCTGTATTCTCGGCTGTAGGTTTCGGCTTTGGCCGTGAGTTGCAGCAGACGCTCAATATTCCTATCGGTTTGATCGACGCTTCGTTCGGTGGTACCTTCGTTGAGGGCTGGATGAAGAAGGAGGTTATCGATGCCGATTCGAAGATCGTAAACGACTGTGCAAAGATTAAGCACAAGGTGTGGAAGGGTAAGGAGTCGCACCTCTACAACGCGAATATCTATCCTATTCGCCACACTGCAATCTCGGGTGTAATATGGTATCAGGGTTGCGCTAACGTAAGCTCGTCGCCTCGTGGCTACGCTCACTCGCTCGAAACGCTCGTTACCTCGTGGCGTGAGGAGTTCCGCTCGCCGGAGATGCCGTTCTACATCGTACAGCTCGTACCTTATCTCTATTCGGGCATCAAGGGTGCGCAGGTGCGTGAGGCACAGCAGAAGGTTGCCGACAAGCTCTCGCACTGCGAGGTTGTCGTAACACTCGATCAGGTTGACATTCCGGGTGATATCCACCCACGCAATAAGGCCGTTGTGGCTCACCGTCTGGCACAGTGTGCTTTGGGCGACTACTATGGCAAGAGCGTTCCTGAATACCGTTCGCCGGCTTATGAGTCGATGGCCGTTGAGGGCGACAAGATTCGTATCCGCGTGAAGAACCTCCCAACGACACTCGTTGCGAAGGACGACCGCATCGACGGTTTCCAGATCGGTGTGGCTGATCCAACCAATCCAAAGCGTATCAAGTTCTCGCTTGCAAGCGCAAGCATCGAGCCTGATAACTCGATTCTCGTATGGGCTCCTGGCGTAACCGCTCCTACGGCTGTTCGCTATTGCTTCAACGAGGCAGAGGGTGAGATTCTCTCGGCAGAGGGTCTTCCACTCGCTCCGTTCCGTACCGACAAGAGCAACGTATCGCAGTGTGTACGTCCGCTCGTAGAGAAGCCGACCGAGATGGAGATTACCTTCGAGGGTAAGGGTTATACGCCTGGTAAGTTCGCCGAGGGCGAGCATATGTGGCCAAACCTCAAGCAGAAGCTGAGCGACGACTATGCAAAGGAGTTCGAGGGTTGGGATATGCTGACCGCTCCGTCTATCAAGAAGGAGAAGACCGCAGGTGGTAAGATTACGGCTCACGCTGACGGTTATGTATACTGCTTGATCCGCAATACGACCGAGTTCCAGAAGATTGAGTACAAGACCAAGTGGCGACTCATCCCTGCAACGTGGTGCCGAGCAATTACTCCTGATAGCAAGAAGATTGGTGCACAGTACGTTGCGTGCCACCCTGTAAAGGCGGGCGATGTAGTTGAGCTTCCACGCGTGAAGGACCACTACTCGGTATTCGTATTGGCGAAGAAGATCAACTATGTAAGCGTTGAGTAATTCGCTTGGGGGACGAGTCAGAGCGTCCGAAAAAATAAGATTCCCGACGGAAATATTGCCGTCGGGAATTTTTTATGCGTAAAAATGAGAGATTGCGGTGGAGGGTATCGTTTTTTTTCGTATATTCGCACTATAAATGCAAAATTATCGACTATGAAATACAAGAGAATATTACTCAAATTGAGCGGCGAATCGTTGCAGGGCGAGCAGAAATACGGTATCTCGACCGAGCAGTTGCGCGTCTATGCCGAGCAGATTGGCGAGGTTGTTGCTTCGGGCGTGCAGGTGGGTATCGTTATCGGCGGCGGAAACATCTTTCGCGGTTTGCAGGGCGCAAAGCGCGGTTTCGACCGTGTGAAGGGCGACCAAATGGGTATGCTTGCGACGATTATCAACTCGCTCGGTCTGCAGGCGGCACTCAACGACGAGGGCGTGAAGTGTAAGGTGCTCACCTCGATTCGTATGGAGCCAATCGGCGAGTACTATTCGAAAGATAAGGCGTTGGAGTATATGAGCCAGGGCTATGTCGTAATTATCGGCGGCGGAACGTCGAATCCGTACTTCTCGACCGACTCGGCATCGGCTTTGCGCGGCATCGAGATTGAGGCGGACGGCTTCTTTAAGGGTACGCGTGTGGACGGCATCTATACGGCCGATCCGGAGAAGGATCCTTCGGCAGTGAAGTTCGACGAGATTACCTTCGACGAGGTATACGAGCGCAATTTGAAAATTATGGATATGACGGCCTTCACGCTCTGCAAGGAGAACGGGCTGAATATCATCGTGTTCGATATGGATACGCCGGGCAATCTGATGAAGGTGCTCTCGGGCGAGAATATCGGAACACTTGTTCATAACTAATTGAGACAGATGACTATGAAAGGACGTAGAAAGCAGAGATTGAGCAACTCGGTGCTCGTGGCTATGTTGGCGGTGCTGGTTGCTGCCTTCGTGTTGTTGTTGATGTGGAATCCGCAGAGTGCTACGGCGCGTCCGCAGGATGATCAGCAGGCAAAAATCGAGCAGTCTACACTCATTAAGGCGGGTATGCTCGCTCCGGACTTTAAGGTGGAAATGTTTGATGGTGAGACGATTCGTCTCTCGGAGTTGCGCGGCAAAGTGGTGCTCGTCAACTTCTGGGCAACGTGGTGTCCTCCGTGCCGCGAGGAGCTGACCTATGTGCAGGCCGACCTGATCGACCGCTTCAAGGGCAAGGATTTCGTCTTTATTCCTATCTCGCGTGGCGAGGAGTATGGTACGGTGGCTGCGTTCCGCAAGCGTATGGGTTATACGTTCCCGATGGGCCTCGATCCCGACCAGTCGATCTATCGCAAGTTCGCTACGAACTATATCCCGCGTAACTTCCTCATCGACCGCGATGGTCGCGTAGTGCTGGCGAGTGTCGGCTTCACGAAGGAGGAGTTCGTAGAGATGGTAAAACTCATTGAGACGACTATTAACAACAAATAACGATACGATTATGGATACCAAAACTATTCTCGCAGATGCAACAACCCGAATGCAAAAGACGGTTGATTTTCTGGAAGATACTCTGCTCAACATCCGTGCAGGTAAGGCATCTACCAATATCTTGAACGGCGTATTTGTCGACTACTATGGCTCGCAAACTCCGGTATCGGGCGTAGCCAGCGTTACGGTTCCCGACGCAAAGACGGTGCTCATCCAGCCGTGGGACAAGAATATGATTCGCCCTATCGAGAAGGCCATTCTCGATGCGAATATCGGCCTTACTCCATCGAACAACGGCGAGCATATCCGCCTCTCGATTCCGCCTCTCACCGAGGAGCGTCGTCGCGAGTTGGTTAAGCAGTCGAAGTCCGAGGTCGAGAACGCGCGCATTTCGTTGCGTAACGCACGTCGCGATGCTGTCGAGGCGTTCAAGAAGGCAATAAAAGAGGGTATGCCTGAGGACGAGAGCAAAGATGGCGAGTCGCAGGTACAGAAGTTGCTCGAGAAGTATAGCAAGCTCGTCGATGCAGCATTTGAAAAGAAGGAGAAGGAGATTATGACCGTGTAATCGGCACTTTTTCCGTTGACGAATGGGGGATTGGTTGCTTGTGCGACCAATCCTTCGTTTTTTTTGCCTCTCTCCGGTCGTCGATCTTATCAATATAGTCTGGAAAACGACACATTTTGCAGAGGTTTTATTATTAATAATAAAAAGATGTATGCGGGTGGGGTGCGCACGACCTCTTCCAATCGGACAGATGCGGAGGTGGTGATGCTGCGCGAATTAACACAGGAAATCGCCATTGTAAGGTTGGTGTAAAATAGCATAAAAATTCAAATATCGGGTAAATATTCGCATAAACTACACATTATTGGATATTGTTTTGCGGTAAAAAAGGTCGATTTTTGCAGTTTTCGATACTGGTTCATCGGCGAAGTTTGAGGTAATTTTCAAAAAATAGGTTAAAAGTGCGGTAGAGCGTGTTTTGGCCGATAAAAAAGATTGTGTAATTTTTTGAAAAAATAGATTAAAAAATTTGGTAGAAATAAGAATTGTGTATATATTTGCACCACGTGTATTGTGCTTTTTTGTGTAATACGGCGTGTGATAGAGGGGGATTTCGATGGGAAATCCCGGTTGTGCGACAGAAAATCGGCCAAACGGTCGATTGCCGATTAATTTTATAGATGCATATATACGGTTGGGTATCAAATAGTTATGCAATTTTACCCAACAGCAGACAAAATGTAGGATTAACTGTATTAAACATTAATAAACCTATGAAATTTAGACAATTAACTTTGATTCTCGTTGCGACGTTCGCATTTGTTGGCGTTTCGTTCGCACAGCAGAGCAAAACGGATGAGAGCGTTGAGTTCCGTCCGCATTGGAGCTTGCAGGTTCAGGGTGGCGCAGCTTACACGCTGGGTGAGACAAATTTCGGTGACCTCATTTCGCCGGCAGTTTATCTCAACGCAGGTTATAAGTTCCACCACGGCCTCGGTGTTCGCTTTGGTATCGGAGGTTGGCAGGCGAAGGGTTATGTTGTATTGCCACAGCAGAACTATTCGTATAACTTCCTTCAGGGTAACATTGATTTCGTTGTTGATTTGAGCAGCTTGATCGGTGGTTACAACCATCGTCGTGTTGCTAGCGTATTCGCATTCGCCGGTCTCGGTCTGAATGGCGGTATCAACAACAAGCAGGCAGTTGCAATCAAGGAGGCAAACCCTCGTGAACTCAGCTACTTGTGGAACCCTACCAAGTTCTTCGTAGCAGGTCGTCTCGGTTTGGGCGTTGATTTCCGTTGCAGCGATTTGATTTCGGTAAATTTGGAGGCAAATACCAACTTCCTCTCTGACCACTTCAACTCGAAGAAGGCAGAGAACCTCGATTGGCACTTCAACCTCTTGGCCGGTGTAACTTTCCGCTTCGGCAAGAACTACCGTCCTTCGAAGGTTTACGCTGAGAAGGTAGCAGCCGAGAAGGCAGCCGCAGAGGCAGCAGCAAAGGCAGCAGCAGAGAAGGCAGCAGCAGAGAAGGCAGCAGCAGAGGCAGCAGCAAAGGCAGCGGCTGAGAAGGCAGCAGCAGAGGCAGCGGCAGCAAAGGCAGCAGCAGAGCAGGCAGAGCGCGAGCGTGCAGCAGCAGAGCGCGCACAGCTCATCGCTGAGAACTCGCAGAACGTATTCTTCCAGATTGGTAAGTCGTACATCTCGCGCGAGGAGGGTAAGAAGATTGACACTCTTGCTGAGTGGCTCAAGGCAAATCCTTCGTACAGCGTAGAGGTTGTAGGTTACGCAGATAAGGAGACCGGTTACACCGCTCTCAACAAGAAGCTCTCGGAGCGTCGTGCAGCTAACGTTAAGGCACGTTTGCTCGCAGCAGGTATCGCTGAGGAGCGTATCGTAACCGATCACAAGGGCGACACTGTTCAGCCATTCGGTGAGAAGAGCGCGAAGAACCGTGTTGTAATTTGCACACTTGAATAATCTTTTTGGAGTTATATATAATATATAGGTGTAACGAACAAAATAAGAATATTTCAATTATTTATTAACTTTTATTAATTTTATTTTCTATGAAAATGTACTTTTCTAAATTGGCGAAGGTGCTCCTCGCGGGAGCAGCTATCGTTGCGGTAGGATGTACGGATTACAAGGATGACATTGCTAGCATCAATGACAAACTTGATAATGACATCGTTGCCGGTATGATCGAGCCTTTGCAGGCAGATCTTGAGAAGGCAGTTGCTGACCTCGAGGCAGCTCAGGCAGCGTTGAAGGCAGAGCTCACTACGAAGCACGATGCTGACGTAAAGACTTTGCAGGACGCTGACGCTGCATTGGATGGTAAGATCGCAGCTGCAAATAAGTCGATTGTCGACTTGCAGGCAGCTTTGGCTGCTGAGAAGGCAGCTTTGCAGGCAGAGATCGACGCTTTGGAGGTTGCTTTGGAGGCTGCAAAGAAGGCTGCTGCTGATGCAGACGCTGCTCTTAAGGCAGAGCTCGTAAAGGAGATTACCGATCTCGAGACTGAGCTCCTCGCAAAGATTACTGCTTTGGAGACCAAGCACAACGAAGAGATTGCTGCTTTGGCAAAGAAGGTTGACGATAACAAGGCTGCAGTTGACGCTGAGTTCGCAAAGGTTGCTGGTCAGATTTCGGACCTCAACGATAAGGACGCAGAGTTGGAGGCTGAGTTGGCTAAGCAGGCTAAGGCTATCGAGGATCTCGATGCAAAGGTTGATGCTAACTACGCTGAGTTGAGCGCAACTATTGAGGCTGTTCGCAAGAACTTGCAGGATCAGGTTTATGCTAACAAGGCAGCTATCGACGCTAACAAGGCATCGATCAACGCTGTTGCAGCTGGTTTGGCGACTTTGACTGCTGATGTTCGCGCATTGGAGCAGAAGGTATACGGTATCGAGGGTGACTTGGTTGCACACCTTGAGGAGTATGCTAACTACAAGGCCCTCGTAGCTGGTAAGCTTGAGGCTTTGGAGGCAGCTCACGCAGCTCTCGAGGCACGCGTAGCTGATTTGGAGAACGTTGTTATCCCTGCAATTAAGGCTCAGATCGCTGAGAACGCTAAGTTGGCAAACGCTAACGCAGCTGAGATTGCAAAGAACGCAGCTTTGTTCGAGCAGTACAAGCAGGCAGCACAGCAGACTTATGCTGCATTGGTTGCTGCTGACGAGGATTTGGCTTTGTCGATTGCACTTCTCGGTGAGCAGGTTGACGGTATCGCTGCTGATTTGGCTGCTTACAAGGCAACTATCGAGGACGAGCTCGCTGACCACTACGATGCATTCGAGCAGTTCAAGAACGATACTGACGAGCGTATCTCTGACGCTGTTGCTAAGGAGTTGGCTCACTACACCGAGCTCACCGCTAAGCACAATGCACAGGAGGCTGCTCTCGCACAGTTGCAGGCATTCTTGCAGCAGGAGATCGCTGAGCGCAAGGCTGCTGATGCTGCTTTGCAGGCATCGATTGAGTCGCTCAACATCCGTCTCGATGCAGTTACTGCTCGTGTAGCAGTTCTCGAGGCTGGTTTGGCAGATTTGAAGGCTGCTCACGAGGCTTTGGCTAATGAGTACGCTGCATTCAAGAAGGAGATCACTACTTCGTTGATTAACGCTATCAACGCATTGCAGGAGCAGATGGTTCTCAATAACGCTGCTATCTATGGCACCATCGCTGAGCTCCAGGCACACGTTGACGCTGAGGTTGCTGCTTTGAAGAAGGCAGACGAGAACTTGCAGAACGCTATCAACGCTGAAAAGAAGGCTCGCGAGGAGGCTATTGCTGCAGAGAAGAAGGCTCGTGAGGACGCTGACGCAGCTCTCCAGGAGCAGATCGACGCTATCGTTGCAAACCTCGCTGCTATGGTTCAGAGCTTGGTATATGTTCCTGAGTACACTGACGGTATGGCTACTATCGAGTACGCTACTATCGGTTCGCAGACTGAGACTATCCTCGAGGGTTACTCGCAGATCACTTACCAGGTTTATCCTGCAGAGTGCGCTGCTACTATCGCAGCTCTCCCTAACGCTGCAGAGCTCTTCTCGTTCGACAGCAAGACCGTAGCTATCCGCCCTATGGGTTGGACCGAGGATGTCCTCACTGTAGTAAAGGTTGATGCTGATGCTGAGAAGGCTGGTGCTCTCGTATTGACCGTTAAGGCAAACCTCGGTGAGAATTTCTACCAGGGTGAGGAGCAGCACGCTGTATCGTTGCACTTGAACGTTGCTGACACTAACCTTTCGTCGTGCTACACCAACTTGATCGCTGCTAACACTGCAGCTCATATCCGTACTAACATCTACGTAAACAACATCGATTGGACTCCAGCTAACGGTAACTACTCGCTTCCATTCGAGGGTGCTGCTGCTGACATCGAGTACATCGACTTGAAGAAGACAGTAGAGATTGCTCCAGATCACGTTATCGGTTACACCGTTCCAGGTGAGGAGAAGCCGTTGACTGCTGCTGAGGTTGCTGAGAAGTATGGTTACGAGGTAACTTACCAGGCTGAGCAGCCAGTTGTTGAGTACATTCAGGGTGAAGAGACTACTGAGCTTGAGAAGGTATACGAGCTCGTAGCTCAGGAGCCACGTCATGAGTGGACTAACGCGTGGACTTCGATTAAGTTGCAGAAGGAGGATAAGAAAGCAGTTGGTTCGAGCTGCGTTGTTAAGTACTTCTACAACGTTTACGGCGATACGTTGTCGATCGGTGGTCGTGCTAACATCATTCCTATCCAGACCAAGGTTACTTTGGATGCTGTTAACCCAGTTGTTTGGAACTACGTAGCAGATGCTGAGCAGGATGCTGTTGCCCTCAATGGTGGCGATGCAAACTACGCTCGTACTGCAATCAAGTTGGCTTTGACTTCGTCGGAGCTTCCAGAGGATACTACTGTTGCTGATCTCATCCTTTCGGGTGCACCTGATAAGACTGAGGTTATCGTTAACGGTGCTGCTGTTAGCGGCGTAACTGCTACTCTTAACGGTAACGAGACTGATGGTTACACTTTGGCTCTCTCGAACTTCGAGTGGGATACCGAGTACACCGTTGCTCTCAAGTACGCTTTGGCACACCTCGATGCTAACGTAACTATCAAGGTTAACACTGTTGACCGTAAGCGTGGTGAGCTCGTTAAGGTTGAGCAGACCTACGACAACTACGTATTCGCTAAGGACTACGCATTCGCAGCATTCGACGGCGTTGCTCCAGAGATGGCTATCAACTCGGTTTACACCGATGTAGCAGCTCTCTACGACCTCACCGGTATCGAGGAGGCAGCTTACTTGAAGGAGGTATTCGTTGAGAAGACTCCTTACGCAGTTGCTGATGTAGTAGCTCCTACTGCTACTCTCGACTACTTGTTCAACGCTGAGGGTAATGCAGTTTCGGTTGCTTACGCTTACGACGCTTGGGCTCAGCCAGCATTGAACGTAACTTATACTAAGAACATTACCTTGTGGTATGGTCAGGATGTAGAGCTCGTAGTTAATCTTGTTCTCGCTCTGCCTAAGTATGACTTTGCTCCAGCAGGTCACTACACCAAGCTTAATCCAGATGCTAATCGTCTTGAGTCGAAGGTATTCCCTTACTACTTGCCTAAGTTGTCTGAGTTGGAGGCTATCGCTGGTAACCCATTGAAGTTCTTCGACGTTGATAAGGTAGATATGGATAAGGCATTCGATATCGTAGATGAGGCTGGTAGTCGTATCGTATTTGATATTGATATGACAGATATTGAACTCTACAAGGAGAAGCTTTTGAATGTCTATGGTCTGCTTCCAGTATTTGAGTTGGAGAAGGATTACAATGCCGACTTCAAAGCATACAATGACGAGGTAGATGTAGATACCAACGTTGATCCTACTGATAGACTTGCTTACCACCGTCGTATTGATATGAATAACAATAAGATCGATTATTATGGTCCTAATAAGTACGTTGATGTACGTGGTCGTTTGTATATCGTAAATAGCAATGGTTCTAAGGTTGAGTTGCCTACTTCGTTCGACAATGTTCCTGACTTCGTAAACTATGCTGTTAAGAAGTACGATCCAATTGATTGGGGTCGTAAGAAGGTCGACGAGGTGGTTCGCGTTGTAAAACTTGATCCAATTGCAGTAAGTAGTGCAACTAACTACGATGAGAGAGTTCTCCAGCATGTAGAGCTTAAGGACTGGCGTGATAATTATACTAACTATTCACTGGTTGATCCTGCTACACAAGATTGGGTAAAGGGTAATGATGAGAATGGTTTCGCATCTTCAGTGAATAATGTAAGCAAGTTGTATCGTCTCCGCAAGAAGTGGACAACAAGCGTCGTAGCTGATCCAGAACTTCGTAAGATCTTGAAGTTTGATGCTACTGAGGGTATCTTGACTCTCAACAATGAGGCTCATATTGAGTTGACTGAACCAGTTCCATTTATTGTTACATTGGAGTTGCAGTCTTGTTGGGGTGATTACAAGTATGAGATTCATTACACATTTGAGCAGAAACATGGTGATGCTGTTAATGAATAATTCTTGTAAAGTTCTATAAAGATGGCGGGGGGACGTTAGTCCTCCCGCTATTTTTGTGAAATCGCATTTGTGAGGGGTATTTTCTGCCGCTAACAGAATTCTCGGCAAAGGGTAGTACGCCAAGTATGCTTGCTTTTTATAAGGTTGCGTAAGGTCAATTAAGGTCCGGTAAGGTCGAGTAAGGCCGGGTGGAGGTGGTGAGCAAGGGAACCGTACGCCGTATTTCGATGTAGGGCAAGTTTGACCTGGGAACTCTCGGCGCAAGTTATGGTAAGGCAGGGTGTGCCATTGTTTATGACGACAAGAGTGGCATTGCGCGCAACCGGCTCAAAATCATAGCAAAAAAATAGTGGCAAAAGTTGCAAGCCCCGAAAAAAATGTGTACTTTTGCGAACCTTATGCGCATAATGCGTGCAAGGCGTAACATTTTATTTATTAACTTATTAACGGGCGATTGTATCGCAAACATTTTTTCTGTATGGAAAACATTAAAGTAGCAAACGAAAACTTCGATTGGGCAGCGTTTGAGAACGAGTCGGGTCTCTATCCACAGAGCAAGGAGGAGATCGCAGCGCAGTATGGCAACACGATGTCGAACATCGCAGTTGGCGAGACTGTAGAGGGTACTGTAACCGAGATCAACAAGCGCGAGGTTATCGTAAACATCGGCTACAAGAGCGAAGGTGTAATTTCGGCGGCAGAGTTCCGCTATGACTCGGAGTTGAAGGTCGGCGACAAGGTCGAGGTCTACGTTGAGTCGGTAGAGGACAAGGGTGGCCAGTTGGCTCTCTCGCACAAGAAGGCACGTCAGCTCAAATCGTGGGATCGTGTAAACGAGGCACTCGAGAAGGACGAAATCATCAAGGGTTACGTAAAGTGCCGCACCAAGGGCGGTATGATCGTGGACGTATTCGGTATCGAGGCGTTCCTCCCTGGTTCGCAGATCGACGTGAAGCCAATTCGCGACTACGATGTATATGTAGATAAGACGATGGAGTTCAAGGTTGTTAAGATCAACCAGGAGTTCCGCAACGTTGTTGTTTCGCACAAGGCGCTCATCGAGGCTGAGTTGGAGCAGCAGAAGCAGGTTATTATGTCGAAGCTCGAGAAGGGCCAGATCCTCGAGGGTACGGTTAAGAACATCACTTCGTATGGTGTATTCATCGACCTCGGCGGCGTAGATGGTCTCATCCACATCACCGACCTCTCGTGGGGCCGCGTAAATCATCCGGAGGAGATCGTTGCTCTCGACCAGAAGTTGAACGTTGTTATCATCGACTTCGATGAGAACAAGAAGCGTATCGCTTTGGGCTTGAAGCAGCTTACTGCTCACCCTTGGGAGTCGCTCGACGCAGAGTTGAAGGTTGGCGACCACGTTAAGGGTAAGGTTGTTGTTATGGCTGACTACGGTGCATTCGTTGAGATCGCACCAGGCGTAGAGGGCTTGATCCACGTTTCGGAGATGTCGTGGAGCCAGCACTTGCGTTCGGCACAGGACTTTATGAAGGTAGGCGACGAGGTAGAGGCAGTTGTTTTGACTCTCGACCGCGAGGAGCGCAAGATGTCGCTCGGTATCAAGCAGCTTACCGCTGATCCGTGGGAGAATATCGAGGTTAAGTACCCTGTTGGTACGAAGTGCAACGCAAAGGTTCGCAACTTCACTAACTTCGGTGTATTTGTTGAGATCGAGGAGGGTATCGACGGCCTGATCCACATTTCGGATTTGTCGTGGACCAAGAAGATCAAGCACCCAGCAGAGTTCACTCAGGTAGGTGCCGATATCGAGGTTGTAGTTCTCGAGATTGACAAGGAAAATCGTCGTTTGAGCTTGGGCCACAAGCAGTTGGAGGAGAATCCTTGGAATGGTTTCGAGCAGCAGTATGCTGTTGACACCGTTCATACAGCTGCAATTTCGGAGCTCACCGAGAAGGGTGCTATCGTAGCTTTGGGTGAGAACATCGAGGGCTTTGTTCCTGCAAAGCAGTTGGTTAAGGAGGATGGTACGACTTTGAAGGCAGGTGAGACCGCCGAGTTCAAGGTTATCGAGTTCTCGAAGGCAACCAAGCGCATCACCCTTTCGCACTCGCGCATCTTCGAGGAGGCAAAGCGTGCAGAGGTAGCAGCAGAGAAGGCTGAAAAGAAGGCAGCTGCAGAGGCAACGAAGTCGTCGATCAAGAAGGTACAGCAGTCGGTTGAGAAGACCACGCTGGGCGACATCGCAGGTCTTGCAGAGTTGAAGGCACAGTTGGAGAAGAAATAATCCGGCGACGTCCGATACACAATAGCGAATCCCGATCGTGCAAACGGTCGGGATTTTTTGTCTCCTATAAGCTCTTGTAACCGTCAGATCGCGCGACGGGTGGTGCCGAGCGTCGAAATTCTGCGATGAATCGACAGCCGATACTTGCGGGCAGGGTGGTGCAGAGCGGGGTAGGGTATAGTGTTGTGCCAGACTGCGACTCGGTGTTTATTGCGGTCTTAAGCGATTGAATTTTAAGGTCTATTAAGTCGAGTAAAGTCAATTAAGGTCAAGGGTATATTGCCAAGATGATGGTTGGGCGGGGGTATAGAAACACAAAAGGCATTTCCTGATTTGGAAATGCCTTTTGTGTGAAGAGCGATGCTCTTAACACATTGTTGCTGTGAGTTTCAGATTATTTCATAAACTCTGCAACCTGGTCGTTCGGAAGAACTGCCTCCTTGAAGATATAGGCACCGGTCTTCTCCGACTTAACCATCTTGATGCACTTGGTAAACTGCTTACCTACACCAGTCTTGAGGGTTGCGACTACTTTCTTTGCCATACTGCACTACTTTTATTTAATTTCACGATGCAATGTTACCCTCTTCAAGTACGGATTGTACTTCTTGCGCTCCAAACGCTCTGGGGTGTTTTTCTTGTTCTTGGTGGTTACGTAGCGCGACATTCCTGGTACGCCACTCTCCTTCTGTTCGGTGCACTCGAGAATCACCTGAACTCTGTTACCTTTCTTTGCCATTTTGACTTAATAGATTTTAGTAAACTTTCTTGGGAGCAACTGCCTCTCTCAATGCGGTTGCGAGACCCTTCTTGTTAATTGTTTTCATTCCGGCAGCGGATACCTTGAGGGTAATCCAGCGACCTTCCTCCTCCGACCAGAAACGCTTCGTCTTCAGATTTGGGCTGAACTTGCGCTTGGTCTTGAGGTTCGAGTGCGAAACATTGTTTCCCACTACGGCTACCTTACCTGTAATTTCGCAGACTTTCATTTTGTTAATAATGTTTTTTAGTTTCGTGCTCTACAGAGTTTTCCATAGAGCGTGCAAATATACGAAGAATTTACCAAATAGCAATATCTTGGTACCGATTTTTCGGTCTAATCGCTATTCGGCTCTCGATGTTTTCGCTTTTTTTGCGTTTCGGGCCGATTTTTTACACTTTTTTGTCTTTGGCTCGTCCGCTTCGGGCTCTTCATCGGCACCTCCGCCGAGTGCTTTGTAGAGGTTGATCGTACCCTGAATCAACTCGAAACGGTCGGTTACCTGCGAGAGCTGGGCCGAGAGGAGTGCCTGTTGTGCGGTGAGCACCTCGAGGTAGGTCGACTCCGAGTGGCTCATCAGCTGTCGTGTGCTGTTCACGGCACTCTCCAACGCAGCGATCTGGCGCGTGCGGCTGTCGGTCTTGTTGCTTGCCGCGTGGCACTTCGCCAGCGCATCGTTCACCTCGTTACCCGCTGTGAGCAGCGTCTGTCGGAAGGAGATGAGCGCCTGCTCCTGCTGTGCCTTTGCAACGGTCAGCGCAGCACGCTTCTTGCCGGCGTTGAAGATGTCGCCCGCAAGGTTTGCGACGAACGATACGAGCCACGATGCCGGATTCCAGCCAATCGAACCGCTGAGTTTCAGCGACGGATAGAGGTCTCCGCGAGCGATGTTTGTATTGTAGAACGCCTGTTCGAGCGCACGCTCGGCACTCTGCACGTCGGGACGACGCGAGAGCAGGTGGGCCGGAACGCCGACGAGCAACTCCTCGCAGAGTTTCTGGTCTTGCAGGCGACCGCGCTCGAAGTGCTGCGGAACGACGCCGAGCAGCAACGCCAGCGAGTTTTCAACCTGCTTGATGTCGTACTCCAGATCGAAGAGCGAAGCCTCGATCGAGCAAGCATTTGCCTCGGTACGCGACACGGATGCCTCGTTGGCCATACCCGCCTGCTTCATTGCGCGCGTGATGCGCACGTTCTCCTTCCACGACTCGGCTGTCGTGCGCGAAATCTCTTGTTGAGCGTCGAGCATCAGCAGCGTGTAGTAGCAGTTGGCAATCGAGCTGATGAGCGACGTCTGCACACTGCGACGATAGAGTTTGCTCTGCTCGTAGGCGGCATTCGCCTTGCGCTTGGCGTTGAGCGTACGACCTACGATGTCAATCTCCCAGCTTGCCGAAATCGGCAGCGAGTAGGTGTAGGATGCCGGCGAACCGATGTTCCATTCGGTCGAGAACTTCGGCGAATAGGCGAACGACGGCAGGAACGACAATCGTGCCGTACGCAACATTGCCTCGGCCTCCGTTACGCGCTGTGCTGCGATGAGCATATCGGCGTTGCTCTGCAAGCCCTGCTCGATGAGCGCCTGCAGGTGCTTATCGGTGAAGAATGCTCGCCAGTCGAGGTCGGCAATCGAGGTGGTGTCGGTCGCTATGATATCCTTGCCGAAGAGCGAGTCGGTCGAGATGCTCTCCGGGCGCGAATACTTCTTGAATACGGAGCAGCCCGTAAGGAGCAGGGCTACGGTGAGTGTTATGATAATGCGTTTCATCTGCTTACTCTTCAATTTGTTTCTTTGGTTTAACGACTCTCTCCTGCACGCTCTGGAATACGATGAAGAGTGCCGGAACGAGGAAAATCAACGCCAACGTACCGATGACCATACCGCCTACGACACCCGCACCGAGCGTGTTGTTACCGTTGGCGCCTACGCCGGTCGAGAACATCAACGGAATCATACCGAATACCATCGTGAGCACCGTCATCATAATCGGACGGAAACGCTCGCGACTCGCCTCGTATGCTGCCTCCAGAAGGCCCAAGCCCTGACGGCGACGCTCGCAGGCGAACTCCGTGATGAGGATGGCCGTCTTCGAGAGCAGACCGATGAGCATAATCAAACCTGTCTGCAGGTAGATGTTGTTCTCCAAGCCCATCATATTTGCAAAGGCGAAGCTACCGAACAGACCGATAGGCACGGTGAGAATGACGGCAAACGGAACGAAGTAGCTCTCGTACAGTGCGCAGAGAATCAGGTATATCAGCACGATACAGATGACGAAGATGATAGCCGTATTGTTACCGCTGCTTGCCTCCTCGCGGGCAATACCGCCGAAGTCGAAGCCGTAGCCGATAGGCAACACCTCGCTTGCCACCTCGTTTACGGCACGGATAGCGTCACCCGACGAGTAGCCGTCGGCAGCGCGACCGTTGACCGAGATGGATGGGAACATATTGAAGCGCGAGAGATTCTCCGGCGCATAGATCTTCTTGAGCGACACGAACTGGCTGATAGGGGCCATCTCGCCACCGATGCGGATGAAGATGTTGTTGAGCGTGTGCAGATCGACGCGGTAGCGAGGGTCTGCCTGCACCTGCACCTGATAGAGCTTGGTGAAGCGGTTGAAACGTGTCGACAGACGACCGCCGTAGTAACCGTTGAGCACCTCCAAAACCTCCTTTGGCGATGTGCCCGCACGCTTACACTTCACAGCATCGACATCAATCTGGTATTGAGGGAAGCGTGGGTTGAACGACGTACGCGCCGAGCCAATCTCGGGACGTGCCTCCAACTCGGCAACAAACTGCGTGGTAATCTCCGCCAGATCCTCAATCGTGCCACCCTTGCGGTCCTGAATGTGTACCTCGAAACCGTTGGTTGCACCGTAGCCCGGAATCATCGCCGGCGAGGTGGCAAAGAGCGTCGCCTCGTTGACGTTAGTCGAGTACTCCTTCACACGCTCCATAATATCGAATACGCTGTGCTCCTTGCCCGGACGCTCGTCCCAGTGCTTGAGTCGCAACGTAAAGTTACCGTACGATGAACCCGCACCCGTCGTCATACCGAAACCTGCCATATTGAGGTATGCGTGGCACTCGTCGATATGGCTCACAACCTCGCGGTCGATGCGGTTCATAATCTCCTTGGTGTGCGCGAGCGAGCTGCCCGGAGGGGTTGAAACGTCGATACGCACCGTACCGATATCCTCGCGCGGGATGAGGCCTGTCTTGGTGTTGTTCATAAAGTAGAGGAGCAGACCAAAGCCGGCTACGATGAATATGCCTGATGTAACCTTATGGCGCAAGAAGAAGTTCACGCCCTTCAGGTAGCGTGCCGTTACGGCGTTGAATCCGCTCTCGAAGGCGTCGCTCAAGCGGCGCGAGAAGGAGCGCTTTACTTCGTTGCCGTTCTCGTCCTTGGCCTTGAGCAGCATAGCACACAGCGCAGGGCTGAGCGTCAGCGCGTTGATTGCCGAGATGCCCACCGATACGGCCATCGTGATACCGAACTGCGTGTAGAAGATACCCGACGTACCGCCCATCAGCGACACAGGGATAAACACCGCCATAAATACCAGCGTCGAGGTTACGATTGCCGACGTTACGCCGTGCATCGCATCGACGGCTGCCTTATGAGCCGAGCGGTATCCGGCATCGAACTTCGACTGTACGGCCTCGACCACGATAATCGCGTCGTCCACAACCACACCGATCGAGAGCACGAGTGCAAAGAGCGTGAGCAGGTTGATCGAGAAGCCGAAGAAGAAGAGGAACATAAACGTACCGATAAGCGATACGATTGTCGCAACGAGCGGAATGAGTGTCGAGCGCAGGTCGCGCAGGAAGACAAACACCACGAGGATTACGAGGATGATTGCCTCCAGGAGTGTGCGGATTACGTTCTTGATCGATGCGTAGAGGAAGTCGTTCGAGCTCGAAAGGACTACCATCTCGAGATCCTTCGGGAAGTCCTCCTTTGCCTTCTCCAGATAGGCATCAATCTGGTTGATAACCTCCGTAGCGTTCGAGCCCGGAGTCTGATATACGCTGAACGATGTACCCGGTGCGCCGTTTACCTCGCCGATGTACTGGTACGACTGCGTACCGAGCTCGATCTCTGCCACATCCTTCAATCGCAGCACCTCGCCGTTCGAGAGTGCGCGGATTACGATGTTCTCGAACTGCTCGGGAGTCTCCAGACGGCCCTTGTAGCGCATCGAGTATTGGAATGTCTGGTCGGAGTTCTCTCCGAGCGCACCCGTTGCGGCCTCGATGTTCTGCTCGCCGAGCGCGGACGAGATGTCCGACGGCACGAGCTTGTACTGCGCCATCACATCCGGCTTGAGCCATATACGCATACTGTAATCGGCACCTCGCACATCGACATCACCCACGCCCGGAATACGCGATATGGCCGGCACGAGGTTGATCTTGATGTAGTTGGTGATAAACGTACGGTCGTACGTTCCGTTAGGGCTGAATACGGCAATCTGCTCCAGAATGTTGGTCTGACGTTTGCGGACCGTTACGCCGACGTCGGTTACCTCCGATGGGAGCTGTCGAGTGGCGCGCGATACGCAGTTCTGGACGTTGACCGCCGCCATATCGGGGTTGGTACCCTGCTTGAAGAATACCTGAATGCTTGCGCTACCGTTGTTGGTTGCCGACGAGGTCATATAGGTCATATTCTCCACACCGTTGATTGCCTCCTCGAGTGGTACGACTACGGCCTTCTGCACCGTCTCGGCACTTGCGCCCGTGTAGTTTGCCTGTACGCGGATTGTCGGTGGAGCGATATTCGGATAACGCTCGATAGGCAATACCGCTAGTCCGATAAGACCGCCGATTACGATAACGATCGAGATGACGGACGAAAGGACGGGTCTGTCGATGAATGTTTTGATATTCATTGCGTGTTCCTCCTTGCTCTCTTATTCGGCTTTGACAATATCCTTAATCTTGATCGGGTCGTTCTCGCGCAACAGACCAACACCCTCGATAACGATGGTGTCGCCCATTTCGAGGCCCGACTCTACGACATACTCGCGGCCGTTGCTGATGTTGAACACGCTGATAATCTGCGAGTGTGCCTTGCCTCCCTTAACCGTGTAGACATATACCTTGTCCTGAATTTCGTAGGTTGCCGACTGCGGAATCACGATACAGCCATCCGCCTTGTGTGGCAGGATGATGCTGCCCGAGCCACCCGAGAGCAACAGACGACGCGAGTTAGGGAACTTCGCACGAACGGTTACCGAACCGGTCGTCGGGTCGATGATACCGCTGATGGCCTCGATGCGGCCCTTCTCCTTGTAGATTGTGCCGTCGCTGAGCTGCAACTCGATGGATGGCATCGCTTGCAGAGCGGCCTCGAGCGTACCGTGCTCACGAGTGAGCGAGAGCACCTGCGACTCGGTCATCGAGAAGTAGACGTACATCTCGGAGTTGTTCGATACGGTGGTCATCGGAGTCGAATCCGAAGGACTCACGAGCGTACCTACGCGGAATGGCAACATACCCACAACGCCATCTGCCGGACTCTTGACCAGCGTATAGGAGAGGTTGTTGCGTGCGTTTACCTCATTTGCCTTGGCCTGTGCCAGGTGCGCCTTCTCGCTGGCGAGGTTGGTGCGAGCCATATTCAGGTCGAAGTCCGAGATAATGTTCTGTTGGAAGAGCAGCTCCTTACTGTTGGCGGTGAGCTGTGCCGCATCGACTGCTGCCTGTGCAACGTCGACATTGGCGATAGCCGTCTGCAAAGCTGCCTCGTAAGGTACCTGGTCGATGACGAAGAGCGTCTGGCCCTTGCTTACGATGGCACCCTCCTTGACGTAGATGTCCGTGATGTAGCCCTGAACCTTCGGGCGGATGTCGATGTCCTGCTTACCGCGGATTGTTGCCGAGTAGAGCGACGAGAGTTTGCGCGATGTTGGCTCGAGAATCATTACGTTGTACTCGCGCGAGCGCTTTGCCTTCTTCTCCTCCTCGCAGCCGACAATCAAAGTGAGGGCCGAGAGACAGAGCAGGGCGTGGAAAAGAGTAGATTTTACGGTCATATTTTTTAAGTTTTTAGTTATTTGTCCGTCATTAAATTTTACCCTTATGGGTAAAACCATCCACGAAGGTAGTGTTTTTTGGCGAATAAATATCAACTTTCGACCGTTGGCGAGGGGTGAAACGGCAAAATTTGTCGGCGAATCGACCGCGCGCGAGCGCGCGCGTGTCCGAAAAGGCACAAAAAAAGAATCGGCCTCCGTCGAACGAAGACCGATTCACGCTGACTGTGTCTGCAATTACTGTGCAGGAACCTCTGCCGGTGCCTCTGCTGGAGCCTCTGCAGGAACCTCTGCTGGTGCCTCTGCTGGAGCCTCTGCTGGAGCTGCCTCACACTGCTCGCAAGCTGGTGCCTCGCAAGGAGTCTCACAAGCCTTCTTCTCTGCTGTACCACAGCAACCTACCATTGCCAATGCAGCAACCAAAACTACCAAAGAAAGAATCTTTTTCATAGTGCTAGAATATTAAATTGAACATATGTACAACCACAAAAATATAAATAGTTGCGAAAAAAAACAATTTTTAGAAGAAAAAATATTCGAAAAAGTTGTTTTTTATTCTGCCAATTCCATTACAGGGATGTTTTCGCGCATAATAAACGCCTTTGGAAAGGTCGGTTTTATGCGTTCGAGCAGGATGAGCGCCTCCTCCTGCGTAGTGTAATTGCCGACAGCGACTTTGAAGTACGGATTTTCGTAGCTCACATAGCAGCGCTGGCCGGGGAATGTCGCAGCAAAGGTGTCGCGCGCGGTCAAAGCGTCGCCGCGAGCCGTCTGCGAGTTGCTCATAAATATCATTATGCGGTAGCCGCTGATGGTCGACGGGGTGCTCTGGGCACTCTGTGCGATGGCCTGCTCGGCGTCGGGCGATTCGCGTACGGTGATGGTCGAGCGGATGACGGTGAGCGAGTCTACCTGTACGGGCGATGCGAGTTGGCGCTTGAAGGCCTGAACGTTCTGCGCCGATAGGGTGGCGATGCTGCATAGCGCGAGCAGCAGGATGAGTATCTTCTTCATTATCGTTTGTTTACTGTTTCTGATTGAGTGATATGCCGAGTTTGCTGAGTAGTGCGTCGGCTGCCGTGCGTTCGATACGGATGGCGCGCTTGATGCCGCCAATCTCGATTGTCGCGTCGAACGACACCTCTACACCACGCAGATTTTTCTGTCCGAGACGCATCGCAAGCGAGATGGCCTTCAGCGGATTACTCACCTTGAGAGCAACCGGTACCATGACCGACGAGGTCTGTCGCTTGGGGATTTGCACCGGCTCGATAAGGCGTACGGTGGCCACGCGACCGCCGTCGAAGAATATCTCGCCCGAGCCGTTGTCGATGGTCGGCGAGTAGGCGGTATCGTTTTTGACGCGCAGGGTTAGCTTCCACCCCTCGGCCATCGAGCCCGAGATGTTCTCGAGCGACTCGATGCCCACCTTATTCATTACGCGCTCGCGCATGCGCTGCTTGTTACAGCTCGTCGTGCAGAGTGCGACAACAAGGGCGATGACCGCTATGCGAACGATTGTTGAGAGTTGTTTCATATATGTTCCGATCAAGGTTTTTGTGCCGTGTAAATCTGTGCTATGCCGAAGCTCTGGCTGCGCGCCTTCGGTGCGGTGAGTCCCGCCTCGCAAAGCATCTCCATAAAGCGCTCCGGCTCGGGGAAGGTATCGACCGATTCGGGCAGATACTGATACGCGTTGCGGTTGTGTGATATGGCTCCGCCAATAGCCGGCAGAATCTTGTGCGAGTAGATGCGGTACAGCCAGCCAATCAGTGCATTACGCGGGTTGGAAAACTCCAGCACGACGAGCACTCCGCCGGGGCGGATGACGCGCACAATCTCGCGCAGACACGCCTCGCGATTCTCGAAGTTACGCACACCGAACGCTACCGTTACGGCATCGACACTCGCGTCGGGCAGGTTGATATGCTCGGCATCGCACTCGGTGAGCGAGATGCGGTCGCTGAGGCCGAGTCGAGCCACCTTTTGGCGAGCCACTTCGAGCATCTCGGGCGAGAGGTCGCCACCGATGATGGTCGTCCCCTTCACGCCTCGCGCCATAGCGATGGCCAGGTCGCCCGTGCCGGTTGCCATATCGAGAATCTGCTTGGCTTCAGCTCGGCGGATGATTCGCACCACGCGTCTGCGCCACAGGCGGTCGATCGAGAGCGAGAGTATGTGGTTGAGGCGGTCGTAGGTCGGCGCAATGTCGTCGAACATACGCTTCACGCGCTCGCGAGTTCGTTGTTGGTCTGCATTGTTAGTCATAGGTCTATCTTGTCATTTATTTTATTCGTATTTAACGGCTTCGGCCGGCGATATGCGCGCCACGATGGCCGTTGCGGCGTAGAGCAACAGCAGTATGGTGGCGGCAAAGAGTGCGTTGACTGCTGCAATGTCCCATCCGTCGATGGCTACGGGTACGCTGCTGACGTAGTAGGCCGTACGGTCGAGCTTGACGATTGCCGTTGTATGCTGCACGGCGACGAGTGCCAACCCCAGCGCATTGCCGATGAGCAGGCCCTTGCCGATGATTATCGCTGCGCGATAGAGGAATATGCGTCGTACGGCCGAGTTGCTCATACCCAAGCTCTTCAGGATGCCGACCATTCGGGTACGCTCCAGAATGAGAATCAGCAACGCGGTAACCATATTGAAGAGCGTGACGATGAACATTATCACGCCAATCACGGCGGCGTTCACATCGTGCGTCTCGAGCCACGAGAAGATATACTCGTAGAGTTCGCGTGCCTCGATGGCCGTTACCTCCTGCTCGCCCGAGTAGTCGTAGATGAGTCGGTGGTTGAGCTCGTAGGCCACTTCGCTCGTCGGTCGGCTCTTGTCGGTCGATATCTCTATGCCGGAGAACTGCTCCTCCGTCCAGCCATTGATTTTGCGTACGTTACGCAGGTCGGTGATGGCAAGCGCCGCCTGCTCGTTGCCGCCCATAGCGTAGATGCCCGCCACCTTGAAGAGCTCGCGTTGCGGCAGCTGCCCCTCCTCCATAAAGAGCAACTCAACCCTCTCGCCAACCTTCACGCCGAGCGTCTCGGCCGTCTGGCGGGCGATGAGCAGATCCTTGCGGCGCTGCTCGCCGATTGCGGGGAACGAGCCCTCGTCGATAAGTCCGTCGAATCGCTCCGACGGGTAGTCGGCCGATACACCTTTCAGCATTATGGCTGCCACTCCGTGCTCCGAGCGCACGACACATCCGCGCAGAGCATACGGCTCGGCTGCGGTGCAACCCTCGACCTCGGTAGTGAGTGCGAGCAGCTGCTCCAGCTCGCCGACAGGCGCTCCGAACGATGCGTCGAGCATACGCGGATTGGTGAGCGTGATGTCGGCCGATGTCGCCTCGACGAGACGTGTCATTTCGCGTCGGAAACCGCCCACGATGGCAAGCGTGATAATCATTACGCAGATGCTTACCGCAACGGCCGACGTGGCAATGCGTGTCATCACCCGTTGCGTGGGTGATGCGTCTCCGGCCATCTTTCGGGCGATAAGCAGTGGGGTGTTCATTCTCGGGACAGGGTTAGGGCGTTGGTGTTAGTATAGGATTTTATCCTCTTTCTCGGTCCAGGCGCGGAAGCCCTCCAAGGCCTTGTCGCGCATAAAGTTGAGGCACGGTATCGAACGCTCGGAATAGTCGAGCGCAATCTGATCGTAGATGAACGAATCGTCAAAGTCGATGGCTTTGGCATCGGCTTTGGTATTGCCGTAGTAGATGCGCTCGAGTCCGGCCCAGTAGATTGCGCTGAGGCACATCGGGCACGGCTCGCACGAGGTATAGATGACGCAGCCTTCGAGTTTGAAGGTGCCGAGCTTCGCACACGCAGCCCGAATGGCGCTCACCTCGGCGTGTGCCGTCGGGTCGCACGATGCGGTTACGCGGTTGGTGCCCGTAGCGACGATCTCCCCATCGCGAACGATTACGGCGCCGAACGGACCGCCGCCATTGGCAACATTTTCAATCGAGAGGTCGATGGCCATTTGCATAAATCGCTCATCAGCATCGGTAAACGTGATGGTACGCGTTGTGGTTTGTTTCATAGCATTCAAACATTTATTTTGCTGCCGATATTGTTCTCACAGGCACAATTATTGGCAAATTTACACAATTTTTCTTACATTTGTCCGTCATTATACACGGAATAACAAATAAAACCTATAAAAAGTATGTTACTGACTCTTTTACAATCGGACTATGTCGCCAGAAACGATATGATGTATAACCTCACGACATCCCAGGCGATGGTGATGGTAATCCTTATTGCCATTGTCGGTTTTATCGTTCAGGCGCGTCTGCGCTCGGTCTTTTCGAAATATTCGCGCGAGATGCTTCCGGGCGGTATGACGGGTGCCGAGATTGCCGAGCGAATGTTGCGCGAGCACAATATCCATAACGTACGCATTACCCACGTCGGCGGCTCGCTGACCGACCACTTTAACCCTGCGACGCTCACCGTAAACCTCTCGGACGAGGTCTATTCGGGCCGTTCGATAGCGGCAGCAGCGGTGGCTTGCCACGAGTGCGGCCACGCCATACAGCACGCCCAGGGGTATGCTCCGTTGCGTCTGCGTTCGGCATTGGTGCCGGTGGTCAGCTTCTCGTCGCGCATTGCAACGTGGCTCGTTATCATCGGTCTGCTGCTTACTGCCTCGACCAAGAGCGATACGCTCTGCTGGGTGGGCGTAGGCCTGATGGCCGTATCGGCTCTCTTCTCGATTATAACTCTGCCCGTCGAGTATAACGCTTCGCAGCGTGCACTCGAGTGGTTGGAGTCGAGCCGTACGCTGAATAGCACGGAGTTGGAGGGCGCACGCATATCGCTGCGCTGGGCTGCCCGCACATACCTTGTGGCGGCACTCTCGGCCATAGCGTCGATCCTCTACTACGTTGCCCTTATCAACAATCGTCGCAATTAGGCGACGGCCGAAAGGCGCACAACGGGACAACCTACAAAACCAAACTTATAGAAATCAACAAAAATCAATCCATAACGAGACAAGTGATGAGACCACTGATAAAAATTTCGCTTCGACGCGCGGTCGTTGCACTCGCCCTGCTGACGCTCGTCCTGCCGGGTGTGGCGCTTGGTGCACCGCGTGGCAAGCAGACGGCCAAATATGTATTCTACTTCATTGGCGACGGCCTGGGCATAAACCATCTGCGCGGAGCCGAACTCTATAACGCCAAAGTGCATCCGGATATGCCGAACGAGGGGCAACTCTCCTTCACTCGATTCCCGATTCACTCGTTCGTCACGAGCCACTCCTCGTCGAGCTTGGTAACCGATTCGGCAGCTGCGGCAACGGCTTTGGCCTCGGGCGTAAAGACCAAGAACGGCTATCTGGGTATGGACACCGAACTGCGCCCGCACAAAAATATTGCGGAGCTTGCAAAGGAGCGTGGCTGGAAGATAGGCATCTGCTCGAATGTGGGTATCAACCACGCCACACCGAGCGCATTCTATGCCCACCACCACAAGCGTAGCGACTATAACGAGATCATCAACCAATACATAGCCGGCGATGTCGATTTCGCTGCCGGTGCAACAATCCTTTCGCGTAGCAAGAGCGGACTGAAGGCGCACGATATCGTCGAGCAGGCTCGCGCCGCAGGTATCGAGGTTGTGCAGAGTGCCGACCTTGCCGCCGAGGTGCGTGGCAAGCGTGTGCTGCTGCTCTCCGACTCGCTCGACCGTAAGTCGATGCGATTTGCCACCGACCGCTCGCCGTCGTGCCCGACGATTGTCGACTACACGAGTGCCGCTATCCGCTATCTGGAGCGCGAGGCGAAGTCGGACGGCTTTATGCTGATGGTCGAGGGTGGTCATATCGACTACGCCTGCCACGATAACGACGCCGTTACCACGTTCGAGGAGATTAACGACTTCTCGCGTTCGGTAGCCCTTGCGTTGGAGTTTGCCGAGCGTCATCCCAACGAGACGCTTATCGTCGTGACGGCCGACCACGAGACGGGCGGTCTGGCTATCGGCTACTCGAAGTACAAGATGAATATGGAGCGTCTGGCCTTCCAGCGCACCTCGCAGGAGCAGCTCACCTCGAAGATGCAGTATATGCGCGAATCGGGCCGCACGTCGTGGGAGGATATGCAGCAGCTTCTGCGCGAGTATCTCGGTCTGTGGGAGCACGTTACGCTGCGCAAGAAGGACGAGGCGACGCTGCGTCGCACCTTCCGCGACAACTTCTTGCAGGAGGGCGAGAAGGTCGTGGGCCTCTATACGAGCAACGAGAAGATGGCCGTCGAGGCGGTGCGTATTCTCAACAAGCGCGCCTATGTGAATTGGGTTGGTATGTCGCATACGGGAGCGCAGGTGCCGCTCTTTGTTAAGGGTGTCGGTTATGAGCGATTCCTGGAGTGTTTCGACAATACCGACGTTCCGAAAAAGATAGCCGAGGCGATGGGTTGCTCGCTCAAATAATCACTGTAGAAAAAGATTTGAAATGATGGATACAGCAAGTGCTTTGACGCTCAACGAACAGCTCTTCGTGTGGCTGAATTTCGACGGTGGCGCGGCGATGGATGTCGTGATGGAGACCATCTCCGGCGCGACGATGTGGATTCCGCTCTATCTCTTTATCATCTACGCAGTTTGGCGTCGCTACGGCTGGCGCGGTGCGCTCACATTCTTCATCTGTTTGCTGCTGGCAATGGGTGTGGCGGATATGCTCTGCGGCATATTCAAACACACGGGCCTGCTCAAGGATTTGTGGGCCGATTTTCCGGCTCGCCATCGCCCGATGTTCCACCGTGCGGTGCGCGATCTGGCTCATGTTCCGTCGTATGCCCACGGCCCGTATGGTACGGTCTCGTCCCACGCTGCTACGGTGGCCGCTATGGCGTTGATGTCGGCCTTGGCAATCGGTCGCAAGTGGTACGGCTGGTTTATCGCTGCGGTAACGCTGCTCATCTGCTATTCGCGCATCTATCTGGCGTGCCATTTCCCATCGGATTTGGCTCTCGGAGTGGTCGTAGGCGCGATTTCGGGTGGTGGAATCTACTTTCTGTGGAAAAAATTGAATGCAGCTGTGGAAAAATTACGCTAAATAGCGTATCTTTGCACGCACATTTTTAAGTGAACGATAAAAAACAACGATTATATGGAACATCTCAGTGAACAGGAACAATTGCGACGCCAATCTCTTAAAGCGTTGCGCGATCTTGGTATCAACCCCTATCCGGCAGAGCGTTTCGATGTAAGCACATCGGCTCGCTGCTTGGCCGAGAATTTCGATGCCGAGCCTGAAAAGTATCAGGCGGTAACCATCGCCGGCCGTATGATGAGCCGCCGTATTATGGGTAGCGCATCGTTCTTCGAGTTGCAGGATCATACGGGCCGTATTCAGGTCTATATCCGCCGCGACGACATCTGTCCGGAGGGCGATCCGACGCTCTACAACACCGTATTCAAGAAGTTGCTCGACATTGGCGACTTCGTGGGCGTTGAGGGTTTCGCATTCCGTACCAACACCGGCGAGTTGTCGGTACACTGCCGTAAGTTCACCGTACTCTCGAAGTCTATCCGTCCACTCCCAATCGTTAAGGAGAAGGATGGTCAGCAGTTCGATGCATTGACCGATCCGGAGGTGCGCTACCGTCAGCGTTATGTTGACTTGGTGGTAAATCCGAAGGTGCGCGATGTCTTTGCAAAGCGTGCAAAGATTATCTCGACTATGCGCGAGTATTTCAACGAGCACGGCTGTCTGGAGGTTGAGACTCCTATTCTGCAGCCGATTCCGGGTGGTGCTTCGGCTCGTCCGTTCATCACGCACCACAATGCGCTGGATATCGACTTCTATATGCGAATCGCAACGGAGCTCTACCTCAAGCGCCTTATCGTGGGCGGCTTTGACGGCGTTTACGAGTTCGGTAAGAACTTCCGTAACGAGGGTATGGATCGTACGCACAATCCGGAGTTTACCTGTATGGAGATCTACATCGCATACAAGGACTACCGCTGGATGATGGAGTTCACGGAGAATATGTTGGAGCGTATCGCGCTGGCTGTAAATGGTACGACGGAGGTCGAGATCGACGGCAAGCAGATTTCGTTCAAGGCGCCGTTCCGTCGTCTGACGATGACCGACGCTATCCGCGAGAAGACGGGTTACGACATCACGGGCCAGGACGAGCAGCAGTTGCGCGAGGCGTGCGCCCGCCTGAATGTTGAGGTTGACGATACGATGGGTAAGGGTAAGCTGATTGACGCTATCTTCGGCCAATACTGCGAGCCGGATTTGGTGCAGCCAACCTTCATCTGCGACTATCCGATCGAGATGTCGCCACTCTGCAAGCGTCATCGCGACAACGAGGATTTGACCGAGCGTTTCGAGTTGTTCGTTGCCGGCAAGGAGTTGTGCAACGCATACTCGGAGCTCAACGACCCGATCGACCAGCTGGAGCGTTTCCAGGAGCAGATGCGCCTTTCGGAGCGTGGCGACGACGAGGCGATGTTCATCGATATGGACTTCGTTCGTGCGTTGGAGTACGGTATGCCTAATTGCTCGGGTATGGGTATGGGTATCGACCGTCTGACGATGTTTATGACGGGCCAGTCGTCGATTCAGGACGTGCTCTTCTTCCCGACGATGCGTCCGGAGAAGAAGGTTGTTGCCGATGCCGAGGAGGCCTACACCGCAGCGGGTGTTCCGGCCGAGTGGGTGGCAGTCATCCAGAAGATGGGCTATATCACCCTCGAGGCGTTTGCCAATACGGCAGCGTCGGGCGGTATGAAGCTCTTCAACGATATGTGCGGCTTCAATAAGAAGAACAAGCTCGGTCTGCCAACTGCCGAAATCAAGGCGTGGATCGAGTCGCACAAAGCGGAGTAAACAACAGATAAAGAATATTTTAACCAAACAAATAAAAAAGGAAAACATTATGGCAAGAAAGAAAATCGTTGCAGGTAACTGGAAGATGAACACCCTTCCTGCAGAGGGCGTTGAGTTGGCAAAGAACGTAGTAGCAGGTCGTTCGGAGGTTTGCGAGTGCGTAAACTTCATCGTTTGCCCTCCATTTACCCATATCGCACAGGTTGTAGAGGCGGTTAAGGGCTCGGATATCGCTGTTGGTGCGCAGGATTGCGCTTCCGAGGCAAAGGGTGCTTACACCGGTGAGGTTGCTGCACAGATGATCGCAGCTCTCGGTTGCAAGTACGTTATCCTCGGCCACTCGGAGCGTCGTCAGTACTATGGCGAGACTTCGGAGACCTTGAACAAGAAGATGGCACAGGCATACGCTAACGGTTTGACCCCTATCTACTGCGTAGGTGAGAGCCTCGAGGAGCGTAAGGCCGGCAACCACTTCGCAGTTTGCAAGGCACAGATCGAGGAGGTAGTTTACAACCTCACTCCTGAGCAGTTCGCTGACCTCGTAATCGCTTACGAGCCGGTATGGGCTATCGGTACCGGTGAGACTGCTACCGCAGAGCAGGCACAGGAGATTCACGCTTACATCCGCGAGGTGTTGGCTGCAAAGTTTGGCGCTGCTGCTGCCGAGTGCCCAATCCTCTATGGTGGTTCGTGCAAGCCATCGAACGCTGCCGAGATCTTCGCAAAGGAGGATGTTGACGGTGGTCTGATCGGTGGTGCTGCGTTGAAGGCAGAGGATTTCCTTGCAATTGGCAAAGGCTTCTAAATTGATTTTATGCGGCGTTTACGACCGCTAACGTAATATGCTGACAATGGGCAGTACGCGGAGTACAGCCCATCGTCAGCAATTCCGCCGAGCGTTGTAAACACCTGCCTAAAATGCAATTTAAGGGAGAGGAGTTAATAAAGTCAATTAACGTCAAATAAGGTCGAGTAACGTCTTTTGTGATAATATCTTCGACCTTACTTGACCTTAAAGATAAAAGGAGTTAAGACGAGGTTGCAACTTCCCACGCGGAGCGAAGCGACAAAGTCCCCTTTTTCCAAAAGGGGATTTAGGGGAAATGTAAATATGAAAAAATAGGATTTCTGCAGAGCAAAACATCCTTAAAGCAATCTTTGATTGCACGACCAGACCTTAAAGACCTTATCGCTCTTACCCTTAAAATCGAATTATCTACTTTTGGGCTGTTCCTACGGGACAGCCCAAATCTTCACATCATAGCAATGCAACGTCATATAAACATCAACGACTTTGACTATCCGCTGCCGGATGAGCGGATTGCGAAATTTCCGCTACCGCAGCGCGACTCGTCGAAGCTGCTCGTCTATCGCAACGGCACAATCGCCGAGCGACACTTCGCCGACATTGGCGACGAGCTGCCCTCCGACACACTCTTCGTATTCAACAACACGAAGGTCGTGCGCGCGCGCCTGATTATGCATAAGGAGTCGGGTGCAAGGGTAGAGGTCTTTTGCCTTGAGCCGCACGCACCGGCCGACTACGAGCGTGCATTTGCCGTGCGTGGCGAGTGCAAGTGGTCGTGCATCGTGGGCAACCTCAAGAAGTGGAAGGAGGGCGCCGTGCAGATTCCGTTCGACTACGAGGGCAAGCCGTATACGTTGCGTGCCTATATTGCCGAGCGTGGTGTTCGCGAGCACATCGTTCGTTTCGAGTGGTCGGCACCGCTTTCGTTCGGTCAGCTGCTCGAGCACTTGGGGCGTATTCCGATTCCGCCATATCTCAACCGCGAGAGCGAGGAGATTGACAATACGCGCTACCAGACTGTCTATTCGCGTTTCGAGGGGTCGGTCGCTGCACCGACTGCCGGTCTGCACTTTACGGCCGAACTCATCGAGTCGCTTCGCGAGCGTGGCTACTCGTTTGGCGAGGTAACCCTGCACGTTGGTGCAGGTACGTTCCTGCCGGTGAAGGACGAGAATGCCGCCGAGCACGCGATGCACACCGAACACTTCGAGATTACGGCCGAGACGCTACGTCTGCTGCGCGAGAAGGCAGGCCGAGTAACGGCCGTCGGTACGACATCGGTGCGTACGTTGGAGTCGCTTGCAGCCCTGGCGTGGCGCATCAAGTGTGGTGGCGAGCCGGAGGCGGAGCGCGTGATTGGTCAGTGGGAGTTGTACGACCTGCCGTCGGAGTTTACGGGCGTTGAGGCAATCGACGTGCTGCTTGAGTATATGGAGCGCAATGCACTCACGAAACTCAAGGCCGCAACGCAGATTATGATTACGCCGCTGGGCTACCGCTTCCGCATTGTGAATCGCATCGTAACCAACTTCCATCAGCCGAAGTCGACGCTGCTGTTGCTCGTCTCGGCGTACGTTGGCGAGGATTGGCATCGGATTTACGACTATGCCCTCGCGCACGACTTCCGATTCCTGTCGTATGGCGACTCGTCGCTGCTGATTGTCGAGTAGCGCGCATAGGCCTAAAAGATAGAGTGCGAAACCTTCGATGAGGGTTTCGCACTCTGTTTTTGCGGAACGGAAATGAGTGGAGGGTTAGTATTTCATCCAACGCCACAAATCCTTGAATGTCGGCTTTTTGCCGTGCATAAAGATTCCGACGCGATAGATCTTTCCGGCCAGCCATACCATCACGACGAACGTCGCGTAGAGCACCACGAGCGAGACCGCAATCTCCCACATCGGGATGCCGCTCGGAATGCGCGCCATCATCACGATAGGCGATGTGAAAGGTATCATCGAGAGCCATACGACCAGCGGCGAGTTCGGGTCGTTCATAACCATCGTCGTAGTGATAAATGCCAAAATAATCGGGATGGTAATCGGCGTGGTGAGTTGCTGTGCATCCTGTGCCGTATCGACACTCGCACCCACTGCGGCATACATCGCTGCGTAGAGCAGGAAGCCGCCAATCATAAAGAGCAACAGCAGACCGACCATCTGCGCAATGTAGCCCGTGTCGGTGAGCGATGCCATTGCTGTTACCATATCGGTGTCGATGCCGCTTGTTGCAAGCGTCGTAACATCGGCACCCGCACGTACCGCCTCGACGCTGCTCATAATCTCGTGCGGCATCAGCATGGGGAGCGCTATGGCGCTGATTGCGACAATCAGCACACCCCAAATCGCTATCTGTGTGGCTGCTACGAGGGCGACGCCCAGAATCTTACCCATCATCATCTCGAACGGACGAACGGTCGAGACGAGCACTTCGAGAATGCGCGAGTTCTTCTCCTCGATGATGCTCGACATCACAATCGAGCCGTAGATGACCAGGAAGAAGTACAACACGAAACCGAGCACCACGCCGACAAAGCCGGCAACGGCCGACGACGAGGCCTCGCTCTCCTGCTCGTCGCTGTTGCGGAATGTCGTGAGCGAGACTTTGGCGCGCACCTTGTCGAGAATCTCGTCGAGGTTTTCGATGTCGTACGCCTTGAGTCGCTCGGCCTCGATGATATCCTTAATCTGCGAGGCGATGCTCTCCTCGATCATCATCGACGACGAGGAGTTGGTGTAGAGTTGTACGTTGCTCGGCGAGTCGACGATGTCGGCACCGATGTAGAGCACACCGAAGCTCTCCTCTTCGAGCGAGCGTTTGAGTTCGGTTTGCAGGTCGCCACTCTCCGACGTGGAGAAGATAACCTCCTCGTTCGATGAGAGTTGGCCGGCTATCAGACCGCTGTTGTCGATAACCGAGATGTGCTTCGTCTCGCCCTTGGCGTAGAACATAATCAGGGTAGGCGCTGCGCTGAGCACCACCATCAGCAACGGCATTGCGAGTGTCGCAATGATAAACGATTTTTTGTAGACACGCTCCTTGAATTCGCGTGCTATGATGAGTCCTATGTTTTTCATCTTGTTGTACGGTTTTTGTGTTCCTTTAAACCACTCTGTGCGCTCTCCGAAGGGCGTGCTATTGCAGCGTACCGTTTACGGCGCGGATGAATATGTCGTTCATACTCGGAATAATCTCCGTGAAGCTGCGCAACTCGACCTGCTCGTTGATGGCGGCGATGACGTCGCGTATATCCTCGCTGCGCTCGATGTGAATCTTCGCCGTCGAGAGCCCTGTGATGGCAGACTCCGTCTCCAGCAGCTCGCATTTGTGCTCGATGGCCTGGCGCAGGGCCTGCTCCTCGCCGTGATACTGCACGGTGAAGATGTTGCTGCCGTGGCTGTGGCGAATCTCGTCGACGCGGCCGGAGAGGATGTTGCGCGAGCGGTTGATGAGCGTGATGTGGTCGCAAATCTCCTCGACGCTCGACATGTTGTGAGTTGAGAATATGACCGTCGAGCCCTCGTCGCGCAGACGCAGAATCTCCTCCTTGAGCAGATTGGCGTTTATCGGATCGAAGCCCGAAAACGGCTCGTCGAAGATGAGCAACTTCGGACGATGGAGTACGGTTACGATGAACTGAATCTTCTGTGCCATACCCTTCGACAGATCCTCGACGCGCTTGTTCCACCACTCTTCGATGCCGAAGCGCACGAACCACTCCTTGAGTCGGACGAGTGCCTCGTGGCGCGAGAGACCTTTGAGTCGGGCGAGGAAGATGGCGTGGTCGCCGACCTTCATCTTCTTGTAGAGGCCTCGCTCCTCGGGCAGATAGCCAATCTTGTAGATATCCTCCTGACGAATTGGTCGTCCCTCGAAGAGAATGCGCCCCTCGTCGGGGATGGTTATGCGGTTGATGACGCGTATGAGTGTGGTCTTGCCCGCACCGTTCGGCCCGAGCAGACCGTAGACCGCGCCCTGCGGAATTTCGATCGAGACGTTGTCCAGCGCCGTGTGTCCGGTGAATCGCTTGGTTATGTTCTCGGCTGTGATAATATTCATAATCGTAAAAATTAGAGCCAATATGATTACAAATGTATGAAAAAAATAGATAACTTTGTAGCGTCGGGGCGAAAATACCCCACTCCGTTATAGGGAAGTTTTATAAAATAGCATAAACGTATCAGTATATATATGAAAAAGTGTGTATTAGTTTCGGGCGGTGCCGGATATATCGGCTCGCATACGGCCGTCGAACTTATCGCCGCGGGCTACGATGTCGTGATTGCCGACAACCTGTCTAATTCGGATCGTTCGGGCGTCGAGGGTGTTCGTCGGATTACGGGCGTGGATGTTCCGTTTGTTGAGGTCGATTGCTGTGATAAAGAGCAGTTTGCAAAGCTCTTCGAGCAGTACGATTTCGACTCGGCAATCCACTTTGCCGCCTTCAAGGCGGTGGGCGAATCGGTGGCCGATCCGATGAAGTACTATCGCAACAATCTGCTCTCGCTGATGAATCTCGTCGACCTAATGCGCGAGTATGGTCGTCGTAATATTGTCTTCTCCTCGTCGGCAACCGTCTATGGCGAGGCCGAGGAGCTACCCGTAACCGAGCAGACTCCGCGCAAGCCGGCAACGAGTGCATACGGCAATACGAAGCAGATTTGCGAGGATATTCTGCGCGACTCGGTGGCGGCATACGACTCGTTGCAGGCCATTGCGCTGCGCTATTTCAATCCGATTGGTGCCCATCCGTCGGCACTCATCGGCGAGTTGCCGCGAGGCGTTCCGCAGAATCTCGTTCCATACATCACGCAGACGGCAGCGGGCGTGCGCGAGTGTTTGTCCGTTTTCGGTGACGACTATCCGACGGAGGATGGCTCGTGTCTGCGCGACTATATCGACATCGTCGATTTGGCGAAGGCGCACGTTGCGGCCATCGACCGTATGACGAGTGGCTCGACCGAGGAGCGATACGAGATTTTCAACGTCGGTACGGGCCGTGCCGTATCGGTGTTCGAGTTGGTGCGCACCTTCGAGCGCGTGAACAACCTCTCGCTCAACTACAAGGTTGCACCGCGTCGTGCGGGCGATGTTGTGGCTGTGTGGGCCGATACGCAGCGCGCCAACGAGGTGCTCGGCTGGCAGGCGACGCGTCCGCTCGACGAGACGTTGCGCTCGGCGTGGGAGTGGGAGAAGTATGTGCGAAAAATCGAGTAGATTTACGTGCCGTTCACCCCGCGTAGCATAAAAATTGAGGGCAGTTTGTCGAAATCTTCAAAATTATTTCTATCTTTGTAAAAAATAGCGAAAAATATGGAATACAATAACATTTTGAACGAATACGCTCCGGCTTGGTCGGAGGCACAGGTTGCCGAGCGAGTTGAGGCAATCAAGGCAGCGGCTCACCGCAACGAGAACGTGGAGGTCTACAAGTTCTGCCTCTCGGCGGTCGATTTGACGACGCTCACTTGTAACGACTCGGTGGCTTCGGTAACCGATTTTGCAAAGCGTACGGTAACCTTCGCGGAGAAGTATCCGGGCATTCCGAATGTCGCATCCATCTGTGTTTACCCTTCGTTCGTCGAGACGGTCGGCCTGGCTGTCGACGGTACGCCGATGCGTATTACGAGCGTGGGTGGCGGTTTCCCTGCTTCGCAGACCTTCCTCGAGGTGAAGATGCTCGAGGTGGCTATGGCTGTTGAAAATGGCGCAGACGAGGTGGATATCGTGCTTAACGTGGGCAAGATGTTGCAAGGCGAGTACAGCGAGGCGGCTGCCGAGGTTGAGGTTATTCGCTCGGAGATGGACGCGGATGTTGTGTTGAAGGTCATCATCGAGTCGGGTGCGCTCAAAACGCCAGATTTGATTCGCAAGGCATCGCTCCTGTCGATGGCTGCGGGTGCCGATTTCGTTAAGACCTCGACCGGTAAGATCGACGTTGCGGCAACGCCGGAGGCGGCTGTCGTGATGTGCGAGGCAATTAAGGACTTCTACGAGAAGACGGGCCGCAAGGTCGGCTTCAAGGCGGCAGGTGGTGTTCGCACACCGGAGGATGCTGCGCTCTATTATACCATCGTGGAGGAGGTTCTGGGCTCGGAGTGGCTCACGACGGATCTGTTCCGTATCGGTGCGTCGTCGGCAGCAAACAACCTGCTTTCGGCCATCGTTGGCGAGAAGGTCAGCCATTTCTAACCGCCCTTCATTCGAGAGTGAAATATTCCGACTGCGAGAGTGGTCGGAATATTTTTTTATCAATAATTGTAAATTATTGGAAAAGAAAATATATCTTTGTATTTTAAACAGAAGAGTTGCCGCTTGCACCGCCTTTGGTTGCGGTTGTGCGGGTGGAGCTCGGAAGAAAAAGCAAAGAGTTGAAAATGTCGGATAACAAACTTAAAATAGGCATTACGCAGGGCGATACAAACGGTGTCGGTTGGGAGGTTACGCTCAAGGCGCTCTCCAACCCGATGATGTGCGAGTTGTTCACCCCTGTTGTGTATGGTTCGAAACAGGCGGCCGATTTCTATGCAAAGCGTTTGCAGGATGTCGAGCCCGTATCGTTCAATATCTGCGCTTCGGCAGCCGATGCGCGTCGCGGCTCGGTCAATTTGGTCGAGTGTGGCGACAAGCAGTTGAGCGTGGAGCCGGGTACGGCATCGGAGGCGGCAGCCCGTGCGGCTGTTGCGGCTCTCGACCGTGCATCGGAGGATTTGGCAGCCGGTGATTTGGATGCGTTGGTTACCGCTCCGATCAATAAGGAGTCGATGCAGAAGGCGGGCTTCCAATATACAGGCCACACAGAGTATTTTGCCGCAAAGGCGGAGGGCGAGGCGATGATGATTATGTGTAGCGAGTTGCTGCGCGTGGCGTTGGCTACGGTTCACATTCCGGTGGATAGCGTTGCTGCGTCGCTCTCGAAGGAGTCGCTCGTGGCACAATTGCAGGCATTGCGCCTGACGCTCAAGAAGGATTTCGGCATCGTTGAGCCGCGTATCGCGGTGTTGGCACTCAATCCGCACGCCGGCGACGGTGGTCTGCTCGGCAGCGAGGAGGCGGAGGTGATTCGTCCGGCAGTGGTCGAGGCCTACGAGAGCGGTGTGCTCGCGTTTGGTCCTCTCTCGGCCGATGGCCTGTTCGCAAGCGGTGCGTATGCGAAGTACGATGCGGTGCTGGCAATGTACCACGATCAGGGGCTCACGCCGTTCAAGACGCTCTCGCCCGAGGGTGTGAACTTCACGGCAGGTCTGTCGATGGTGCGCACGTCGCCCGATCATGGTGTGGCGTACGACATTGCAGGCAAGGGTGTGGCAGACGAGCAGTCGATGCGTAACGCAATCTATGCGGCCATCGATATCGTGCGTCGCAGGGACGACTACGAGTATTGGAGTCGCAATCCGCTGGAGCACTTCGAGCGCGAGAAGGGCAAGGATGTTTCGGTCAAGGATTTGAAATTGCCGGAGGTGCCCGAGGAGTAGCGATTCGGCCCGGTAGGGGCAAGTCCCGAGTAGTCGCCGACTTGGTCCGGTCGTGGCAAAACGAAATGATGAAAAATATCGTCGCAACTGAGCAGTAATCCGTCTCGTGATTGTGGAGCTGTGAAGGCGACAAACGAATAAAAACTAACTAAAAACAGTAGACAAAAGTATGGTTAAAGTAACCTTTCCCGATGGCTCGGTAAGAGAGTATGCTGCGGGAACAACTGCTTATCAGGTTGCCGAGAGTATCAGCCCTCGTTTAGCTGCGGACTGCTTGGCTGCTTCGGTAAATGACGTGACGGTCGATCTGTCGCGTGCGCTCGAGCAGGATTGCTCGATTAAATTTTACAAATGGGACGATGCAGAGGGTAAGCACGCCTTCTGGCACACATCGTCGCACCTGCTCGCAGAGGCGCTCGAGGCGCTCTATCCGGGCATTAAGTTCGGTATCGGTCCTGCTATCGAGCAGGGTTTCTACTACGATGTGGATTGTCCGGTACCTATCTTGGAGAGCGACCTGCCAAAGATCGAGGCGAAGATGGTCGAACTCTCGCGTAATAAGGAGGCACTCGTACGCACCGAGGTTTCGAAAGCCGATGCGTTGAAGACCTTCACAGAGAAGGGAGATCAATATAAAGTCGAACTCATCTCCGCATTGGAGGATGGTACGATTTCGTTCTATACCAATGGCGCATTTACCGACTTGTGCCGTGGCCCGCACATCCCTCACACGGGACACATCAAGGCAATTAAGCTGACGTCGGTTGCCGGTGCATACTGGCGTGGTGACGAGAAGAACAAGATGCTCACGCGTATCTATGGCGTCTCGTTCCCGAAGAAGTCGATGCTTGACGAGTATCTGCAGATGCTCGAGGAGGCCAAGAAGCGTGACCACCGTAAGCTCGGTAAGGAGTTGGAACTCTTCACCTTCTCGCAGCGCGTAGGTCAGGGCTTGCCATTGTGGTTGCCAAAGGGTGCCGAGTTGCGCGACCGTCTGGAGCGCTTCTTGCGTAAGATTCAGAAGGAGCACGGCTACCAGCAGGTTATCACTCCGCACATCGGTAACAAGGATCTCTACGTTACCTCGGGCCACTACGCAAAGTATGGTAAGGACTCGTTCCAGCCAATCCACACGCCATTCGAGGGCGAGGAGTATCTGCTCAAGCCGATGAACTGTCCGCACCACTGCGAGATCTATCGCAGCAAGCCGCGTTCGTATAAGGATCTGCCTGTTCGTCTGGCCGAGTTCGGTACGGTATACCGCTACGAGCAGTCGGGTGAGTTGCACGGTCTGACGCGTGTGCGTTCGTTCACGCAGGACGATGCTCACTTGTTCGTTCGTCCGGATCAGTTGCTCGAGGAGTTCGAGAAGGTTATCGACATCGTGCTCTACATCTTCAAGACCTTGAAGTTCGATAAGTATACGGCACAGATTTCGCTGCGCGATCCGGAGAATAAGGAGAAGTATATCGGATCGGACGAGAATTGGGAGAAGGCCGAGAGCGCAATCGTTAAGGCGTGCGCCGAGAAGGGCCTGAATACCGTAGTCGAGACCGGCGAGGCAGCGTTCTACGGTCCGAAGCTCGACTTTATGGTGAAGGATGCGCTGGGCCGCAGCTGGCAGCTCGGTACGATTCAGGTGGACTACAACCTTCCGGAGCGTTTCGATCTGACCTACAAGGGTGCAGACGACAAACTCCACCGTCCGATTATGATTCACCGTGCGCCGTTCGGCTCGATGGAGCGTTTCGTAGCGGTGTTGTTGGAGCATACGGCAGGTAAGTTCCCGTTGTGGTTGTCGCCTGATCAGTGCGTTGTACTCCCTATCTCGGAGAAGTTCAACGACTACGCACAGGAGGTTGTCAACTACCTGAACGCACACGATGTCCGCGCACAGATCGACGATCGTAACGAGAAGATCGGTCGTAAGATCCGCGACAACGAGTTGAAGCGTATCCCTTATCTGCTCATCGTGGGCGAGAAGGAGGCAGCCGAGCATACCGTATCCGTTCGCGCACAGGGCGAGGGCGATAAGGGCTCGATGACGCTCGACGAGTACTGCGCATATATGAGCGGATTGGTTACGAGTGAGATTGAGGCAAACAAATAAAGCACTATTATTAACCGAATAAAAAACTGAATGGCAGGTTTCAAACCATTTACCCCGCGCCCACAGCAGAGTGCGGCAGGGAACCAGCAGAATCGCGGTCGTCGTCCCGTAAAGGAGAATCCGAACCGCATCAATAACGAGATTACCGCTCCTACGGTTCGTATCGTAGGTGATAATGTCGAGCCAAACCTCGTGCTCCCGATTGCGAAGGCAATCGCGTTGGCGGACGAGATGGAGCTCGATTTGGTCGAGATTTCGCCTAACGCCGAGCCGCCGGTATGTCGTATTGTCGACTACCAGAAGTTCCTCTATCAGCAGAAGAAAAAGCAGAAGGAGATTAAGGCCAAGCAGACGAAGGTCGTTATCAAGGAGATTCGTTTCGGCCCGCAGACCGACGACCACGACTTCAACTTCAAGTTGCGCCACGCCGAGAACTTCATCAAGGAGGGTGCAAAGGTTAAGGCGTACGTCTTCTTCCGCGGTCGAAGCATCGTCTTCAAGGAGCAGGGCGAGATTCTCTTGTTGCGCTTTGCAACGGCTTTGGAGGAGATTGCCAAGGTTGAGGTGATGCCTACGCTCGAGGGTAAGAAGATGAATATGATTCTGGCTCCGAAACCGAAGAAGGGTTAACCTACGCTGTCGGTAGCGACAGAGTTTCGGACTACTTGCCACATCGTGCGACAGCCCCTTCGCTGCAAGCAGCAGCGGAGTGAGGCCGTTGCAGGGTGTCGGTTGGTGCTGTTATAGAAGAAAAATCTCGAAGATGAGCAAATCTTCGGGATTTTTTTTGTACATTTGTGTAGATATGATTTCGACGGACGAAATATTTGCAATCAAGACTCCGCACGAGGCCGAGCGTGTGGCGCTGGAGGTGTTCCGCTACCAGGCGGAGCGGTGTGCGCCGTATGCCGAGTATGTGCGGCTGATGGGCATTGATCCGCAGAGCGTTCGACGGCTGGAGGAGATTCCGTTTATGCCGGTCGAGCTCTTTAAGACGCACGATGTCTATTGCGGAGAGGAGCCGCCACAGGTGGTCTTTACGTCGAGCGCAACAACGGGTATGACTCCGTCGCGCCACGCCGTAGCCGATTTGGGTATCTACGAGCGCTCGTTTGTCGAGTCGTTCCGTCTGTTCTATGGCGAGCCGTCGCAGTGGAGCATCTACGGACTGCTGCCCAACTACCTCTCGCGCAAGGGGTCGTCGCTGGTCTATATGGTCGATCGGCTGATTGGGATGTGTGGTAGCGGAGGTTTCTATCTCGACAATTACGAGGAGATGTTGCGTGCGATGGCGCGCGACAAGAAACCGAAAATCCTGCTTGGCGTAACCTACGCGCTGCTGGATGTTGCCGAGCAGTTCGCTCCCGCTCTGCACGATACGGTGGTGATGGAGACGGGCGGTATGAAGGGGCGTCGCGAAGAGTTGCCGAAGGCGGAGCTGCATCGTCGGCTCTGCGAGGCGTTCGGTGTCGAGCGCATCCACTCGGAGTACGGTATGGCGGAGCTGCTCTCGCAGGCCTACTCGTCGGGCGACGGGCTCTTTTGTGCGCCACCCTGGATGAGGGTGCTGACGCGTGATGTGAACGATCCGTTTGCGCGACCTGCCGCAGGGCGTCGCGGAGCGATAGATATAGTTGATTTGGCCAACCTCCACTCGTGTGCGTTCATCTCGACGCAGGATGTGGGCATCCTCTTTGAGGATGGCTCGTTCCGTATCGAGGGCAGGGTGAGCGATGCCGATGTGAGAGGTTGTAATTTATTGGTACAGTAGGAGGAGTATGAAGTACGATCCGCAAGATTTGGCGCGTCTGCACGAGGAGCTCTACGAGATTCTCGGCGAGATAGTGCGCGTGTGCGAGAAGCACTCGATACCATATTTTATTCAGGGTGGCTCGGCCATCGGTGCGTTCTACAATCGGGGCATCGTGCCGTGGGACGACGATATCGACGTGGGAATGTTGCGCGACGACTACGAGCGCTTTCTGCGTGTTGCGCCTGCCGAGCTGGGCGAGAAGTACTTCCTGGAGTGGTTTGGCTCGGAACCCAATACACCGTTCTACTTTGCGAAGGTGAAGAAGAACGGAACGCTCTTCGTCGAGGAGATGTGGCGCGATATGGATATCCATCACGGTATCTTTGTCGATGTGTTTCCGTATGACCGCATACCCGACGAACCACGCGCCGAGCGTTGGCATCGAGAGCGAGCAAAGTTTTGGATTAACTGCTTTATGGCCAAACAGATATGGTTGTGGGGCCACTGCGGTCGATGCGAGATCGACGCGCCGCTGCCCAAGTCGTGGCTCTCGTGCGCTGCGCTGCGTCTGGTCAGTGGAGTGATGTCGCGCGAGGCGATATATCGCAAGATGAATCGCGTGCTGGGTGCATACAACGCCTGTGATACGGAGTATGTGAATATCGTGCGAATGCCGCGCGATCAGATTCGTCGCGAGTGTGTGGAGCAGGCGGTCGAGATGCCGTTTGGTCCGCTCGTGGTGCGTGTTCCGCGCGATGTGGAGAGCTACTTGCGTCATCACTATCCGAACTTGCGACCTGTACTTCCGGAGGAGGAGCAGATTAATCACGCGCCGTATCGTCTGTCGTTCGATACCTCCGCAAATGAGTAGATGTGATGAAGAAGAGGCTCTCGATAATAATCCCGACCTACAATATGGAGGCACTCCTTGCGCAGTGTCTCGATTCGCTCGTCGGCTCGTCGGCTCTCGACGGGCTGGATGTCGTTGTGGTGAACGACGGCAGTAGCGACGGCTCGCTCGCCATTGCCGAGCAGTATGCCGAGCGCTATCCGCACTCGGTGCGCGTCATCGACAAGCCGAACGGCAACTATGGCTCGACTATCAACGCTGCGCTGCCGACTCTGCAGGGCGAGTATGTCAAGGTGCTCGATGCCGACGACCGCTTCGATGTGTCGCTCGTGGCGGATGTTGTCGATGGGCTGGCGTCGCTCTCGGGTGTCGATGTGGTTGTGATGCCATACATCGAGCAGAGCGAGCGCGGTGTGCGCCGCGTGGGGTATAACCTCTACTCGCGTGAGATATACGCCTGCGGTCAGAGCTACGATGCCGAGCAGGTCTTTGCCGCCGGTACGATACCCTTCTTTGCTATGCACTCGCTCGTCTATCGCACGGAGTTGTTGCGCGCGATGGGGTATCGCCAGAGCGAGGGTATTTCGTATACGGATCAGGAGTGGGCCTTCTACCCGATGTTTCGGGCGCAGAGTTTCGCTTTTATGGATACGCCACTATATATATATAATCTCGCGCGCGAGGGACAGACGATGGATGCGGCTGTTCAGTTGCGCAGTGTCGGGCAGTTGGAGCGCGTCGTGGTGGCGATGGCCGAATACTACGCCGACCACTCGGCCGATCTGCACTCGGCTGCGCGCGTGAAGTTCCTGCAGGGCGTGCTTGCACGCCGAATGGCTACCGTCTGCCGAAAGTATCTGTTGGAGATGTCCGACGGGCAGTTCGCATCGTCCGATTTCGAGGCGACTCACGCCCGAATGTCGGCCCTTGCCGAGCGTTGCGGCGTGGAGCCGTTGCGCTGCTGCGTGAATGGTGTGCTGCGAGTGGATCTGCTCCGCAGGTGGCGAACTGCAGGGCGTCGTTATCCGCTGTGGGTAAGGCGGTTGCTGCGACTTGCCGACGGGGTGATGATGTGTGTGTTTGCGCTCATTTCGCACTAATGAAAATAGGTGGCTTTTGCCACCTATTATTCGTTATCCTCATCCGCATCGAAATCTGTCGGGCAGATAATCGAAACACCTCCTGCGATGCACTCGATCGAGAGCGGAAATTCGGCACTTTGCTGGCCGTCCATATCGGTCGGCGGATTCATCGGCGACGAGAGTTCGATGTGTCGTGTGCGAATGTGTTTGATGGCCTCGTTCTCCTTGCCGTTGATGAGGAACATTAGCATCGCACGGGCCGAGTCGAGCACATTGCAACGGTGCATAACGAGCACGTCGAGCATTCCGTCGCAGACCGACGCCTCGCGAGCCAGACGGAAGCGGCCGGCAGTCTCGCCGTTGAACACCAACACGATAAGCGCTTCGAGATCCTCCTCGCCGCCGTCGTGGACGATGTGCAGCGGGATGTATTCGGTGTGGTGCAACTCCTTCGAGCCCTCGATCAGATAGGCCATCTTGCCGAGGTGGTGCTTCATACTGTCGGGCGTGTGTTGCGACGTGGTGGTGAAGAGGCCGAACGAGAATATGTTGATGAAATAGAGTCCGTTGACGCGCGCGCAGTCCAACCGTTGCGGATGTCCGCCGACAATCTGTCGGGCCGCTTTGAGCAGACCGCTTTTCATACCGATAGCGCCCGCAAAATCGTTGGCCGTACCGGCCGGAATAATGCCGAGCGTGAGATCAAGCCCGTGCGACTTCATCGCGTTGAGCGTGTAGTTTATCGTGCCGTCGCCACCGCACACTACGACCAGATCGACCGCCCGCAACGACTCCTCGTCGAAGGGGTTGCGATCGAACTCTATCTTGCGGGTGAGCACATCGTACCCGCCTTCGCAAAATACACTCACAATAGCATCCAGTCGCCTTTCGACGCGGCCGTGTCCCGCTCGCGCGTTGTAGAGTATAAGGGCTTTTTTCATAGTGTGTTACGGTGTGTTATTGTTCGCGGAGAGTGGAGAAAGTTTCGTACGTTTCGCCCTCGCCCTCCGACGGTTGGTTCGCTGCGAGAATGAAGTAAACCTCAATCTCCTCGGCCATCTTTTGCGCCGTCTCGATTGCACGCTCCGCGCCCATCGCCATAAACATCGTGGCTAGTGCGTCGGCCTCCACACAGCGCGGTGCGATTACCGTTGCCGAGAGCAATCGTGATGCGACGGTACGGCCCGTCTGCGGATTTATCGTATGTACAATCTTCTCGCCACGCTCGTTGACATAGTAGCGGCGATAGTTGCCCGACGTGGCGAGCGCCTTGCGGTCGAGTCGCACGATGTGCTGACGGTGTGCGCCGGGGGTGTCGTTGCCCTCGAACGGGGTATCAACGCCGATTCTCCACGCCGTGCCAACGCTGTTGATGCCTCGTGCACGAATCTCGCCACCAATCTCGACGATGTAGTTCTCTACGCCGCGACGCTCGAGCATATCGGCCACCAGATCGACCGTGTAGCCCTTTGCCAGCGAGTTGAGGTCGAGTTGCAGGCGCGGATCGCTCTTCACGATGCGGTTGCCGACGACGCGCATCTTCTCGAAGCCGACCATCTCGACCAGCGAGTCGATGTTGGGCGACTGCGTCTTATGCTTGGCGGCAAATCCGTATGCGTCGGTCAGTGGTTTTACGGTGATGTCGTACGCTCCGCCACTGATGCGGTGTACGCGGGCGGCTACGGCGATGTTGCGCAACAGGTGTATGTCGAGCGAATCGGTCTCGCCGGCATTGATGCGCGAGAGAAGCGAACGGTCGTCGAAGATGGACATCGAAGCCTTTGCCTCGGCGTCGATGCGCATCACCTCGTCGTAGATGTCCGACGATGCGGCATCCGTTTGAGCCACAATATGAAACGTCGTGCCGAGCATCGCTCCGTCAATGGTCTTGTATTGACGCTGCGGCGTGCAGCCGACCGCCGTCGCAAGCACAATCGCTAAAAATAAACCGAGTCGCATAGATTCCTAAAAAATGTGTGATTACACGACAAATTTACGATTTTTTTCGAGAAAAAACCAATTTAGGCAACATCTCTTCGGGAGGAAGCGCGCAAAAGAGCCGTAAAAAAGTGATAATGATGCGAAAAAGTGTGCGGGGAGTTTGTTAGTTCAAGATATAATTTATATCTTTGTCGCGCTTTAACGCTATCCACGGTAAGGGGGATGCGGATGAAGTGTAAATATTTAATAACAAATTTCTTAAACTATTTTTTACTATGGCTTATTTAACAGCAGAGAAAAAAGAGGAAATTTTCGGTCAGTACGGCAAGTCTAACAAGGATACTGGTTCGCCAGAGAGCCAGATTGCTTTGTTCTCGTACCGTATCAGCCACCTTACAGAGCACCTCAAAAGCAACAAGCACGACTTCGGTACCCAGCGTTCATTGCTTCGCTTGGTAGGTAAGCGTCGCCAGTTGTTGGAGTACTTGAAGGAGGTTGATATCGAGCGCTACCGCGCAATCGTTAAGAGTCTCAACCTTCGTAAGTAATCTTGCGAGGCCGAAGATGAAGGTAACAGGTTTTGCTACCTTCATCTTTTTTATGATGACAAATTATTTATTTTGGACGAATATAAGATTATGGAAGAAAAGAAATTGTACAATGCTGTACAGAAGTTCATTCCGCTTGAGGGTGGACGTGAGATTATGATCGAGACCGGTAAGTTGGCAAAGCAGGCCGACGGTTCGGTTGTCGTAAAACAGGGCGACACGATGTTGCTCGCTACCGTAGTTGCGGCGAAGGATGCCAAAGAGGGCACCGACTTTATGCCGTTGCAGGTAGAGTACAAAGAGAAGTTTGCTGCCGCAGGTCGTATTCCGGGTGGTTTTATGAAGCGCGAGGGTAAGGCCAGCGATAACGAGGTGCTCGTAGCACGTCTTATCGACCGTGCGTTGCGTCCGCTCTTCCCGTCGGACTACCACGCAGAGGTTTATGTTACCGTAAACCTTATCTCGGCAGACAAGGATATTCAGGCAGACGCGTTGGCAGGTTTGGCTGCATCGGCTGCGCTGGCTGTTTCGGACATTCCGTTCGGCGGTCCTATCTCGGAGGTACGCGTGGCTCGCATTAATGGCGAGTACTGCATCAACCCTACATTCTCGCAGATGCAGGATGTTGATTTGGATATTATGGTCGGCGGTACGATCGACAATATCCTGATGGTAGAGGGTGAGATGAAGGAGGTATCCGAGGAGGTTATGCTCGGTGCTATCAAGTACGCTCACGAGGCAATCAAGGAGCACTGCGCCGTTCAGATCGAGTTGATGAAGGAGCTCGGCAAGGATGTTAAGCGCGAGTACTGCCACGAGACCAACGACGAGGAGTTGCGTCAGACGATCATCACCGAGTTGTACGACAAGGCATACGCTATCGCTACCAGCGGTACGATGAAGCACGAGCGTAGCGAGGCATTCGACGCTCTGGAGGCAGAGTTCGCAGCTCGCTATACCGAGGAGGAGTTGGAGGAGAAGGCACCGCTTATCCACAAGTATTTCCACGACGATGTGCAGAAGAAGGCAATGCGTAATATGATTCTCGACGAGGGCAAGCGTCTGGATGGTCGTCGCACGGACGAGATTCGTCCTATCTGGTGCGAGACTAACTACCTGCCTTGCGCTCACGGTTCGGCTATCTTCACCCGTGGTGAGACGCAGTCGCTCTCGACCGTTACACTCGGTACGAAGCTCGACGAGAAGATGTACGACGAGGTACTCATCCAGGGTACAGAGCAGTTCACGCTCCACTATAACTTCCCTCCGTTCTCGACCGGTGAGGCAAAGGCATCGCGCGGTGTAAGCCGTCGTGAGATTGGCCACGGCCACTTGGCTTGGCGTGCGTTGAAGCCGATGGTGCCACTGGGCGAGGAGAACCCTTACGCAGTACGCGTAGTGTCGGATATCCTCGAGTCGAACGGTTCGTCGTCGATGGCTACCGTATGTGCTGGCTGTATGGCGTTGATGGATGCAGGTGTTAAGCTCAAGAAACCGGTATCGGGTATCGCAATGGGTCTGATCTCGGATAGCGCAACGGGCCGTTGGGCAGTGTTGTCGGATATCCTCGGCGATGAGGACCACTTGGGCGATATGGACTTCAAGGTTACGGGTACTCGCGACGGTATCACTGCAACGCAGATGGATATCAAGGTTGACGGTCTCTCGTACGAGGTTTTGGCAAAGGCGTTGGAGCAGGCACGCGTAGGCCGTCTGCACATCCTCGATAAGATTACCGAGACAATCGCCGAGCCACGCGAGGATTACAAGCCATTTGTACCACGCATCGAGCAGATTCTCATCGATAAGGACTTTATCGGTGCTGTTATCGGCCCTGGCGGTAAGGTAATTCAGGATATTCAGAAGACTACCGGTACGACTATCACCATCACCGAGAACGACAAGCACGGTGTGGTAGACGTATTCGGTCAGAATAAGGAGAGCATCGATGCAGCAATGGCTCGCATTAAGGGTATCGTAGCTGTTCCGGAGGTAGGCGAGGAGTATCACGGTAAGATCAAGTCGATCGTAGCGTTTGGTGCTTTCGTTGAGATTCTCCCTGGCAAAGAGGCGTTGCTCCACATCTCGGAGATCGACTACAAGCGTTTCGAGACTATGGAGGAGACCGGCTTGAAGGAGGGTGACGAGATCGATGTTAAGCTCATCGGTTTGGATGCCAAGACCAACAAGCTCAAGCTCTCGCACAAGGCGTTGCTCCCTAAACCTGAGGGTTGGGTAGAGCCGGAGCGTAAGCCACGCGGCGACCGTCCGGAGCGTCGTGGCGATCGTCCGGAGCGTCGTGGTGGCGACCGTCGTCCACGCAAGGAGTAGTTCGAAGCTCACGATAAGTAAGATGGGGCGAGTTTTTGATGATTCGCCCCGTTTTATGTAGGATAGGTTTGGCGAAACGCCCAAAATAGGGAGTGAAGCCATCACTATTACTCGAAAAAAGATTTATCTTTGCAAAAGAGAAGAAACTTTAAAAAATATTAAGACTATGAAAAACGTATTGAGATTGGCAGTTGTGCTGTCGGTAGCTCTCGTAACGCTCTCCGGCTGTAACTGCTTTAAGAAGATGGCAAAGGATCCGGAGGCAGTGAAGGTTGCTTGCACGCCGGAGGTTTTGGTTCTCAACAATGGTATCATCGCTGCCGACATTACGGCAGAGATTCCTGCGAAGTATTTCAACAAGAAGGCAGCCGTTAAGGTTACGCCTGTTATCTTCTTCGAGGGTGGTATGGTTGCAGGCGAGACCTTGCTCTTGCAGGGCGAGAAGATTGCCGAGAACGGTATCGAGGTTAAGAACGGCGAGAATATGGCTATCAACCGTCACGTTGAGTTCGCTTACAAGCCGGAGATGGAGAACTGCGAGTTGAAGTTGCTCGTTGAGGTTAAGTGCAAGAGCGGCAAGTGCAAGGAGTTCACGCTCGTGAACGCTAACACCGGCGAGGTTCTCACGGAGGAGCAGTTGGATATGGTAGCACAGGATGGCGCTGCTGCTGTCGCTTTGAAGAGCGAGTGCGGTCGCAAGATCGCTGTGGGTGTAAACACCTTGCAGAAGGATCTCGACTATGCAGAGGCAATGCTTCCGTTGGCTAACAACTATAAGAACGTAACGACTCACGTCGTAAAGGCAAACATCGTTTACAAAATCAACTCGTCGAACGTATCGAAGAAGGCGATGACGGCCGAGGATATCGCTGCGTTGAAGCAGAACGTAGACGCTAACCTTTTGAACGATCGTGCAAAGCAGTCGGTATATGTAAACGGTTATGCTTCGCCGGATGGTCCGGAGAAGTTCAACGATAAGCTCTCCGACAAGCGTAGCCAGTCGGGTGTTAAGGCCGTTGCGAAGTTGCTCAAGGATTCGGGCCTTACGATTGATGCTGCTGCATACGGTGAGGACTGGGAAGGTTTCCAGGAGGCAGTTGCTGCATCGTCGATCGAGGATAAGGATTTGATCCTTCAGGTATTGAATATGTACTCGTCGTCGGCCGAGCGCGAGAAGGAGATCAAGAACCTCTCGTCGGTATTCGGCGCACTCAAGACCGATGTTCTCCCACAGTTGCGTCGTGCACAGATCGTAAACAGCGCAGATATCACGGGTAAGACCGACGCAGAGATGAAGGCACTCGTTGAGAAGGGCCGCGCTTCGGAGCTCACGCTCGAGGAGTTGCTCCACATCGCAGAGGTTGAGCCGGCAGTTGCCGAGGCTGCACTCAAGGAGGCAGTTAAGTCGGGCGACGCTCGCGCTTACAACAACCTCGCAGTCGTACAGGCACAGCAGGGCGACTACAAGGGCGCACTCGCATCGCTCAACGCAGCAGCTGCAGCAGGCGACAAGTCGGAGGAGTTGACCAACAACTACACTTTGGTATACCTCGGTTTGGGCGACGTTGCAAAGGCAGAGGAGTATGCAAAGGGTGCTGACGGCGTAACCAACGCTCTCTTGTCGGCATCGAAGGGTGAGTACACCACTTCGTCGAAGGTATTGAGCGGCTACAACGCAGCAATCGCACAGGTTCAGGACGGTAACCTCGCAGCAGCGAAGAAGAGCATCGCATCGGACTACTCGGCAAAGGCAGAGTACTTGCGTGCTGTAATCGCAGCGAAGGAGGGTAACGTATCGGCTGCAAAGTCGTACCTCGCAGAGGCTGTATCGAAGGATGCTTCGTTGGCAAAGAAGGCTGCGAAGGATATCAACCTCGCAGCTTTGAAATAGCATATCGGCGGTGCTTGGCGTCGCAGACAAATAGAAATCCCGCTCGGAGCGCTCCGGGCGGGATTTTTGTGTTACGACATCTCGGCAACGCGCTGTGCTGCGAATGTCGGATATGGGGTTGTGCGTCCTATACGAACGGAAGCTTTACAACCTCGGCCTTGATAAGACGGTCGCGGATGATGACGGCAATCGTGGTGCCTACCTTTGCATACTCCGTAGCAACGTAGCCCATACCGATACCTACCTTCAGCGTTGGCGACATCGTACCCGACGTTACTTCGCCGATGAGGTTGCCCTCCGTGTCGGCAATCTTGTACTCGTGGCGCGGAATGCCTCGGTCGATCATCTTGAAGCCAACGAGCTTGCGGCTTACGCCCTCGGCCTTCTGTGCAGCGAGCAGATCGCGGTCGATGAAGTCCTTACCGTCGACAAACTTCGTGATCCAGCCCAAACCTGCCTCCAGTGGCGAGGTGGTGTCGCTGATGTCGTTGCCGTAGAGGCAGAAGCCCTTCTCCAGACGGAGTGTGTCGCGTGCGCCCAGACCGATGTTCTTCAGTCCGAACTCCTCGCCTGCACTCCACAACGCCTCCCACATACGGTCGGCATCCTCGTTGTGCAGATATATCTCGCAACCACCCGCACCCGTGTAACCGGTAATCGAGAGGATGGCATCGCAGCCGGCAACCGGCATCTGACGGAAGGTGTAGTACTCCATCTGCTCAACCGGCTCGTCGCACATCTTCTGTACGATCTTCATTGCCAACGGGCCTTGTACGGCGAGCTGGCAGATGCGGTCGGAGGCGTTCTCCAACTCTACACCCTCCTGCATACCGAATGCCTTGCCCTGCTCGCAAATGTGCGCCCAATCTTTGTCGATGTTGGCAGCATTTACGCAGAGCATATACTTCTTCTCGCTGAAGCGGTATACCAGAACGTCGTCGACGATACCGCCCTTGCCGTTCGGCATACACGAATAGAGCACCTTGCCGTCGTAGAGCTTCGAGCAGTCGTTCGACATAATGTGCTGTAACAGAGCCAGAGCGTTGTCGCCCTTAACCCAGATCTCGCCCATATGGCTCACGTCGAATACGCCCGCCTTCTCGCGTACGGTGGCGTGCTCGTCGTTGATGCCCGAAAATTCGATAGGCATATTATAGCCGGCAAACTCCGCCATCTTGGCCGATGCGGCTATGTGATACTTGGTGAATGGTGTTGTTTTCATTCTATGTTTGAAGTTTTAAGAGATTTTGTCTATTCTGCTGTTGGTGTTGCGGTCGTCTCGGTGGTCGTCTCGCGCTTGCGGAAGCCGACTCTCGGACAACGCTTGAACTCCTTGGTGCGGTCGAACAGGTAGCGATACGTCGTGTGCATCTTATGACGCGTAGCGCAGACGTAACGCTCAATCATTCGGTTCATTACAGGGTTGAAGTCGCCAATCCACGCGAACTCGAACTCCTTGTACGGACTGCGGCCCGTGATGACGTAGGTGTCGTGGATATAGGTCATAATGGCGCTCTCGATACCTTTGCCCTGGAAGTCGGGCGTAATGCCGAAGATGATGCCGAAGACGCGGTCGCTTGCCTTGCGTACCTTCAAATCCCACATAAGCTGCAACTTCTGCCACAGACCGAACTTACCACCGAACTTACCGATTACGCGGTTCAGGTCGGGCACCATTACAAAGAAACCGACCGGCTCGTCGTTGTGGTAGGCGAAGTAGATGAGGTTAGGGTCGATAATCGGACGGAGCGTCTGCATCAGCTTCTGCGCCTCCCCTTTGGTCATCGGCTTGACACCCGTGAAGAGCGACCACGCCTTGTTGTAGATGGTGCGCAGGTGCTCGGCTGCCACCGAGAGGTCGGTGTTGCTTACGTCCTTGATCTTATACTCCGGATTGTTGAGTACGCGTCGTGCCTTCTCGAGCGCAATCTCGCTCAGCGCGTCGCACTCGGCACGCCAGATGTAGGAGTTCTGGTTGAAGAAGTTCTGGAAGCCGTACTGCTCGAAGAGCTCCTTGTAGTATGGCGGATTGTACGGGTTGCCGTAGAGCGGCTGATACTCGAAGCCCTCGACGAGCAGTCCCCACCACGAGTCGCGCGAGCCAAAGTTAATCGGGCCGTCCATCGCCTCCATTCCGCGTGCTGCAAGCCACTCGCGCGCCGCGTCGAACATCATATTGGCAATCGGCTGCGAGTCGGGACACTCGAAGAATCCGCAACCACCGGTCGGCTGGTCGTAGCCCGACTCGGTTGCTGTCGACTTGTCGTAGAACGCCGCGATGCGTGCTACGGCCTTGCCCGTCGCGCTGTCTTCGACATACCAACGGATGGCCTCACCCTCTTGAAACTTTTTGTTGTGCTCCGGATCGAATACCTTGAGGATGTCGTTATCCAGTGGACATACCCAATTCGGATAATCCTTGTAGAGCGGACGATCGACGTGGAGCCACTTCTGCTCGTCCGATCGACTCTTTACTTCGCGAAGAATGTAGTTACTCATAGTTGTATTATCGTTTCTTGTCTCTATTCAAGTTTGGTTGTGCCGTAGAGCTCGTAGTCGTCGGCTGCAGTGATGCGAATCGTGTAGAAACGACCGCGCAACAGACGGCGCTCCGAGCACGGAATCAGAATCTCCTCGTCGACCTCCGGCGAGTCGAACTGCGAACGAGCAACGTAGTAGTCGCCCTGACGGCCGTCGATGATGACGCGCTCCGTGCGGCCGATGCGTGCCTCGTTCTTTTCGCGCGAGATGCCGTTCTGAATCTGCATAATATGGTCGGCGCGGTACTCCTTCACGCGCTGTGGTACGTTGTCGGTGAGCTGCGTAGCAGAGAACGTGCCCTCCTCCTCTGAGTACGGGAATACGCCCAGACGCTCGAAGCGCTGCTCGCGCACGAAGTCGCACAACTGCTCGAAATCCTCGGCACTCTCGTTCGGATAGCCGACGAGCAGCGTCGTGCGGATGGCCATCTCGGGCATCGCCTCGCGCAGACGCGCAAGCAGGTCGAGGGCCTGTTGTTTGGTGTGGCGACGGTGCATCAGCGAGAGCTGATTGTCGCTTATGTGTTGTAACGGAATATCGAGATACTTACAGATCTTTGGCTCGTGGGCCATCACCTCTATAACATCCTGCGGGAAGTCGGTAGGGTAGGCATAGTGCAGACGAATCCACTCGATACCCTCTACGCGGCACAACTCCTGGAGCAGCTCCGCCAGACGGCGACGGCCGTAGAGATCCACGCCGTAGTAGGTGGTGTCTTGTGCCACGACGAGTAGCTCCCTCACGCCCTGTGCGGCCAGCGTGCGTGCCTCCTCGAGCAGCTCCTCCATCGGTACGGAGCGGTGCTTGCCGCGAATGAGCGGAATGGCGCAGTAGCCGCATCGCCAGTTGCAACCCTCGCCAATCTTAAGATATGCGTAGTGGCGCGGAGTGGAGAGTACGCGCTCGGTCGAGCGGTGCTCGTCATACGCAACGCCGAGTGCCTCGACAACGCCCGTAAGATCGCGCGCACCGAAGTATTCGTCGACCTCGGGAATCTTCTCGCGCAGCTCGTCGGCGTAGCGTTCGCTCAGGCAGCCGATGACAAAGAGTTGCTCGATTGCCCCCGCCTGCTTTGCAGCTACGGCTTGCAGGATGGTGTCGATGCTCTCCTGCTTGGCATCGCCGATAAAACCGCAGGTGTTCACAACCACAATCTTGGCATCCGTGCGGTCGCTGTCGAATACAATCTCGTAGCCGGCGGCTGCAAGTTGTGCCGAGATATGCTCCGAATCGACGCGATTCTTGGCACAGCCGAGCGTTATGACGTTTATCTTCTTCATTTTCGGGTTGATTTTTCTCTTACTTCTCATCGCCAAACAGTGCGCGAACAAACTCGTGACGGTCGAAGATGCGCAGCTGGTCGATACCCTCGCCGATGCCGATGTAGCGCACCGGAACTTTGAATTGGTCGCTGATGCCAATCACCACGCCACCCTTTGCCGTACCGTCGAGCTTGGTGATGGCCAGCGACGTAACCTGCGTCGCCTGGGTGAATTGGCGTGCCTGCTCGAAGGCGTTCTGACCGGTCGAGCCGTCGAGTACGAGCATCACCTCGTGTGGCGCCGAAGGGATAACCTTTGCCATCACGTTGCGAATCTTCGTGAGCTCGTTCATCAGGCCAATCTTATTGTGCAGACGGCCGGCCGTGTCGATAAGTACGACGTCGGCACCGTTGGCAACGGCCGATTTGAGTGTGTCGTATGCAACGGAAGCGGGGTCGGAGCCCATCTCCTGGCGAATCATCGTTGCGCCTGCGCGGTCGGCCCATACGCCGAGCTGGTCGATAGCCGCAGCGCGGAACGTATCGGCAGCACCGATGTAGACCTTCTTGCCCGCCTTGGTGAGCTGTGCGGCGAGTTTACCGATGGTGGTGGTCTTGCCGGCGCCGTTTACGCCCACGACCATCACTACATACGGCTCGCCATCCTTCACATCCAGACCGAACGATTCGCGTTTGCCCTCGGCCTCCTCCATCAGCTGTGCTATCTCGTCGCGCAGGATGCCCTGTAACTCGGCCGAGTTGATATACTTGTCGCGAGCCACGCGCTGCTCGATGCGCTCGATAATCTTCACGGTCGTATCCACGCCCACGTCCGAAGTGATGAGTACCTCCTCCAAATCGTCCAACACGTCGGCATCGACCGTAGAGCGACCTGCCACCGCACGCGTCAGCTTCGAGAAGAAGCCCTGTTTGGTCTTCTCCAAACCTGCGTTGAGCTCCTGCTTCTGCTCCTCGATGTGCTCGGGAGTTGTCGGCTCGCTCTGTTTCTTGCTTTTAAATATGTCAAAAAATCCCATAATCAATCTCTGTTTTTTCTGTTCGAAAACTATATATCACGCAAATATACGCATATTTCCGTAGAAAATCGCCTATTGCGGGGGATTTTTAGAAAGAAAAAGGAGAAATACCTTTGGTATTCCTCCTTCACTCTGACGTTTCGTGTGATTCGGTGCTTGGCGACCGCGCGATTTAGTTCACATTTTCGCGACGCGACGCAGGGCTCTTCTCTTCGGGGAGCTCGCCCGCCATTTCGCTCTGCAACTGCACCATATCGACCACGCTGCAACCGTCGCCCGTCTGCGAGCCGTTGTAGCGATACTCGACCGGCATATTCCACTGGATTTGCAGTTCGTGCAACGATTTAGCGATATTCGTATCGTACACGTCACCCACGACAATCACACCATCCACGTCGGTATACTCTGCAAAGAAGAGAGTGCCCAGAGCGAGATGAAAGTCGCTCGGCGTGTATTTTACGGTGATGTTGCTCTCGCGACAACCGCGACGAATCAGCGGCGCGACAACCTCGGTCGCAACATCCATTATGCGACGATAGTCGTTACGCGACACGAGAACTCCGATGCGTATGTCTGCTGCCGACAACATCCGTAATTATCCCTCCCTCTTCAGCTTGTTTTTAGCGGTGATTTAGAGCGTACCGAGAAGCTCGTCTGCAAGACGTACCTCCTGTGCGGTAGGGTACTCTGCCGTGAGAGCGTCGAAGCACGACTGCGCTGCCTCCTTGTTGCCGAGGGCTACGTTAGCGAGAATCTGCTTGTAGAGATAGAGCGGTGCGGTGAGATCGTTCTTCGAAGCCGATACTGCCTTCTTGTAGAGTGCGATAGCGGCTGCATAGTCGCCCTTCTCAACCTCTACATCACCACGCAAACCGAGGTTCTGCGCGTTAAGAATCTCACCCGGAATGCCATCAACTGCGCTGTACTGCGCGAGGTACTTCTCTGCATTCTCGAGGTCGCCCAAACGCAAGTAGCATACACCTGCGTAGTGCTTTGCGAGGTTACCTGCAGCGGTCGAACCATACTGCTCAACTACATCGAGGAAACCAGCGCCCTGCTCGTCGCCATTGAGTACGAGTGCGAAGTCAGGGTTCTCCACGCCGAAGCGCTCCTGTGCCTCAACGATAAGCTCCGTTGCTGCGGCTGCACCGCGATCGATAACGAGTTTCTTGTAAGCGTAGCCACCTGCTACGAGCAGCACGATAACTACCAGAGCGATAACGACCTTCTTGCCGTTCTGCTCAAAAAAGGTTTCGGTTTTGCTGACAGCTTCGGCAACTACCTGCTCCTGCTCTTTTTCAACATTTTTTGCCATAATTTTTTAACTATTTTTAATTTGTAATATTTTCTCAATCTGCAAAAATACACTTTTTTACTCAATAAACGGAATAATCGGCCGCTTTTTTATGAAAAATTGCAGAAAATTGAATCCTCCGCGCACCGAAAACCGATCGCGGGACTATTTTCCGATATGTGTGGTTTGCAGGGTGGTTTACGGTTTGTAGTTTTTGTTTGTTCGGTACGCTCTCTATCGCCTCTAATATCTGTTTGTGCCATACCGAGTATGCGCCCTGTGCGAATAGACAATACCCGCACGAGAGCAGGACGAGTGTCGCTATAAATCGTTTCATGGCGTTTGATGCTAAATTTTTCATAAAGGTAGACAAATTTTTGAGACCGCGCAAGGGTTGCTCGGTCTGTTGTTGAAAAATAGGTTGTTTGAAATGTGTGTTGCTCTATCTTGTAACTTTTGGCTTATTGCAGAATTATCTAGTAATTATGAGAGAAGCACCATCCTTCTGCTCGTACATAAAAATGTACCTTTGTTTAGAGTGAGTTGTATATCAATGCATATCGGCAGAAATTATAACAGTTACCAACACATTACCTCGCGCTTAAACATCATGAATAAACTTTTTATTATTAGCGGATTTTGAGATTATCTCAAAAATAGTGCTTATCTTTGCCGGTCTTTTATTTTTTTAAATTTTTTAATATTATGAAGTGTTCTATTTTATTTTTAACTGTAACAAGTTGTTTGTTGGTATGTTGTAGTAATCCAGTTACAACAAGTGTGGAGGACTTTACAAATCCACTTGCAGAGATTGGCTCTATTCATAATAGAGCAATGAACTCCCTTAAACAAAATCAAATTAGCATTGATGATTTAGAAACTTATTCTAATGACTTTGTGGAAAAAGAATGCTGTAAGTGTTTTAATATTCCGATAGAAACATCCACGCATCTTTATACGTCTAATATGATGAAAATTGCCAAAGAAAATGGAATGTTAAGAGAGAACCCTATTACAAGAACGAGTAATAATATCCCTGACAGTATTAAAAATGAAGTTCCTTCCACACATATTCCTTTCATTAACAAAATGCTTGTTTTGGTTAATGATAATCTTACTGATAGCATTTTTATAAAACGCAAATTTTTAGAGATTGATATGGAAATTAATCAGTCGTCGTTAGATAATGAAGATAAAAATTGCTTGTGGGCAATTAGTGCAATTACACAGTCAAGTTATATTTATAATCTAACAGATATTCAAACACGAGCACTCGATGCGGAATCTGTTATTCTGGCTGATGTTGAAGGTGCTCTAGCGGGTTTTATCTCTTGGAAATTTTGGGGAAAGACCATCGGTAGTGGGTTGGTCTTTGGGCCTACCGGTGCTGTGGTTTGCGCTACAAAAGAAATCGTTAAAGGGGCTGTTGTTGGAAGTGGAGTCCACGTAGCATTAACTGTATGGAACGAATAATTATACTCGCGACAATAGTATTTTTATCCATAATATTGTTGTTGGTCTCTGCGATATTGAAATTATCGCAACGTAATATGTACAGGTTAAATTTCATCTGTTCTGTACTAATAATTACCTTACTCACACAATTGCAGAAAGAGGTCTTTCATTTTGACACCTTTTGGTCTTTGTTAGTTTCGATACTTGTGGTAGGTGTTACCAAAATCCTTGCAGATAAAATTGGGATATTAACGAAACAGAAATACAAAGAATAGGTAATTTGATTACATAACAGCGACATAATTGCTATTAATCCAAACCTCAAAAGTTGAACACTTTTGGGGTTTTCTTTATGCCCCTCCCCTTTTGATTAGTCTATTTTGTTGCACTTTGTCAAAACAACCATTTGCACCGCTATTCGGATTGTCAACAGAAAATTAGCCGCCAAGGTCGCTCTGCATTTGGCGTTTCGCGCGAAAATGCGTACCTTTGAAGCAAGAATAGGAGCGAAAAATGTATTTACGAAAACTTACGCTGATAAATTTCAAGAATCTCGCGCAGCAGACGCTTGCGCTCGATCGCGGTATCAACTGCTTTGTGGGCGATAACGGTACGTGCAAGACCAATATCGTCGATGCGGTCTACTACCTCTCGATGGGGCGTTCGGCGCTGGGAATGAGCGACGCGCAGTGTGTGCGCCACGGCGAGAATTTCTTTGTCGTGGAGGGTGATTATGCCGATCGCGACGAGCGTCACGAGCAGATTGCCTGCACCTATCAGCGTGGTGCGCAGAAGGTTGTAAAGCGCAACGGAAAGCAGTACGAGCGTCTGTCGGACCACGTTGGTCTGATTCCCGTAGTGCTCGTTTCGCCGATGGACGCGATGCTTATCAGCGATGCTGCGGAGGAGCGTCGTCGCTACATCAACGGCTTCATCTCGCAGTTCGACCGCGAGTATATGATGGCGCTGATTCGCTACAATGCGACGCTTGCCGAGCGCAACAAGTTCCTGAAGATTTCCTCCGACGAGCAGATGCTCCAAATCTACGATATGCAGTTGGCTGCCTCGGCGGTGAAGATTCACGAGGCGCGTGCGCGCGTGGTGGAGCAGATGCGTCCGATTGTGGCGGAGTTCTACGCTGCGATGTCGGGCGACCGCGAGAGGGTCGATATTGTCTACCGCTCGGAGCTCAACGAGCACCCACTCGAGGAGTTGCTTGCCGCGTCGCGCGAGAAGGACCTTATAAATGGTTTTACGACGTGCGGAGTGCATCGCGACGATGTGGTCTTTTCGATTGGCGATATGCCGCTGCGCAAGTATGGTTCGCAGGGCCAGCAGAAGTCGTTCCTCATTGCGCTGAAGATGGCGCAGTACCGCATCATTGCCGAGCGCACGGGCGAAGTGCCGATACTGCTGCTCGACGATGTGTTCGACAAGCTCGACGAGGGGCGTGTGGGCGAGCTGATGCGCCTGGTTGCCGGCAAGGAGTTTGGCCAGATTGTCATTACGGACTGTAGTCGCGAACGTATGGAGCGAACGCTCTCTGCGTGCGGTGGCAGCCATACGATATTTGATGTTACATACGGAAAGGTGCTCGAATGAAACGTACCCACTCAAAACCGATAGGGGCTCTGCTCGAGGAGTTCTTCCGCTCGCCCGACATTGCGGCCAAGATTGCCGAGGGGGCGTTGCCCGACACGTGGCGTCAGGTGGTAGGACCGGTCGTTGCGGCCGAGACGCGACAGGTGCGTCTGGTGCGCGGTGTGCTGTATGTGCACGTTACGTCGAGCATTGTGCGTCAGGAGCTTATGATGCAGCGTGAGCCGCTTGTGCGAGCCATCAATCAGCGTGCCGGAGTGGCCATTGTACAGTCGCTCGTGGTGCAGTAGGGGTGTATGTAGGGTATATAAGCAATAGAGGTTGTCCCATAGCGCGGGGCAACCTCTTTTTGTTTGCTCTTTACAGGAATACGATCTGTACCAATATATATATTGGCAGCAGTACGGGTAGCGAGAACTTGAAGATGTAGCCGAAGAACGACGGCATACGCACACCCTCCTGCTCGGCTATCGCCTTGACCATAAAGTTGGGGCCGTTGCCGATGTAGGTCATCGCACCGAAAAGGACTGCTCCGAGGGCAATGGCCGTGAGCAACTGCTCCGAAATGCCGGCGACGATTGCGCTGCCCTCGGTTGCGGGGAGCGCCTTGGCTACGGTGTGGAACGCTACGGCAGTTGGAGCGTTGTCGAGCACCGAGCTGAGCGCTCCGGCCGAGTAGAAGAACTGCGCCGGCGTGGATATGCCGAGCGATGCGGCGTGCTCGTTGAGGTAGATCAGCGCCGGTGTCATCGTGGTAAAGATGCCGACAAAGAGTATGGCAACCTCCGTAATCGGTGCCCACGAGAAGTGATTCTCCGTGCGGATTTTCTGTCGGGTAGTGGCAAGCGACAGCCACGCGATTACAAGTAACAGAATCTCGCGCAGGAAGCGCAGATGGAGCGGTGCGTCGGGTGCTGCCATTGCGGGGATGTTGCTCGGGTTGACAACGGCCACACAGAGGATGATTGCCCCCAGCAGAAAGGCGTTGTTCGTGCCCTTGATGGAGATGGTGAGAGGCAACTCCTCCTCATCCTTCGGGCTGTTGCGAACACCGATAATCTCCTTATGCTTAAAGATATACATATCGATTACGAAGTACACGCCGAGCAGCAGCGTACCAATCATCAGCCACTCGTCGTGCATCGTTGCAAACCAGTTGAACGGTGCGCCGCGCAGGTAGAGCAGAAAGAGCGGCGGATCGCCCAGTGGCGAGAGAATGCCTCCGCAGTTGGCAACGGCGGCGATGAAAAAGAGTATGGTGTGCGTCTTGTGTATGCGGGTGCGGTTAATCTCGAGCAGCGGTCTAATCAGCAGCATTGCCGCGCCGGTCGTGCCGATGAGCGACGAGAGTCCGTAGCCGATGAAGAGCATCACGGTGTTGATCCAGGGTGTGGCGGTGGTGGAGTAGTCGAGCCGTATGCCGCCCGTCACGACAAAGAGCGCGCCGAGCAGCGTGATGAACGGAATATAGTCGAAGAGCAGACCTTCGGCAAGCCGGTCGCTGAGCCCGTAACGGTAGAGCATAATGGCGGTCGGCAGGGCGATTGCCAGAGTGAAAAGGAGTTTGTTGCGGTTGCTCTCCCAGAGTCGTCCGGCTACGAGAGGTGCAACGGCAATCGTAAGCAACATAGCACAAAAGGGAATAAGCATCCACGTTTGAATTTGTTCCATCGATAACCTAATTTTAGAAAAGACACACAAAGATAGTCCAAAAATGGTTTGGATGTAACGGTCGGACGGACAAAAAACGTGCGAAAAGTTGGTGGGGTTAGCCGATAATGCACTCCGAACCGAGTTTTTTTACGCGCTCGGCTATGCGCTCCAGCTCCTCGCGCTCGACGCGGGTGAGCGTCTGGCACGGCGTATCGCGGGCGATGGAGTAGATCATCACCTGTCGCGGAGCTATCTGCTCGACGATGCGCAGCCACGCCTCGACCTCCTTCGGAGTGGTGTTATCGAACGGCGTGCTGTTGTACTCGCCACGCAGGAACATCGTCTGCAGAATAAACTGTCCCTCAAATCGTTTCAGCTGTTCAACCACGTCTGCCACGCTGTACTCGCCGCAGGGCTTGTTCATCGTGCGCACGGTGGCGTCAAATGCCGAGTCGAGCTTCAGGATGTTGTTGTCCACGCGCATCAGGGCACGGCGCACCTCCTCACGGTGGAGCTGTGTGGCGTTGCTCAAGACCGATACTTTCGCTTGCGGAGCAAAGCGGTCGCGGAGCACGAGCGTATCGTCGATAACGCCCTCGAAATCGGGGTGCATCGTCGGCTCGCCATTGCCGGCAAAGGTTATCACGTCGGGCAGCGCTCCCTCGTCCTGCATACGTTCGAGCGTCTCGGCAAGGGCCGCATGCACCTCCTCGCGCGAGTTGAATCGGCGTGAGCCGCGATTTGCGTCGTTCCATCCGCACTCGCAGTAGATGCAGTCGAAGCTGCACACTTTGGCAGTCAGTGGCAGAAGGTTTACGCCCAGCGAGAGACCGAGTCGGCGCGAACGCACCGGACCATATATAATATCTGTATAGAGTGCCGTCATCTGTAAAAACGTTTTCTGTGTGATGCTACCAAAAAGTATGACAAATGTAGTAAATTTTTGTGTAGATATTATTGCGCGCGGTGGAAAAATAGTTTAACTTTGTAAGGTCGTGCCGATTTTGTGTCGTGTGCGATGAAAAAAAGTGGTAAAAAACAAAAACGTAAATGATATGAAAAGAGCTCTATTCTTGATGGTTGCCCTGTTTGCACTCGTAGTAGGTTGCACGGCAACGGCTGTGGCTGCAAAGCCCGTAAAAATTATCTTCGATACCGATATGGGTAACGATGTGGACGATGCGGTGGCGCTCGATATGCTCTACAAGTATGTGGACGAGGGCAGAATCGACCTGCTGGGCATTATCTCGAGCAAGCGCGAGGGTGGCAGCGTGAAGTATATCGACGCGATGAACACGCTCTACGGCTATCCGAATATTCCGATCGGTATCGCCAAAATCTATCCCGAGGAGAACTACGTCGACACGAGAACCTCCAAGGGTTTGAACTATGCCGACTATACGGTTGCAAACCATACCTACGCCCATACGGTGAAGGATTGGGATGCGCTCCCCGATGGATATAAACTCTTCCGAGAGCTCCTGGCTCGCGAGGCGGATCACAGCGTGGTAGTGGTTGCGGTCGGTTTCTCGACCAACCTTGCCCGTCTGATGTCGTCGCAGGGCGATGAATTTTCGCCGCTCGACGGCAAGTCGCTCTTTGCGCAGAAGGTGGAGAAGGTGGTGATTATGGCAGGCGACTTCTCGCCGGCTCACACGCCGGAGTATAACGTCCGTAAGGATCACCACGCAGCGGTACGCTTCTATGCCGAGTGTCCGGTGCCGATGTACTTTACGGATGTGGCGCTGGGTAAGTCGGTGTTGTATCCATATCAGGCAGTGTATGAGGGCTTTAAGTATGCGTCGTCGCACCCGCTGGTGGATGCGTTCGAGTACTACGCTCCTATGCCGTACAACCGTCCGCTGTGGGATCCGACAGCCGTGCTCTTCGCTGCCGAGCCGAATGGCGGTTATGCGTCGCTCTCGCCACGCGGATATGTTACCGTTGACCAGAAGTCGCGCACCGATTTCACGAAGGACGCCAAGTCGAATCGCAGATACTATATCGTGAACGATCGCCAGCGTGCAAAGATAGTCCGCCGAGTGGTCGAACTTACGATGCGTACCCCGAAAGTACACCAAAAATAGCCGTCGCAAAAAAAATATTGCATCGCAATAGTGCCCCTGATGGCGCTACAGAGTCGATTCGCTCCGAATGTTGAAAAGTTGTCGAAAAAGCAACTTTGAAAACGTGCATTTTTTTGCCGATAGTTTTCTACTTTTGCAGTATGAAACATCGGCCCCTGAATGGGGCTGTTTTGTCCTCTGCTTTTGCTGAAGAGAGATTAAAACGAAAAATAAAAAATATAGACAATGAACAAAGGTCCAAAGAAGGTTGAATATGCGGATGCTGTCGCCAAGTCGAAGGTATACTTCGACGGTGATGAGTTGGCCGCAACCGTATGGGTGAGTAAGTATGCGCTGAAAGACTCGTTCGGTAACATTTACGAGTCGTCGCCGGAGCAGATGCACGAGCGTCTGGCCAGCGAGCTCGAACGCATTGAGCGTAAGTATGAGAATCCGCTCTCGAAGCAGGAGATTTTCGAGTTGCTCGACCACTTCCGTTACGTTATCCCGCAGGGCGGTCCGATGACCGGTATCGGTAACAATTTCCAGGTGGCATCGCTCTCTAACTGCTTTGTTATCGGCCATAAGAAGCCGGCCGATTCGTATGGCGGTATCTTCCGTATGGACGAGGAGCAGGTGCAGCTGATGAAGCGTCGCGGTGGCGTGGGCCACGACCTCTCGCACATCCGTCCGGCAGGTAGCCCGGTGCTTAACTCGGCACTCACCTCGACGGGTATCGTTCCGTTTATGGAGCGCTACTCGAACTCGACGAAGGAGGTTGCGCAGGATGGTCGTCGCGGTGCGCTGATGCTCTCGCTCTCGATCAAGCACCCTGACGCAGAGAAGTTTATCGACGCAAAACTCGATACGAACAAGGTTACGGGCGCAAACGTCTCGATTAAGATCGATGACGAGTTTATGCGCGCGGCAATCGAGGGTCGCACCTATAAGCAGCAGTTCCCGATTAACTCTTCGGAGCCGAAGTATGTCAATAATATCGACGCTCGCAAGTTGTGGGAGAAGATTATCCACAACGCGTGGAAGTCGGCCGAGCCGGGTGTTCTCTTCTGGGATACGATTATCCGCGAGAGTGTGCCTGACTGCTATGCAGATGAGGGCTTTGTAACCGTTTCGACCAACCCTTGCGGTGAGATTCCGTTGTGTCCGTACGACAGTTGCCGCTTGTTGGCAATCAACCTCTTCAGCTATGTTGAGAAGCCGTTCACCAAGGAGGCGTCGTTCAACTTCGACCTCTTCAAGGAGCATATCCGCAAGGCAATGCACCTGATGGACGACATTATCGACCTCGAGTTGGAGAAGGTAGAGCTCATCTCGCAGAAGATTGCATCGGATCCGGAGGATCAGGATGTTCGTCGCGTGGAGTTGTCGTTGTGGGAGAAGATTAAGGATATGGCTCTCAAGGGCCGTCGTACCGGTTTGGGTATCACGGCAGAGGGCGATATGTTGGCGGCACTCGGTCTGCGCTACGGCTCGAACGAGGCGCTCAAGTTTGCTGTTGAGGTACACAAGACGCTCGCCGTATCGGCATACCGTGCATCGGTTGAGATGGCCAAGGAGCGTGGTGCGTTCCAGGTGTTCAACGCCGAGAAGGAGAAGAACAATCCGATGATTCTGCGCCTGAAGGAGGCCGATCCGCAGCTCTATGAGGATATGTTGAAGTATGGTCGTCGTAATATCGCGATGCTCACCATCGCTCCGACCGGTACTACGTCGCTGATGTCGCAGACTACGTCGGGCATCGAGCCGGTGTTCCGTCCGGTTTACAAGCGTCGTCGTAAGATTAACCCATCGGATAAGGATGTTGTTGCAACGTTCGTTGACGAGCAGGGCCAGGCATTCGAGGAGTATAACGTATACCACCATAAGTTTGTCGATTGGTTGCGTATCAACGGCTACGATACCGAGTCGCTCAAGACTATCGACGATGCGTCGCTCGACAAGCTCGTGGCTGCATCGCCTTACCACAAGGCAACGGCCAATGATATCGACTGGGTTGCCAAGGTTAAGATGCAGGGCGCAATCCAGAAGTGGGTTGACCACTCGATTTCGGTTACCGTGAACTTGCCGAACAGTGTTTCGGAGGAGTTGGTGGCAGAGGTATATCGCACGGCTTGGGAGTGCGGCTGTAAGGGCGTTACGGTCTATCGTGATGGTTGCCGCGAGGGTGTGCTCGTCGACAAGAAGAGCAAGAAGAAGACCACCGAGTCGAAGTGCGAGCCGGCAACGGGCGAGAACAAGCGTCCGAAGTCGATTCCGGCCGACGTGGTACGTTTCAAGAACGGTAAGGAGGATTGGATTGCATTCGTAGGTCTCTATGAGGGCCGTCCTTACGAGGTATTTACCGGTAAGATTGAGGATGATGCAATGTTCATCCCACCGAAAATCACGAAGGGTAACATCCTGAAGGTGCGCGAGGAGGATGGCTCGAAGCGTTACGACTTCCAGTACACCGACCGCTATGGCTACACGAACACCATCGGTGGCATCTCGCGTCTCTTCGACGAGAGCTTCTGGAACTACGCGAAGCTCATCTCGGGTGTGTTGCGCTACAATATGCCGATTGAGAAGGTTGTTTCGCTCATCGACGGTCTGCACCTCGACGACGAGAATATCAACACCTGGAAGAATGGTGTGAAGCGTGCCTTGAAGCAGTATATCGAGGACGGTACACGTTCGAAGGGCAAGTGTCCGCAGTGCGGTCAGGAGAATATGGCATACCAGAACGGTTGCTTGACCTGTATGTCGTGTGGTTACTCGAAGTGCGGTTAGTAGATACAGCCGAACGATTACTATAGTGAGACGGATGGGACTTGTGTCCTGTCCGTCTTTTTTTTAGACGGGGCAGTCGGGCGGCGTGTGGCAGATAAACTACTCGATACCTATATTTTATGACCGATAGAGGTGCGGAATGAAATATTTTTTGTATATTTGTGATGCAAATTGTGTTGTACCACAAAGAGTTTTGTTGTAAATAATTTAAAATCATACCATTATGAAGAAAATTTTCACTTTGATCGTGCTTTTGGCAGCATTTACGGCGACTGCCTTTGCTGCGGATGCGAAGAACACGGAGTCGAAGATTCAGGGCTTTGTGTCGAACAAGTTTGGTGATAACTGGGAGGTTTCGGCCGGTATCGGTCCTAACTTCTTGACAAAGACCGGTAGCAAGAGCTGCGGCTCGATTGTTGGCGTAGGCGGTTACGTTTCGGCTAATAAGTGGTTCCACCCTGTATTTGGTGCGCGCCTTGCAGTTGAGGCGGGTCAGTGCAGCTATATCGGTGGCCAGTATGGTCAGTTCGAGACCGGCGAGAAGGTTACTCCGGTATTCTTGTTCGGCCACGTCGACGTTATGGCAAACCTCAGCAACTGGATTGCCGGCTACAATGGCAAGAACCACCTCTACGATGCAATCGTTATGGTTGGTGCCGGTGTTGCAGTTAACGACCTTGCCGGTACTTACAAGAGTAGCTGGCCACAGACTGCAAAGGGTGCCCGTATGCCATACGAGTATGCATTCAACTTCGGTTGGCAGAACCGCTTCAATGTTTGCAAGGCACTCAGCGTAGACCTCACGATCAACTATATGTTGTCGCGTAAGGGCTTGGCTCCGGTTGGTCAGCGTATCTCGTCGCGTTGGAATCAGATCAATGTATACGCAGGTGTAACCTACCGTTTCAACCGTCGCGACTACGATCGTTCGGGTGCAAATGTTCAGACCTACAACGCATTGGTAGAGCGCGTGAACAATATCGAGAAGCAGAACGCAGCGGCACAGGCCGAGAATGCACGTCTGCAGCAGGTTAGCGCCGAGCAGGCAAATGCTTTGGCAGCAGCAACCGCTTTGGCAGCCGAGCGCGAGCAGGAGTTGAAGGCAGCAGCTGAGAAGGTTGAGGCATTGGTTAAGGCCGACACGGAGGATGAGCTTCTCTTCTACCTCTGCGGTAAGAGCGTTCTTGACAACAACAATAAGTTGCGTCTGAATCGTGTTGCCGAGAAGATTATCGGTGCAGAGAATAAGGAGTATGTATACAGCGTCCTCGGCTTTGCTGATGCAGAGACCGGTAGCAAGAAGGGTAACGAGCGTTTGGCAGAGAAGCGTGCGAAGATCGTTTACGACTACCTCGTTGCACAGGGTGTTCCGGCAGAGCGCTTGCAGTACAAGGGTTGTGGCGAGGAGAACGCTCCAATTAATAAGCTCGTTAAGGAGCAGAATCGTACGGTTGTAATCTACTAATCGTTCGGGTGGCGAGGGGCGACAACGGCTCCTTCCTGCGCAGAAATGCGGTGTCCCAATCGGGGCGCCGCTTTTTTTGTGCCCTGCGCCGAGAGTAACTTTTTCGGTTAATGATTTGGTTCTTTGTGGGGATAGTTCAAAAGGTCGGGAATATGTACGGGTGATGGGTGATATGATTTATTATATGCCTTGTATGGGTTTTTATAGTTTAAATATAGTGTGTAAACTTGTAAAATATATATTAAAATTATATCTTTACGCTAAATTATTCAATAAACTATAATTTCTGCCATATATACATCAATGTAAAAATCAATATTATGATCAAAAACAACAACGTCGATCGTACGGCTCCCGATGTAGTCAAGATCGTTGAAACATCTTCCGAGGGCGTACATTCGACACATCTCTCTCGAATGGCCGTCGGATTTATTTTGAAGGGTCGCAAACTGATTTACCATAATGACTCCAACGTGCAGGTGAGTGAAGGCGATATGTTCTGGCTCGATGCCGGTGTGCATTACGAGGAGAATATCGCGGAGGGAGGGCAGTTCGAGCAGATACTCTTCTACGTATCGCCAGCCGATCTGCAACGTATCATTATCTCGCTGAACAGTACCTATGGTCTGGGCTGTGATAGCGGTCATCAGTGCGATGCGTGTCGTCGCAACAACTTTGTAGTCTGCCGTCCGTCGACGGAGTTGCACGACTTCTTTATCGGGGTTAATCAGTCGTTCCGCCACAGCGATCTGCATCGCAACGAGATTGGCAGCCGCATCAAACTCAATGAACTCATATATCTTATAGTTGCGGGCGAGGACGGATGTCTGCGTCGCAAGATTATCGTCGGTGCCGATGTGGTGAACGGCCAGTTTGCCAGAGAGATATACAACAATCTCTTCAACGACGTCTCGATCGAGATACTTGCGCGCAAGACCAATCGTTCGCTGACTTCGTTCAAGAAGGAGTTTCGTCGTCAATTCGATGTGCCTCCTCATAAGTGGTTTATCGACCAGCGTCTGCAACGCGCCAAGGTGTTGCTGATGTCGACCAATATGACCATCTCCGAGATTGGCGCCGAGTGTGCCTTTACCAATATTTCGCACTTCATCAAGCTCTTCAAGCAGCGTTTTGCGGACACGCCTGCGTCGATGCGACGTAAGAGCAGGGTAGAGCGGGAAATGGTCGGATAGAGCGCAAAATATATAGGTCGGGGGAAACCTCCGACCTATATTTTATAGATACATCGCTTCTGTTTAAATCACACCCTGCTCGAGCATCGCCTGTGCCACCTTCATAAAGCCGGCGATATTTGCACCCTTTACATAGTTGATATAGCCGTCCGGCTGGATGCCGTACTTGACACACTGCTCGTGGATGCTCTGCATAATGTAGTGCAACTTCTCGTCCACCTCGGCTGCCGACCACGAGATATGCATTGCGTTCTGTGTCATCTCCAAACCCGATGTTGCCACGCCACCTGCGTTTACCGCCTTGCCCGGCGCGAAGAGGATGCCCGCCTGCTGGAACTCGGCAATCGCCTCCGGCGTACAGCCCATATTCGATACCTCGGCTGCGCACCAAGTGCCGTTTGCGAGCAACTCCTTGGCATCGTCGCCATTGAGCTCGTTCTGGAAGGCACACGGCAGAGCGATGTCGCACTTCACGCTCCACGCCTTCTTGCCCGGCGTGAATGTTGCGTCAGGGAAGCGCTCGGCAAATGGAGCGACGATGTTGCGATTCGATGCGCGAAGCTGCAACATATAGTCGATCTTCTCCTTCGTCATACCGTTCGGATTGTAGATCACACCATCCGGACCCGAAATGGCAACGACGCGTGCGCCGAGCTCGGTCGCCTTCGTCGCAGCACCCCAAGCCACGTTGCCGAAGCCGGAGATGGCCACCGTTGCGCCTTTGAGCGAACGACCTGCCTTTGCGAGCATATGCTCCACGAAGTAGAGCGCACCGAAACCGGTCGCCTCGGGACGGATGAGCGAGCCGCCCCACGTCATACCCTTACCGGTCAGTACGCCGGTGTTGTACTCGCGTGCGAGCTTCTTATACATTCCGTACATATATCCTATCTCGCGACCGCCTACGCCTACATCGCCCGCAGGGACATCAGTGTCAGGGCCGATGTTGTTCCACAACTCGAGCATAAACGCCTGGCAGAAACGCATAATCTCGGCGTCGGATTTGCCCACAGGATCGAAGTCCGAGCCACCCTTTGCGCCGCCCATCGGCAGCGTTGTCAGTGCGTTCTTGAATGTCTGCTCGAAGCCGAGGAACTTGAGCATCGAAGGATTGACCTGTCGGTGGAAGCGGATACCGCCCTTGTATGGGCCGATTGCGCTGTTGAACTGTATGCGATAGCCGAGATTGGTCTGAATCTCGCCTCTGTCGTCAACCCACGTTACGCGGAAAGTGAAGATGCGGTCGGGCTCGACCATACGCTCCACGATTTTTGCCTTCTCGAACTCCGGATGCTCGTTGTATGTCTCCTCGATAGACTCGAGAACCTCGCGCACCGCTTGCAGGTATTCGTTTTCGCCCGGATGCTTGCGCTCCAAATCAGCCATAATACTCTTTACGTTCATAGCAATTCTCTTTTTGTGGTTTTAGAAACCGTTTTGTTTGTTTATAATATGAAATTTTAAGGTTTTTTGCAGTTGTTTTATTAAAACTTTAACAAAGATAGCAAAATTGTTGACAAATTCTAATGATTTCGCCGGAAATTGTGAAATAATTTGCTCTGCGCTGTCGCTCTGCGTGTTATTGCACAAAAAAAACTCTCCGACTCGTGGTGGTGTGCCCTTCGACGGAGAGTTTAGCAGGTAGGGGTGGTTGCGCTTTAGTTGAGCGTATCTCCTATTGTACGGGGTGTACCGCCAGATCGAATATGCGATAACCGCCAACCGAGGTGTAGGTGTAGTCGGCAAATAGGGCCGCCAGCGACTCATCTTTGGCGAGGTGGCGCGCAGGGAGCATCAGCAGTCCGCCGTTGCAGCGACCTGCAAGAATCTCCTCGGTCGAGACCTCCACGATATCTTCGCCCAGATAGACATCCATATTCTCCGGACGGCGAATCTTCCAGACGTAGTATCCGTCGGCCTCGCTGGTCTCGGCTATGGCTTGTGCCGTGTGGCACAGCGGGCCGTAGCCAATCTCGGCATTGAGCTTCGGAAGAGAGAAACCACCGAAGAAGAGCGCTACGAGCAGACCGATGGCGAGCGCATTGATTGCGGGGTTAAGGCGCGCGTGTCGCCACAAAAGCCAGATGCTTGCTACGCCGCCGATGCCCAGCACTGCGACCGCAGCATAGCACCAGCCGTCCAACTCGAAGGTGAGCAGGTCGGTGCGAGGCAGCACGATGGCAGCGATAGGTAGGAGGGCGAATATTGCAGCCGGCAGACCGATTGCCGTGCGGTGCAACCATCCGATTTTAGCCCTGCGCAGCATCAGCACGCATAGGTAGACGAAGAACGGAAAGGTTGGTGCAAGGTATACGGCGAGCTTCGAGCTGAATACCGACAGCATCACGAGCGTCGTTATGATGGTCGTTGCAAAGAGTCGTTCGAGTGCGTCCAACTCACGCGTGAAGAGCCCCACGACAACCGTGCCCACGACGAGCAGCGAGAATGGGGCGAGCGAGTACCACACCGTCATCAGGTAGTAGTAGAATGGCTCTTTGTGGTGGAACGCATCGACGGCGCGGTCGATGGTCTGGTGGAAGAGCAGATTGTTCAGATACTCCGTACCACCCTCTGCCCACACTGCGCCAAACCACGCGGCACAGCATACGAGCAGTATGGCCCACGTTCGCCAGCCGAGCACCTTTGCCAGCGTGTGGCGGTCGCGTTGCAGGGTGCAGAAGACCACTACGACGGCAATCGGTACGAGCAGACCGACAGGGCCTTTGGTAAAGAGTGCGAGGAATGTATACACGGGAAAGAGCAGTCGCTCGGTGAGCGTATCGTGCTCGTCGGAGTATATTCGCCAGAAGGTGTAGAGCGCGAGCGTGATGAACATACACATCAGCATATCCATACGCAGCACTACGGCCAGACCGAGAAAGAGTCCGCTGCACATTGTCATCAGCGATGCCGAACGGAGATCCTGCTCGCCGAGGCGTCGCCCCACCCAGCGATTCATCACGCCGAGCGTAACGAGGGCCGGAATGATCGACAGCAGCGCGAGAAACCACATCTGGTGGCTGCCGAGCAGCAGCTTGCCGAGCATCACATACCAAAAGTATACGGGCGGCTTATCGGCATACGGCTCACCCTGATTGGTGAAGGCGAACAGATGGCCGTCGGCAATCGCCTCGTCGGCAATATTCAGGTAGCGCAGCTCGTTCGAGGGTGTGTAGTCGCGCAGAATCATCACCGGCAACAACATCACGAAGATGAACAGAGGCAGGAGTACTCTCCAATTTTTCATAAGCAAAAGCGGGGGTTAATTGTTGTTTGACTTGCGCTCGCGGTGGCCGATAACGAGGTTGCGGATGTAGGCAACAAAGCCGACCGACTGGCCGAGTATCAGCACCGGATCGAGGCGGATGATGCCATAGAGAACAATCATACCGCTACCGACGAGCGACATCGCCCAAAATCCGGGCGGCATCACCGACTCCTTGAGTCGTGCAGAGACGTACCACTGATAGACGAATCGCAGGGTGAAGATCAGCTGTCCGCACGAGCCGAAGATGAGCAGCCACAGCGGCACCTCCTCGTTGCGCATAAAGGTCGTGAAGAACTCGGCGGCGTTGTGGCCGATGGCGCAGAATACGACAATCGGCGTGGCGAGCAACAGAGGCAGAACGGCGTAACGCATCGCACCCGCCTTCCACGCACCCTTCATATGCAGATTCCACAGGTAGATGAAGTACGAGACCGACTGACCGAGTATGATCGAGAAGTCGTCGCGCAACCAGCCGTAGAGGAACAGCAACCACGAGCCGGCAAGCGAGAATATCCAGAATGCCGACGGGGATACTACCTTTCGCGCCCGCTCGGAGAGTATCCACTGTATGAGGATGCGCGCCGAGAAGAACGCCTGTGCCAATAATCCGATGGCGTATATCCACCAACTTTCCATCATCTGCGTCGCTGTTTTATACGTTGTGTTCGCCTACCGTGTAGTTGATATAGCGGCTCTTCATCCAGCGATATGCAAAGCAGTCTACCAGCGGAGCAATCAGACGATTCCAGAGGTTGAACTTCGATACGCCTGCCGTGCGCGGGAAGTGGCGAACGGCCAGCTCCTTGTAGTTCTTGCCCTCCTGCAGACGAATCAGTGCCGGCAAGAAGCGGTGCATACCCTTGAAGAACGGGATGCGCTTGGCTGCATCCGAGTGCAGAATCTTCAGCGGACAACCCGTATCGGTTGCATCGTCGTGGGTCATCATTCGGCGGAAACCGTTTGCAAATTTCGATTGGAAACGCTTGAAACCCGTATCCTTGCGGTTGGCACGAATGCCCGTTACGAGGGCAAACTCGCCGGTGTATGGTAGCAGCACCTCGAAGTCTTCGGGCGTGGTCTGCAAATCGGCGTCGATATAGCCGACCAGCTGCGAGTCGGCGTAGTCGATACCCGCCTTGATTGCCGCACTCAAACCGGCATTACGCACAAACGAGAGGTAGAAGAAACTCTCGTTGCGCGAGCAAATCTCTGCAATCTTCTCTCGGCTGCCGTCCGTCGAGCCGTCGTTCACAAAGAGAACGCACACGGGCACGGATGCCTTTGCGAGGTAGTCGCGAAACGTCTGCTCGAGACGCGCCATATTATCCGATTCGTTGTATACCGGTACGATGACCGTGAGTGCGTAGTTTGAGGTCTTATTCATAATGTGTTGTATAACTCGTTCGTTGTGTTGTGGTCTGTTTTGTGCAAGTAGTGCGCGCATACTCGCCACGCGTGCGTAGGCGCACACTCCACAAATGTATTACAAATATACTAAATTATTGCGAAGATTGGGTTGTTAGTGCGTAAAAAGCGTTACAAAAAATACTAAATCAAACTTTCGAGGTGTCAAAGTGTTATGTTTTATAACTTTGAACAGGAAAAGAGTCTGATTTGTAATTATTTGTTAATCAGTATTTTGCAAGTTATTATTAAGAAAAATCAATATTTTATTGAAATTTTTTAATAAAATACTTGCGTGAACCAAAAAAAGCCCTTATCTTTGCAGCGAAGTTTTAAGGTTCATTTTAGGTTAGTAGTTTTAGGTTGGTTGAGGAAATCGGCAGGTTGCGACAACGATGTTGCTAAGACTCGCAAGAGGTGCTCTCTTGGAGTCGAATACCTCCGAAGACCTCATTTTTTTGCCCTTTTCTGAGCAGACCTCACATCTCTTTTTTTATTATTTCCCTTGGAAAGAGTACAAAATCATCTATTGAAATAATTCTGAAATAAAAAGTGTTCGCACACAGAGTTGTTCGCAAAAAATTACTATTTTTGCGGAAGAATAACTGTACATTTTGCGTGAGCAACAAAGTAATAAACTATAAATATGGAAGCAATCGTAAAAACCAACTTCAATTTTCCGAATCAGAAGAATCACTATGTAGGTAAGGTGCGCGATGTATATACCATCGGCGACGACTATCTGGTGATGGTGGTTTCGGATCGTATTTCGGCATTCGACGTCGTTTTGCCGAAGGGTATTCCGTTCAAGGGCCAGGTGCTTAACCAAATCGCGGCGAAGTTCCTCGATGCAACATCCGATATTCTTCCGAATTGGAAGATTGCCGTTCCGGATCCGATGGTTACCGTCGGTCATCGTTGCGAGCCGTTCAAGGTCGAGATGGTTATTCGTGGTTACTTGTCGGGCCATGCTTGGAGAGAGTACAAGGCAGGCAAGCGTACCATCTGCGGTGTGGAGATGCCGGAGGGTATGGTCGAGAATCAGAAGTTCCCAGAGCCAATCATCACGCCGACAACCAAGGCGGCAGAGGGCCCCGCCGAGGATATCTCGAAGGAGGAGATTATCGCACAGGGTATCGTGAGCCGTGAGGACTACGAGCAGTTGGAGCGCTACACGCGTGCCATCTTCCAGCGCGGTACGGAGATTGCTGCCAAGATGGGCCTGATTTTGGTCGATACGAAGTATGAGTTCGGTAAGAAGAACGGTGTCATCTACCTGATGGACGAGATTCACACGCCGGATTCGTCGCGTTACTTCTACGCCGAGGGTTACGAGGAGCGCCTTGCAGCCGGCGAGAAGCAGAAGCAGCTCTCGAAGGAGTTCGTTCGTGAGTGGCTGATGGCAAATGGTTTCCAGGGCCAGGAGGGAGAGCAGGTGCCTGAGATGACCGACGAGATCGTTGCAAGCATCACCGATCGCTACGTTGAGCTCTACGAGAACATTACGGGCGAGAAGTTCGTAAAGGCCGAGGGTGGCGATGTTGAGCAGCGCATCGAGAAGAGTGTAACCGAGTTTTTGGCAACGCTCTAAAGCGCGCTGGCATAACCAATAAAAGAGCCGACTGCATTTGCGGTCGGCTCTTATTGTTTTTAGGTGGATAGGTCTGCTACTTGATCGACTTCTTCAGTATCGACCAGCGCTTTACGAGGTGGTACGCAACGGCAACTGCCGTAGCGATGCCGACCCACAAATGCCACAATCCGAGCTTGTGGTCGCACGGGCCAAACCACAGAATGCCGCCCGTCACGATAAGGAACACGGCTACGAAGGTCAGCAGCAACGAGACCTTGCTACGCGTGCCGATGCCGTGCTTGATGAGCGACTTATACCACGCCAGATGCTGGTAGGCGTGTAGCAGGGTAGCTATGGTGAATACGATTGCCGCTACGATATGCACCGTGTCGCACACCTGCATCGTAGGGTTGCGGAAACACATACAGTAACCATAAACGTCGTGCAGAATGTGCATCACAACGCCCGAAATGGCGATGGTGACAAACGAAAACAGCAATATCCAGTCGACTACAAAAATTCGCTTCATAGTATCTACTCTCCCTTAAATTATTACGTGCGCGTTACTCGCGTGGAACGGTTACCGAGAACGTCAACGGCTTGTTTGCGCCAATGTGGAAGTTCTCAACGTAGAAGTTCACGTCAACCGATGTAACCGATGCGTCGAATGCAACCTGCTTGTTGTCAACGAGATTTGGACGAGCCGTCACGCTGATCGAGCTGAACGGAGGCAGGTTGATGTATCGTGCATACCATACGCCCTCCGAGCCGGGAGCTTTTGCGAGTTTAACCGGAATGCTCGACTTGTTCTCAAGGGTGAACGTAACGCCCTTTTCGCCCCACTTCACACCCTTAACCTTAACGCAGGCCTTGATCAGCGGTGCAAGCTCCTGCTCGCGACCGTAAACCATACCCTCGGCAAAAGCCGCCGTGCGACGAGCGTCCAACGCCTCGCGTACACCCTCGTACGACTTCTCCTTTGCGAAGACGAGCGTTACCGGACGGTGCTCACCGTGCAGGTAGTCGGTCTCGTAGAAGAAGAGGTTGTGTGCGTCCGAGTTGCCGAAGATGGCGATATTGCGCTCGATAGCCCACTGGTGCGCCTCCGGCGAGTAGCCGCAGTCCTTGTTGTAGACCTCGATACCCTGCATATAGCCCTGGTTGTAGAGTTGCTCGTGCTCGTCCCACCACTTGGTCTCGTTCGGAGCGTGCTTACCCCAGTTCGGGTGGTTCCACATTGTGAATGCGCCCTGTGCGTGCGCCTCCTTCAGACCGCCCTGTGCAGCGAGGAAGTGGTCGTGATCGTTTGCCTCGGCCGCTGCGCAGATCTTGTTGTTGTCCTTCACAAAGAGGCAGTTCCAGTGGCCGGGAGGCATACCGCGCGAAATCTCGCCGCCGTGGATTACCAACAGCTTCTTGCCGGCCTTCTTTGCTGCAATCTTATACGAGTAGTTGCGGTCGCACTTGTCGGTGAATACGCCCTTCTTTACCATATGCTGATGACGGGTGTCGATGTGCTCGGTAAATGCGATTACATCCAAACCCTCCCAGATTGCCTCCTGAACGCGAGTTACGGGCCATACCGTAGCGTCCGAGAATACGGTGTGAAGGTGGAAGTCGCCTTTCAACGTCTTGTATCCCTCGATGTTCGGGATTACGATTTTGTTTGGCGTTACGGCCGCAACCGATGCGGTTGCTACCAACGCTGCTGCAAATAGAAATATCTTTTTCATTGCTTTTTCTGTGTTATGTTTGGCTTATGCGCGTGTTACTTGCGTGGAACATTTACCGAGAACGGCAACGGCTTGTTTGCGCCAATCTGGAAGCTCTCCACGAGGAAGTTTACGTCAACCGAGCTGATCGATGCATCGAACTTTGGCTGCTGGTGGTTCTTGAGGAGCGGACGTGCCTTGATCGAAATCGAGCTGAATGGAGGGATAACCACATAGCGAGGATACCACAACTTCTCTGCGCCCTCGGCCTTAACGAGCGTGATAGGAATGCTCGACTTGTTCTCCAGCGTGAATGTCACGCCCTTGTCGCCCCACTTTACGCTCTTAACCTTAACGCAAGCAGCGAAGAGCGGTGCAAGCTCCTGCTCGCGACCGTAGACCATACCCTCGGCAAATACAGCCGAGCGACGTGCGTCCAATGCTTCGCGTACGCCCTCTACCGACTTCTCCTTTGCGAAGACGAGCGTTACGGGACGGTGCTCACCGTTCAGATAGTCGATCTCGGTGAAGAATGGCTCGTGGCAATCCGAGTTACCCAAGATTGCGAGGTTGTTCTTCAAACACCACTCGTGCGCCTCCGGCGAGTAACCGCACGCCTGGTTGTAGATCTCGATAGCGTCCATATAGCCGGCCTTGAGAATCTTCTTGTGCTCCGGCCACATCTTCGTTACGTTCGGTGCCTGCTTGTGCCAGTTCGGGTGGTTCCACATAAGGAATGCACCCTGCTTGCGTGCCTCCTTCAGACCGCCCTGCATAGCCAGATAGTGGTCGTGGTCGTTTGCCTCGGCCTCCTTGCAGATTGCCTCGTTGTCCTGAACGAAGAGGCAGTTGAAATGGCCTGGAGGCATACCGCGAGTAATCTCGCCACCGTGAATCACGACGAGCTTGTTGCCCGCTGCCTTTTTAGCCAACTCGTACGAATAGTTGCGATCGCACTTGTCGGTGAAGACGCCCTTCTTTCGCATATGCTGGTGACGAGTGTCGATATGCTCGGTGATGGCAAGTACATCCAAACCCTCCCAGATTGCCTCCTGAACGCGGGTGGTAGGCCATACCACAGCATCGGAGAATACCGTGTGAACGTGGAAGTCGCCCTTCAGAGTCTTGTAACCCTCGATATTCGGGATTACGATTTTGTTTGGGGTCAGTGCCGCAGTGGCAGCCGACGTCGAGAGCGACGTCAGCAAGACCGCCAGAAGAAGTATTACTCTTTTCATTGTTTTAAGAATTTTGGTTGTTTTGTACAAAAATAAACAAAAAAAGCAATCCTTGAAAGGATTGCCTTTGAAAAGTGGTAATTTTTTCGTCCCTTTTTGCCCCCTTATGTCCCCTTGCGCCCCCTTGCGCGCATTTTTTTGCAGACAGAGAGCTCGGGTGAGAGACGATTTGTTTGATTTATTTGAATTTGCTCTGCAATTTTGCCACTACGCCCGTGCGAATCGTGTTCTCGGTCGAGAGAATCATATTCTTGATGGCGAGCGGTGTCGATTTGCCGTGGCCGATAGTTACCGCAGCATTTACGCCGAGCACCGGAGTTCCGCCTGCGCGTTCGTAGTTCATACCCTCCCAGAAGTCGCTCATCGTGCCCATCTTGCGATTGATAGCGTAGAAGCCCTCCGAGAGTTTGAGCAGCGCGTTGCCCGTGAAGCCGTCGCAGATGACCACGTCGGCAATCTTGCCCGTGAAGATGTACGATGGTTCGACATTGCCAACGAAGTTGTAGCGACCGCTCTCGCCCGCCGCCTTCATCAGCGCGTGTGCCGCCTTTGTCTGGGCGTTACCCTTGCTCTCCTCCTCGCCGATGTTGAGCAGAGCCACGCGTGGCGATTCGATGCCGAGCACCGATTCGGCATACACCGAGCCGATGAGCGCGTATTGCTCCAACACCTCCGGCTTGCAGTCTACGTTCAGACCGATGTCGAGAATCAGCACCGGAGCACCCGTTACGGTTGGAATTGCTGTGGCGATGGTCGGACGCATCACGCCCTCGATAGGTTTTGCCACGAACATCGAGCCGACCATCATCGCGCCCGTCGAGCCGGCGCTCGCAAAGCCGTCGATGAGTCCCTTGCCCAAGTAGCCGAAGCCGACGGTTATGCTCGATTGCTGCTTCTGCTGGAATGCCTTTGCAGGGTGGTCGCCCATCTCGATAACCTCCGTCGTAGGGACGATGTCGAAACGCTCCGCCTCGCAACCCTCGGCTGCCAGCACCTCGCGTATGCGCTGCTCGTCGCCGAAGAGCGTAATGCGGCTGTCGGCACTAATCTCGCCGAGGGCCATTACTGCACCTTTGACTGCTGCTTCGGGGGCGAAGTCGCCACCCATAGCATCTAATCCGATTTTTATCATTTTGCGTTTGGTCTTTTTTAGGGTTTGCTTCAAACGAAAAAAGCACCGCCTCTGTCGAGAGGTAGTGCCTTTTTCCTTTAAGTCGAACTACTCGGCTACCTTCTTCTCGATAGCAAGCTTACCGCGATAGAAACCGCACTCTGGACAAACTCTGTGATAGAGTACCGCTGCACCGCAGTTCGAGCAAGTCACTACGGTAGGAACTACTGCCTTGTAGTGAGTTCTTCTTTTGTCGCGTCGGGTTGACGAGACTTTGTGTTTTGGATGTGCCATAACTGTTGTCTATTTTAAAGTTTTTATACCTATTTTTAACTCTTCTCTTCTTATGTCTATGCCTCGAGAGTCTCCACCTCTTCCTCCTCGTCGGCTGCCGTGAAGTGAGACATCATCTCCGGATTGCAACCGCCCTCGGCGTGTACTCGTCGGTACGGAAGCGAGATAATCACACTCTCGTAGATGTACTGCGCGAGCGAAAGCTCCTCACCCTGCGCCATCCACAGCTGCTCGCCGTCGTAGTCGCTCACCGAGTCGGAGAAGCGCACTGCGAGGTTGCCCTCGAAGTCGATCGGAATCTCGCAATCCTCCAAACAACGGTCGCACTCGACCACCGCTTTTCCCGAGATTGCAACCTGCAAATTCAGACCGCTCTCCATACGCTCGATCTCGATATGTACGTCGCACGCTGCATCTTTTACCTCGCTCGACTCCATCTCGCGAAACAACTCGCCATCGACGCTCACGTCGAGCGAATGATGACCGTTTGCCATCGCGTGATAAGCTATCGAATATTTTTGCGTAATACTCATTTCACACAATTAGTCTGCAAATGTACGACAAAAATGCAAATTGTGCAAGTTTTTCGCACAAAGTTACTATATTTGCGTAAGAAACTGCAAATATTGATGAAAAAATCGCAAGCATACGAGGTCGTAATCGAGAGCGCATTCGCTGAACATTGGCGTTATAACTTCGCCATAACCTGCTCATTGTGTGATGCCGATGGCGGCCAGCTCTCTTTTGTCTCGGCGGTGGACGAAACTGCTCCCATAGGCAGCGCGCTGACGGCTGCACCAGAGGGTGTCGCTTCGCGCAGACGACTCGCGCTGTGTGCCGACGACTGCCATCACCTGCGTATGTTTGTGTATCTGATTCCTAATACGTTGCCCGGCTCAAACCGTATAGCCGATAGCGCGCCATTCCCGCTCACAATCAAGGTGAGCTATGCCGGCAAGGTCATTCATAACGAGAAGCGAATGATTAACCAATGGTCGGGTATGAGCTCCGAATTGCTGGTCTATCGCCCCGAATAATCCGCCCCGAATAGTTCGGTTGGCCCCCGCTACGACGGCAACTCGACGCGTGCCTTCTCGTAGTGGTAGCCCATCAGGTGCATAACAACCGACTGACCTACCTGGTAGAGAACCTTCGTCGTACGCGCAAAGACGTGGAATGCCATCGCGCTCTGCGGCTCGATGTTCTCCTTGCGAATGGACGTCAGAGCAACCTGCGCACACTGACGCATCGCCTCCTCCATACGCTCGACACTCTCCTGACGAAGCGAGGCGTCGATCATCAGATAGCCGACATACTCGTCCATCTCGTCGAAACCGCGAGCATCGCGCAGACGCTTGTATACGGCCACGCCGTCGGTCATCGGCTCACTCTTGTCCCAAAGCAGCGCTGCACCTGCGCCAAAGTAGCCCGCCCAGGCGATGGCTGCCATCGGGTAGCCGGCAATCTGCGGTACGGCATCCGCCATATACTCGGGTGCAGCCTGCTGCCACACCTCGGTAAGCTCCTCAACGGTGAAGAGCGTGCCACCGAGCATCTTTTGCTCGCCGAGCAGTTTTACGAGTCTGTCGCGCAACCCCTCCTCGAAGTGTTGCAGATACTCCAAATCGTGTGTCTCCATATCGTTACTCCTTTTTTGAAATTCGTGGTTTTGATGAGCCGCGACGCATCTCCTTTTTGCGCGTCGAGCCCTTGACGGTCCAGCCGAACGAGCCGATGTACTCGCCAATGCCGAAATACTCGCCGTGTGCGTAGCACAGCAGACGGGCGCGTTGTAGATCGAGCTTGCCGGTTTCGGGGTCGAGCAGCGACTCGTCGACCAGCACGTTTACCACCTCGCCGATAAACATATCGTGCGAGCCGAGCGGGATGATCTCCTTCACGCGGCACTCAATCGATACGGGTGCCTCGGCAATGGCGGGCGCAGCCACAACGGCACACGGCTCGACGGTGAGCCCGCAGTGGGCAAACTTGTCGAAGTCGCGGCCCGAACGCACACCACACCAATCGGTCGCCTCGGCCAGCGCCTCGGTCGTGAGGTTGATGACGAACTCGCCCGTGCGCTTTACGATGTCGTAGGAGTGTCGCTCCGGACGAATCGAGACGTAGCACATCGCCGGCTCGGAGCAGATGGTGCCCGTCCACGCGGCGGTCATAATGTTATACTCTTCGGGCGTTGCGCCACAGCTTACCATAACGGCGGGAATCGGATATACCATTGTTCCCGGTTTCCAACTCTTCTTCATAAACTTCTGCATTTGCGACGCCAAAGTTAGCGAATTTATTCGTATCTTTGCCAATCAATAACCCTATAAATGTATGAAGAAGATTTTTTGTAGTGTGATAGTGGCAGTTGCGCTCCTCGCGGGAGGTTGCGCGACGGACGAGATAGTCGAGAGCAGATTCCTTGCCTCGGAGCGTCATCGTACGGAGATTTATGCCTACGACGAGCAGCAGCAGACGATGCTCGTGTGTGCCGATACGGTGCGTGGCGTCGAGGTGCAGGCGGTTGTAAACCGTACGAAGAAGCACGACGACCGGCTCTATGTCGAGGTGCGTCTGGGTAAGGAGCGTCGCTACGTTCGTGCCGAGTCGCTGGCGACCGACCGCAGAGAGGTGGTTGCCGAGAAGCAGATTTTTGTCCGCACACCCGCTTCAATCATAACCGATACGGAGACATCGGCCATCGGTGGCCTTGCCGATAAGGGTGCGATGGTCGAGGTGCTGGGCTACGACTCGATCGACTCGCGTACGGGTGCGGTTAATCGCTACCGTGTGCGTCTGGGCTCGGTCGAGGGCCATCTCTATGGTAAGTATACGGTATTCGAGCGCGAGGAGGCGATGAAGCGATATATGGCCGAGCGTTACGACCCGATTCACTCGGCGGTGAAGAATCCGTTCGGTGGTGGCGAGGCAATTGGTTGCGACTTCTATCCGACCGAGAAGCCGTCGTTCCCCGACAACAAGATGCCGCGCTCGTGCTACTCGCTCTATCTGAACATCTCGCCGGCCGTCATCGGCAATATCGAGCGTTATATCGAGCTTGCAAAGCGTACGAAGATAAACACCTTCGTCCTCGACATCAAGGATAACGAGTGTCCGGGCTATAAGGCGGAGGCGATGCGTATCTACTCGCCAACCAACTACGCGCGTGCGGGTGCGAATAAAGAGAAGATGTATGCCCACGCCGTGAAGCGCCTCAAAGAGGAGGGCTTCTATGTGGTTGCCCGCATCACCTGCTTCAAGGATTCGTATCTGGTGAAGGATCATCCGGAGGTGGCCATCACCGAGAAGGCAACAGGCACGCCGTTCAAGCATAACAAGGCGTATTGGCCGAGCGCCTACGACCGCAAGGTTTGGCAGTTCAATGTCGAGCTGGCAAAGGAGGTAGTGCGTAAGTTCGGTTTCAACGAGATTAACTTCGACTATGTTCGTTTTCCGGATCGTATGACCAAGGTCGAGCAGCTGATCGACTACCACAACCGCTACGGCGAGTCGAAGGTGCAGGCGATTCAGCGCTTCGTGCAGTATGCGTGTGATGAGATTCACGCGCTGGGTGCGTACGTCTCGATCGATGTCTTTGGCGAGGCGGCAAATCCGGGCTATACCACCGCCTATGGCCAGTATTGGCCGGCACTCTCGAACATTGCCGACGTGATGTGCGGTATGCCTTATCCGGACCACTTCTCCAATGGCTACTACGGCATCAAGAAGCCGTGGAATCATCCGTACGAGATTCTCAATGCGTGGGGCCAGCGTGTGTGCGACCGCCAGAGCGTAACGCCGTCGCCGGCCGTTGTGCGTACCTGGGTGCAGGCCTATAACGTGATGCGCCACGTCGACCGCAACGGTATTGCGTACGATGCCGAGAATGTCGAGAAGGAGATTCGCGGTCTGTTCGATGCAGGGCTGACGGGCGGATATATCACCTGGCTCTCGTCGTCGAACATCGAGAAGTATTACCAGCAGGAGGGTGCTTTCGTCCACGATTATTACCGCCAGTGGGAGCAGCGCCAGTAGCATACGCAGACGCTCCGATGCATATAATTAAAGCCCCGATTTTGCGGGGCTTTTTTTGTGTCATAAGTAATTATGTATGAGATTTGTTGAGAGGCCTACATTAATTTAGGTATAAATACGGATTGCCTTTCTTGTAAACAATACTACCTTTGCGTCGATGTATCTTGCGGACATAAATTTTAATTAAAAAAAACAGAATATGAAGAAATTTTACGTTTTGATGCTCCTTGCGATGCTCTTCGCGCCGATTTGCGTGTCGGCACAGGATGCAGCGCAGGAGAAGGCGGCTCTCGAATCGAAAGTCGACTCGCTGGAGTTGCGCCTCTCGAAGTTGGAGAAGCGTGCAAAGATTTGGGACAAGCTCAAACAGCACTTCAAGCTTTCGGGTTTCATTCAGGCCCAGTACATTTGGCAGGATGCCGTAACGGGTTATGCCGAGAATGAGGGACTCTCGCTCACGAAGGGTGAGTCGACCTTCAACCTGCGTCGTGCGCGTTTGTCGCTCACGGGTGATATCTTCCGCGGCAAGAAGGCCGGCTCGGCTGACTACCGCTTGCAGGTGGATTTTGCGGGCTCGCCGAAGATCGTAGACCTGTGGATTCGCTACCGCCCGTTCAACGAGCTGGGAATCCAGATTGGTCAGTTCAAGAATCCGCTCACTATCGAGAACTCGGAGTACTCGCCACCATCGAAGTTGGAGTTTATCGACAACGCCCTCATCGTGCAGCGCTTTGCACACTGTGGCAGCAACGATATGACGGGTGTCTCGTCGGCAGGTCGTGAACTCGGTGCGCAGCTCTACGGTGGTTTCATTAAGAACGAGAAGAAGGGTTTCAACTACATTTCCTATAACCTCGCCGTATTCAACGGTAACGGTATCAACACGAAGGATAACAACCGCTCGAAGGATTTGGTTGGCCGTATTATGATAAACCCAATCAAGGAACTCACTCTGGCAGGTTACTACCAGTGGGGCGAAAGCGACCTCTCGTCGCTCTCGAAGGCGTGGGCTCCGCAGGTGTTGGAGGGTATTGCAAACCCTAAATTTACCACGATCCAGCGCTATGGTGGTGGTGTAGCCTACACCTCGAAGACTGTCTTCGCTCGTGCCGAGTATGTTAAGGCAAAGACCGGTTCGCTGAATTCGGACGGTGCGTATGTTTCGGCGGGTTATCGTTTCCTGGGTAAGGGCCTCGTGGGCGCTCGATTCGAGTACTTCGACGAGAACAACGATGCTACGGGTTGCCAGTTTAACTACACGTTGGGCATAAGCTACTCGCCTTGGAAGCATATGTTGCTCCAGCTTAACTATACACTCAGCCAGTACCACAAGTTGGGCTACCGCAATGGTAACTGTGTGGCTCTGATGGTTACGGGTATCTTCTAATTCTAACGAAAAAACCTTAATTAAATATTATGAAAGATTTTATGAAGAAATTTTTGGTAGAGGATTGGGTGGTAACCGTCCTTTCTATTCCTCTGCTTATCATTTCCGGCTTTGCGTATTTCCTTCCGAAGAATGCGTTGAAGATTCCGTCGGATTTGGTTCACGCCGAGTCGTGGCTCAATATCGGTGGTCTGTTCGTTATAGCCCTCGTATTGCTCTATGTAGGTAACCGCTTGCTCAGCCGTCCGGTGAAGGGTATTATTCGCTCGTTTATCGTAGTGTTTGCCGTGTCGCTTCTGGCGCAGTACATTGCCAAGATTCCGGCTGTTAAGTATTACGGCTTCGAGGCGGTGTTCTTCTCGGTTATCTTCGGTCTGATTATCCGCAACTGCTTCCATATTCCGGAGTGGTTGAAGCCGGCTATTCAGGGCGAGTTCTTTATCAAGATTGGTGTGGTTTGCCTCGGTGCTACCATCCTCTTCCGCGACTTCGTAACGTCGGGTATCACGGGTATCGTTCAGGCGTGTATCGTTGTAACCTGCGTATGGTTGTTCGCGTACTGGTTGTCGCGTAAGATGAAGGTCGAGGAGCGTGCCGGTATGACACTCTCGAGTGGTGTTACGATCTGCGGCGTATCGGCTTGTATCGCAGCAGGTGGTGTAGTGAAGGTTCAGGAGAAGTACCTCTCGTATATCATCTCGGTTGTGTTGATTATTGCTGTTCCGATGATCTACCTGATGCCATATCTTGCAAAGCTTATCGTTCCGCTGCTTACGGATGACGTGGCCATTCAGAGTGAGATTGCCGGTGCGTGGATTGGCGGTACGGTCGATACCACCAGCGGTGTAGGTGCAGCGTCGATGCTCTACAGCGAGGAGGCAAATAAGATCGCGATGATCGTGAAGGCAACGCAGAACGTATTGATCGGTGTCGTTGCATTCTGCATCGCAACCTATCTCGCATCGCGTAGCGAGGGCGACGGCAAGTTGCATCGTCCGTCGTTGCGAATCGTGTGGGATAAGTTCCCGAAGTTCGTTCTCGGCTTTATCCTCGCATCGCTCGTATTCTCGCTCTTGCAGCAGAATGAGATTTTCCCTGACTTTGCAGCCAAGAAGTTGACCGAGACCGGTCTGGCAAAGGCCTTCTCCGGATTCTTCTTCTCGTTGGCGTTCGTTTGTATCGGTATGGATACCCGCTTGAAGGATATCGTCTCGAAGGAGAATCGTAACGTGCTCTATGCATTCCTCGGAGCACAGGCGTTCAACATCGTGTTGACCTTCTTCGTGGCGTGGTTGCTCTTCGGTATTGTTAAACCGATGATCGGATAGTCCGTCCTACGACGCATAGAAAATAAGCAGGGTGCCGACCTTTACGGGAACGGCACCCTGCTTGTTTTTTGAGTGTGGCACAACCGCCTACTCCTTCTGCAAGCGCTCCGTGAGCAACACCTTCAGCATATCGATCAGTTGCTGATTCTGCTGCTGAATCTGGTTGTTATGCTCCTGAATGAGCGTAATCTGCGACAAAAGGGTAGAGGTGTTCGCGCGCTCGGCATTCAGCAGCGTGAGCGAGTGGTTGCAGGCCTCCGTCAAACGGTTGATGTAGTCGAGGTATCGCTCGTTGAGCAGCGACTCGTGTCGAACAAACTCCTCGAAGGCAGTTGTCATACAACGGTTCATCTCGGCGATGCACCCATCGGTACCCTCCGCCTGCACCTTTTTCGGCGCTTGCTCTGCGAGCATCTCGCCGCTGCCGGTCATCAGCCATACGATGTTCAGCTCCGGAAAGCGATTCGACAACGCCTCCAGACGTGCCGGTGTTATCGTTCGTTTGAGGTTAGAGACATAAGCATTTGGAAAACCGCACTCGATTTCGAATCGGCGAACAGACATACTGCGCGATTCGATGAATTTGAGCAAACGCCCTTTGATAGTATCCTCCATAGTGGTCGTGTTTGTTAAGTCGTTTCTGTGGTCGATTCGGGCTCTTCGCGCCATCGGTCTGCCGATGTTTTGCCTCCTTGTCCGAATAAACGTAGACCAATTTACTGCAAATATAGTGTAAATATATAAAACGGACGTGTTTATACGATATTTTTTAGTGCGGAATACAAGATAACGACCTCTCCTTGCTGCGTTTTGTTTATGCGAGGCAGTGGGGCGGGCAGGTGATATAAACAAAAAAGTTGCAGACCCCTTACGGAATCTGCAACTTGCGATGATGGTATGCTTGGGAGTGATTACTCCTCTGCTACAATCGAGAGAGCAACCTCAGCCTTAACCTCGCGGTGGAGTTTGATGGTTGCCTTGTACTCGCCAACGGTCTTAATCGACTCAACGGCGATGCTCTTCTTCTCAACCTCAACACCCTTTGCTGCGAGTGCCTCAGCAACGTCAGCATTGGTAATCGAACCGAAGATCTTACCCTCCTCTGCCTTAACGGTGAACGAAAGTGGAAGGTTAGCGAGCTTCTCGGCGAGTGCCTGAGCGTCAGCAAGGATCTTCGCATCCTTGTGAGCGCGCTGCTTCAAGTTCTCTGCGAGCACCTTCTTTGCCGAAGCGGTAGCGTGCTTTGCAAGACCCTGAGGGATGAGGTAGTTGTTAGCGTAACCCGGACGAACATTCACGATGTCGTTTGCGTAGCCCAAATTCTCTACGTCCTTAATCAAGATAATCTCCATAGTTCAGCTCCTCCTTATTTCATACAATCGGTTACGAATGGCAGAATTGCGAGGTGACGAGCACGCTTAACGGCCTGAGCCACCTTCTTCTGGAATTTCTGCGAAGTTCCGGTGAGACGACGAGGGAGAATCTTACCCTGCTCGTTGAGGAACTTCTTGAGGAATTCACCATCCTTATAATCTACATACTTGATGCCGAGTTTCTTGAAGCGGCAATACTTCTTCTTCTTAACGTCAACCGATACTGGGTTGAGGTAGCGCAATTCGCCTGCCTGAGTGTTCTCTGCCATAGTTTACTCCTCCTTGTTTTTGTTAGCAAGCTTTGCACGACGCTTCTCCGAGTACTCGACAGCGTACTTGTCCTGCTTGAAAGTTAAGAATCGGATAATTCGCTCGTCACGACGATACTGGGTCTCGAGTGTGTTGATCAACGAACCCTCGCCCGTGAACTCTACCAGGAAGTAGAAACCGGTAGTCTTCTTCTGAATCGAGTATGCGAGCTTCTTCAAGCCCCAATTCTCTACATTCACAATCTGACCGCCGTTCTCGGTGATGATGCCCTGGAATTTGTCAGCAACCTCTGCTACCTGCTGCTCAGAAAGCACCGGAGTGACAATGAAAACGGTTTCGTAATTGTTCATAATGTTTATTAAAAATTAGTTATCTGCTAAATATTTAGCGCCGCAAAGATAGTCAAAATTTTTGATTTACAACACCTGCCCTCAAAAAAATGGGCAAATATTACATAAATTTAGGGATGTTTCCTTCGTTTGTCGTTGCGTGAGTGCGATGCGAACGGGGTAGTTGCACTGCGGAAAGGTTGTTTTTCTGCGACAAAAATGTATCTTTGCACTCTGTAATAGCGTTTTTGCGGTATGGAACATTTGATGGAGTTGGGTATGCTGGGCCTATTCATAGGTTCGTTTTTGGCGGCAACGGTTGTGCCGTTCAGTGCCGATGTGCTGCTGGTCGGGATGCTCGTGGCCGGCTCGTCGCCTCTGCTCACAATCGCTGTTGCATCGGCGGGAAACTGGCTCGGTGGTCTGACGTCGTATGCCATAGGTCGTTCGGGCCGGTGGGAGTGGATCGAGCGACTGCACGTTCGGCGCGAGAGTTTGGAGCGTCAGCGGGCGCGCATCGAACGCTATGGCTCGGTGATTGCGCTGCTTACCTGGGTGCCGTTCATCGGCGATGTGTTTGCCGTTGCGCTCGGCTTCTATCGCGTGCGATTTTGGGGTGCGGCGTTTTGGATGGCGGTGGGTAAGTGTGCCAGATTCGTGATGTGGTACTTGATATACACTCTGTTCTGATACGACAAGAGAGGGTTGCGCGATACGTCGACAACCCTCTCTTTATTGTGTGCTTGGCGTGATGCTTACTCCTTGAAGCCCTGTGCCTTGAGCTTGATATCCGAGCCGTCGGGCGTAATCAGATATGCGCCCGTCTCGGGAGCCGTGATGTGGCCGATGATGTCGATGCAGCCAACTGCCGCGATGCGCTCGCGTGCCTCCAACGGCACGGTAAAGAGCAACTGATAATCCTCGCCACCGTTGAGTGCCGCCACGACCGGATCGATGTGCATCTCCTCGGCGAGTGCGCTCGTCTGCTTTGCAATCGGGATGCGCTCCAGGTATATGCGCGCACCGCAAGCCGAACTTTTGCAAATCTGCATCACATCCGAAGCCAAACCATCCGAGAGGTCGATCATCGCCGTCGGGAGAATCTTCTCGCGGGCGAGCGACTGCACAACATCGTAGCGTGCGCGTGGTTTGAGATAGCGTTCGAGCAGATACTCGTAGCCCTCGAACTGCGGTTGCAGCGAGTCAATGCCCGCCAGCACGCGCTTCTCGCGCTCGAGCAGTTGCAGGCCCATATACGCAGCACCGAGGTTGCCCGTGATGCAGATCAGGTCGTTGAGCTTCGCTCCGCTACGATAGACCACATTGCTCTTCTTTGCACGACCTACGGCCGAGATGTTAATCGTGAGTCCCGTTACCGATGCCGATGTGTCGCCACCGACCAAATCGACCTCCGCCTCGCGGCACGCGAACTCCACGCCCGAGTAGAAATCGCGCAGCCACTCGACCGAAATCTTCGACGAGATGGCAAGCGAGAGGGTAATCTGCTCTGGCGTTGCGTTCATCGCCGCAATGTCGCTGATGCCCTTTGTTACCGCCTTGTAGCCCAAATGCTTGGGTGGGAAGTAGGTCAGGTCGAAGTCGATGCCCTCGACCATCATATCTGTCGAAAAGAGCAGGGCGGTGTCGCGCGAGCCCTCGATGACTGCCGCATCGTCGCCCACGCCCTTAATTGTCGAGCTGCGCGACGACTTGAACGGTGCCGTCAGTGTGTCGATAAGACCGAATTCGCCGAGCTCGGCAATTTCGGTACGTCCTTTGATTTTTTCTGCCATAGTTGTTGATTTGCGGATGCAAATATACGAAATTTATTTCAGCAACGCTTCCTCGCGTTAAATTATAGAGCATTATCTCAATCGTTTCAGGTGGCACACGAGCAGTTCGCCCTGCTCGTTGCGCAGGTGCATCCCGTTGCCTTTGCAGTAGCGGAACATACTGCACTCGGCGCACTCGCCCTTGTGCATCCATTCGCGGTTGCGATACTCCTCGAAGCGGTTGTTCCACACCTCCCAAAAGTCGTCCGTGTAGATGTTGCCCTGATGGTAGTCGGCGCGTATGCTCGGACAGGCGGATATTGCACCGTCGATCAGCACCGAGCCGACCGTAATGCCTGCGCTGCAACCGTAGAGTCGGTCGCGTACCTTGCCCTCGTAGCTGCCCAGAAAGCCCTCGCAGCCGTAATCGACGCGGATGCGCCCCTCGCGGCGTGTTGCTACGATAAAATCCATCAACGCTCGGAACTGCTCGTTGTCGAGTTGTAGCGACTCGTCCTGCGCAGCACGCCCGACGGGAAAGACCGTAAAGAGTCGCCAACGACGCACGCCGAGCGAGATGAGCAGCTCCTTTATCTGCTCCAACTGCCCGATGGTATCGCGGTTGGCACAGGTAACGACATCGAACACGAAATTCGGCTCGCGCACCATCAGCCGTATCGCCTCAATGGCTCGCTGAAAGCTCTGCCCGTGGCCGCGCATTGCGTTGTGCTCCGCCTCCAGACCGTCGAGCGAAACCGTTGCCGAGTGCATTCCCGAGGCGATAAGGCGGCGGAATCGCTGCTCGGTCATCGCCAGTCCGTTCGTTACGATACCCCACGGAAAACCCTTTTCGTAGATTGCGCGACCGCACTGCTCCAGATTGGGACGCATCAGCGGCTCGCCACCCGTCAGGATGACGAACACTTCGTGCGGAGAGGTGTGGGCGGCTACCGAGTCGAGCACGCGGAGAAAATCCTCGCGCGGCATATCCGCTTGTGCGGAGTCGTTCTTGCAGTCGCTGCCACAGTGTCGGCAGTGCAGGTTGCATCGCAGGGTACACTCCCAAAAGAGTTGCCGCAGGGGGTGTTCCCGTGCGGTAGAGGCCTCTATCTTGCGCCAAATTTCGAGCGCAAGTCGCTGTCGGATGGAGAGTCGTGCTGCGTTGTGTGACATTGTTCGGAATGGGGGGTGGTCTATCTGCGGGCTTTATTCTGCTTGAGCTTGCGCTCCAGACGAATCTCTTTGCGCTTCGCCTTCAGGCGCTGGCGAGCACTCTGCAGTTCGACGCGTTTGCGGCGCACCTGCTCTTTGAGATTGGCGAGCTCGCGCTCTTGCGCTATCACGCGGTAGTTCATTGTCGGCGGGCCGTACATCACCATAATCTCGCGAGCAGAGCTGTGTGGCTCCATCTGCTCGTTGCGGCCATCCGTCTGTGGGGCTCCGCCACCACGTTTAGGGGGTTGCTGTGCCGATGCTGCTACGCCCGAAAAACCGAGCAGAGCAAGCATCGCAATCCAAAATCGGGTAGCGTTATTGTCTCGTTTTGCCATAGTAGCCTATTTGTTTGTCGAGTCTGTTTTGTGTGAATACCTAACAAAATTATGCAAAAATCGTGGAAGATGCAAATTTTCTCGCATCGGCCCCTGAAAACTTGTCGAGGGCCGTCTGCGTACGATTTCGGTCGGGAGAGTCAGGTTTCTTTTTACAAATATTAAAAAATTTTAATTAAAAATGTGTTTTTGTGAAAAAATGGAGTATCTTTGCCACATAAAGTTTCTTTTATAACTAAAAAAGAAGATGCTTAATATAGTACTTTTTGGAGCGCCGGGTTGTGGTAAAGGTACCCAATCGGAGCTGTTGGAGCAGCGCTACGGGCTCTCGCATATCTCGACGGGCGAGATTATTCGCAAGGAGATTGCATCGGGTTCGGAGTTGGGCCTGCAGATGAAGGAGTATATCGGTCGTGGCGAGCTGGCTCCGGATGAGATTGTAGTCGGAATGATTAAGAATTATTTGGCTGCAAACAAGGGTGTTAAGGGTACGATTTTCGACGGTTTTCCGCGCACTACCGCGCAGGCCGAGCGTTTCGACGAGGTGCTTGCGGCGATGGGCGAGAAGGTCGATCTGATGATCTATATGGATGTGCCGGAGGAGGAGCTTGTCAAGCGAATCTTGTTGCGAGGCAAGGACTCGGGCCGTGCCGACGACGCTTCGGAGGAGGTTATCCGCAACCGTATCAGGATATACAACGAGCAGACGGCCGTTGTTGCCGACTACTACCTTGCGCAGGGCAAATACGAGGATGTGCCGAGCTTGGGCACAATCGACGAGGTTTTCGAGCGTATCTGTGCTGTCGTAGAGAAGAAGTTGCAGTAGGCGGAGCGGGCGAGTAGCTCGGTAGAAAAATAAAAGAGAGGGTGTTCAATCGTGTGTTGAACACCCTCTCTATCGTTTGTGCCCGGCGCGCTCGGGTTCGGTCGCGCGCGGATGACATTAATACTCTCTTGCGCCGAAGATCGACGAGCCGACGCGCACCATCGTCGAGCCACACTCGATGGCCATAGGGTAGTCGTCCGACATACCCATCGAGAGCGTGTCGAACGAGTCGTCAAAGAGCGGTGCGAGCGTGCGGAAACACTCGCCTAGCCGCTCGAAGTCGGCACGGATGATCTGCTCGTCGTCGGTGTTGGTCGCCATTCCCATCACGCCTCGGATGCGGATGTTGCGCAACGTGGCGAACTGCTCGCTGTGCAGATACTCGACAAGCTCGTCGAATGCCCAGCCGCTCTTGCTCTGCTCCTGCGCGACGTGTATCTCCAACAGACAGTCAATACATCGTCTGCAACGAGCCGCCTCGCGGTCGATGCACTCGGCAAGTCGCGCACTGTCGACCGATTGGATGAGTGCGACGAACGGAGCAATGGCGCGCACCTTGTTGGTCTGCAGGTGGCCGATCATATGCCACTCGATGTCGGTTGGTAGCGTGGCCTGTTTGGCGACGAGCTCCTGCACACGGCTCTCGCCGAAGATGCGCTGACCGGCGGCATACGCCTGCTCGATGCGCTCGGCGGGGTGGAATTTCGACACGGCAACCAACTTGACGTATGGCGGCAGCGTGGCGCGTATGGCTGATAGATTATCCTGAATAGACATACTCTCTCTGCGTTTGTAAACTCTTGCTCTTGCGTGCAGTCCGGCCACCCATTTACGGCCGACGGCCCGCATTTCTCTCAACAAAGATAGCGCAAACATCCTCGCCGTGCAAGATTTTCAAAGAAAAACACTATCTTTGTGAAAAATGTGACCAAATAAAAAACGTGAATGATATGAAAAAACTTCTTTTGACTCTGCTCTTTGCTGCGGGTGCAGTAACGGCTTTCGCCTGTACGAACTTTATCGTGACGAAGGGTGCATCGACCGACGGCTCGGTGATGGTAACCTATGCGGCCGATTCGCACGGGCTCTATGGTGCGCTCTATAAGTATAATCCTGCGAAGAGAGCCGCAGCGACAATGCCGGTGTACGAGTGGGATACGGGCAAGTATCTGGGCGATATTGCGCAAGCTCCCGTAACCTATGCTACGGTCGGCAATATGAACGAGCACTCGCTCATCATTACCGAGACCACCTATGGCGGTCGTGGCGAGTTGGTCGACCCGCAGGGTAAGATCGACTACGGCTCGCTCATCTACATCACGCTGCAGCGTGCCAAGACGGCTCGCGAGGCGATCGGCATCATCGTCGAGCTGGCAAACACCTACGGCTATGCATCGTCGGGCGAATCGTTCTCGATAGCCGATGCTGACGAGGCGTGGATTATGGAGCTTATCGGTAAGGGCGACTCGTCGAACGACGCTTCGCGCAAGGGTATCGTGTGGGTTGCATGCCGTATTCCGGACGGATACGTTTCGGCTCACGCCAATCAGGCGCGCATCACCACCTTCCCGCTCAACGATAAGGATAACTGCCTCTACTCGCCGGACGTAATCTCGTTTGCGCGCAAGCAGGGCTACTTCACGGGTGCCGACGCCGACTTCTCGTTCTGCGATGCGTATGCTCCGCTCGATTTCGGTGCGATGCGCGGTTGCGATGCACGCGTATGGAGTTTCTTCCGTGCCGTAGCGGACGATATGGATCAGTATGTCGACTACGCGATGGGCTACAACAAGGCCAACCGTATACCGTTGTGGGTTAAGCCGCGCACGAAGGTTGCTCCGAAGGTGGTATTCGATGCTATGCGCGACCACTACGAGGGTACACCGATGGATATGACGAAGGATCTCGGCGCAGGTGGCCACGCCTGCCCTTATCGCTGGCGTCCGATGTATTGGAAGGTCGACGGCGTCGAGTACTGCAACGAACGTGCAACGGCTACGCAGCAGACCGGTTTCTGGTTGTGCGGTCAGGCGCGCAAGGGTAAGACGGGTATTCTGTGGTTTGGTGTGGACGATGCGGCTACTTCGTGTCTGACGCCTATCTACTGCAATACGACCGAGGTGCCTGCGACGCTTTCGGAGCAGAGCGGTACGATGTTGCGCTACTCGCCGAACTCGATGTTCTGGTTGTTCAACCGCGTAACCAACTTCGCATATATGCGCTACGATATGATATCGGCCGACATCCGCAAGGTGGTTGACGAGTGGGAGACGAAGCGCTTGGCCGAGGTCGAGGAGGTTGATGCCCGCGTGGCGTCGCTCTCGCCAAAGAAGCAGAAGAAGGAGCTCACCGCCTATACGCTTGCGACGGCACAGGCGATGTTCGACCGTTGGAGCGAGCTCGATGGCTATCTGCTCGTGAAGTATGTCGACGGCAATGTGAAGGTGGAGAACGAGAAGGGTTTTGTCGATAACGGCAACGGTCGCGATATTCCGGAGAAGATTCTCTTCCCGGGCTATAACGAGAAGTGGAAGCGCGCCGTAGCGGCCGATAATGGCGAGGTGCTGAAGGTTGTGGAGTAGGCCTTTCTCCTTTCCGAATATATACAACAAGCGCGGAGTGATGCCTCACCCCGCGCTTGTTGGTTTACTATGGTTGTGCTACTGACTCTGTTGATACCATTTGCGGTCGATATCTCTCCAAAATGATTGACCTTCGGGCGTTTCGCACCAATCGAAGGCGTGACCGATAATGCACTCCGCACGATTCTCCATCCAGAGCGACTCGTCGAGCGAGGTGAAGTCGTTGTGGTGGTAGAATGCGCGGTCGAATGCATCCTCGCACCCCTGCTCCTGCAGAAAGGCGCGAAACCGGCTATAACTCGACATACGACCTCCGTTTTAGTTTTGCTGCGCGCGGTACTCCTCGATGAAGCGCAACGCCTCGGTGTGCTTCTCGACGCAGCGCGTATGGCCGCCCTCCTTGCCACGCGCGAGGTTGTGGCGCAGGTCGTTCATCTTGACATTCAGTGCCGTCGTGTTGCCCGACTTGCAGATGCGCTCCACATACTCCATATACGGCGTACACTTGTCGTGCGTGAGCAGTCGCAGAGCCGCAATAACCTCCTGCGAGAAGCCCGCCTCGGCAAGGTCGCCGAAGTCGTAGCAGGTATCCTCGACCACATCGTGCAGGAAGCCCACGATGCGCTCCGTGTCGTTCTTGCCCATCATACCTACGGCCAGCGGATGGAGAATCGTCGGGTTGCCGTCGAGGTCGTAGTCGGCGGCGTGTGCCTTCGATGCGAACTCAATCGCTCGGTCGATGTCCGAACGCGAGTCGTAGCACTCGTTCTTCACCGCGCGAGGCAGGTAGAGCGACTTGTTGCTGCCCACCCAGTCGCGCCACATCAGCTCCAGACGCACGGCATCCTCCGCCTCGAGCATCTGTCCCGAGTGGCCCTTCTGCCAATCGAGGTGGGGTAGCTCGCGCTCCAGCATCTCGGTTGAGATAATCTCCGAACGTTCAGGATGGAATACCGCCTCGAACTCCATCTGCATATAGTAGACTTCGCGGCCCTTGCCTGCCCAATCCTCGCCCTTGAACGGCTCGGAGGTGAATCGGCCCGCAGCAAAGACTCCCGTACGTCCTTCGCCGACGCGTACCATAAAGAAGCGGTCGCCCTTGTGTGCCTTCTGCCACTCGTAGACGCTCCAGTCGAAATCATCCGCCCAATAGCCCTCGGCCCACTCCAGCATATCGTCGTCGAGGCGCTCCATCGTGTAGGATGAAATAGCCGGGTTCCACTTCAGAATGAAGGTGTTGTGCTGTGCCTCCTTGCGCTTGTTGATCGATAGTGTGATATCCAAATTCATAGTACTGTGTTATTTATTATTTGACTTTTGTTTGCTTTTTTTCTCTTCCACACTGCAAAGGTATGGTGCGTAATTGACAATTACTGTCAACGGCGATTTCGGTTGACAAAATATTTATAATTGCCGAGTTCTTTATCTCCTATCTGCCATATATTTCCATCAAAAAAATCCCGACAACCCATCTGTTGGGTGTTGTCGGGACAAAGGTACGGCGCGCGTTTGACAATTTCTGTCAATGGCGGAATCGTATATCGATTATTATTGTCGAATCGGCAGATGTTTTCGGTGCAGACGATCGATTGTGTCGGAGATATACTCCTCGAATTCGGGCGTGAGGATGGAGATGTCCTCCAAGAGTCCGAGCACAAAACGACCGATGCCGGCATAGTCGCAGACCATCGTGTCGAGCCGCCAATGCCCCTCGTCAATCTGCGTGAGGTCGCGCGTTGCGAGCGGGTACTCCTCGATGAGCAGGTTGTGCGACATAACGCCCAACTCCAGCTCTACGCGTTGCTGCTCGAAGCCCGTGATGCGGAAGATGTCGATATAGCCCTCGTGGTGCTTGTCGGCCGCCTGCCACTCCTCGGCAAGCACCTCAACGGCACCGATACGGGCGGTATTGAATAGCTTGTTGAGCCCCGACTCCGGCTCGTAGCACCACACCTGCACATAGTTAGTAGTGAAGCCGAACGGCTCGACCAGACGGTCGCGAACGACTCCCGTATGCGACGAGGCGTAGTTGCGCAGCACAACCCGCTGTCGGTCGGAGATTGCCTCGATGAGTCGGTTGACATTGACGGCATTTTTGCCCTCCACGACGCTCTCGGCAAGCGACGTGCAGTTGTAGACGGCCGTGAGTTTCTTGCGGAGGTTTTGCTTGAGCGTATTCGTGTTGTCGAGCCCCTCGATAAGCTGATTGACGATATGCGCCTCCTCGTCGGTAAAGTGGATGAGTTGCGAAATCTCCTTGAAGTAGCGGCTGTCCTTGCCGAGCTTGTAGATGCCTCCATCCTTGCGTTGCACGACGAAGCCCGCATCCTTGAAGGTCTCGATATAGCGGTACACCGAGCGATACGATATGCCGAGACGCTCGGCCATATCTTCGACGGTGTAGTTGTTGTTGCCCGTCATCATCTTCATCAGACGCAGCACACGCTCAATTTTCGGCTGTTCCATAACTGTATACGGCTATCAAAAGTGGAGAATTTCACAAAGTTATGAATTTTCTCGCCATAGTCGGTCATAAAACGACAAAAAAATCCCGCCCGACCGTAAAGTGTCGAGCGGGATTTGTGGTTTTTGGCGCTCAGTCGTTACTCCGCAGGAGCGTCGTTTGCCGAGAATCTCGGAGCGTCTGCCATCTCGATTGCCGCCTGCGTAGGTTGTGGCGCAGTAGGGGTCGTGGTGATGATGCTGTCGACCACAAAGCGCGTGAAACCACGCCAAGGCAGTCGGCCGAAATACTCCTTATAGTGCAACTCAACGACCTTGCCGCCCTGCAACATCAGCTTCTCGGCCAATCGTTTGTTCTCGACCGAGAACTCGAACTCGTAGGACTGAATCGAGCCGGCCGTCTTCGAGCGGATGCCCGACTGGATGAGTTTGCCCTCATAGGTTTTGAAGAGTACACCCTTATATACAACGTAGTTCAACTCGCCGCTCTTCACACCCTCGCCAAAGACGAAGTAGAAACGGAAGTAGAAGAACGCCGCTCCTCCGATAATCAATACTGCAAGCAGTATGCCCAAAACTTTTCTCATCGTATCTCGAATTTATAAGCTTAATTCAACTTTGCATCAACCGGATTGGCATATATGCCGAGGAATATCTCGCGAGCGACAGCTGTGTCGACGCCTGCCTGCTCGAATGCTGCCTCGGCTTTGGCCAAATGCTCGCGGAAGTGCGCCTCGCTCTCCGGCGTGTAGTGCTCCGCAAAGCGGTGCTCGTCGTGCAGGATGTCGTGAGCGATGTAGTTCGTATCGAAGAGGTGATACTCCTGGCGGATGCGCTCGTCGATGAGCTTGGCGATGGTCGGACACCAATCCTGCTTCGGAAGCTCGCCGATGTGCTGCAACTCCTCGGTCGAAATCGGCTCGCAGAACGACATATGAACGTGGCCCTTCTGCTGGCGGATGCCGACTATGATGCTCTCCAAATCCTCGTTCTCGCCCTTCTGGTACGGCTCGTCGCTGCGGCGACGGCACAACTCGATGGCTTTCAGCGTGTCGCACGGTTCGTATTGGTACGAAATCGCTACCGGCGAGATGTTCATCGGCGCGATATTCTCCACCAGGTCGCTGCCTCCACTCATTCCGAGCATCTTGATAATGCCCGGCTCCGTAATGTCGATGCCGTCCTTCGTACGGCCGTTGCGCTGGGCAATCCATACCGAACGACCTGCCTCGGTAACGCGCAGTCGGATATACTCCGAGAGGTGGCACGAGTTTTCGAGGAACTCGCGCGGTGTAACATCATCCTTGCGGATGACGAGCAACATATTGTTCGCCTTGCACACCTCGATAAAGAGCGACGAACGCATCAGGTTGTCGCCCAATGCGATGTCCGTAGTCGGCAGCTTGCTCTCAAAGAGAGCGTACTGCATCAGCATTGCGTCGCAGGTGATGTCGCGATGGTTGGAGATAAACATTCGTCCGCAACCTGCCGGTATGCGCTCGGTGCCCGTATTTGTGAAGCCGGTGGTTGTCGATTGGATAAGCGTGCGAATGACCGGATACATAATGTTGTGCTGTATCTGGTCGATGGTCTTGCAGGAGCGAATCGCTGCCTTGACTACCTCGATATCAAGATTCGGAAAAGCAAAGCGTGCTGCCGATACTAACTGCGGATCGTCTGCGATGCGTTGAGCAGCAGCCGGAATCTCTTCATCTCGATAAGCGCGTATGTCATCAAACTTGGTATCAGTCATTTCCATACCTCTTTCTGTTTGGTTGTTGCCACAATCGTGCCGATTGAAAGCAAATACTATTCAGTGCAAAGATAGCAAAAAAATCCTAAAAAACGATTTTTAGACCATCAAATATCGCTTTTCGTGGAGTGGCGTATCTATGGATGTGATTTTTTTATGAAATAAAAATTGTGAAAAACGATACAATTCCCGCAAAAAAATATAACTTTGTAGCAGAATATGCCGAAATGTTGCAAAAACAAGAAACACAATATAACTAACTTAAAATCATTTCTGAATTATGGCTAAAACAGAAAAACTCTTGAAGCGTATGGCAGAATTGGAGGCAGAGACCGGTGTAAAGCGCACCATCTTCGCTGCTTGTCCAAATTCGAGCGCAGTAATTCGTGCATCCATTCGTTCGGCAAAGCGTAACAACGCGCCTATCTATTTCGCGGCTACGCTCAACCAGATTGACACCGACGGCGGCTATACCGGTATGACCGCAGCCGACTTCGTTAAGGTGTGTCGTATGGAGTGCGAGGCAATCAACTTTACCGGCGACTGCATCATCGCTGTCGATCACGGTGGTCCGTGGTTGAAGGATAAGCAGAATGTTGAGAAGTGGGAGACCGAGCGCGCTATGAACGCTGTTAAGGAGTCGTTCGAGGCAGCTATCGCAGCCGGTTATGACCTCATCCACGTTGACCCAACCGTTGATATAAACGTACCAAAGGGCGAGGTTATCGATATTCACCTTGTTGTTCGTCGTACGGTAGAGCTCATCAAGCACTGTGAGGAGTATCGTCGTGCAAACAACTATCCGGAGATTTCGTACGAGGTAGGTACCGAGGAGGTACACGGTGGTTTGGCTGACGACAGCGTATTCGATACGTTCCTCGTTGAGTTGAAGGAGGGTTTGGCAGAGGTAGGTCTGTCGGACGTATGGCCTTGCTTCATAGTAGGTAAGGTAGGTACCGACCTCCACACCACGCTCTTCGATGGCGAGGTTGCAAAGAAGCTCACCGCAAAGGTTCGTCCTCTCGGCAGCTACATCAAGGGCCACTACACCGACGGCGTAAGCAATCCACAGGATTATCCGTTGTGCGGTATGGGTGGTGCGAACGTAGGTCCGGAGTTCACCATCAGCGAGTACGAGGCACTCGAGGAGTTGGAGCAGAAGGAGTTGGAGTACTACGCAGCAGGTCGCGTAGCGATGACTTCGCACATCACCGAGGTTCTCACCCGTTTGGTTTACGAGTCGAACCGTTGGAAGAAGTGGTTGCTCGAGGAGGAGAAGGGTGTAGATTTCTACGAGATCGCTGCAGAGCGTCGTGCTTGGTTGGTTAAGACCGGTTGCCGTTACATCTGGCAGAAGCCGGAGGCACTCGTTGCACGCAACACCCTCTATGAGAACCTCAAGCGTGTAGGTATGGATCCGGAGAACATCGTTCTCGACCGCATCGAGCACGATATGGACAAGTATTTCTATGCATTCAACATTGTTGATCTCAACTCGTTGTTGTAATAAACATCTTTCAGAGCGGAGGCATTAGTCTCCGTTCTGAAAAAATAGATCCCTCGCAGAGCAATCTGCGAGGGATTTTTCATATTACATATTTGTGTTGCGCTACATTTGCGGTGTTTCGGCCGGACGTGGTGCGTTGTGTTTGCTGCCGCGATAGTGCGTGATCTTTGTTACGCGCTTATCGCTGTTGCCCGGTGAGAGTCTGTAGAGTACACAGCCGTGAGGAGCGACCGTCGCCTCGTGAACATCGCCCGGAGCAACGTGCGAAACGACCGTCTGGCGCCATACGTCGCGTACCATAACCGCCTCATCCCATAGGCCCAGCGTGCGTGGCTCGAACTCGATAACGAGCGGCACATCGCCCAGATTGAACAGACCGACCGCCACGTCGCCACCCTCCAACAGCTTCACATATACGGCGTGTTGAGTGTCGCGGTAGAACGGCATTGCGCGCATACCGAGCGGATCTTGCAGGATGTCGTTCACCTCGAAGTTGCAGAGCAGACTACGCGTGAAGTCGTCCATCAGCGCGATGTCGCAACCGATGAGCATCGGCGAAGCGAGCAGAGCCCAAAGCGTAATGTGGGTGTACTGCTCGTCGGGTGTTAGGCGCGAGTAGTGCGGAACGAACTTCCAACCGCCCACCATTCCGACAACGAGCATATCGGCATCGCCCCAATGGCCCGGGCCGTGGAATGCCGCCCAACGATCCTGCTGGTCGAAACCAATCGAGCTGACACTCTCCCACGTATCGCGGATGTCGCCCGTCGTGCGCCAGCACTCGGTCAGATCCTTAATTTTGTAGGCGTCAGCATACGGAGCGGAGTTCGAGATGCTGTAGACGATGTCGCGGCCGCAAGCATCGAGTGCCTCGCGCATCTCGCGCACGTTATATACATCGTTTGGTTTCCAATCGTATTTCAGGTAATCCACGCCCCACGCGGCCCACTGCTTGGCATCCTGCACCGCCCACGAGTACTCGCCACTGCGACGATAGTAGCGACGAACGTAGCGCTTCGGGTCGCCAGGCACGGTGATTCGCATCTGCTCGTCGTGCAGCCCCTCCTCGATCCACGAGTATGTTCCGTCCTTCGTGTCGGAGTGTGTGCCGATATGGCCTGCGTAGGTCGCCACCCACGGGCCGGAGTAGATGCCGAACTTCAAGCCCATCGAGTGAATCTCGTCAGCGAGTCCCTTCATATCGGGGAACTTCGCATTTGGCTGTATGGCGTTCCATTCGCCACCGCGCTTGCCCTGCCAGCCGTCGTCGATGTTGATGTACGACCAGCCGTAGTGGTGCATTCCCTGCTCGACGAGCGCACGCGCCGAGGCGAGCACCTTCTCCTGCGAGATGGTCGGGCCCCAGCAGTTCCACGAGTTCCAACCCATCGGCGGGGTGAGTGCTATGCGGTCGCCAACCACCAGACGCAACTCGCGTGAGTTGCTGCCCTTGGCGTTGGTCGCCGTGAGCGTGATGTGATAAGTACCCTCCGTAGCAAGACGGCCCGAGAGGCGGCCCGTCGTAGCGTCGAGCGTTACACCCGCAGGGAGTCCCTCGGCAGAGAACGTCATCGGACGTTCACCCGTAGCGGCAATCGTGTAGAGGATTTCGGCATTCGGATGCACACCAAAGACCTTCGCCGAGTTGATGCGCGGCGTTGCGGGTGCCGGTGGTGTGAGGATATAAGCCGAATAGTCGGGGATGTTGACCGTAGGTTCGGGTTGTGCTTCGGTTTTCTTCACCTTGGCCGATGCGCTCAAACTCAAAGCGGCCAAAAGCAGGGTTGCTACAAATCGCATTCTCATATCCTGAATAGTTTTTGAATTTTCTTACTCACAAATATAAAAAATTCGGCGCAATAAAGCAAGCAAAGCGGTGTGTAAGGTGCATAATATACCCGTTGTGCCGATTCGGACGCTATCCCTGACGCTCCGATTTGGGTGTTCCGTTGTGCGTGCCGCTGCGCAGCAGTCGACGAACATACAGCTTGCCGTTGCTGATGGCAAAGAGGTGATTTCCGGCAAACGCTATCGAATCGACCGCACCGTCAGGGAGCGAGAGTATCGTGCGTACACGACCGTTGTGGTCGCACACCTGAATACCGACCGAAGAGGCGACATAAAGGTAGCCCGATGCGTCGTAGAGAATCTGTCCGGCATCGGCATAGAGGAAGTAGAACTGCTGACCGAAAGAGAGTTTGCCGTCGGACGTGTTAACGTAGTCCCACACCCAATTACTGCCCTCGATACGCTTCGCGGTATGTCCACCGCCGGGGTAGAGAGCCGTATATGGGTCGCTCAGCGCAAGGCGTCCCTTCGCCCTGCTGCGAGTGCCGTCCGTCGCAACGAACTCCTTGTGGCGGCCCGTCTGCAGGATAACCCTCTCCTCCGAGTGAGGGTGTAGCATCGCACCTTCGGCAATGCCCTCTGATAGCTTGTGCCAATCCTCGCCCTCGATAATCATTGAGGCGATGGTCTTGCTTTGGCTCGTGCCCTTTTTCGGGAGCTCGGGCCAACCCGCCCACAGCCAGCGCATCACATCAGGGAGTATCTTGTGGGCATTTTTCGACGAGTGTCCGCCCTTGTCCCACGAGTGGCGAACTTCGTATCCGGCAAACTGCAATGCCGAGAGCATCAGCTCGTTATATTCGAACCAACTGCCGAAGAGCGGATTCCAGGTATCCTTGTCGTTATCCTGCAAGAAGACTCTTATCGGTCGTGGCTCGCATTTGCGCACAAGTCCGGGATATTGGTCGCCGCCTCGGAACGGTACAAACGTGCCGATGGCGCAATAGACGCGCGAGAAGAGTTCGGGACGTTGCCACGCCACGTTGAATGCGCTGATACCGCCGCTGCTGCTACCCGTGATGGCGCGGTCGGTGGCACGGCTCGAAATCTTTATCTGTCGACCGTCCGACGTAGAGCGACTGCATACGGCAGGCAACACCTCCGTCTCGATAAAGCGCGCATAACGGCCATCCATACGGTCGAGCTCGTTACTGCGATTGTAGCGTATCACTTGGTCTGCCTCGTCGCGAATCTGTCCGGGACGAATCACGACGCCGATGGTTACGGGCATTGCCCCTTCGGCGATGAGTCGGTCGAGTGTCGTGGCAATCACCTTCTCGCCATTGTCGATGCGTACCAATAGGCAAGCCGGTGTATGGCCGTCGTACTCATTCGGAACGTAGATCGTTATCTTTCGAGTCGTTCCGGGGTAGATTTTCGAGTCGCACAGCTCGAAATCAATCATTTCGCCATTATAGGTCTCGGCACGCAGGGGTGCAATTGCAAAACAGAGCGATACGGCTATCGCAATAATTATACGTTTCATATTTTTTTCGGGGGATTTAGTCTATCAAGCCCTCGGGCAGGACAAACTTGATGATGCGCGCCTCGAAATCGATGGCGGCAATAAACTCCTCGACGGCAGGTACCAGATGGCGCTTGCCTTTGAGTTCAATCTCGAAGAGTGGGTTGAGATCGTTGTCGTAGAAGTCGACAATCTTGCCTCGACTGCGGCCGATGCGGGCCGAGAAGCCAATCAGGTCCTCGAAGGTGAAGTACTCGTCGCCATCAGCCACCTCACCGCTCTCCTCGACAAAGAGTTCGCTGCCCATAATGAGCTCGGCGCGCTTCACGGTGTCGATGTCGGCAAAGCGGACTGTTGCGCTGCTTGCGCCTCGGCGCGAGAAGGATTCACAAAAAAGAGGAACAACCAACGAGTCCACTTGCGCGAACAGGGGTTGTTCCTCCCAGTCAAAGTTGTCGGGAAAGCCGGCATAGAGGTTAACATTCACCTCGCCCTCTGCTCCGAAGAGCTTCGTTATGCGACCTACCGCCAACATCTTTCAAGAGTCGAATGATTTGTTCGACTACTCGGCTGCAACCTCCTCGGTTGCCTCCTCGGCAGCGGCCTCTGCAGCAGCAGCGGCTGCCTCTGCCTCAGCAGCGGCCTTCTTCTCGGCAATTGCATTTGCGCGTGCCTCCTTAACGGCCTGCTCTGCGTTGAGGCGTGCCTTCTTGTCGGCATTTGCCTCGGCAGCGAGCTTGTTTACCTTTGCGGTAACCTTGCCCTCCTTCTCACCGAGCCACTTGTTGAACTTTGCCTCTGCGTCGCTCTCCGAGAACGCGCCCTTGGCAACACCGCCCAACAGGTGCTTCTTGTACAATACGCCCTTGGACGAAAGAATCGCACGAGCAGTATCGGTAGGTTGTGCGCCCTTCATTAACCAACCCAGTGCTTGCTCGAAGTTCAGGTCGATCGTAGCAGGATTCGTGTTAGGGTTGTAAGTACCCAATTTCTCGATAAATTTACCATCACGTGGCGCTCTGCTATCTGCAACGACGATGTGATAGAAAGCGTATGCCTTCTTACCGTGTCGTGCCAAACGAATTTTAACAGCCATAATGCTATAAAAATTTTTGTTAATAAATAAGTTAAACGCTAACCCACTTTGGATTAATCGGGGCAAAGGTAGTAATTTTTTGCGACTTTGCAAGACATTGTGTATCGTTATTTTACGGAAATGGTAAACTTTGTGATAAAATGTATAACTTTGTGGGTGTAAAAAACCGTGATTTATGATATCGACCGAACTTTTACTGATTATCCTGATGCCGCTCATCGGCACAATCATAGGAGCGTCGAGTGCCGTCGTGATAGGCGAGCGTGTGGCGACGCGTCTTCAGAATACGCTGCTCGGATTTGCGTCGGGTGTGATGGTGGCAGCTGCCGTGTGGTCGCTGCTCATTCCGGCCATCGAGGTTGCCGAGAATGCGGGCGGAGTGGCTTGGGTGCCGGCGCTTGTCGGATTCCTTGCGGGCATCGGCTTTATGTTGCTGCTCGATGGCGTTACGCCCCACCTGCATATCGACAGCGATACACCCGAAGGTGTGCGTTCGTCGCTCGGCCGTTCGACGATGTTGATGCTTGCTGTTACGCTGCACAACATTCCGGAGGGTATGGCCGTCGGTGTTGTGGTGGCGGGTGCTCTCTCGGGCCAGGTCGATATGACAACGGCCGGAGCGGTAACGCTTGCGCTGGGTATTGCCCTGCAAAATATCCCCGAGGGTGCGGTCATCTCGTTGCCGTTGCGCGCGAGTGGTAATTCGCGATGGAAGTCATTCGGCTATGGTGCAGCGTCGGGCGTAGTCGAGCCGATAGCGGCTTTGGCGACGATTCTGCTCATCGAGCACCTGCTCGGCATATTCCCGTATTTGTTGGCCTTTGCTGCCGGTGCGATGATATATGTTGTAGTGGAGGAGCTTATCCCCGAGTCGCACAGTGGCCGCCACTCGAACACCTCGACCATCGGTTTTGCCATCGGTTTTGCGATGATGATGGTGCTCGACGTAGCGTTGGGGTAGAGGGTGTCAGGTAAGGCATATCGCAACAAAAAGGTGTTTACCCGAGTGGGCAAACACCTTTTTTATATACAGCGCGCGTAGGGCCGAATCTGCTACTTGAAGATGTAGTTCAACACCGCAGCCAGACGATAGCCCGCCTTGCGGATTTGCGACTCGAGCAGCGGGAAGTTGGCGTTCATATACGGCAAACGCTTGAGTTTTGTCCCCGGCTCGACATCGTGCACGTGGCGCGAGCAGCGAGCCGATTCGTAGCCCCAATCGTAAATCGTGCCGGACATAATCTCCGCCTTCTGTTTCTTGTCGAACGTGTCGAGCAGAGCAGCCAAGTCGCTGAAACCCCACGGGTGGCGATCTATGAGCAGAGCGTTATCCCACAACTCGTGCATATCCATCTTTTGATTCTTATAATAGACAGTAAACTTGCCCGCCAAGTCGTTATCCTTGTAACGAATATGAGCCGGACAGTGCATATCGCCTATCATATGCAGCACAATCGCGATGCGTACGAAGCGCACCGAATCGTCCATATCACGATGGTTTGCCTTCAACTCCTGAATCATCTGGTCGGTGTAATAGACGCAGTTTTTCACAAACTTATCGCCATCACGAACGCCCTTTGGTACGGTAAAATCCTCATTAACGCAGAGCGTATGCGGATATGTCACCATACGTTTGGCATTGCTCGGCTCGAAGCCGACATCCACCAACCAATCCTTTTTGTAGTAGTCGGCGTGCGATGCGAAATGGGCAATCGACTTGCCGTCCAGATACTTCGTAAGATACTTCTTTGCCTTTGGCGTAAGATTTTGCTCGGCAATCTTAGCAATCGTCGCGTGACCGAGTTTTGCCCACGCCGAAGCCGTTCCGCAAACAGCCACAACGGCAACCAATGCAATCAATAATCTCTTCATAGCGTTTACTGTGTTTTAAGGTTCTTGTTCTTCTCTACTATTTGTTCATCTTCGCCCACGAATCTTTGAGCGTTACCGTGCGGTTGAATACCGGATGCTCGGCCGTCGAGTCGGTGTCGGCGCAGAAGTAGCCCACGCGCTCGAATTGGAACGGCTGACCGATAGGCGCATCCTTGAGAGCCGGCTCCAGCCAACCCTTCGTTACGACCATCGACTCCGGATTGAGGTTGTCCTCCCACGAGGTCTGACCGGCCGACGTGTCGAACGGATCCTCGGTAACGAACAACGGGTTGAAGAGGCGTACCTCGGCCTCGATTGCGTGCTCGGCCGATACCCAGTGGATAACGCCCTTCACACGGCGACCATCGCTCGACGAGCCGTCGCCCGAGAGCGGATCGTAGGTACAGTGCAGCTCAACGATGTTGCCCTGCTCGTCCTTGATAACCTCCTCGCACTTGATGAGATACGAGTAGCGCAGACGCACCTCGCCACCCGGCTGCAGACGGAAGTACTTCTTCGGAGGGTTCTCCATAAAGTCGTCCTGCTCGATGTAGATGACCTTCGACATCGGTACATCGCGCAAACCGGCCTGCTCGTCCTCCGGATTGTTCACCGCGCGACGCATCTCGACCTTGCCCTCCTCCCAGTTGGTGATAACCACCTTGAGCGGTTTGAGCACAGCCATACGGCGCTCGGCAACCTTGTTCAAGTCCTCGCGTACGCAGAACTCCATCTTGCCCAGATCGATTACGTTGTCGCGCTTGGCAACGCCCACCATCTCGGCAAACGCGCGTACCGAAGCCGGCGTGTAACCCTTACGGCGCAGAGCGCAGATAGTCGGCATTCGAGGGTCGTCCCAACCCATCACGGCACCCTCCTGAACGAGCTTCAGCAGGTTACGCTTCGACATCATCGTATAGGTGAGGTTCAGACGAGCAAACTCGTATTGGTGCGACGGATAGATCTCGAGTGCCTCGATAAACCAATCGTAGAGCGGACGGTGAACGTCGAACTCCAGCGTACAGATCGAGTGTGTAATCTGCTCGATCGAGTCGCTCTGGCCGTGAGCGTAGTCGTACATCGGGTAGATGCACCACTTGTTGCCCGTGCGGTGGTGCTCGGCGTGGATGATGCGGTACATAATCGGGTCGCGGAAGAGCATATTCGGATGTGCCATATCAATCTTGGCACGCAACACCTTTGCTCCGTCCTCGAACTCGCCGGCACGCATACGCTCGAAGAGGTCGAGATTCTCCTCCACGCTACGGTTGCGCCAAGGCGACTCCTTGCCCGGCTCGGATACGGTGCCTCGCGTCTCGCGAATCTGCTCCTGTGTCTGGTCGTCGACATAAGCCAAGCCCTTCTTGATGAGCACAACGGCCCAATCGTAGAGCTGCTCGAAGTAGTCCGATGCGTAGCGCTCCAAAGCCCACTCGAAACCGAGCCACTTGATGTCGCGCTTGATCGAGTCAACATACTCGACATCCTCCTTTACGGGGTTGGTGTCGTCGAAACGCAGGTTGCACTTGCCGCCATACTTCTTTGCAAGGCCGAAATTGATGCAGATGCTCTTTGCGTGACCGATATGCAGGTAACCGTTTGGCTCCGGCGGGAAACGGGTTTGTACGCGTTTTTCGCCCTTTGCCATAGAGGTCTCAATAATCTCTTCGAGGAAATTCAACGATTTCTCCTTGACTTCATTAACTTCTGTTGCCATAGTTTTGTGTTATTTTGATTTTTTATTCGTTCTCTTCTCTTTATCGTAAATCGTCGGACAGATGGCAGCCGAAACGCCTACCAACTGCTGACAATACATCTTCTTGCCGTTGAGCTGCAACACCATTTCGGCGCGCACCTTCACGCTGTCGCCGCAGAACGCACGCTCGTAACCGATACCCGTACGGTTGTAGAGCTTATGCGTCGTGGCGTAGAACGGGTCGCCGGCGTAGAGATTGTTGCCGTATGGCTCGCCATCCTTGCCAATCGTGTTGTAGAAGGGCATCAGCGAATCGCCCACATAGAGGTTGTTCTCGATGAATACGCCCCATCGCTCCATTCGGAAACGCAACTCGCCACCCATCGGCATCTTCCACCCCTCGCGCAGTGCTCTGTCTTGTTGCATCGTCAGCAGCGCACCGAGTCGCACATCGAAGTTGAAAAAGGCGGTGAATCGAGCACCGATGTATGGGTTTATGATGATGTTGTCTACGACATTGCCCTGAATCGTGGAGCGGTTGGCGAAGTGCAACACCGAGAGTGCTCCGCCGGCGTAGAAGTGCTTGGCGAACTCTCCCCCCCCCGCAACGAGGATGCGGAACTTCTCGCGCATCTCCGGCGAATAGAGGCCCTCCCAATCGACCGCCACCTCGGCAAACGCACGCTCGCTGCGGTAGTGCATCGCAACGCCCTGCACCTGCGACGAGACGAATCGTGTCGAGTCGCTGTAGATGGCTCGCGAGTAGTCGCCTACGAGCTTGTCGCGCGAGAAGATACCGGCATTTGCGCCGTACTCCTTGTGGCGAAATTCGTAGTAGGCCACCAGCTGCGCGTGGTCGATGAATCGCTTCGAGCCGAAATCCTTTCGCAGCTCCGCACCGGCAACCACCGAGTGGCGGTCGGCCCAGCGAAAACCGAGCGTCGGCGTAAGGCGAACGGCAAACATCGTACGCGAATGGCCGATGTCGCTGCCCGAGTGCTCCGTGTTGTCGAAGAAGGTCGCTACCTCGCCATCGAAAAAGAGCGATTGAGCCGATGTCGAGAGCGACAACAGCAACGCTACAACGAGGATTATAACCTTTCTACCCATCCTTTACGCAACAAAATTCGGATATTGCTCCAAATATCTGCCAAAAATAGGTAAAATATTTTGAATTGTTTTTATTTTTGCACTGAAATATCAGAGATAGAATGAGAAAAATCACAAATGCCGAGCTTGGCAGACCTACTGCCGAGCAGTTTTCGCAGATGGAGAAGATGCCCGTCGTAGTCGTGCTCGACAACGTGCGTTCGGCTCAAAACGTCGGCGCATTTTTCCGTACGGGCGACGCCTTCGCAATCGAGCGCGTATGTCTTTGCGGCATCACCGCAACCCCGCCTTCGCGCGACATCCACAAGAGTTCGCTCGGTGCGGAGTTTACCGTTGCGTGGCAACACTTCGTCTCGACCGCAGAGTGCCTGCAATCGCTTCGCGAGCAGGGATATACGCTGCTGGCTATCGAGCAGGTCGAGGGTGCTGCGATGCTCGACTGCTTCGAGGTCGAGGGTGCGAAACGCTACGCGCTGGTCTTTGGTAACGAGGTGCTCGGCGTGGCACAGGAGGCGGTCGATATGTGCGACGGCGCAATCGAGATTCCGCAACTCGGCACGAAGCACTCGCTCAACGTATCCGTCTCGGGTGGCGTTGTGCTGTGGCGATTTTTCGAGAGTTTCAGACGACAGATAAACACAAAATAACAAAACACAACTATGGAGAAGAAGATTATTGCAAGCCCTGCAGCACCGAAGGCGGTAGGCCCATACTCGCAGGCAGTTCAGACCGACAACACACTCTACGCATCGGGCCAGCTTCCGATCGACGCTGCAACGGCAACAATGCCGGCAACCATCGAGGAGCAGACCGCGCAGTCGCTCAAGAACCTCGGCGCTATCCTCGAGGAGGCGGGCTACACGTTCGACAATGTGGTTAAGACCACCGTACTCTTGGCCGACATCGCCGATTTCGCTGCGATGAACGGTGTCTACGCAACATTCTTTACGGGCGACAAACCTGCGCGTATGTGCTATCAGGTTGCCGCTCTGCCTATGGGCGCAAAGGTCGAGATCGACGCTATTGCAGTAAAGTAGCAGGGGTGGTGCAGGAGTAATGTCTGCATTGCAAATCAATGAAATAGGGGTTGTCCGTGAGTGGATAACCCCTATTTTTTGTTGTGCTAATTCTTCTTTGCGCGTTTGCCCCATTTCGGGGTGATGCCGATAAAGAATTCGAAGTTGATGCCCGGCATCGGGCGCGAGAGTACCGAGAGGTACTCCTCGTTGAAGAGGTTGTTGATGCTGGCCTTGAGCGAGAGGTCGGCCCAACGGAATGCGAAGCCCTTCTCGAGAGAGACGTTGTTCATAAAGTACTGCGGCAGGCGGCCGGTGAGCGTCTGGTCGTTGCTCGACATCGTATAGCGCTCGCTATACCAGCACCACTTGTAGTGGAGCGTCCATCTGCGCCACGACAATCGGCCCGTGAGCGACGACGAGAACTCCGGAACGTAGGGCAGCTGCTTGCCTACCGAGCGGTCGGCAGGCGACATCGGCTCGCCCACGTTGATGGATGGCGTCCACGACAGCGAGCCGTCGAGCGCGAGTGTCCAATCCTTTGCCAGCGCCACCGTCGTCTCGGCGCGCAACTCTACACCGTAGGCGTGCACATCCTTGATATTGCGAGGCGAGAAAAAGCCCTTCGGGGTAGGCAGCCAGATGATCCAGTCCTTGATGCGCGAATCGAACCACGTTACCGAGCCCGAGAGCGAGTATCGCTCCGCACGACCAACGGCGAACGACAGACCCGCATCGTAGGTCCAACCGCTCTCGCGTTTGAGGTCGGGGTTACCACCCGGCAAGAAGTAGAGGTCGTTGAGCGTCGGGAAGCGGAAGTTACGCGAGATGGATGCCTTGGCCGTCAGGTTGCCCTTGCGCGAAAGCACACCGTCGATAAAGAGTGCGGGGATGGGCGGTGCCCAATCGCGACCGTACATCTCCTCGCGCAGTACGGCCGAGATGCCGAATCGGTCGATCGGTCGCCACTTGACCGACACCGAGCCCGAGAGCTCGACACGCGCCTTGTTGTAGCCGACGATGGCCTTGTCGCCATCCTGGCGGATGATGTTCTTGTCCTCGCTGCGCACGAAGTGCTGATGCGCGGCAAGCGAAGCGGTGAAGAGCCACTTCTTGCCGATGTAGTATTCGCCCTCGACCTGCGCGTAGAGCGTATTCACGCGGCTGCGCGAACGAGTCATATGCGCCATCGTGCCGTTGCCCACGTCGCGCTGGTAGTCGTACGCAAGCCACGAGTAGATGTAGCCGGCGCGGGCTGCAAGCTTCCAATTCGGGCGAAGATGATCCCACGAGAGCACCCCTCGGAAGGTGTGTTCGCGTTGGCGGTTGTCGAATGCCGTCGGCTCGCCATAGTCGGTGGTGAGCATCGGCAACTCGCGGTTGGAGTGGGTGTACCACGCGTTGAGGCCGAGGCGGTCGCCCTTGCCCGTATTGTAATAGACCTCCTGCAGAACGTGCAGATCCTTGAACGAGCCGCTGCGATTGCGCTCGATAGGGTAGTACTGCCCGACGATATTCATATTCTCGTCGTAGATGTTCTCCTTCTTATCGTGGTTGCGGTACTTGTACTCGTTGGGCGACGAGGAGTAGACCGCGCGTGTTGATATCTGCCAATGTTCGTTGCCGTAGGTCAGGCGCAGAAACTCGTCGAAGGTCTGGAACGAGCCGACGCCCTGAATGTACTGCACACCGAATCCGTCGGCCTTGGCTGGTGTGGTCGACAAGCGGATTGAGCCACCCAGACCGCCACCCGTCTCGTTTACGGACGAGGTGCCGTGCAGCAGCGATGCGTCGTCGATGAAGTATGACGGAATCATCGAGAAGTCGGTCATTCCGAGCATCGGGCTGTTGATGCGCATACCGTTCCACGTTACCTGCGTATGCGACGGCGAAGTGCCTCGGAACGAGACGGTCGAGAGCGTTGCGCGACCGTAGCTCTTGACGAAGACCGAGGAGTTGAACGTCAGCACGTCGGCCATCGAGAGGGCGATGTTCTCCTTGAGCATCAGCGAGTCGAACTTTGTCTGCTGCACGCCGATCTCCTTCATCGGCCTACGACCGTAGACCGTTACGTCGGGTATGTGTATGCCCTTGTGCAGCCATTCGGGCGTGGAGGTATCGGCCACGGCCGTCGCTGCAAAGAGTGGCGCGAGGAGCAACAATGCTATGCGTGTTCGTAACTTCATCATCTTGCCCTCCGTTTACTGTTTCCAACAAAATGCTCCGGGGATAATTCCCACATAAAACTCATCGAGCAACTCCCTATCCTTCGAGTAGCGGTAGACCTTGCCCTGCTGCACATAGTCGATGGCGTCGGCAATGTAGACATCGCCGCTCGTCGGGTCGATCGTCAGTCCGTAGTAGAGCGTGCCGTTGTAGGGCAGGAACGGGCGTACGGGTACGCGGTCGGCCTCGACATCCATCTCCCACACATCGTCGTTGAGCCAATAGATCTTATCTCGCGTGCCGTTGAGCTGCACCTCCGAAGGCCAGTCGCCAAAGTCGAAGCGGAACTGCTGTTCGATGGTGAACGTCTCGGTGTCGATGCGGTAGAGCGATGGCGATTCGTGGCCGTAAGGCGAGCCCTCATAGCCGCCGTCGGTGATGGTCCAGAGCTTGTTGTTCTTGTCGAGCATCAGCGACGTAGGTTGGATGCCGACCGTGAGCTCGGCAACCACGCGGTCGGTCTCGGTGTCGATCTTCAGGATGCGGTTTTGGTACGACCAGCAGTTCACATAGACGTACTTACCCAACTGCACCATCTGCTCGGTCGAGCCCGACTCCATCGTCATATTCGGCACGTCGATATAGCCCGTTACCTCGTAGCGCTTCGGGTTGACGATAAAGATGCGGTTGTCCCAAATCTGCGTGATGTAGGCCTTCTCGTCGGAGAGAAAGTGTATGTAGCGAGGCGACGTGAGGTCGGTGATGCGTCCCACCTCCTTGAAGGTGTTCGCGTCGATTGCAAATACGACGTGCGAGTTGTTGACCACCACCCATCCGATGCCGTTGCGGATGACCATCGACTGCGCCACGTCGCCGAGCTTCATCGCATTGGCGCGATAGAATACCTCGTTCTCGACCTGCTTTGTGGCCGGGTCGTAGTACGAGAGCGTGGCGTTGCCGTATTGGAAATTGCCCTCGTTGCAGATGAACAGACCGGAGGAGGAGACCCTAAAATCCTCCTCCGTGCCGTATTCCCATTTCATACAGCTCTGCGATGCGATTATGGCAACAACCATCGCAATCAGTCCGAAAAATCTGTTCGTTTGCTTGTATAACATAGTCTGTTCTCTCTTATTTCTTCACGTTGTAGTCGTATGCACCACACACCTCGGTCGAAATTTCGCCCAACCAGCCACTCTTGGCGTTGATGGCGCACTGCACCTTCACGAAGTCGATGTATCGCAGGTTGACAGGCTTGCCCTCGAAGTCGATGGCCCTCGAAATCTTGAAGTGGTTGGCGTTTACATCGGCGTTGGTGTTATCTTCGTTCGTGAGTCGGTCGATAGGGCTGAAGTTGTCGGCATAGCCCCAATCGTACTCGGTGTTTACCCAATACGAGCCGTTGCCCGAAGCGTCGTAATTGCGCGCTTGCAGGCAGGTGCCTGAGAGTGTATAGCTGTCGGCTTCAATCCACAGCGGATAGTAGTACTCCTGTCGGTGGAACTGTTTGAGGTAGTCGATCTCGCCGCTGTTGCCCTGATTGTCGGTCCACTGCACCGGCATACCCGCACCGCTCGGACGGTAGTATGTTACGGCGTACTCCTGCACCGTTTCGGCCTTGCCCGTCTCCGAGCCCGCGAGTTCGTACCAGGTGTCATCCGGCTTGCCGTTGCCGTTCTCGTCCTGCATCACCCACACAACGCCAGGCTCGGATGAGCCGCTGAACGAGTTGCTGAGTACGGCGAGGTCGTAGTCGCCCGAGTTGTCGATGCTGTGGTCGAAGCCCATAACGATATAGCCGCCAAAACCGCCGAGCGATACCCATATTGGGGTTGGGTTGCCATTGGAGTCGGTCTCCGACATTCGCGCCTCGGCGTAGGCGATTGCCGCCTCCGGTGTGGTCTGCGTGCCGTCGAAACCGCCCGTCTTGGTCTCGTTGATGAATTGGCCCGGCGCAGGGGTGTATTCGTAGACTTTGTTCCAATCGGCCTTCGAAGAGGCGCTCTTTGCACGGTAGAACTTGCCCTCTTCGTAGACCGTTACGGTGAACTCGTGCGTGAGGGTAATGTGGTTGCCGCCTCGCTCGGTCGCAGCCGTTGCCACGAGCTTGTACTCGCCGGCGCTCTGTGCCGTAAAGACGAAGTCCGAGTTGTGGCCCGCCGCCTCGCTCTCGCCCTCGATGAGCCAACTATAGGCGACACCCTCGTCGGCGCTCTTTGTGGTCGGTGCGATGAGTAGCTTGCGGCCCGCGACGGTATGGTATGCCGTGCGGTCGAATGTCCACTCGAACGGAATGTCCTCCGCGCGTACCACGCTGATTGCCACCGAGTCGATGAACGAGCCGTCCTCGTTGTCGGCCTTCGCCGTGAGCGTGTAGTCGCCAAGCGCATCGGCCCTGAATGTGTAGTCGAGCTCCTCGCTTACGGGCGTGCCGTTGAGCAGCCATACAAACTCCGTCGGGAGCGATGTCTTGCGTACCGAGGCCTTCAACTTGACCTCCGTACCGATGGCTACGGTCAAGCTCTTGTTGCCGGCAATCGAGACGGTCGGAATCTCCAGCTCGACCACATCGACACGAATCTCCTCCTCGTCGCTGCCCGTCTCGGTCGCCACGCGTAGCGTGATGTAGTAGTTGCCCACTTCGCTATGCGAGAAGATGAGCGTCGGCTCGCTGCCAATCAGCTCGCCCTCCATCGTCCAGCGGTACGATGCCCCCTCGGCCGACTCGTAGGTCGGTGCAATGGTGATCTCGCGCCCCTGTTTTACGGTGTAGACGCCGTTGGCGCTATCCAATACAATCTTTGGTGGCAGAGCGTTGGTAATCTCCTCGTCGATATTGCAGGACGAGGTCGCAGCCAGCAGGGCACACCAGAGGCAAAAAGCTAAAAATCGTGTCAGTTTCATCTATGTAAATCTATTCAGTGTCTCACTATTTGTCAAATCGTACAGCGATGTCGTCGTAGGCGAAGTAGCCCGGAATGGTAAATCCGTAGCGGCCGCCCATCTCATCGGAGTAGAGGAAGTTGAAGCGCACCTTCGCCACCTTGCCAAGCGGCGTGAGATCCCACTTCTGCCAATCCTCAACCACGTTGAGTCCCTTTACCAAGTAGAACTCCGTCTCGCTCGTCGGCTCGCTGTCGTCCGTCGATGCAAAACCTTGTGCCACAATCTTCAACCACGCATCGTCGGTCAGACCGGTCCAGTTGCCGCCGAAGCTGTTGCCCTCCTCGCTCTTCACGCCGTTGTAGAGCTGGTTGAGTGTGTAGCTGGTGTTGGTTACGTACATATGGTCGATCACGCGTGGCTCGCCGTCGAAGAACGAAAGCTCCGGAATATTCTCGATGTAGGAGAAGAAGTCCTTGTAGCCGTAGTGTACGGCGAAGTTCTCGCCCGAATGTGGCGCTACGGGGGTCATCAACTGCAACAAGAACCAACCGAGTGCAGCATCTGCGCCCGGCTTGCCGGCCCACTGGTCAACGTAGTCCTGACCGTAATACTTTGCAATGTGCGCGTTGCGATCCTCGTCGGCATATCCCGCACCCCAATAGTTCGAAATGGCGTGACCACCGCCCCAGAAACAGAAGGCGTAGTTGTCGGGGAAGAGATGGTAGAGCTCGGTGTTGCCCTGGTCGTACCAAGTGTACATCGCATCCATCGAGTCGTTGCCATACATCAGCGGACCGCCGTACTGCGGCGAGTCGATGAGCTCGCTCCACTTGTGAATTTCGCGACCTGCCCAACCATCGGCATAGTCGAGATAGTATGGCTCGAAACGCACATCCTTATCCTCGAACGAGAGCACACGCAACTCGTATGGGAGATTGTCCTCCTCGTTGTCGTCCTCGCTGTTGCTCATCTTCGGCAGGGTGATGACGCGACCATCGGCAAGCGTAATTACGACCGTCGTGTCGGTCTCCTCTATCGATACAAAGAACGAGTCGCCATCTTTACCGTCCTTGCCGTCCTTGCCGTCCTTACCGTCAACTCCATCTTTACCGTTAGCGCCGTCTTTACCATTTTCACCATCCTTACCATCGGTGCCGTCAACTCCATCTTTACCGTCAACTCCATCTTTACCGTCAGCGCCATCTTTGCCATCTACGCCATCCTTGCCGTCCGCGCCATTCTTTATTAATATGGTAGAATAGTCGCTAAACGTCAGCACGACACCCTCGTCGGTGTAGGCTGTTTCGATAATCATTTTGCCCTTGCCGAGTGCCTCGATCAGCGCCGAAAGCGTGGCAATGTCCTCTTTGTTTTGAGCCGCCTGCTCCTTGTTTTGATTTACCTGCTCGGTAAGGTCGTTCATCGCATCCCACAGATCGGAATCGTCGAACTCGCAGCCGCACATCGCTACCGCAATGGCAACTGCCGTCAGAAGTTTGAAAGTTTTTTTCATTGCTCGGAAATATTTAATCTTCCTGTTAAATAAATTTACCGTAACCCTTTCGGACTACGGTAACGATTATCAAAACCTCCTCTTCGGCTCTCCCGTTCGGTTGCGACAAGTTGTGCACCACCTGCCCCCTGCGAGATATCTGCCCTGCAAAAAAAGTATGTTTGCTTTCGAAAACTTTGGCTTTGATTCCCGACCCGTACTCCTGCGAGGTCTAAAATCTGTTTGCAAAGGCAGGTCTTCTGACTTATCCCGCTTGATTGCGCCTTCCCAACGGCCTCGGCCGTCAGTGGCAAAGAGTGCAACAAGCTACAATTCCTTTCGGAACGGACTTACAGCAACAGGTATTGTCCCGGATTTGCACCGGATTCCCTTTTCACCCGTCACGACGCGAGGTCGATCTTGGCTCCTTTGCAAGGACAAAGGTATAAACAATTTCTCTAAAAGCAATGAAAAACGGCAAAAAATGATAAAAAATGGGGTTTAAGTAAAAATTTTTTGCAAAAAGTTTGCACGAATAAAATTTTGCCCTTATCTTTGCACTCGCAATCGGGATAAAACCGAAAGCGGTAATGCCTCTTTAGCTCAGTTGGTAGAGCACGACACTCTTAATGTTGGGGTCCAGGGTTCGAGCCCCTGAGGGGGTACAAAAAAGGAAGATCGAAAGGTCTTCCTTTTTTTGTACCCGTGTGTTACCTATCCCCCAAACCCCCTTTCTGTAAAGGGGGCTTAGTTTTTTTGTCCACTCGGCCGAGAACCCTGGATACGCCTCCCTTCCAGGGAGGTTGGGAGGGTGTAAACTAAATGAGCACACGACTGCCTACTGCAAGTAGCGCAGTCGAGCCCCTGAGGGGGTACGAAGAAGACAATCGAAAGGTTGTCTTCTTTTTTGTATGTTTTGTTGAGGGTAATCCCAATAAGCCGTGTTTCCGGCTGCTTGCAGATGGGAAACATATACAACAAAAAAACGCAAGGTTTTTAACCTTGCGTCTGCTTGTGGGGTGGAAGATGGGATTACTGCACTCGCTTGCACTCGTTTGTTTTCCCATCCGCTTGCCGCGGGGGCGCTACCAATCAACTTCGCAAGAAGTTGTAGTACAACTATTTTTGTTTTTTAGCACCACACCCCACAAATTAATTTGCGTGGTGCTGTACCAAAAAACAAAAGATGTCGATTGCTCGACATCTTCTTGCTTTGTTCTTTGGGTGGAAGATGGGATTCGAACCCACGACCTTAGGAACCACAATCCTCTACTCTAACCAGCTGAGCTACATCCACCATTTAGACCCGTTACAACAGCGTTGTTTCCGAATCGGTGTGCAAATGTAATACAGATTTTTGTCTCTGCCAAACATTTCGCCATTTTTTTTGAACAAACACCGACTTTTAGCCCTCATGTCGCGCGGTTTTGACCGCATTTTGGGCACGAAAACTCGATTTTATGCCCCGAACCACTTGACAAGCGAGTTCAATTTTTGTATATTTGCATTGCAAATCTTTTTGCCGAGCACCTCTTCCGATTCTGCTGCTCGGCTGTCGAAATCCGTTTTTGAGTTGTGCTGTCGTACAGATATATCTGTTGCGATTCTGCTTGATTTTGTGTGGATGCGTGTGGCGTAGTGCGGGCATAGCGGTCGGTACGGCGGTGGGGTGGAATTGTTTGGCGGGTGATGCAAATCTTCAATGCAAGTTCAATAATTTATTAAAAAACTATTATGACAAAAATTCTTCTGTTTTATTCTCTGCTGACGACTGCAATTATTGCAGTGGTCGGAGCGCCGTTGCTGCGTGAAAACAGCCGACTGCGCCAAAATCAGGATGCGCTCACCGAGCGCGTCGCGCACTATCGAACGAAGGCCGACGAGGCGGCTGCATCGGTCCGCGTGTTGCGGCTGCGGTGTGGCGAGTTCGAGCAGGCGCGGGCTGCCGATGCCGAGCGCATCGAGCGATTGGGGGTGCGTCTGCGTCGATTGGAGGCGGTGGCAAAGACCGCTATGGCGACCGATGTTGCGGTGCGTGCGGTGCTACGCGATACGGTCGTGGTGCGCGACACGGTCTATCGGCCGGTGCTGTCGTGGCGCACGGAGCGAGGACTGACGCTCGATACGATTCCGGTGCGCGACACCGTCGGTCGATTTCGCTGGAGCGACGGCTGGGTAAGTGTCGAGGGGCGCATTGCCGACGGCGTGGTCGAGTGCTCGGTGCATAGCGTCGATACGCTGCGTCAGCTCGTGCATCGTGTGCCGCGTCGTATGCTGGGGATTCCCTACGGCGTGAAGTGTCTGCGTCAGGAGGTTGTCTCGTCGAATCCGCACACGCAGATCGTCTATAGCGAGTACGTTATGATTGAGCGTCGCCGTCGTCGCAGGTAAACCTCCGCGTGCCGAGTTGCACGCCAACATCGATAGTGCCAAAAGAGAACGGGGCTGTTCGACTCTATGGTTGAACAACCCCGTTGTGTTATCACTTCGCTACGGTCTATTTCTCGCTCATCGTCGCACGGCCTGCGGTCGAGTCGTACTGGCGGATGCAGCGTACCGGAACGGCGTAGTTGCTGGCCGTGCCGAGTCCCGAGTGGTGGCCTGTGCCGTCGACCTCCATTGCCGGAGTACCAATACCGAGGACAACCGCACCGATAGGGTTGTTGGCGAGATTCACTCGTGCGTTCCAGTTGTTATCGTCTCGCAGGTATGGGCAATAGACTCTCCAATTTCCGGTATCCATCCAATCGTACGACTCCTTCCAGTCGGACGACCAGTTGTCCTTAACGCCAAACCAGTGTGCATCGTAGCGTGTGTTGGCGTAGCCGTTGCCGTCGATTGACTCGACACGGCCCGAAGCCCAGAGCGCAAAGTTTGCACCGATGGAGTAGAACGCTCCGCCATCCTGAATAGCACCCGACGCAGGGAAGCAGGTGATGATCTCGTCGCCGTGCGCCGACATCGCTCTCGTGTGGTATCGGCGGCCGTTGTATTCGTCCACCTCGTAGTAGTCGCCGGCCTCTCTGCGAGCAGCCAATGTTGCCCACGCATCGTGCGTCTCCGGATAGTCGTACACGCCATTGGTCATCGAGGTTGCTTTGAGCGATGCCTCTGCCTCGGTGCTGATGCAGTATCCGAACGGGCCTGATGAGAATGCCGCAGGGTCGGTGTACTCAAACTCGTTGTTCTTGAAGTTGTCCCACTCGCGCGTGGTCGGGAGTTTGTAGCCCGGAGGACACGGGTCGAAGAGCGTCTTGGTATTGAAGTCGGCCTGTCCCTCGGTGTGTACCCACGCATACTTGCTGCGGTCGAGGTGTGCGTGCTCGAAGTCGCGGGAGATAATCCACATAGGGTATCGGTGGCGATAGGTCTCCACGTCGTTATAGCCGCTGATGCTGCCGTCCTTGACGCCCGCCTTCCACTGCGCGAGCACGCCGAATTTGGCGGTGTTTTGCAGTGTCGAGAGACGACAGATGCTCCAATCCTCTACGCCTTCGTCGGTCCAATTCCACCAGTTGTTACCAATGCCACCGCCACCGTGCTGGTTCGGGCCGATAAACGGATCTTTACGGCCGACCTGATAGTAGCAGCCGAACGCCTTGTATGAGAGGTCTGCTGCCTCTGCACCCAGGTTGCGGTCGAGCATATGCCACTCCTCGTTGTTGAGTGCGATGCTGGCACGGGTGTTTGCGAAGCGGAAGTGAGAATAGTGCGGCTCGGCAAGCCAAATGTGCCACGACCATACGATCTGCTTGACCGTGTCGTCGTTCTCGCCCATCTTCTCATAGAGTGCAAGTACCACATTGCCCGACGCGTTGTAGAGGCCGTCGCGGAGCGTGAAGAAGATGCTCTTCTCAGGGCTGTTGTACTCCACCTCGAACACATCCTCTATGCTTCGGCCGTTGAATACGTCGCCCGACGCCCAGAGCCAATCGACATCGTAGTGCTTGCTGTCGTCGATGAGCTGCTCGCTGATGCCAAGCTCCTCGAAGGTGGTCTTGTATGGCAGTACGCCGTTGCCCGCCGTGTTGGCCGTGAAGCGGTATGTTCCCGGCGAGGTTACGATGTAGGTGTTCGCAGGATCCTCGTCGTCGAGATAGTTGATCTTGTCAATCGGATCGTATGCATTGAATGCTATGTCGTAGAATCCGCCGCGTCGGATGCTTGTTGGCTGGATGTTGAGCGTGCGCGTGATGGAGATGTTTGCCGACTCGTACTCGCCAATCTTCTTTATGAGGTGTACCGTGATATTGAGCTTATTGACACCGACCTTCTCGAACTGGCTTGGCGAGATGGTGAGCAGCGCATAGCGACCGTTGTCGTTCTCCGAGCCATCCTTGATGTTGTTGTGCTCGCGCAACGGCAGTGGCGTGTGGAGCTGGCACGAGACGTGGGTGATACCACCGGTCGAAATCGGCGTGAGCACCTCGTCGCCCGTGATTACCGAGCCGTTACCCTCGTAGTCGTAGCCAACGTGGTACGTACCTGCGATGTTGGCCTGCTTCTCCTCCTCGCCATCGGGATATGTCGCGTGAACAACGACGCTCTTTAGGTAGTAGTCGCCATTGCCGTAGTGCTCGCCACCCTCTATCTGGCTACCCGTTACGCGCACTCGCAAGAATGCCGGACGGTGCTCCATCTTGAACTTTGCCGTGCCGTTCTCTACGCGCACAAAGTCGTAGCAGGAGGCGTAGCGCGACATCGCCTTCGTACAGCCCTGACGGCCCTCCTCGTTTTCGAGTACGGTCTGCAGAGCCGGCACACGATAGACCAGACCGAGGTCGGAGTGGAGATATTCGTGGCCGAAATATGGCTCGCCGGCGTGTGCGCCCGAGGTGTAGCTCTGCGGAACGACGAGCGACGAGTTGTAAGGGTAGTAGACGAACATATCAATCGGGCCATCGACCGTATCGGTGCTGCCCGTCGAGCCGTTGTCGACCACTTCGGTTGTGAACGAGAAGTTCGCGCTGTTGGCATTGGTCGGATGCAGCACACCGACAGCCGAGTGGTTGACGTGCTTTGGCTGAAGATTGAGCAGGAAGATACCTATCGAGTCGCCCTCGCTCCAGTTGAAGGTCATTCGTCCGTTGACAATCTCGCCCGCCTCGATACGGCTCTCGTTCTTGTCCGTCGGCTCTGTCAGCTCGGTGTCGTCCGCCGAAGAGAGGTTTATGGCTATGCTGCGATACTTCACAAGCGACTCCGCTCCGGTGAAATCCTCCGGCGAGTCGACGCACGAAGTGAGGAGCGTGGCAAAAGTGACGATTGCCGTAATGTATATTTTCAGGTTTGTCATTTTGCTGATATATGTTTGAGTGTGGGGTTGCTGATATAGTTGTTTGGGTAGTTGCCCCGAGTTTTAGGGGCGTCTGCCAATCGGGCAGATGTTAATAATCGTCGTTGTGCAGGTCGACGTAGTTGCGACCGGTGGACATCACGCCGAAATCGCCATAGTCGCCATCGCCGGCACCTCCCGACATCTGGAAACCACATTCGGCCGGCATCGAGTAGATGTCGAGTTGCGGCGCGAGATATGTCTTACGATATGTGTTCATCGTGTCTGTTGTGTGTGTTGTAATTTGTTGGTATACAATAAAATACCCCCCCCCGCTACGGATAACTTTCATTTGCTGGGTTGGGGTAAAACCTGTCTGCTCTCGGCGCTCTGTGTCGTTGCAATGCTTGACGCAGAACGAGTTAGCGGGTGCAAAGATATATATAAATATATAAAGTTGTACTCTTTTCCTGCAAAAAAGTTGGTTATGGCGCAGTATAGGCACAAAAAAAGAGATTATTCCGATAGGAATAACCCCTTTTTGGATATTTGATGCACTCTGTTACATCATACCGCCCATACCGCCGCCCGGCATTGCAGGCATAGCCGGCTCCGGCTGCTTCTTCTCGGCCAGTACACACTCCGTAGTGAGCAACATCGATGCAATCGAAACGGCGTTTTCCAGCGCAACACGCGATACCTTTGTAGGATCGATGATACCCGCAGCGAGCATATCCTCGTAGCGGTCGTCGCGAGCGTTGTAGCCGAATGCGCCCTCGCCCTCGCGTACCTTGTTCACAACCACCGAGCCCTCGCCGCCGGCATTGCCTACGATCTGGCGGAGCGGCTCCTCGATGGCGCGCTTAACGATCTGAATACCTGTGGTCTGGTCGTCGTTCTCACCCTTCATATTTTCGAGTGCTGCGGTTGCGCGGATGTATGCCACGCCACCACCTGGAACGATACCCTCCTCTACGGCTGCACGGGTTGCTGCCAGAGCGTCGTCCACGCGATCCTTCTTCTCCTTCATCTCAACCTCGGTAGCTGCACCGACGTAGAGCACTGCTACGCCACCTGCCAACTTTGCAAGGCGCTCCTGAAGTTTCTCGCGGTCGTAGTCCGACTTCGATACCTCGATCGACGAGCGAATCTGTGCCACGCGCTCCTTGATTGCCTCCTTGTTGCCACAACCATCGACGATGGTGGTGTTCTCCTTGTTGAGCGTAACCTTCTCGGCACAACCGAGCATCTCGAGCGTAGCATCCTCCAGACGCATACCCTTGTCGGTCGAAACTACGGTTGCACCCGTCAATACTGCGATATCCTCGAGCATCTCCTTGCGACGATCGCCGAAACCGGGAGCTTTGCAAGCCGCAATCTTCAACGTGCCGCGCAGGCGGTTTACAACCAATGCCGAAAGTGCCTCGCCGTCAACATCCTCGGCGATGATGAGCAACGCACGACCGCTCTGTGCAACCGGCTCCAGGACGCTCATAATCTCCTTCATCGTCGAGATCTTCTTGTCGGTGATGAGGATGTACGGCTTCTCGAGCTGTGCCTCCATCTTCTCGGTGTCGGTGATGAAGTATGCCGAGATATAACCACGGTCGAACTGCATACCCTCGACTACCTCGACGTGGGTGTCCGTACCCTTTGCCTCCTCGACGGTGATAACGCCCTCGTTGTTGACCTTCGCCATCGCCTCGGCAATCAGCTTACCGATGTTGTTGTCGTTGTTGGCCGAGATGGTTGCCACCTGCTCGATCTTCGAGATGTCGTTGCCCACCTCCTGCGACTGCTCGCGGAGCGATGCAACGATTGCTGCAACCGCCTTGTCCATACCGCGCTTCAAGTCCATAGGGTTGGCACCTGCCGTTACGTTCTTCAGACCGACACCGATGAGTGCCTGTGCAAGCACCGTAGCGGTGGTCGTACCGTCGCCGGCGTCGTCGTTGGTCTTCGATGCAACCTCGCGTACCATCTGTGCGCCCATATTTGCAAACGTATCCTCCAACTCTACCTCCTTGGCTACGGTTACACCGTCCTTGGTAACGTGTGGCGCACCGAACTTCTTGTCGATGATTACGTTACGACCTTTAGGGCCCAATGTTACCTTTACTGCATTTGCCAGCGCGTCGACACCCTCCTTGAGAAGGTCGCGTGCCTCGATATTGTATTTAATCTCTTTTGCTGCCATAGTTGTTTACTGAATGTTTTGCTGTGTGTCTTACTCGATAACTGCCAAAATCTCCGACTGCTTGAGGATCAGGTACGATGTGCCCTCGACGTTGATCTCCGTGCCGGCATACTTGCCATAGAGCACCTGATCGCCCTCCTTTACCTCCATCTTAACCTCTGCCGTACCCGGACCTGCGGCTACGACCTTGCCTGCGAGCGGCTTCTCCTTTGCTGTGTCCGGAATGATGAGACCTCCGGCGGTCTTCTCCTCTGCCGGATTAGGCAGTACGAGAACTCTGTCCGATAATGGTTTTACGTTCATTGTTGTTTGCTTTTTATATTGTTTAAATTTTTCGTTTGCTTCGCTGAGTTTGCGTTCGAGTATCTTACCACTCAACAGGTGTGCCAAAGCCGTGCGACTGACAAATTTGTCAGAGTTGTTTGACAATTTGTCGCAAAATTACTACATTTGTTTGAAATAAAATGACAACTATGAGAAAACTCGCCATAATTTTTGCCCTGATTCTCTCGCTGAGAGTCTCGGCCCAACCTCTCGACACCGACCGTTTAACCCAACTCCCTGCCCATCCGCGTCTGATTCTGCGTGAGGGTGATGTGGAGCGACTGCGAGTGTCGGTGGAGCAGGTGCCGCAGATGAAGCGTCTGTACGACTACCTGCTCAATAGGGCGGATAAGGCACTCGATGCGCCGCTGAGCGAGCGCAAGAAGCAGGGTAAGCGCCTGCTTACGGTGTCGCGCAATGTGCTCGATCGCGTGCTCCATTGCTCGCTGGCCTATCTGCTGACGGGCGAGTCAGAGTATGCCGTGCGTGCCGAGCAGGAGATGCTTGCGGCGGCCGATTTTATGGATTGGAATCCGTCGCACTTCCTCGACGTCGGCGAGATGACGGCCGCTTTGGCGTTGGGCTACGACTGGCTCTACGACCGTCTCTCGGAGGAGAGTCGTCGCGCAATCGAGCAGGCCATCGTCGAGAAGGGTTTGTGCGGTGCGGAGAGCGATAGCCAGATGTGGTTTTATCGTCGCGAAAATAACTGGAATCAGGTCTGCAACGGTGGCCTTACGCTGGGTGCACTGGCGGTTGCCGAGCGTGCGCCGGAGGTGGCTGCCGATATAATCAAAAAGTCGCTTGCGACCATATCGCTCGGCCTGCGTCCGTATGGCCCCGACGGAGTCTATCCCGAGGGTTACTCCTATTGGAGCTACGGAACGTGGTATCAGGTGGTGCTCATCGAGGCACTCCGCACGGCATTGGGCGAAAGTTACGATATGGAACACGCTGCCGGATTTTTGCAATCGGCTGATTTTATGACCTATGCCGTTGCTCCATCGGGCAAGTCGTTCAACTTCTCGGATTGTGGCTCGGGTGCTGTTCACCTCAATCTGCTGCTTGCCTGGTTTGCTGCCGAGCGAGGCGATATGTCGCTCCTGTATCGAGAATTTGAGTCGTTGAAGAGCGATCGAATCCGAGTTTTAGAGCCCCGATTATTCCCGATTGCAATGTTGTTTTTGTCGCGTTGCGACCTCTCGGGCATAACTCCTCCGAAGGGCGATTTCTGGTATAGCAAGGGCGAACAACCGCTCTTTATGTACCGCAGCGGATGGCGCTCGTCGAGTGATGCCTATCTGGCGGCCAAAGGTGGCTCGGCATCTCTCTCGCACGCTCATATGGATGCCGGCTCGTTCATCTACGAGTGGGGTGGTGTGCGCTGGTCGTGCGACCTGGGCTCGCAGAACTACTATTCGCTCGAATCGCGCGGCGTGAAACTCTGGGCAATGGGGCAGGATTCGCAGCGATGGGATGTATTCCGACTTGGTAATATCTCGCACTCTACGCTCTCGGTCGAGGGCGAGCGCCATCTGTGCGCCGGCTCGGCAGAGATGACGGAGATCTACGATACGCCGGAGTGCCACGGTGCGAAGTTCGATATGTCGTCCGTGCTGAATGGTGTGCGTCGTGCCGAGCGAACGCTCACGATTGATGGGTCGCACAGCGTGATGGTCGAAGATGCGCTCGAGGCGGAGCAGGCGTGTCGCGTGCGCTGGGTGATGTGTACGCCGGCCGAGCCGATGGTTGTGGATAACCGCACAATTTTGCTCTCGTCAGGAGGTCGAAAACTGCGAGTTGAGGTGCTCTCTCCGCGTCGTGTCAAGGCGTTTGTGCTCTCGAACGACCCACCGCACGACTACGATGCTCCGAACAAGGGTACGCGCCGCATCGGCTTCACGCTCGATCTGCGTGCCGGCAAGCCGACGCAGCTCAAGGTGCGCCTCGTGCCTGTGGCGTAAAATCTCGGTTCGGACATAATTTTGTGCGAAAAGGGGTGTTTTTCGCCCGTAGAGTTGATTTTCCCAATATTTTTGTTTAAATTTGCATCACTCGTTCTGCGAGTGCGCTCGCTTGCGTGCGCGGAGAATGGGTGATAAATGTCTAATTAATCGCGTAAGTGATTGGTGCTCACCGTGTTCGGTGGGTGTCAATGTCCCCCGATTGTGCGCGTTGCTCTCGCAGCGGAGGGGTTTCGCGAGTCGGTCAGCAAAGGTGGTCAGCTTGGAGGAAAATAGTCTGCAATGGTACGTTTTGCGTGTAACTTATCAACGAGAGTTGATAGCGAAAGCATTTTTTGACGAGCGCGCCATCGAGAGTTTCGTGCCGACAAAGAGGGTTTACCGCACAACATCTGCCGGTCGGCGCGTGGCGCGAGCACAAGCCCTGTTGCACAACTACATCTTCGTTCGCTCGACACGCGAGGTGCTCGACCAAATCAAGACCTATTCGCTGCCATATCTCCGCTATGTGATGCATACGCAGGACGACGAGCGTCGGGTGATGGTTGTGCCCGAGGCGCAGATGCGCAGTTTCGTGGCGATAGCCGGCAATGAGGACGAACAGGTGATGTTCCTCTCGCCCGAGAGTGTCGATGTCGGCAAGGGCGATAGGGTGCGAATCGTGGCGGGCGTGTTTGCCGGTGCGGAGGGTGTGCTGGTGAAGGTGTGCGGGGCGCGCGATCGACGTGTGGTGGTCAAGATCGAGGGCGTGGCAGCGGTGGCTGCTCCGTCGTTGCCGATTCAGATGGTCGAGCGAATTTAACGCTCGGGGCGGTGTGCCACTCTCGGCGTGCCGCGATGATGACAGAAAAACTTAAAAACAGAATATGAAAATTGCAATTGTAGGAACGGGATATGTAGGTCTGGTTTCGGGTGCCTGCTTTTCGGAGATGGGCATCGATGTAACGTGCGTCGACGTGGATAAGGCGAAGATCGAGCGCCTGCTGCGTGGCGAGATTCCAATCTATGAGCCGGGGCTCGAAGAGCTCGTCAAGCGTAATACCGAGGCAGGCCGTCTGCACTTTACCACCGACCTGCGCGACTGTCTGCAGGATGTAGAGGTGGTCTTTTCGGCCGTTGGTACGCCACCCGATGAGGATGGCTCGGCCGACCTGAAGTATGTGCTGGCCGTGGCAAAGACCTTTGGCGAGAATATCCGCAAGTACACGATTCTCGTAACGAAGTCGACCGTGCCGGTGGGTACGGCACAGCGTGTCAAGGCGGCGGTGGCTGCCGAGTTGGAGCGTCGTGGCGAGGCTGTGGAGTTCGACGTGGCGTCGAATCCCGAGTTCTTGAAGGAGGGTGCCGCCATCAGCGACTTTATGACGCCCGACCGTGTGGTTGTCGGCACCGACAGCGAGCGTGCGCAGAAGATTATGGCACGCCTCTACAAACCGTTTATGCTCAGTGGCGAACGTATGATCTTCACCGACATTCCGTCGGCCGAGATGATAAAATATGCGGCAAACTCGATGCTCGCAACGCGTATCTCGTTTATGAACGATATCGCGAATCTGTGCGAGAAGGTGGGTGCCGATGTCGATATGGTGCGTAAGGGTATCGGAGCCGATACGCGCATCGGTCGCAAGTTTCTCTACCCGGGTTGCGGCTATGGCGGCTCGTGTTTCCCGAAGGATGTCAAGGCGCTGATCAAGACGGCCGAGCAGAACGGTTACGAGATGCGTGTGCTGAAGGCCGTCGAGGCGGTCAACGAGCGCCAAAAGTCGATACTCTTCGATAAACTCTCGGCCCATTTCGGTGGCGAGCTGGCGGGTAAGACGGTGGCTATGTGGGGCTTGTCGTTCAAGCCCGAGACTGACGATATGCGCGAAGCACCGTCGTTGGTGCTCATCGACCGACTCGTCGAGGCGGGTTGTCGCGTGCAGGTCTACGACCCGATAGCGATGGAGGAGTGCCGTCGCAGAGTGGGCGACAAGGTGGCTTATTGCGACGATATGTACGTTGCGGCAACGGATGCCGATGCGCTGATGCTCGTCACGGAGTGGAAGGAGTTCCGCATCCCGTCGTGGACAACGCTCTCGCGCCTGCTGCGCAGCAAGGTCATCATCGACGGCCGTAACATCTACGACCGCCAGGAACTCACCTCGCAGGACTTTTCGTATTACGCAATCGGAAAATAATAACGGATAAACATACATAACAACAGTTTATGAAAGCAGTAATTTTTGCCGGAGGTTTTGGAACACGTTTTAGTGAACAAACGCAGTATAAACCAAAGCCGATGATTGAAATTGGTGGCAAACCGATTTTGTGGCACATAATGAAGATATATAGTTCGTACGGAATAAATGAGTTTATCATTTGTGCCGGATATAAGCAGTACATCATTAAGGAGTACTTTATGAACTACTTTATGCATAATTCGGATGTAACTATTGATCTTACTACGAATAATGTTGAATTACTTGAAAAGCACGCCGAGAATTGGAAAATAACTATTGTTGATACAGGGTTTGAAACAATGACTGCCGGTCGATTGAAGCAGATTCAGAAATATGTTGGTGATGAAATGTTCTTGTTGACATACGGAGACGGAGTGATTGATATGGATATTTCGGCTTCGATTCGTGCGCATAAAGAGAGTGGTGCTAAAATATCGATGACCGTTTATAAACCGGTGGGGCGTTTTGGTGCAGTAAAGATTGAAGAGACCACCAATAAGGTTCAGTCGTTTATGGAAAAACCGGATGGCGAGGGTAATTGGATTAATGCCGGTTTCTTTGTTTGCGAGCCGGATGTGTTTAATTATCTGCACGACGATGCAAATTCTGTGATGTTTGAGCGACAACCGCTGGAGGATATGGTGCGTGATGGAAAGATGCACGCATACAAGCATACCGGTTTTTGGAAACCAATGGACACTCTACGCGATAATGTAGAGTTGGAAAAGTTGTGGAATGAGGGTATTGCCCCTTGGAAAGTTTGGTAGAATAGGATTGTTAAAGCGTAGAAAAAAACGGTAGTAATGATAGATTTATTCAACGGCTTTTATCAAGGAAAAAGTGTGTTTGTGACCGGACATACCGGATTTAAGGGGTCTTGGTTATGTAAGATGTTAGTTATGGCGGGAGCCAAGGTTACCGGTTATTCGTTATTGCCACCCACCAACCCATCATTGTTTGAAATTTCCGTACAAGATGAAATAACCTCCGTAATAGGAGATATACGAGATTTTGCATTCTTGAAAAGGACATTTGATGCAGCCAATCCAGAGATAGTATTGCATTTGGCAGCACAACCAATAGTGCGCGATGGCTACAAGAATCCGGCATATACTTACGAAACAAATGTAATGGGCACGGTGAATATTTTGGAGTGTGTTCGTCAAAGTAACAGCGTCAAATCATTTTTGAATGTTACCACGGATAAGGTGTATCTGAATAGAGAGTGGGAGTGGGGTTACAGAGAGAATGAGGAATTAAACGGTTACGATCCATATAGTAATTCGAAGTCCTGCTCAGAGTTGGTTACGCACTGTTATAAACGGAGTTTTTTTACAGATAACGATGGTAAGTCAAAAGTTGCAATAAGTACGGCACGTGCCGGAAATGTTATTGGTGGAGGAGACTTTGCTACCGATCGTATTATTCCGGATTGTGTTCGAGCAGCCATTAGTGGTGAAAATATTATCGTAAGAAACCCTCTCTCGACTCGACCTTATCAGCACGTTTTAGAACCTTTGTATGCTTATTTAATGATTGCTGCCAAACAGTATGAGGATGATAGTTTTTCGGGATGGTATAATGTTGGACCTGATGATGCGGATTGTTTCCAAACGGGCAAATTGGTCGATTTATTTGTCTCGAAATGGGGCGATAATTTAGTGTGGATCAATCAGTATGATGGAGGACCGCACGAGGCCAATTTTCTTAAATTGGATTGTTCTCTCTTAAAAAATAAGTTTGGCTGGACTCCCAAATGGTCGCTTGAAACAGCTGTGGAAAAGGTTGTAGAGTGGAGTAAATGTTGGAGCGCAGGTGGTGATATTTGTGCGTTAATGGAAAAACAAATCAAAGAATTTACAGAAGCATAATGAAAAATGTAATCATAACAGGAGCCGATGGTTTTGTTGGAAGTTATACGGTGGAGTATTTCTTGTCACAGGGTGTTAATGTGTTGGCATTAGATATGGCATCGACACCTGCAAGACTGAAGCCACATCAAGACCTAAAGTATATGCAATGTGATATTTCGGATGCGTCTTTAATGTTGCAAAGCATCACTCCTAACTACTATGATACGTTTGTCCATTTTGCGTGGGCAGGATCGGCCGGTCAAGCACGAATCGATTATAATTTGCAGATGCAAAATGCATTGAATACGGTAGAGTGTTTAAAAGTAGCAAAACAATTGGGATGCAGCCGTTTCGTTTGTGCTGGCAGTATAATGGAGTACGAGGTGGAAGCAGCCATACATTCGCAAGGTAGCCGTCCGGGAATGGGGTATATTTACGGAATGGGCAAACATATTGCTCATTGTATGTGTAAAAGCGTTGCCACAGATATCGGGATAGATTTGCTTTGGCCGATGATAACCAATGCCTATGGTGTAGGTGAACTCTCTCCTCGATTTGTCAATACAACCTTGCGAAAAATTATAAATGGAGATCAGCTGCAATTTACATCGGCAACACAGAACTATGATTTTGTGTACGTCAGCGATGTGGCTAAGGCATTTTATTTGGTTGCAAAGAAAGGGAAACCATTCTGCGAATATATGATCGGCAGCGGGAATGCCAAACCGCTTAAAGAATTTATTTTGGAAATGGTCGCAAGTTGCGATCCAACAGCAGTTCCGCTGTTTGGTGATATTCCTTTTACCGGAACTAATATGCCGGTAGCTACATTTTCAATAGATGCAATTCGTTCCGATTGTGGTTTTGAACCGGAGGTTACATTTGCCGAGGGAGCACTAAAAACGTTAAATTGGTTGAAAACGTTGTAATTAAATAGCTCAATGATACGAAAATTCGACTTTCAAGAATTAGACTTGCGCGGTGCGTACAAGATATTGCCATTTTATGCTACCGATGAGCGAGGTGGTTTTATAAAGGATTTCAATGAGGATATGTTTCGTGCAAATGGTATTAATTTGGAGTTGCGAGAGACATTCTATACAGAATCCAAGCGTGGCGTCATTAGGGCAATACATTTTCAACAAGTAAAGCAACAACCTAAATTGGTTCGTTGCATAAGCGGACGTGTGTATGATGTAATTGTAGATTTGCGCCACGATTCTCCAACCTTCGGAGAGTGGCGTGGCTTTGAGTTAACGGGCGAAAATCAGTGCAGCTTGTATGTGCCTCCGTATTTTGGTCATGGATATTTGGTGTTGGAAGACAGTATAGTGAGTTATAAATGCGGAGAAGTATTTTATGCTGATGGTGATTCCGGTGTTATGTACAACGATCCGGATATCAATATTCAATGGCCGATGGACTTGATTGGCGGTGTTGAAAATTTGATTATCTCAGACAAAGATAAAAACTTGATGAGTTTTGCCGAATATAAGTTGTTGCGTTAATAATATTCGGATAAACAAGACTGTATATTAATGAAGACAATACTGTTTTTGATACCAACCCTCGGTGGTGGCGGTGCTGAGAGGGTGTTAGTAAATCTTGTTAACAACTTGGATCGCAAAAAGTATAGCATTACGGTCCAAACGCTGTTTGATGGTGGCGTTAATAAGCAGGGGTTACAAGATGATATTGAGTATAAGTACTGTTTTCGGCGAGTTTTTAGAGGAAATGCCAAGATTCTAACACTATTTTCTCCTGAAACGTTATATAAACGACTGATCGGTAAGAAGTATGACATTGTCGTTTCGTATCTCGAAGGCCCGACTGCACGTATTGTTTCTGGTTGTCCATTTTCGGAGAGTAAACTCATTAATTGGGTACATGTTGAACAAAATACTTTGAGTAACGCTGCATACAGCTACCGTTCTGCGAAGGAGGCATTTGAGTGTATGAATCGTTTTGATGCTTCTATTTGTGTTGCAGAATCTGTAAAAACAGATTTTACGAAATTATTTGCAATAGAGCATCCTTGTCGAGTCTTGTATAACACCAACGAATATGATGTGATTTTATCCAAGGCGCGCGAGCAAATGTCTGAGTGGGGTGATATTTCAGATATTAAAGTGGTTTCTGTAGGTCGTTTAGTCCCAGCAAAGGGATATGATCGTTTGGTGCGAGTTCATAGGCGTTTGCTTGATGCGGGGTTAAAACATCATATATACATTTTAGGCGATGGTGAAATGCGTGCCGAACTTGAAAAAACGATTACGGAGTTGTGTGTTGGTGAAACATTTCATTTGCTTGGGTTTAAAGATAATCCGTATAAATATGTTGCAAATGCCGATATGTTTGTGTGCTCTTCGCGTCGCGAAGGTTTTAGTACGGCCGTAACAGAGGCGCTGGTGTTAGGAATACCGGTAGTTAGTACGAACTGTAGCGGCGCATACGAGTTGTTAGGACAAGATGACGAGTATGGAATTGTGACAACCAATGATGAGGTTGGTATATTTGACGGTATGCATAAAATGCTTTCCGACGCATCTTTGCGACAGATGTATTGTTCTCAAGCTCGAGTAAGAGCCAAACGTTTTTCAAAAGAGAATACGGTTGCTGATGTTGAACAGTTGTTTGATTCTCTGTAAATTATGAAATTAAGTATAATCACTACGATATACAAAGCAGAACGGGATTTGCCACGTTTATTGGATTCAATGGTGGCGCAAAAGAGTTCTGAATTAGAATTTTTTTTGATTGATAATGGTAGTCCGGACCGATGTGGTGAAATATGTGCAGAGTATGCTCGTAAGGATAGCCGCTTTGTCGTATATACGTTAACGGATAATATTGGTTATATAGGAGCAAGAAATCTGGGTATTGAAAGATGTACAGGTGATTATATAGGTTTTTGTGATTCTGATGACTATCTTGTTCCCGGCGCTTATGATCGTGTCGTAGAGATTATTCATTCGACGGGATGTGATTTATACATAACATCATATAATACTCAAAATAAAAATCAAAGCCGAATTTGTGATATGCCGTTTCAAGTTGGGGCCTATGGTGCAAATCGGATTAAAACTGATATCCTTCCATCGGCTTTTGGTTGGTTGAAAAATCGTGGAGTGCTGAGTGGCTTTATGTGGAAACAGGTGTTTCGCCGTGAAATCATAGTTGCCAATAATATTCGATTTGATGAACGATTAAAACCGTTTGAAGATCAGATTTTTAATATTGATGTTATTCCGAAGAGTAATTTAATATACATCGATAATAACGTTATCTATAATTACGTTGTCAGCGATACTTCTATTACGGGCCAAATTAGTACATCTGTCGATTATGTGGCTTCGTGGAAACGAATAGAGTCGTTGTATCTCGAAAAATGTAAACGAGCACACGAAAAAGAATGTATTGTAGCATCTGCTAACACAGCGTTGGTTATGGTATATTCTTTGGTTTTACAAATAGCTACCACTTCGAACAAGTCTCCATTTTATTGTGCTCGAATATTTCGGGAAATCGTAAATATGGAGGTCTTGAAGAATATAGTTAATACATCCGATTCGTATTTATCCTTGCCAATGAGCTTTGTTCGCAATGCTTTGAGGTTTGGGTTATTTGGTTTGTTATTTTGGGTAATTGCTGGTTGGGGCAAGTTGCGAACTAAAGCCGTTAAGTAATGCAACAAAAACAGTTTGCGATAAATACAATAAGCACAATGCTGAATTTGATAATTCAGTTTGCTGTTAGTTTCTTTCTTACATCCTACTTGGTTAGGACGGTAGGCGCAACGGCTTATGGCTTTTTTACTTTGGCCAATACTATTGTAAACTACACCATCGTTGTGACGGCAGCACTCAATTCGATGTCTGCCAGATTTGTTGGTGTAGAGTATCACAATAAACAATATTCGGAGGCGATACGCTATTACTCTTCCGTGTTTTTTGGAGATGTCGTTTTCGTCTTATTACTGTTGGTTCCTGCTTTAATAGGTATTTGGAACATAGGAGAATTTATTAATGTTCCAATAGAGTTGCTGAATGATGTACGTTTATTGTTTTACATTGTTTTTGCCAATATGTGTGTAAACGTTTGTTCAGCTGTCTTTTCGGGAGTATTCGTGATAAAGAATAGATTGGATTTATCGTCTGCTATATCTATCTGTTCAAATGTCTTACGAGCCGGCTTGCTGATTCTCTTATATACGTTGTTTGATGCTTCTATTGTGTATCTAGGCATAGCAACACTTATGGCGACTATACTCACAACCATTGGTAATGTACATTATAATAGAAAATTAGTGCCGGAACTATGTGTCAGTTTTAGTGCTGTTCGATTACGAGCTATATGGACTATAATTTCGGCGGGAATTTGGAATTCGTTTAATCATTTAAGCCAGTTTCTGCTACACGGTTTGGACCTGTTGTTCTGTAATGTTATGGTTGGCGCAGTGGCGATGGGAAATATGTCGGTAGCTGCTACGTTGCCGGCAATGGTCGCAACGTGTATATCGGCCTTATCAAATCTGTTTACTCCAAAGTACTTGGAATATTTTTCGTCACAAAACTATCAGGCGTTGTATGGTGAAATTTGTAAAAGTATCAAATTTATGACCGTGATAGCTAGTGTGCCTATTTGTTTTTTAATAGGATTTGGTTTGCCGTTTTATAAACTGTGGACACCGAATGTCGATACCGAAATGGTATATTTGTTATCGGTTTGTATCATTGTGCCAAATTTTACGGGAGCAGCCATTAATAGTGTGAACTATTTATATACGGTTGTGAACAGAGTGAAGTTCCCAGCAATAGTTCTATTTGCGACAGGCGTTTTAAACGTAGCTATTGTCTACGTGTTGCTTAAATTTTCCAATTTAGGAGTCTACTCAATAGTTATCGTTAGTGCCGCAATTGGTTTGCTGCGAAATATTGTGTTTAATGCGCCATACGCAGCCCATTGCATTGGTAAGAAGTGGACGATATTTTATCGTGATATGCTACAATCCTTTGTTGTGTTATTTGCTGCATCAACGGTTGCCTGGTTAATTAATAAAATTTGTTTGCCTTCATCATTGATGGAGCTTACTTTGGTTGGGGGATTATCGTGTTTTGTGATAACAATAGTTATTTCTTTGATTATGTTGAATAAACAAGAGCGAGAGATATTGTTGTCTAAACTTCATTGGGGTAAATATGAGTAAATTTGATTTGATAAGTTGGAGTCCGTTTTTAAGACGATTGGCTTACAATTTGATTTGTGTGAGAAATGCTCGTCGTCAAAGAAGATTGTATAGGCAAGAGTTGGATATGCTTAAAGGTTTTAAGGGTATGCATAAGGGCCAGCGTTGCTTCATTATTGGAACCGGACCCTCTTTGACAACAGCCGATTTGGAGAGTCTGAAAGATGAAGTAACATTTGGAACGAATCGTATATACGAGTTGTTGGATAAAACGTCTTGGCGTCCGACTTATTATATTTGTCAAGATCACGACATTATCAGAAAGTTTGGTTCGAAAATAGAATCAATAGAAGCACAAACGCTGTTTGTTCCAATTGAATACAAGGAACGATTTGCAAGGAACAATTTTCGATATTTCGTGTTACAAGAGAGGGAGTTTTATCCTCACGATGCGTCTTTTAGTCGTAATGTGGCACACAGTATTTCCCAAGGATATACAGTAACCTATGGCGCAATACAGTTGGCTGTTTATATGGGTTTTTCTGAAATATACCTTATTGGTGTAGATCATAATTATAGTGTAACGCGAGATCCATTCGGCCGTCCGGTTAAACAAAATGAATTGAATAAGGCAAACTATTCCAAAGGAATGACCGAATATGTTAATATGAATAATCTTCCTCGTGTAGAGGAATCTACAATAGCATACGAAACAGCAGAAAAGGTGTCTCGCTTGTTGGGTGTTAGAATATATAATGCAACACGAGGAGGTAAACTGGAGGCTTTCGAACGGGTTAGTTTAGAACAAATAATGCAAAAACAATAAAATATGGATATAGTTGCAATTATTCCGGCGCGTTTTCAGTCCACGCGTTTTCCCGGAAAACCACTTGCTGACATATGTGGAAAACCAATGATTTGGTGGGTGTATCATCAGGTGTCTCAGGTAAAACGATTTAAGGATGTATATGTGGCTATTGATGATCTTCGCATAAAAGAGGTTTGCGAGGAGCTCGGTATAAAATACATAATGACGAGAGATGATCATCCGGAACATATATCTCGCATACACGAGGTTTCCGAAGCGGTTTTGGCCGATTTGTATGTGTGCGTAAATGGTGACGAACCATTGATCTCTCCAGAGTGTATAGAGCAGGTTTTGCCAACGGAAGTTTCAGATGATTTTTTCTTTGGGGGGGCGATCCGAAAGTTGAAAGATCCGGTGGAGACAATCGATCCGGGAAATATTAAGGTGGCAATTGCCAATGATGGGCGATGTGTGTATATGTCGCGTACTCCGGTACCATACCCCAAAGGAACACTGCTGTTCAACTATAACAAATATGTGGGGATTGAGTGTTTTTCAAAAGCGGCATTGGACTTTTTTGTTGCAACTCCACAAAGCGAGTTGGAAAAAATAGAGGATATTGATCATTTGCGATTCTTGGAACACGGTAAGAAATTGGTATTTGCCTATGTGGACTCTGAATCTATATCGGTTGATACATATAAGGATTTAGAAAAAGTGAGAATTTTGGTTGCTGATAAAATTAATCGTAATGAGTAACGCAAAAATACTTGATTGTACACTGCGCGATGGCGGTTATGTTAACGATTTTGCATTCGGACAAAAGGCAATTCGTAAAATTATCACTCAACTGACTTCTGCCGGAATAGATATAGTTGAATGCGGTTTTTTAGAGGATTGTGAGTATGATCCTAATAATTCGGTATTTAATACAGTAGAGCAGATAGAAAAGTTCTTGCCTGCGGATCATCGAAATACGATGTATGTGGCTATGGCGTGCTATGGTGAATACTCGTTGTCGCAACTTTCTCCGTACGATGGTCGTTCAATAGATGGTATTCGGGTTACTTTTCATTACAATGAAGTGGATGGAGCGATCGAATATTGTCGCCAAATAATTGCAAAAGGATATAAAGTATTTGTTCAACCGGTTGGAACAACAAGTTATACAAATGAGCAACTCCTTGAACTGATAAGCAAAGTCAACGCCTTGCAACCATTTGCATTTTATTTAGTCGACACATTGGGATTAATGCAAAAAAATGATGTATTGCGATTTTTTTATCTAATTGATCACAATTTGAATCACAACATCCATATGGGTTTCCACTCCCACAATAATTTGCAACTGTCGTATTCAAATTGTCAGGCCTTGGTTGAGCAAAGTAGCAATCGAGTTGTTTATCTTGATTCTTCGGTATATGGAATGGGGCGTGGCGCTGGTAATCTTAATACAGAATTGATTGCTAGTTATTTGAATGAGTATCAGGGGTGTCGATTTGATATTGAGCCGATACTCGAAGTTGTGGATGAATTTATTGCAGACATTAAATCAAAATACGATTGGGGATATTGTGTGCCATATTATTTGGCAGCAATCAATGGCTGCCATCCAAACTATGCTTCATATCTGAACAATAAGCAGACGCTTACGGTTCGAAGTATTGCGATGATTCTGAAAATGATAGAACCCGATAGGCGTGCGTTGTTTGATAAAGAGTTGATAGAACAGAAGTATGTCGAGTATCAGTCAAATGAAATAAATGATTGTGAAGATATTGCTATTCTGAGAAGAACGTTATGCGGTAAAAATATTTTGTTGATTGCTCCTGGGGCGTCAATTGAAGAGTATAAAACGCAAATTATTGATACGGCCTCAAACCAAGAGTGTGTCGTTGTTTCGGTTGCGTTTATACCAGATTTTATCGATTGTGATTATGTTTTTATTAGCAATTTGCGTCGTTATCAGACAACGTTTAATGTCGCTGATAATAAGGCGCGGATTATTCATACTTCCAATATTAAGGTTGTAGAAGAAGATAAAATTGTAGTCAATTACTCCACGTTGCTGAATGATAATGAAGTGATTCGGGATAATACATCAATGCTTCTTCTTAATCTATTATCCAAACTCTCTGTCAACGCGGTATACTTAGCCGGAATGGACGGGTATAAAGAAAATGCAATCAATTATTACAAAGACTCGCTGCATACAATAGACGACAACGAGCATTATATGCAGATTAATGCGGCAATTATTGGTCGAATTGAACAGTTGAAAAAGACATTGGATATTCGGTTTATAACACCTTCATTGTACAATAAATAGTATGGATATTTGTAGAGATATATACACCCTAATACAGACGCATCTGGATGAGATTCTAGCATTGCGCGCTACCGGCAAATTGAAGGCGGACGGAACTTTTGTGTCGCAAGGCGATTTGTTGTGTGAGCGTTTGATTGTGGAATATTTGGCAGATTGTCTTGAGGATTATGTGCTTATATCCGAAGAATCGTATGGCGATTTGTCGAGATTGTCGGAGTCGGAATATGTTATAACTGTGGATCCGATTGATGGGACGGAGAATTTTATATCCGGGCTCAAAGAATGGGGCGTTGGTGTCTCTATTTATAGGCGAGGTCAGCATTTTCAATCAATGATTGCATTGCCTGAATTGAACGTGTGCCTGTGTACGGGGGATAGGTTAACACGTATTAGCAACTCTCGCATTTGTGGACTATCTTCATATATGACACCGCAGGATTTTGAATCGTTAGGCGGAAATTTTGAATTTCGAATAATGGGTTGCTGTATGTATAATATGTATAATGTTATCCGAGGCAGCTACGCCCAATTCCAGCACTTGAAAGGGTGCTATTCGTGGGATATTCTTCCGGGTTTGAATTTGGCATTGGAGCACGGGTTATCTATTTCTATAGATGGAAACCCTTATACGGGAGAGTTTTTGATGCCTGGAATAAAGTATAAATTTGTGGTAAATCCTTGATGGGTAAAATGGCAAATAGAGATACTTTGTTGAAGGAAATTGTGGTGATACGCCCAATCTTATTTTTTTTATTGGTTGTTTATCATTGCTTTATAATATATTCAGGAGGATGGCATATGCCGGATGGTGTCTATCCTAATGAAAGTTATGCTTGGATTTCGAAATTCAGCTATAGCTTCTTATTAGAGTCATTTGTATTTATTTCAGGTTATGTATTTGCGTATCAGTTGTCTGTTAGACCCCAATGTGCATCGTGGAAATATGTTCTCACAAATAAGTCAAAACGCCTATTGTTGCCAATGGTAATTTGGGGATGTGTTTATTTTGGGGTGTTTTATCCGGGCAGTGTAAATTTTTTATTAGTATATAAGATTCTTGAAGGGGCCAGTCATTTGTGGTATTTACCGATGCTATTTTGGACATTTGTTATATGTTTATTGCTGATAAAGTATGTGCATAAAATAAAATATCGATTTATCCTATTATGTTTGCTTTGTATTGTTTCATATGTGCCATTGCCTTTCAGGTTGAATAATGCGATGTATTATGCGCTGTTTTTCTATATAGGATATGAAATGTATATTAAGCGTGAAATAGTAACTTCGATAATAACACGAAGGCAAATTATTGGAACTTGGCTTGTATATGCGCTAATGTTTGTGCCGTTGATTATTTGTCGCGAAAAATTAATTGAAATTATAAGTAGTTCGGAATACGTTCTATATAAAATTTTTGGTTACTCGTTAACGACTGTGATGAGGGTAATATATGCAGTGCTTGGATTATTAGCGCTATATATAACAACTCTATCTGTTGTTGCGATTTACAATATAACTATTCCTAAATGGTTGGTCAAATTTGGCGACATAAGTATGGGGGTATATATAATTCATCAATTTGTAATAATGTGCTTGTATTTTAAGACAGACCTGCCTGCGGTGTTAGCAAATAAACTCCCGTGGGTTGTATTGATACTGACTATTGCTTTGTCGCTGTTTTTTGCGTATGTGTTAAAGCGTATTCCAATCATAAAAAAATGCATATAACCTTCTGTGAAAATGCGGTTGATTACTATTCTTTACAATAAATACTATCCACTTACATTGCTGAATAAGTGGATGACGCGTCGACGTAATCGACAAAAGACGTTGACGATTTTGTGTGGTAATTGTATGGGTGGATATATGTACCACCAATTGGGTTTGCCCTTTCAGAGTCCAACGATTAATTTGATGATGCATCAGCCGTCGCTATTCAAATTGGTTAGTAATCTTGAGTTTTATCGGAAGAGCGAATTTGCTCCGATACCCGGCGGTGGACGATTACAGGATATCGATATCTATTTTACCCATTATAATTCTTTTGAAGATGGGTGTAAAATGTGGCATAAACGCTTTGACCGAATAGTTGATGATTCAATATTTATTATGGCTTCCGATAGAGATGGTTTAACGGAGGAGATGATTTATAAATATGCAGATATTCCTTGTAAAAAGTTAGTAATTTTTACGGCTAAAAAATATGATTTACCGTATTGCTTCTATGTGGAGGAATTTAAGGCCCAAAAAGAGGTGGGAAATCTGTTGAAGAAGACGTTTTGGGGTAAGTGGTATTTTGAAACAATTTTTGATTGGGTCGGATGGCTCAATTCGGAGGATGTTGTTGCTGAACATTTCAGAATAAAACGTTAAGAAAATGATATCTGGTGCATATTACGAAACGGTATATCTTATAGTTGTTGCCCTGATGACGCTTTATCAGAGTCATCGTTATTTGTCGACCAATAGTAAACTTATGGATTACCGTCCACAAGATGGGCTTACTGCACCTTTGTTGTTGATACTATTTCTAACGTTTTGGATTGGCTTGCGTCCAAATTGGTTTGGTTTTGCAGATTCTCGAAATTATATTCGAGTGATAGAGTATTTAGAAGGAAGTCATTTTGAGTTTCAGTTTGATACCGATAATATTTTATTTGACAATCTTCTAACTTGGTTTGCTTGTAATAGTTTAGGCTGGTCAAATTTCTTTTTGGTTGTTACATCCATATATTTCGGCGGAATATTGATTGCTTGCCGAAAAATGTTTCCGCGAGATACTATGTATGCGGTGCTAATATATTTGGCTGCATTTTCGACATTTTCGTATGCTACCAATGGAATCAAGGCCGGAGCTGCTGCATCGTTATTTCTTGTAGCATTGGCGTATAGAGATAAAAAGTGGGTGTCATATTTATTTCTTGCATTGTCCTATGGCTTTCACCACTCAATGCAAGTGCCTATTGTGGCTTATATGGTTGTTTCGCTGATTAAAAATCCTAAATATTATTTATGGGTATGGTGTGGTGCTTTGCTGATGTCGGCGTTGCATATAACATTCTTTCAGGCGTTATTTGCAGGCCTTACGGATGAGCAAGGTGCGGGATATTTAGTGTTTGATCAAAACGATGATGCGTTGCATTTGACCGGATTTCGCTTTGACTTTATTATTTATAGCGCAATGCCGGTTATTTTGGGTTATTATTTGATATTTAAGAAGCACTTACAGTCTGAAAGATATAACTTTATTTATAATCTATATGTGTTGGTGAATAGCGTATGGTTGCTCTGTATGTATGCAAGTTATACCAATCGTATTGCATATCTTTCGTGGCTGTTATTGCCAATAGTATTGATATACCCGTTCTTGAAAGAACGTGTTTCGCCTTCTCAATATAAAATAGTGGCAAGTATTGCATTATTGCATCTGGGATTTACGTTGTTTATGAAATTTGTCTATTATTAGTAGAACATGTGCAAAGTATCGGTTATTATGGGTATATATAATTGCGCCAAAACTCTGCAGGAGGCATTGGATTCGTTATATGCCCAAACCTTTCAAGATTTTGAAATCATCTTGTGTGAGGATGGATCGACAGATAATACATACGAAATAGCTCTTGCAAATCAGCTGCAACATTCAAATATAGTTCTGTTGCGTAATGAACGCAATATGGGTCTAAACAAGACATTGAATAACTGTTTGGCCGTTGCGCGAGGGGAGTATATTGCCCGTATGGATGGTGATGATATCTCTTTACCCACTCGCTTTGAAAAGGAGGTGGCATTTTTAGACTCTCATCCGGAGTATGCTATTGTGAGTACTCCGATGATATATTTTGATGAAAAAGGCGAATTTCGTCGAGGCGTTGGTGGTTACGAGCCGATTGAATCGGATTTCATAAAAGGTCGAACATTTTGTCACGCACCCTGTATGGTGCGTCGTGAGGCATATCTTGCAGTGGATGGATATACTGTATCAAAGTATCTGTTGCGATTAGAGGACCAACATTTGTGGCTGAAAATGTATCAGAAAGGATTTCGTGGCTACAATATAGAGGAGCCGTTGTATATGATGAGGGATGATCGTGCTGCAACAACTCGTCGCGATTATATTACTCGTCGTAATGAGATGTTGCATCGTTTACGTATATGTAAGACATTTCATTTGCCGTGGTGGAGATATGCGGAGAGTGTGATTGTGCCATTTATAAAGTGGATAGTTCCGTCTCGTGTGTATACGATTGTGCATAGGGCAAAATAGAGAAAAATATGCCAAAAGTCTCAGTTATAGTTCCGGTATATAATGTTGCTCCGTATGTTGAGCGATGCGCGCGTAGTCTTTTTGAGCAAACACTTGATGATCTCGAGATATTGTTTGTCAATGATTGTACGCCCGATAATTCAATGGATATTATAAAAGGCGTGCTTGCAGAATATCCTTCAAGAACGGCACAAACGCACATATACGATATGCCTCAAAATAGTGGTCAAGCTGTTGTCCGACAATTAGGAATGAGAAAGGCAACGGGCGATTATGTTATTCATTGCGATGCAGATGATTGGGCTGATCGAGATTTGTACGCTGCAATGTATGAAACTGCTGTTCAGACCAATGCGGATATTGTTGTTTGTGACGAAATTTATGAGGAGAAGGCCGGCGATGTACCACATTATGTGGAGATACTGCCTCTAACTTGCCGAGACCTTTTGGTAAATTGGTATCGAAAAACCGTCGGACTGTTTTTACATAACAAATTAGTAAAACGCTCGCTGTATGTCGAAAACGATGTATATCCGTGGGATGGGTTAAATATGTGGGAGGATAATGGATTAATAGCCCGTTTGTTGTACTATGGTGGCGGATTGTCGCAAGTAAGAGGTGTGTATTATCACTATAATCGAACAAATATCAATGCTACAACATATGGATATGGGGAACGTGCGGTTAATCAGATGATTGGTGTAGCCCAGCGCTTGACCGAGTTCTTTGAATCCAAGCCCGATGCAAAAGATTTTGCTAAAACCGTCAAGGCGTTTCAGTTTCTTGCCAAGATAAATCTTATTACGGATAAATTTAGCAATATTAAGCGGTATAATGAAACATTTGTGGGGTCGGAAAGTATTATTCCGGAGTTAGATGAGCGTGCTTTCTCTTCAAAAGGACGATTGCGATTTTTTATGGTCAAATGGCATTTGATATATTTGTTTGTGCTGTTGTTTAAGATGTATAAACTTGTAAAATAGCACAGTACAGTTGTTTAATTATATATGCTCTAATTTAATATTATGCCGAAACTTATTCGTCTGACGACTGCCGATATATCGCTTTATTCGTTGCTGAAAGGACAGCTTAAGTTCTTGTCGCGCGATTTTGAGGTTGTCGGAGTGGCTTCTGATACGGGCGTATTGCAGCAGGTGGCCGAGCGAGAGGGTGTACGCACGATTAACGTGCCGATGCATCGCGAAATTTCACTCATTGCCGACCTTAAATCGCTCTTCGCGCTGATTCGTCTTTTCCGTCGTGAGCACCCAGACATTGTCCACGCCAACACTCCGAAGGCGAGTCTGCTCTCAATGGTTGCAGCGGCGTTGTGCCGAGTACCTCATCGAATCTATATGGTGACGGGTTTGCGATTCGAGACGACGCACGGATTGCTGCGATTCGTGCTGAAGACGATGGAGCGAATCACTTGTCTTTGTGCTACGAAGGTCATTCCCGAGGGCGATGGCGTTAAGGCGACGCTTCTTCGCGAGCGAATTACTCGCAAGCCGATGCAGAAGATCTTCAACGGCAACATCAACGGCATCGATCTCGCGTGGTATGATCGTACGGCAGAGGTCGAGATAAAGGCCGCCGAGGTGCGTGGCGATTCGGCGGATTTTACATTCGTTTTCATTGGTCGTATGGTGCGCGATAAGGGTATCAACGAGCTTGTTGAGGCGTTCGATCGTTTGTCGCAGGAGCGTGACGATGTGCGTCTGCGTTTGGTTGGTCGTTTCGAGGATGAAGTGGATCCTGTGCTTCCACAGACAAAGGAGCGCATCGAACGAAGTGATAAGATTGTGTTTGAGGGTTATCAGTCCGATGTGCGACCATATCTTGCGGCTTCGGATGTTTTAGTGTTGCCGTCCTACAGAGAGGGTTTCCCGAATGTTGTTTTGCAGGCAGGAGCTATGGGTTTGCCGGTGATTGTGTCGGAGGTAAATGGTAGCCGAGAGAGTATTTCGGAGGGTGAGAATGGTGTTGTCATCCCGCGACAGGATGCCGAAGCTCTCTATCAGGCGATGGCTCAAATGGTGTGCGACAAAGAGCGCACCGCAAGAATGGCCTCCGTGGCAAGAGAGATGATCGCGTCGCGTTTCGATCAGCGCGATGTTTGGCGCGAAACGGCCGAGATGTATAAAAAATTGTAGGGTTATGTATCGACACTTTTTTAAGAGATTTTTCGACTTTTGGATTGCGCTTGTGGCATTGATCTGCATCAGTCCGATATTGTTGGTTGTGACCGTCTGGCTGCATTTTGCCAATAAGGGTGCAGGGGCATTTTTCTTGCAGGAGCGTCCGGGTTTGCACGGCAAAATCTTCAAGATTATCAAGTTCAAGACGATGACCGACGAGCGCGATGAGCAGGGTGAGCTACTGCCCGACGAGAAGCGTCTCACGCGTGTCGGCCGATTCGTGCGCTCGACTTCGATTGATGAGCTGCCGCAACTGATTAATGTCGTCAAGGGCGATATGTCGCTTATCGGCCCGCGACCGCTGCTGGTGCAGTACCTGCCGTTGTATAGTGCAGAGCAGGCGCGTCGCCACGATGTTCGTCCGGGAATTACGGGCTGGGCGCAGTGCCACGGTCGTAATGCCATATCGTGGGGCGAGAAGTTTCGTCTGGATGTGTGGTATGTCGACCATCTTTCGCTGAAGGTCGATTTGCAGATAATATTTATAACAATCAAAAAAGTTCTCTGTCGTGCCGATATTTCGCAAGCCGGCTCAGCAACGATGGAGATCTTTAACGGGAAAAATTAGAGGAGATATGAATCGTAATATCCTAATAACGTCGGCAGGCAAACGTGTTGCGTTGGTTAAAATATTCAAAGAGGCATTGGGTAAGTATTTCCCAGAAGCAAAAGTATATACCACAGAACTGAATCCAGGAATGTCACCTGCTGGATATGTATCGGATGGTTGTTTTGCTGTTTCGAGAGTTACAGCTTCGAGTTATATTGATGAATTGTTGCGTATATGTTTGGATAATCAGGTTGGGATGATTGTGCCTACAATAGATACAGAATTGTTGGTGTTGGCTCGGTCTAAATCATATTTCGTGGAGTATGGTATAAATGTTATTGTTCCTAACCAAGATTTTGTAATAGCGTGTCGTGACAAACGTAATACGGCAGAATTGTTTGAATCGCATTCTATCAGAGTTCCCGCTCCTATAGATGTAAATAATCCTACATTCCCAATATTTGCAAAACCATATGATGGCTCTTTGAGCAAAGATTTATACTACATAAAAGACATAGATGCGTTGACGGCTGATATTCTAAACAATCCTAAATTAATTTTTATGGAGTATGTAGATAAGTCCGTATACAAAGAGTTTACGGTAGATATGTACTACGGCAAGGATAATCAAGTAAAAAGTATTGTGCCGAGAGAGCGTATTGAAATTCGTGCTGGTGAGATAAATAAAGGCGTTACACGCAAAAATGCGATCGTAGATTATCTAAAAGAAAGACTGCATTATTTACCAGATGTTATTGGTTGTATATGTGTTCAGTTGTTTTATAGAGAGACTGATGGCGATACAATAGGTATCGAAATAAATCCGCGCTTTGGAGGTGGGTATCCGTTGACGTGCGCCGCTGGTGCTAATTATCCGGAATATCTGGTTAAAGAGTATTTGTGCGACCAAGAACTATGTTACGATGATGGTTGGTGTGACGGGAAATTGATGCTTCGATATGATGATGCCGTTTTTGTTTAGAGCATAGTTTATGGTCGTTGTTTTTGATTTGGACGATACGTTGTACGAGGAGTTTGATTTTCTCAAATCTGGATTTTGGGCGGTAGCGAGTAACCTGTGCCCCGAGCGTGTTGTTGAAATATATGAAAGGATGCTGTATCTGTACGATGCGGGACATAATGTTTTTAATGATATCGCACAAGAGTATAGCATGGACACATCGGTTGCGGATATGCTTAAAATATATCGCGAACATAGACCAAATATCAGCTTGTCGTCCGAGGCAATTGCACTATTGAGGTTTTTAATTGCTAAAGGCTGTGTTGTCGGATTGCTTACGGATGGCCGTAAAATAACTCAATATAATAAAATAGAGTCTTTGGGTTTGCGGGATTATGTGCGTCAAGCAAATATTGTAATATCGGAAGAGTTTGGTAGTGAGAAACCGAACGAGAGAAATTATCGATATTTTATGGATAGATATCCTGATGATGTCTATGTCTATGTCGGGGATAATCTGAAAAAGGATTTCATTGCGCCAAATCAATTAGGTTGGCAAACAATATGTCTATTGGATAATGGCCGTAATATTCATAAACAAGATATGGATTTGCCACAAGAGTATATGCCATCTGTGTTTGTGTCCAATGTAACAGAAATTGTAAAATATTTAGATAAAAAATTATAAAAAACAATCTATGCGGAATAGAATATACCTCTGTCTGGCGCATATGTCGGGCGAGGAACAAAAATTTATACAGGAGGCGTTTGATACGAATTGGGTGGTGCCGCTCGGGCCGAATGTGAACGGCTTTGAGCAGGATCTCGAGGCGTTTGTCGGCGAGGGTAAGCGTGTCGTGGCACTCTCGGCAGGTACGGCGGCCGTGCATCTGGCACTCATCGGGTGCGGCGTGCAGGCGGGCGACGAGGTTATCTGTCAGTCGTTTACCTTCTGCGCCTCGGCCAATCCGATAAAGTATCTCGGTGCGACGCCCGTGTTTGTCGACTCCGAGCCGGAGACGTGGAATATGTCGCCGGAGCTGCTCGTGGAGGCCATCGAGGATCGCATCGCAAAGACGGGACGCAAGCCGAAGGCCATTATTCCGGTCTATCTCTATGGTATGCCGGCCAAGATGGACGAGATTATGGCCATTGCCGAGCGCTACGATATCCCAGTTATCGAGGATGCGGCCGAGGGCTTTGGCTCGCGTTTCGATGGCCGCGTGTGTGGCACGTTCGGTCGCTACGGAGTGCTGTCGTTCAATGGCAATAAGATGATTACCACGTCGGGCGGTGGTGCGCTTGTGTGTGCCGACGAGAAGGCCAAGAGCGAGGTGATGTTCTACGCAACGCAGGCACGCGAGGCCTATCCATACTACCAGCACGAACACATTGGCTATAACTACCGAATGTCGAACATCTGCGCCGGCATCGGTCGCGGACAGATGACCGTTGCCGAGGAGCATATTGCCCACCATAAGCGCCTCTGTGCGCTCTATCGCGAGCTGCTAGCCGATGTCGAGGGTATAACGCTGCACGAGAATCCGTCGCCGCGCTACGACAGCAACTATTGGCTCTGTACGATTCTGCTCGACGAGCAGTTGCGTGTACGAGGTGAGGAGCGTGCCTATGGCGAGCAGGTGCAGGGGGCCGTTGGCGGAGCGGCAGGTATGATGCACGCCGGCGGAGCGTTGCATACCGACTGCGAGCCGAATCGCAACGTAGAGGCGATGCGTGTGGCGCTGGACGAGGCGGGCATCGAGGCGCGTCCGCTGTGGAAGCCGATGCACCGTCAGCCGATCTATGCCGATGCGCCGGCCTATGTCAATGGCGTGAGCGAGTCGCTCTTTGCTCGCGGAATGTGTCTGCCGAGCGGCCCGTGTGTAACGGAGGATGATGTGCGCTACATTGTCGAGCAGATTAAGCTCAATATCATTTAATATTTCGCAGCAGGCGTTCGAGTGACGAGCGCGACAGCGGAGTTTGGGCGAAGCGGGATGTAAATTCCGCTTCGTCTATTTTTTTCCACTCCTCGGCACCCATCTCTCGCGGATCGAATAGTGGCGCAACGGCAGGATTTGTGGCAAGTGGTGCGCGTCGGTTGTATGGGCAGCCGATTTGGCACTCGTCGCAGCCGAATATCCATCCGTGGCAGTCGTGCGACTCCTCCTGCGATGGCTCTTCGCGCTCGATTGTGAGGCGCGAAATGCAGCGTCGCGTATCGATGTGGCGGTCGCGAATTGCACCCGTCGGGCAACTCTCCACGCAGCGACGGCACTCGCCACAGCCCACGCTGCTCAACGGCTCGTCGTAGGCGTTGCACTCCTCGCACAAAACCGCCTCGCCGAGCAGGACGAATGTGCCGAACTGCGGAGTGACGAGCAGCGACTGTCGCCCGATCCACCCCAGACCTGCCTCGACGGCGTATCGCTTCTCGAAGAGCGGTGCCGAATCGACGAACGTGCGACCGCGCAGCGTAGGGTGCTCTTCGCGCAGACGCTCGCACAAGTGGTTGATCATCTGGCGAATGGTCGCGTGGTAGTCGGTGGTGCAGGCGTACGATGCAATCTTTGCGGGATGCGCAGCGGGGTAGCCCTCGCTGATGGCGCTCTTGTAGGCGAGCGCGCAGACGATGACGGTTTTTGCCCCATCGACGAGTAGCGTTGCGTCGGTGCGCTTGTCGATATTGCGCTTCAAATATTCGAGCGACGAGCCGTAGCCCTCCTCAATCCAGCAACGCAAAAAATCGCCCTCCTGCTCCATTGGGCGCGGGCGTGTGACTCCGCAGAGATCGAATCCAACCTCTGTGGCAAGCTCCTTTATGCGACTTAAATCCAACATTTTGTTCGATATTTGTGCCAAAAATAGTGCTTTTCGGGAAAAATACACTATATTTGCGGATAATTGTGTACTTGTGTCTCTGCCCAAAACGGAGCACAAAGTACGCAAAAATAACTTAAATTTTTATAAACAATGAGACTAAACACTTTGTATGAGGTGCTTCAAGAGAGCGTTAGAAAGTTCTCTGACCGCGTGGCTTTTTCCATTTGGCGCGGTGCCGAAGTTACCTATAAGGAGGTAGGCGAGCGTGTAGAGAAGATTCAGGAGATGTTGAGAGATGCCGATATCCAGCCGGGCGACCGTGTGGCAATTCTCAGTAGTAGCGTGCCCAACTGGGGTATCAGCTATTTTGCCATCACATCTGCCGGTTATGTTGTTGTGCCTATTATGCCCGACTTTACGTCGGCTGACATTGATCGTATTGTAGAACACTCCGAGTCGAAGGCGCTCTTCGTTTCGGATAAACTCTTCTCGAAGCTCTCGAAGAAGACCGCCGACCGCCTCAATATCGTGGTGCGTACGAAGAACCTCGGTATTCTTTCGCAGCGTGTCAAGGGTGGTAACGGCAAGAGCGTTATTCCGCAGCCGGACGATTTGGCTGCCATCATCTACACATCGGGTACAACCTCGCAGCCGAAGGGTGTAATGCACTCGCATCGCACGCTCACGTCGCAGTTATGGATGATTGACGACCTGTTCCTTGTTCGCGAGGATGACATCTTCCTTTCGGTGTTGCCGTTGGCTCATACCTACGAGTGTTCGCTGGGTTTGATTTTGGCATTCTATCACGGTTCGCACGTTGTGTATCTGGACAAAGCGCCGACCGTATCGGTGCTGATGCCGGCAATGCGCGAGGTGCGTCCTACGATTATGCTCACCGTGCCGCTCATCATCGAGAAGGTGTATCGCGGTGCTGTGCTTAAGAAGTTTACGGCCAATAAGTTTATGGCTACGCTCTATGGCGTTGGTTTCATTCGTCGCGCTCTGCATCGCCTGGCGGGTAAGAAGCTCACGAAGACTTTCGGCGGTCGTATCCGCTTCTTCGGTATCGGTGGTGCGAAGCTCGATACGACGGTTGAGCAGTTCCTCTTGGAGGCAAAGTTTATCTATGATATCGGCTACGGTCTGACCGAGACAGCTCCGCTGCTTGCAGGTGCTGTGGACGGTATGTTGCGACTCGGTTCGACAGGCCCGTTGATGAAGCCAATCGAGGGCCGTCTGGAGAATGTGAATCCTGAGACCGGTATCGGCGAGTTGCTCGTTAAGACGCCGAGCTGTATGCTTGGCTACTACAAGAACGAGGAGGCAACGCGCGAGGTTCTGACCGAGGACGGTTGGTTCCGCACGGGCGACCTTGCATCGTTCGATAAGGATGGTTGGCTCTACATTCGCGGCCGTTCGAAGAATGTGATTCTCGGCCCAAGCGGTGAAAATATCTTCCCGGAGGATATCGAGAGTGTTCTCAATCAGCACGTCTTCATCAACGAGTCGCTCGTAATCGAGCAGGAGGGCCACCTCGTGGCGCTTGTCAATATCGATAAGGATGCCATCGAGGCGCGTTATGCCGAGCTTGTTGATACCTGGCACCAGAAGAAGGAGGAGTGGATTAAGTTCCGCGATCAGAAGATGGAGGAGATCAAGCAGTATGTGAACGAGCGTGTGAACCGCTATTCGCGTATTGAGGAGGTTGTCGAGGAGGAGCAGGAGTTCGTTAAGACTCCGTCGAAGAAGATTCGTCGCTTCCTCTACAACAATCGTCCGAAGGGTGTAACCGAAGCTCCGGTGGTGGAGAATAACGATTCGACAGAGGAGAAGAGATAGTGCCTTCGTACAAGGCGAATATGCTTGCAGTCCGATTGACGCGCGCGTCAGTCGGACTGCATTGTGTTTGAGCGGCTGAATCAGAATCGGTTGCAGAAGATGGTTTGGGATGTAAATGGTTAAAAAAAAGATGATTTATGTGCGTAAATTTCAAAAAAATAACTACCTTTGAAACTTTGTAGGAGAGAAACAAAATTTATAACCTTAAAAATAGAATAAAATGAAAATTGTATGTATCGGTGATGCGTTTATCACCAACGAGATGATGGAGTATGGCGTTCGTCCGTGTCTGAGCGAGGGCGATACTATGGAGACCTTCTTCTTTGGCGAGCCCGATAAGGTAAATATGCGCGATATCATCAAGTCGATCGAGGCGCGTAACTTCGAGGGTATCGAGATGCCTGAGGGACTCTACGACTCGATTGTTGATGCCGATTTGCTCATCGTGCACCTCTGCCCGATCAAGCGCGATTTGATCGAGCGCGCAACCAAACTCAAGGCGATTATGACCTGCCGTGGTGGTTTGGAGAACATTGTGGTTGATGCAGCAACCGAGCGCGGTATCATCGTGTCGAACAACCCGGCTCACAACGCAAATGCAGTTGCAGAGTTTGTTATCGGTATGATTCTCAGCGAGACCCGTAACATCGTTCGTTCGAGCATCGCGCTCCGCAACGGCGAGTGGCGTTCGACATATCCTAATACGGAGACCACAATCAAGGAGATGACCGATATGACCGTCGGTATCGTTGGTTACGGCTCGATTGGCCGTCTGGTGGCTTACAAACTCTCGACCTTCGGCTGCAAGATTGTTGTTGCCGATCCGTTCTTGAAGGAGTGCAAGGAGCCATACGCAACGCTCGTTACGATGGACGAGTTGCTTGCACAGTCGGATATCGTTACCTTGCACGCACGCTCGAACGGCGCAATTATGACCGACCGCGAGTTTGGCTTGATGAAGCAGAATTCGTACCTCATCAACTCGGCACGCTCGTATCTGGTTGATCCGGAGGCATTCCAGCGCGCAATGGATAGCGGTAAGTTGCTCGGCGCAGCGTTCGACGTATTTGAATCGGAGCCGGTTATTCCGGAGTTCTACCTCAAGTATGACAACATCACCCTCACCAACCACTTGGGTGGCGTTACGATCAACTCGTTCCGCGATGCTCCTGCCTTTGCAATGAAGAACTACCTCGGCTATCTGAACGGTGGCGAGTTGGCATTCTGGGCAAACAAGCAGCAGTTGGCATAACACAAAAACGGTGTAAAACCTTAAAACTTGAATTTAATATGAAATCTATCTTGACAGATCGTCCTGCACTGAAGCAGGCGCTCGATTCGGTTGCCGAAGTCGCAGGTTACCTGTGGGCAAAGGGTTGGGCAGAGCGTAATGGTGGTAACCTTACGCTGAATATTACCGAGTATGTTGACGACGAGATGCGCGCAATGCCTGCTATCAGCGAGGTGTTGCCAATCGGCGTTACGCTCCCTAACTTGAAGGGTTGCTACTTCTACTGCAAGGGTGGTGGCCGTCGTATGCGCGACCTCGCACGCGATCCAATGTGTGCAGGCAGTATCGTTCGTATTTTGGACGACTGCGCTCACTACGAGATTATTGCCGACTCTCCGATCGTTCCTACGTCGGAGCTTCCGTCGCACCTCGCGTTGCAGAACTACGCTCTCGGTTGCGGCTGTGGCTATAAGGCGACGCTCCACACTCACCCGATCGAGCTCGTGGCTATGTCGCACTCGCAGGAGTTCCTCAACTCGGAGCACTTGACCAAGGTGCTCTGGTCGATGATTCCGGAGACGCTCGCTTTCGCACCGCTCGGTATCGGTGTTGTGCCATACGCACTCCCTTCGTCGGTTGAGCTCGTTGAGCCAACGCTCAAGCTCATCGAGAAGTACGACGTAGTGCTGTGGGAGAAGCACGGTACGGTGGCTGTCGGCCCTGATATGATGGAGGCATTCGACCAGACCGACGTGCTCAACAAGGCAGCTTGCATCTACAAGACAGCCAAGGAGTTTGGCTTTACGGCAGAGGGTATGACTCCGGAGGCCGTGCAGAAGATTCGCGATGTGTTCCACCTTCCAGATCACCGATAGTTATGAAGAAGATTGCAGTTATTTTGTCGCTTGCAGTGATGGCGCTTACCGCCTGCACGCAGCAGCCCGAGCACCACGTGAAGATTCTTGCTCACCGCGGTAATGCCAGCACGGGTAACGAGTTTACGACTGACGAGAACTCGCTCGACGCTTTGCGTCGCGCACAGGAGCTCGGTGTTGAGGGTATCGAGTTCGACGTTCATATTACGGCTGACGATCAGCTCGTGATCCACCACGATAACAAGATCGCTCCGGGTTTGTCGTGCCAGGGTAGTACGTTCGACGAGATTCGTGCTCACCGTCTTCCGTTCGGCCATCAGATCCCTACGCTCCGCGAGTGGCTCGAGCAGGCGAAGAAGACTCCTGAAATCAAGCAGTTGCTTGAGATTAAGTCGCACAAGCAGGAGGGCCGCGAGGCGGAGATTATCCGTAAGTCGCTGGAGGTAATTCGCGAGCTTGATATGTTGGATCAGATGTATATGCTCTCGTTCAAGACCGAGACTCTCGACGAGGTGTTGCGTCAGGAGCCGAATATGCGCGTTGTCTACAACTCGAGCAGCTTGCACAAGTCGCTGCCACCGACAGAGGTTAAGGAGCGCGGTTATCACTCCGTATCGTATAACATCAATGTTATCTTGAACCATCCGGAGTGGATTGGCGAGTTCCATTCGTACGGCATCGAGACCTTCCTTTGGATGGTTAACTCGAAGTATCTCTACGGTTTGGCAAAGGAGTGGGGCTTTACTTGGGCTACCACCGACTTCTACGACGAGATCACCAAGGCGGAGTAATCCGACTACGAATATTTAACGCAAAAGCGGAGCAAGTGATTGCTCCGCTTTTGTTATGTGCCGAGTTTGCCGATTTGGCGGCTGAAAATAGTTCGGTCGAAAATGTGTTGAAATCGCTGAAAAAATTGAAATTTCAAAGAAATTTTTATATCTTTGTGCGATACTATGCTTGTGCGAGTATAGGTGTTTAACTAATATTTTATCGTATGACTACTATTAAATCTACCGAAGCCCCCGTAATGGAGGCAGTCAGCGTTGCTGAGGATGTGTTGAAGGAGGTTGTTGAATCGCAGAACGAAGTTGTTGCGCCGCAGGCCGAGGATGTGCCCGCAGATGCGACGGACGAGGTTGTGCAGACCGCATCGGAGTCCGTCTCCGATGGTGTGGCGGAGGAGCCGGTAGAGGAGTCGGTGGCAGAGAGCGAGATTGGTGAGATGAGCAAGCAGGAGTTGGTTGACTACTTGCAGCAGCTCCTCGCCGAGCACCCTGCACAGAATATTCGCAAGGAGGTTGAGCAGATTAAGGTTGCCTTCTACAAGCAGCACCGTGCCGAGGTCGATGCTCTGCGTAAGGAGCAGACGGAGGAGCCGACGGCTCACGAACTCGATCCGCTGGAGGTGCGCCTGAAGGAGCTCTTCAAGATCTATCGCGACAAGCGCGACGAGTTTGCTGCCGTGTCGGAGAAGGCCAAGGAGGAGAACTATAAGGAGAAGCTCGCCATCATTGAGGAACTCAAGACGCTCGTATCGAGCGAGGAGACGCTCGGCAACACGTTTGCACGTTTCCGCGAGTTGCAGGCACGTTGGAAGTCGGTTGGTCCGGTTCCGCAGCCGCACGTTAAGGATTTGTGGGAGACGTACAACCTGCACGTTGAGAATTTCTACGATTTCGTAAAGATTAATAAGGAGTTGCGCGATCTCGACCTGAAGAAGAATTTCGAGGCAAAGAGCGCTCTGTGCGAGCAGGCCGAGAGCTTGACAGAGGATGCGTCGGTGGTTGAGGCGTTCCACAAGTTGCAGAAACTGCACGACGAGTGGCGCGAGACGGGCCCTGTGGCGAGCGAGTATAAGGATTCGCTTTGGGAGCGTTTCAAGGCGGCTTCGTCTATTGTAAATCGTCGTCATCAGGACTATTTCGAGAATATCAAGGGTGAGCAGGTGCGCAACCTCGAGGCAAAGAGCGCGCTGTGCGAGAAGGTGGAGGCGATGATTGCCGATGCGCCTACAACCCATAAGGCGTGGAATAAGGCAAACGAGTTGTTGCTCGCTCTGCAGCGCGAGTGGCGTACGATCGGCTTCGCTCCGAAGAAGGACAATGCCAAGATTTACGACCGCTTCCGTGCGGCGTGCGACAAGTTCTTCGAGCAGAAGCGTGCATTCTATGCCGATATCAAGGACGATATGGTGCAGAATCTCCAGCTCAAGGAGCAGCTCTGTGAGGCAGCCGAGCAGTTGCAGGAGAGCGAGGCGTGGAAAGAGGCGACCGAGAAGTTGCTCGCTTTGCAGCAGGAGTGGAAGAAGGTCGGCTCGGTTTCGCGTCGTCACGCCGACGTAGTGTGGAAGCGTTTCCGCGCGGCGTGCGACAAGTTCTTCGAGCGTAAGTCGGCTCACTTCGCACAGATTGAGAACGCCTACGAGGAGAACCTTGCCCGCAAACGAGCACTCATCGAGGAGATGATCTCGGTGGATATCAAGCAGGGTGGCTACGACCTGATTAAGGATTTCCAGCGTCGTTGGAGCGAGATCGGTTTCGTGCCTATCAAGTATAAGGACGAGTTGCAGAAGAGCTATAAGGAGGCAGTCGACCGTCTGTTCGGCGTGCTGCGCGGTATCGATCGCGAGCAGTCGATGGATCGTTTCAAGGATAAGGTTTCGTCGTTGCGCCAGGCGGGCGAGAAGCGTCTGCGCTCGGAGCGCGAGAAGCTCTACAACCGTGTGAAGCAGTTGGAGCAGGAGATTGGCGTGTTGGAGAACAACATCGGCTTCTTCTCCAAGTCGAAGGGTGCCGAGCAGCTCATTGCCGATGTGCAGGAGAAGATTGCTAAGGCCAAGCGCGATATGGCAGACACGATAGCAAAGGTTAAACTGATTGACGGCGAGTAATCGCCGTCTTCGGTTTTTCGAAGGAGCCCCTCATCAGCCATTTGTGCGGCAATTTGAGAGTTTACGGGGCTAAAACGAATATAATTGAGGAGAAAACGAACAAAAATTTTTAACTAATAAACGAAAGTTAACGAATCAAGAAGATGAAGAACAAACAGTCAATCATAGGATTTATCCTTATTTCGCTCGTCTTTTTCGGATATGTTCTCTACAACAACTATCAGATGGAGAAGTATCAGGAGCAGCAGATGGTGGAGCAGGCCGAGCAGCTTGCCGAGCAGGCGTCGCAGCCGGTAGAGAGCGCGACCGAGGAGTCGCAGGAGCCGCAGGCGGCAACCGGCGCAACGCATCAGCACTCTGCGGAGGCACAGCCGGCCGAGGAGCAGGTCGTATTCGACGCTCCTGAGCGCGAGGAGGTTGTCATCGAGAACGATGTAATGCAAATTCGCTTCTCGACGCTCGGCGCGCAGGTTGTCGACGTAACGCTGAAGGACTATACCAAGTATGCACCGAAGGATGAGCGTACGGAGCTCGTGAAACTCTTTGCGCCGGAGAGCGCATACTTCGATATGTCGTTCTACCTGAAGCATAATATGCGTAATGTGAAGGTGGAAACGGCGGCCCACAACTTTGCGCTCGTTGGCGTTGAGGAGGGTGAGCAGTCGAAGCGCGTTACGATGCGTCTGGCAATGGCCGAGGGTGCGTCGCTCGACTTTATCTATACGGTCTACAACGAGCAGCGTCCGGAGCGCGACTATATGGTCGACTTCGACGTGCGTATGAACGGTATGGCACCACTGATGGCCAACCAGACGAGTGTCGGCATCGATTGGAGCAACCGCTCGTACCAGAACGAGCGCAGCTTCAAGAGCGAGAATATGTATACGACGGTCGCTTACCGTCTGCCACGCGAGGTGGGTATCGAGGATCTCGGTGTGTCGGAGAGCAACAAGCAGGAGGAGGTATCCTCATCGGTTGATTGGGTAGCGTTCAAGCAGCAGTTCTTCTCGACGGTGTTCATCACCCGCTCGACCGACTTTGCTTACACCGACCTCTCGTTCGAGACGGTTGGCAAGGGCTCGGGCTATGTGAAGGACTTTGCGATGCGTTCGGCTGTGGCCTATACGCCGCAAACCGATGGCTATCAGTTCTCGTTCTATATGGGCCCGAACAAGTTTGCTGTCCTGAAGAAGTTGGCCGACGCAGATGGCGAGTCGCTCTCGATCGAGCGTATCATCCCGCTGGGTTGGATCTTCTCGAGCTGGATCAGCCGTTGGGTTGTGATTCCGGTATTCGACTTCTTGCAGAAGTACATCGCATCGTTCGGTCTGATTATTTTGTTGCTGACCATCCTTGTCAAGCTGGTTATCTTCCCGCTCACATATAAGAGCTACCTCTCGACTGCCAAGATGCGCGTGATTCGTCCGGAGATGGATGCAATCAATGCCAAGTATCCGCGTCAGGAGGATGCGATGAAGAAGCAGCAGGCAACGATGGAGCTCTATAAGAAGGCGGGTATCAACCCGATGAGCGGCTGTATCCCGATGTTGGTGCAGATGCCGATCCTGATTGCGATGTTCCGCTTCTTCCCGGCTTCGATCGAGTTGCGAGGCAAGTCGTTCTTGTGGAGTGACGACCTCTCGTCGTACGACTCGGTGCTCGACCTGCCGTTCAATATTCCGTTCTATGGCGACCACGTTTCGTTGTTCTGTCTGTTGATGGCCGTTGTACTCTTCGTATTTTCGTACATCAACTACCAGCAGACCTCGTCGTCGCAGCCGCAGATGGCGGGTATGAAGTTTATGACGGTATATATGATGCCGGCGATGATGCTCTTCTGGTTTAACGACTACGCGAGCGGTTTGTGTTACTACTACCTGCTCTCGAACCTCATCACCATCGTTCAGACTTTGGCTATCCGCTACTTTGTCGATGATAATAAGGTGCGTGCAGCGATTGCGTCGAAGATGGCGTCGCGTAACACGAAGGGTAAGAAGTCGCGCTTCCAGCAGAAGTACGAGGAGCTCGTGCGTCGTCAGGAGGAGATGATGCGTCAGCAGAAAAATAACGCTCGTTAGTCGATGGCATTTGTTGCAAACATATCCAACGACGAGGTTGCGGCTCTCGAGGCGGTGCAGTTCGATGGCCATATTGAGGTTGTCGATAGCGCTGCTGCGCTCGAGGCGGCGTGCGACTATTTGGCGGGTGAGCAGATTCTCGGCTTCGATACCGAGACGCGTCCGTCGTTCACGTCGGGCGTAACTAATAAGGTGTCGCTTCTGCAGCTATTCGGTGGTGAGAAGTGCTTCCTTGTGCGCCTGAATCGCGTTGCAATGTCGCGCAAGCTGATTGCGCTGCTGCAAAACCCGTCGATACTGAAGATTGGCGCAGCCGTGCAGAACGATATTGCCTCGCTCAATGCGTTGCGTCACTTTAAGGCGCGCGGCTTTGTCGACCTGCAGAGCATCGTGGGCGACTACGGCATCGAGGATAAGAGCTTGCGTAAGATTTCGGGTATCGTTCTGGGTAAGAAGGTCTCGAAGGCGCAGCGACTCAGTAATTGGGAGGCAAAGACGCTCACGCCGCAGCAGATGATGTATGCTGCGACGGATGCCTGGGTGTGTGTTGAGATTTATAAGCGATTGATGCAGGAGTAGCGGGGTGGTTGTCCATCATCTGCTGCTTCGCAGATTATATTGACATTCCCCCTAAATCCCCCTTTGAAAAAGTGGGACTTTGCTACTGCGTAGCGGGCGTGATGTACGCTGCGACGGATGCTTGGGTGTGTGTCGAGATTTACAAGCGATTGATGCAGGAGTAGCGGGGTGGTTGTGCTATGTAGTGTTATGTAGAGTTATGTAGTGTAGAGTTGTACTGTACTATGAAAGCGTGGACCTTACTCGACCTTATTTGACCTTACTTGACCTTAATAAAATAAAGCGATTGGAATTGACGAAAACCTTAAAATAAAAGTTGTTATGAAACAGTTGATTTTGATATTGTGTGCTGTATTTGCAATCAACGTTGCATCGGCACAACCACCGATGGGCCCTCCTCCGGGAATGGGTGGCCCGGGTGGCCGACGACCAGATCCTGCGAAGCGCATCGAGCGCATCAAGGAGCAGTTGGGTTTGACCGACGAGCAGGCCGAGAAGTTTGCTCCCGTGTACCTCGCTTACCAGCGCGAGCTTTCGGGTATCCGCAAGGATTTGAAGGCCGTTATGGAGTCGTACGAGGGTAAGGAGATTGACGACAAGACCGCTTTCCGTTTGGTTATGGCGCAGCTCAACTCGGATGCAGACGTTATTGCCTGCAAGAAGGAGTACACGCGCGTATTTAAGGATTATCTGACTCCGGAGCAGCTCTCCAAGATCTTCCTTGTCGAGCGTCAGCGTCCGCAGCGCCCGAGAGGTGGTGCGCCTGAAGGTCAGATGCCTCCACAGGGCCCGCCACAGATGTAGTCCGACGAGCGGGGTTGCCCGAAAGGGTAGATGCTCGTTTGCCGGCTCGGCCCGAGCGAAACAAAATGCCCGATCTCTTTGCAGAGGTCGGGCATTTCGTTTATCGTATCCGTGGGGGAGTGCTATCGGATGATGGTCTCCTCGCGATCCGGACCTACCGAGATAATCTTTACCGGTACGCCGGTCTCCTGCTCGATGAATGCCACGTAGTCCTTGAACTGCTGTGGGAATTCGTCGTAGTTGCGTACGGAGCAGATATCGCAATTCCAACCCTCGAACTCGCGGTAGATTGGCGTAATCTCTGCGTCGCTCTCGTATGGGAAGTGGTTGATGCGCTCGCCGTTAACCTCGTAGCCGACAGCCACCTTGATAGTGTCAAAATCGTTCAGCACGTCCGACTTCATCATAATCAGGTCGGTGATGCCGTTCATCATTACGGTATACTTGAGGGCTACCAGGTCGAGCCAACCGCAGCGACGTGGACGACCGGTCGTAGCACCAAACTCGTTACCCACCTGACGCAGACACTCGCCCGTCGAGTCGAACAACTCGGTTGGGAACGGACCGCTACCAACGCGGGTGCAGTATGCCTTGAAGATACCGTATACGTTACCGATGCGCGTAGGAGCTACGCCCAAACCGGTACAAACACCTGCGCAGAGCGTGTTCGACGAGGTTACGAACGGATAGGTACCGAACTCGATATCGAGCAACGAACCCTGTGCGCCCTCTGCGAGTACCGAAACATCCTCTGCGATGTAGTTGTTCACCACCTGCTCGCTGTCCACGAAACGGAAACGGCGCAACTGCTCGATGCCTGCAAACCACTCCTTCTCGTAGGCCTCGATGTCGTATACATAGTCGTACTGGCGCAACTGGAAGATGTGCTTCTCTTTGAGTGCCTCGTAACGCTCCATAAAGTCAGGAAGGAGAATATCGCCTACGCGCAGACCGTTACGACCAGTCTTGTCCATATAAGCCGGACCGATACCCTTGAGCGTCGAACCAATCTTGGTCTTGCCCTTTGCCGCCTCGCTTGCCGCATCGAGTACGCGGTGCGTAGGCAGAATGAGGTGAGCGCGCTTCGAGATGGTCAGACGCGAACATACGTCTACGCCCTTTGCCTCAATCTGGGCAATCTCATCAGCGAGAATAACCGGGTCGATAACAACACCGTTACCAATAATATTTACTGCACCGTCGCGGAAGATGCCCGACGGAACTGTGTGCAAAACAAATTTGTCGCCGCCGAAATGGAGCGAGTGTCCTGCGTTCGGACCGCCCTGAAAGCGGGCTATAACATCATAATTGGGTGTCAGAACGTCCACCACCTTACCTTTACCCTCGTCGCCCCATTGCAGACCGAGTACCACATCGACTTTTTTCATAGTGTTATAAAGTGTTTTTTTCAGTCGGTAAAAATATGTTATTTGGGTTAAATGCGGCTCTTTTTGCCGTCGTAATTATCAACATTCTTTCGACACGCACCCCCGCGTGCATCCGCGAGACGTGTCGGCCTATCGGTTATCGTGCCTCGATTGAGTGGTGGCCTGCAGGCAGGGTGAGCTCTGTGCCCGACATCTCGCCGCACATCAGCTGCGAGTAGCCCTGTGGCAGACGCACCTCCGCCTCCGTGCCCTCCGGTACGGTGAGCTCCATCGCCAGCGTGCCATCACGCTTCTCGGCGTGCAACGCAATGCAACCGAACGGAGTCGGAACGATGCTGCGCAAGTGGTTGAGCGTTGCGAGGTTTGGCTCGACCGAGAATCGGCGGAATGCCGGCTCGATTGGCGCTACGCCCGCAATGTACTCCGAGAGGATGGTCAAACCGCCACCGCTCCACGCGTGGTTGTAGGTGCCGTTGCCCGACTTGTACTTCATACCGCGAGCGCCGGTGTACTCCCAGCCCTCCCACAGCGTGCTGTACTCGGCTGCCACCATCTCGCCAAAACGCAACTCCATACGCGCGAGTGCATCCTCGTAGAATCCCATCTTACACAACGCCTCGAGGACGTACTTCTCCATATATGGGCTTGCGTTGTAGTGCGTGTGCAGGAACTCGCGAATCGCGCCATAACGCTCCTGCGGAACGAGTCCCGCGATGACGGCCATCGCCTGTACGCGGTCGTCCGGCGAATCCTTATACTTTGCACTGCGGTACTGCTGCTCCTCTTCGATCCAATACTTCTCGTTCCACGTTACGCGCAACTTGTCGTACATCTGCTCGGCCATCATCGCATCGCTTCTGTGGCCCGTTACGCGTGCCATTTCGGCAAATCCGCGCAATGCAACGGCATACCAACACTGCTGCAACGCCTCCTTGTCGATGTTCTTGCCCCAGTCGCCCCAATGCCAACCGCCGCGACGCATATGAATAAGGCCGCTGTTCTGTGGTTTCCAGGTCTGGAACAGATAGCGGTGTACGCGGTCGTAGACGTCCGCGATGGTCTGCTTGTCGCCCGTCTGCATATAGTAGGTGTAGAAGCCGTAGTAACCAACGCTTGCGAGCATCTGGCACGGCAACTCGGCACGATACCAACCCGGTACAGGCGAAGCGATTGCGCCATCCTCCTGCTGGTGCATCATCAGCTCGAGAATCGCCTTGCGCGTGAGCAGGTGAGCTCTCTCATCGAAGACATAACCTGCCTCGCCGAGCTCGACCACCACGTCGCCCCACCATTGGGCACGCTCGCGGTCCGGACAGTCCATATAGTTGTCGCGCATCGTAACGTAGAGCGTGCGCTGTGCCTTCTTCCAGAGTTGGTTGCAGAACTCGTTGTCGCACTCGAACGAGCCGACGAAATCCGAGTCGTAACCGCTCTCGCGATACTTCACTTCGAGCACCTCGACGCCTTCAGGCACGAAGTAGAGCACCTCGTGGCCGTTGGTCCAAATCGGAGTCTCGAACTCCTGTTCGCCCTCGCGAGCGATGTATTCCGTGTAGAACGAACGCGCAGGGCCGATCCAATAGTCGTCCGTGCAGAGCACGATGCGCTCGCCGCCCTTTGCGCGCAACTTGATGTATGGTGTAACGTGTGCGTTGTATGGCAACTTACCGGTGATTACGCCCTGCTCCGAGGCGACGCTCTCGTAGTCGCGCAGTTCGCTCCATCGCCACATCGGAATCGGACGTGCCACAAACTCGCCCCACTCGGACTCCTCACGCGATACCTCGACCGCTGCCGGCCACTCGGCATCGAAATCCTCCGATGCGAAATCTACCGCCTTGCGTGCATCGTAGCCCACGTTTGCGCCCGCCAAACGATACTGCTTTGCTCCGGCAGGATTCTCGTCGGCCGGTGCCCACAGCGCGTCGTAACGCACCGCCTGCCACGAGTCGTCGCTGACGATGTGTCGTGCGCCACACTTCAAATCGAAGTAGAGGCCCGGAACGGCTGACGGACGATGGCTGAACGAGTTACGGCCGTAGTATTGCACGAGTACCGCCACCGTGTTGCGTCCCGTTTTCAGTCCCGGCACTTCGGCAAGAATGTCGCAATAGCTGTCCTTCGGCGTAGGCCCGCGCTTCAGGCCGCCTTCGCGAACGACAAGCTCGCCATTCACCCACAACCAATACTTCGTATCGGCTGCAATCTTCAGCTCTGCGCTGATGGGCGCAAGCAACGTAAACTCTTTGCGGAAACATTGCCACTCGCCGTCGGCGATCGTCTCGGCGGTGGTGATGATTTGTGCGTCGCGACTGCTGCACGAGGTCAGTATCGCACCAAAAATAAGGGCTAAAAGGGTTGTAAATTTCTTCATTTTGAAAATATATTTTTACAAAGTTAAAAATAAAACCGAAAATTTTGTTAACTTGCCGAAGAATAGAGCATTTTTTTTTGAAAAATGTCGTTGCGAACGTACTGAAAACTAATAAAACCTAAACCAATATGACAAAGATTTCCAGACGATTATTTCTGAAAAAGGCGGTGGCCGGCCTGGCAGTTATGGCTGTGTCGCCGACACTTCTCACAGCGTGTGATGGTTCGGACGAGCAGCAGCGCAAGATTCGTAAGCTGGCTCCGCTTGCGGGCAAGTACGATGTGGTGGTTATCGGTGGCGGCCCTGCCGGCTTTATTGCAGCCATTGCTGCGGCGCGTCAGGGTGCAAAGACCGCAATCATCGAGCGTTACGGCTTCCTGGGTGGTATGGCTACCATCGGCTACGTTGCGCCGATTAGCGTCTTTGCCCTGAAGAACGAGCTTGTCATCGGCGGTATTCCGTGGGAGTTTGTCAAGCGTCTGGAGTCGATGGGCGGTGCGTTCATCGAGTGGCCGAAGGCGAACATCGACTTCGATATCGAGCTCTATAAACTCTGCTGCCAGCGAATGATTCTGGAGGCGGGCGTCGATATGTATATGCACTCGTCGATGGTCGGTTGCGAGATGTCGGGCAAGCAGATCGACAGCGTGATTATCGAGAATAAGAATGGTTTGGAGTCGCTCGAATCGAAGGTCTTTATCGACTGTACGGGCGATGGCGACCTGGCGCATATGGCCGACGTTCCGATGCAGCCGAATCCGGACGGAGAGTTGCAGCCGTCGTCGTTCGGTTTTATCCTCTCGGGCGTGGATACCAAGAGCGACCTGCTCAATAAGTGCTTGTATCACAACGGAATCAACGGCCCGAGCCAGTGTAAGCCGGTGCGCGAAAAGTTGCTTGCGATGAAGGCGTCGGGTGTCGATTTGCCTGATTTCGGCGGCCCGTGGTTCAATAACTCGATGCACGAGGGCAGCGTCATTGTGAACATTACCCGCCGTGCAGCCGATTCGACCAACAACCGCAACTTCAGCGCCGTTGAGTGCCAGTTGCGCGAGGATATCTTCACATTTACGAAGGTGCTGAAGGAGAACTTCAAGGAGTTTAAGGATTGCTACGTCTCGTCGACCGCTCCGCAGGCGGGTATCCGCGAGTCGCGTCGCATCGTCGGTGTGCATACGGTTACGGCCGACGAGTATGTGAATGCTTTCCACTACGAGGATAGCATTTCGCGCGGTATTCACCCGATTGATATGCACGCCAGCAAGGGCACGCACCAGACGCGTATCGACCTTACGCAGCCGGCCTACGTTCCGTATCGTGCGCTGATTGCACCGGAGTATCCAAACCTGCTCGTTGCGGGCCGTTGTATCTCGACCGACCGTCAGGCGCTCGCATCGTTGCGCGTTATGGCATCGTGTATGGGTACGGGCCAGGCGGCAGGTGCTGCAGCGGCACAGAGCGT
>JAZRBZ010000017.1:0-131373 GCA_045635325.1 Alistipes sp.
TCCCCATCCCTTTCACACATTATATTTGGGGTGTTGGTATGGGGATATTTGTCAGACTATCAACATCTTTCAGCAAATAACCGCCCTCCGAAGTAAAGTATGGCGATTGCTGTCAAGATGATTGGTATAGAAATAGAAAAAAGACATCAATAATCTATCAGATTATCAATGTCTTACTTTGATTTTGAGGGGTATTTTACCCCATCAAAAGTGGAGGTGGCGGGAGTCGAACCCGCGTCCAAACAAGGAGCCCAAGAGCTTTCTACACGCTTAGTCGCCATTTAATCCTTCTATCCGAACACGGCAGGCGACTGCCAAATCCGAATCCCAGCCCCTAAATCTCACGCGACCACCGAGGCACAGGCCGCGCTATCTCTAAATTGATGATACCCCGTATGAACGATTGTTAAAGAGCGGAACAACCGTTCGGGATACTCGTCGTCGAGCCGCCTTGGGTTCGTCGATTAAGCTAATTTTCCTGGAAAATTAAGCAGCGAGTGCATAGCTGTTATTGCCATTTGTAGTTTGAGTGTTGCGATTTACGAGACCCCACACAATGCTCGGCGTGCTTACAATCAAACTCTACCTGCTGTCAAAACCGGTCACCCCCTCTATTCGAGGACGCTTCGTGCTGCGGCAGCTACCCTACTCTCAACTGCGGCGGAAACAGAGTTTCGGATCGTCGCAGAGCACATCGGGTGTGCGTTTGCTTGAAAACTTCGGTGCGAAGGTACTATTTTTTAGCGGAACTGCAAAAATTAAGCCCTCGATTATCCTCGTTTTACACTTTTATTTGGCAAGTCCGCCAAAAATCGCTATCTTTGACAGATATAACCAATGTAGTATGCTTGAGAATACACAGTGTGTGGTGCGGCTCGAAAATGCCACGATTTACCACAACGAAGATCCATTTACGACACTCACCGAACGCAATCTTCACAAGTACGGCGAGAAGGTGCTCTCGGATGTCAATTTGCGCATCGGACAGGGCGAATTCGTCTATTTCATCGGTCGCGTAGGCGCAGGCAAGAGCTCGCTGCTGCGTACGCTGTATGCCGAGTTGCCGCTGCTCGAGGGCGAGGGCGAGGTTGCAGGATTCGACTTACGCAAGATACGCAACAAGGAGCTACCCTACCTGCGTCGCAACATAGGCATCGTTTTTCAGGATTTGCAGCTGCTCTCCGACCGCAATGTCTACGACAACCTTTCGTTCGTATTGCATGCGACGGGATGGCGCGAAAACGCGAAAATCGACAAGCGCATTACGGAGGTACTCGCACTGACCGGCATCGAGGGCAAGGAGCACAAAATGCCGTTTGAACTCTCGGGTGGAGAGCGTCAGCGACTCGTCATTGCGCGAGCTCTGCTCAATGCGCCGTCGCTGATTCTGGCCGATGAGCCGACCGGCAATCTCGACCCCGTAACGGCCGACAGCATAGTGGCACTTTTTCACGAGATTGCAGCCACCGGAACGACGGTCGTTATGTCGACGCATAACACCTCACTCATAGAGAGTTACCCATCGCGAACGATGTTGTTTGCACAGGGTGCGGTACGAGAAGTCGACATTACGGAATTATTGAGTGTTAAATCTTCGATTTAGAGTTGTGTTTTTGAAAAAAAAATCGTAGTTTTGTACGTTTTTTAGAACAGTTTGATTACTACATTATGAATACCGAACAAGAATTTGTAAAGAAGGGACAAGAAGAGGAGTATTCCGCATCAAACATCCAAGTACTCGAAGGTCTTGAGGCAGTCCGCAAGCGTCCGGCGATGTATATCGGCGACATTGGCGAGAAAGGTCTGCATCACCTTGTGTATGAGGTTGTTGACAACTCTATTGACGAGGCGCTCGCCGGATATTGTAACGACATCCGCGTCACCATTAACGAGGATAACTCGATATCGGTGCGCGACAACGGTCGTGGTATCCCGACCGATTTCCACGAGAAGGAGGGCAAATCGGCATTGGAGGTGGTACTCACCGTCCTGCACGCCGGCGGTAAGTTCGACAAGGGCAGCTACAAGGTTTCGGGTGGTTTGCACGGCGTAGGTGTATCCTGCGTGAATGCACTCTCGACTCTGCTCATTGCCGAGATTCACCGTGGAGGCAAGATTTACAAGCAGACATACAGCAAGGGATGTCCTACGTCGCAAGTGGAGATTTTGGGCGACTGCGAGGATCGCGGTACGACCATCACCTTCAAACCGGATGGCGACATCTTTACGCTTACAACCGACTACAAGTACAGCATCCTCTCGAATCGTCTGCGCGAGTTGGCATTCCTGAACAAGGGCATCCGACTCACTCTGACCGATATGCGCGAAAAGGACGAGCAGGGCAATCCTCGTAGCGAGACCTTCTTCTCGCAGGATGGTCTAAAGGAGTTCGTCAAGTATCTGGATGCTACACGTGGCGAGCCGATTACCGAGTCGATCATCTACCTCGACACCGAGTCGAAGGGTGTGCCTGTAGAGGTTGCAATGCAATACAACAACTCCTTCTCGGAGAATGTTCACTCGTATGTAAACAACATTAACACCATAGAGGGTGGTACACACCTCACAGGTTTCCGCCGAGCACTGACCCGTACACTGAAGAAGTATGCCGATGAGTCGGGTTTGTTGGCAAAGCTGAAATTCGAGATTAGCGGTGATGACTTCCGCGAGGGTTTGACCGCCGTTGTATCGGTGAAGGTTGCAGAGCCACAGTTCGAGGGCCAGACCAAGACCAAGCTCGGTAACGACGAGGTTCCGGCAGCTGTCGATCAGGCAATGTCGACCGCTTTGGCAAACTACTTGGAGGAGAATCCGAAGGATGCGCGTGCAATCGTGCAGAAGGTCATCCTCGCAGCTACGGCTCGTCACGCAGCACGTTCGGCTCGCGAGGCGGTGCAGCGCAAGACTCCGCTTTCGGGTGCAGGTCTGCCGGGTAAGCTCGCCGACTGTTCGAGCCGCGACCGTTCGATTGCCGAGATCTTCTTCGTGGAGGGTGATTCCGCAGGTGGTACGGCAAAGCAGGGCCGCGACCGTAACTTCCAGGCAATTATGCCTTTGCGTGGTAAGATTCTGAATGTCGAGAAGGCACTCGAGCACAAGATGTGGGACAACGAGGAGATTAAGAATATGTTCATCGCTCTCGGCGTGAAGATCGGTACCGAGGAGGATAGCAAGGCACTCAATCTCGAAGGTCTGCGTTACGACAAGATTATCATTATGACCGATGCCGACGTCGACGGTGCTCACATCGCGACGCTTATGCTGACATTCTTCTTCCGCAAGATGAAGGAGCTCATCGAGAACGGTCATATCTATATCGCTACCCCACCATTGTACCTCGTTAAGAAGGGTAACAACGAGCGTTATTGCTGGACCGAGCAGGAGCGCGACGCTATCGTAGCGGAGATGGGCAAGGGTGCACACATCCAGCGATACAAAGGTTTGGGTGAGATGAACGCGAAGCAGTTATGGGATACGACGATGAATCCGGAAACCCGTATTCTCCGTCAGGTATCAATCGAAAACGCCGCCGAGGCTGACCGCATCTTCTCGATGTTGATGGGTGACGATGTGGCTCCGCGACGCGAGTTTATCGAGACCAACGCACACTACGCAAATATTGACGCTTAATATTAACCATTGCTAAAAAAGAGGTCGTCGGAGCAATCCGCAACCTCTTTTTTGTAGCCACTAACCACTGAACGAATATGAACGTAACAGTTATTGGTATCGCAGGCGGTACCGGCTCCGGCAAAAGTACGCTCGTAAAACGCCTTCAGGAGGCATTTCACGAGGCAGATGTGGCAACATTATGCCACGACTACTACTACAAAGCACATCCGGAACTCTCCTACGAGGAGCGCACGGGTCTCAACTATGACCACCCGCAGGCGTTTGATACGGATATGCTCGTCGAGCACATTCGCGCGCTGAAAAACAATGTTCCGATCGAGCGCCCCGTATATTCGTTTGTCGAGCACAACCGAATGGCGGAGAGTGTTCCGGTTAAGCCATCGAAGGTGATTATCATCGACGGCATCCTGATTTTCGAGAACAAGGAGTTGCGCGATTTGATGGACATCAAGGTGTTTGTCGATACGGATGCCGATGTTCGCCTGGCACGCCGCATTCTGCGCGACGTTCGCGAGCGCGGTCGTTCGATGGAGTCGGTCATCTCGCAATACACCACGACCGTAAAACCTATGCACGAGGAGTTTGTCGAGCCATCGAAGCGCTACGCCGATGTAATCATCCCTGAGGGCGGTTTCAATTCGGTTGCCGTGGCTATGCTCATCCAGAATATCCGTTCGATAGTTGAGCTGTAAGCACCGCTGCTGACTCTCTTATAACACAAACGCGACACCCCTCCGAGGAGTGTCGCGTTTATCTTTTACCGTTCCTGTTTACAAGCCTGTGATCTTCTTAATCTCGCTCAACTTATTCAATGCTTCGAGCGGAGTCAGCGAGTTGATATCAAGTCCGCGTATCTGGTCGCGCACCTGTACAAGCACCGGATCATCCAACTGGAACATAGAGAGTTGCATCGAGCCAAGACCGGTCTGTTCGATTGCCTCGCCCACCTTTGGCGACGGCGTTTTACGACCGCGCTTACGCAGATTTCCACTCGGCACAATCTCGTTATTGCCATAGACCTGCTCCAAACTGTGGAGCATATCCGTCGCACGCGTAACGATCGACTGCGGCATACCCGCCATACGTGCAACGTGAATACCGAACGAGTGCTCCGTACCACCGCGCTCCAACTTGCGCAGGAAGACAATCGTATTATCAACCTCCTTGACCGAAACGTGGTAGTTCTTCACGCGCTGACACATCTGCTCCATCTCGTTGAGCTCGTGGTAGTGCGTCGCAAAGAGCGTACGCGGATGCGCCGTCGGATGGTTGTGCAGATACTCAACCATCGCCCACGCAATCGAGATACCGTCGTAGGTACTCGTACCACGACCAATCTCATCGAGCAATACCAGACTACGCGCCGAGATGTTATTCAGGATGCTTGCCGATTCGAGCATCTCAACCATAAAGGTCGATTCGCCCTGCGAGATATTATCCGATGCTCCGACACGCGTAAATATCTTATCCACAACGCCAATATGCGCCTGACGCGCCGGCACGAACGAGCCCATTTGAGCCATCAGCACGATGAGGGCCGTTTGGCGCAGCAGGGCCGACTTACCCGACATATTCGGGCCGGTAATCATTATGATCTGTTGCTGCTCGGAGTCGAGTTCCAAATCATTCGGAACGTACTGCTCGCCCACCTTCATCAGTGTCTCAATCACCGGATGGCGAGCAGCTTTGAGCGATATGCGCGTCGAGTTGTCGAGCGTCGGACGAACATACTTATGGCGTACGGCCATCGTCGCAAACGAGTGCAGACAATCGATGGTCGCCACCGTGTGGGCGTTGGCCTGCAACTGTTTCAGGTATTGCGCCACAAAGGCAATAATTTCGTTATAGAGCCGCTGCTCGATAGCGAGTATACGCTCCTCCGCACCGAGAATCTTCGTCTCATACTCTTTAAGTTCCTCTGTGATATATCGCTCGGCAGCCGTCAGCGTCTGCTTGCGAATCCACGTCTCCGGCACCTTATCCTTATGCGTATTGCGCACCTCGATATAGTAGCCAAACACGTTGTTATAGCTGATTTTGAGCGACGGAATGCCCGTCTGCTCGCTCTCTCGCTGCAGAATATTTGCCAGCACATCCTTGCCGTGCAGCGCTATGCGACGCAGATCGTCCAACTCGGCATTCACGCCATCGGCAATAATGCCGCCCTTCTGAATCTGATTGTTCGACGGGTCGGGATAGAGATCGTGCGCGAGTCGCTGGCGCACATCAACAAGCGTATCTATCTGTGCAGCAAAGCCGTGCAACACCTCCGCATCGGACGACTCCAAAACCGCCTTCAGCGTCTCGAGCGACTGCAACGAATTTTTAAGCTGGATGAGCTCGCGCGGAGTTACACGCTGCGACGCCACTCGTGAAGCGATACGCTCCAAATCGCCGATACCCGCAATCTGCTCGCTGGCTGCCTCCGCCAAGTCGCGATTGTCGACAAACACCGCTACTACATCCTGACGACGCTGAATCTTCTCGATATCGAGAATCGGCAACGCAATCCATCGTTTGAGCAGACGGCCTCCCATCGGCGTATTGGTATGGTCGATGACCTTCGCAAACGAACAAGCATCCGACCCTCCGGCCGAGAAGAGTTCGAGGTTGCGAATTGTAAACTTATCAATCCACACATAATCATCTCTATCCAGACGCGAGATGGACGAGATATGCGAAATCTGCTTATGTTCCGTAAACTCAAGGTAGTAGAGAATCGCTCCTGCTGCGGCAATACCGTCGCGGAGTTTCTCCACACCGAAACCCTTCAGGTTAGGCGTGCCGAACTGCGTACACAAACGCTCGACATTCACGTCGTACGAGAACACCCAATCGTCCAGACGATAGGTATAGTAACGCGTACCGAACTGCGTGCGGAATCTATCGTCCCAACCGCGCTGATAGACAACCTCTTTGGGCGAAAGATTCGACAGGAGCTTATCCACATAATGGTCGTCGCCCTCGGCAATCATAAACTCGCCGGTAGAGAGATCGAGAAACGCAACACCCGTCTGCTCGCGACCGAAATAGACCGATGCAAGATAGACATTCTCCTTATTCTCCAACAGATTGTCGCCCATCACAACGCCCGGCGTTACGAGTTCGATGACGCCACGCTTCACAAGGCCCTTAACCAACTTCGGATCCTCCAACTGCTCGCAGATTGCAACTCGCTTGCCTGCGCGCACCAACTTCGGGAGATAGGTGTCGACTGCGTGGTGCGGAAAACCTGCCAACTCGACAAACGACGCCGCACCATTGGCACGACGTGTCAGCGTGATGCCGAGTATCGAACTTGCCTCGACAGCATCCTCACCGAATGTCTCATAAAAATCGCCGACGCGAAACAGTAGTATAGCATCGGGATGCACCGCCTTGATGGAGTAGTATTGTTTCATCAACGGCGTCTCCACATATTTTTTTTCAGCAGCCAATTCTTCCGTGTTTGAGTATAGGGTTATTATGGGCAAATATAGCGATTTTTTCTTTAATAAAGAAAAGCGGTTGGCAATTTTCGCCAACCGCATCGCTCCATTACTCAATATAGAACTCCGAAATAGGTTTATACCCCTTCTCGGACATCAACCGATCCCACTCTCGAGGCAGCTCGATTGCCACCGTTTCGAATCCGCCACCGGGCATTGTCTGCACCTTGTTTCGGCTCGAATCGCCCGTAACGATAAAGGCCGTCATATCCTCCTTCATCGCAGGAATTGTCAGCATCTGCCTCTCGGGCGTATCGTACCAAACAGGTGTGGCTGTCGTTGCAGCGCCTTCGGTGCGAGACAGATGACCGCGCCAATTGCGAATAGGATGACGCTCCTCGGGATTACTGCCCGGATTAGCATAGTAATTGGCAAACACTCGCTCGTGCAGCGAACGACGAGCCGTACGGATAAGATCCTGCTCGAGCGCAAGCGGGGTACGATATTTTGCTGCAAGGTTCTTCGCTATCGGTTTCGTAAGCAGAATTGTACGATATGTAAACTGCTTACCACTACCCAGTGCAAATTGACAACGCTCGGTTATATCCCACGCCAACAACTCCATAAGTTTCTGCGGGTTGGTGGTCGATGGTGCCATATTATTACCCCAAAGCAGTGTAGAAGATGTCGTTATAGTATTGTCATTCATCTTATAACCCCGACGAACGTGGTATGGCTTCCACCCCACCTCTCGACACGCCTCTTCGTCTTCAACCAAGCACCAAGGCATCAGATAGCCAAACGTACCCATTCTGTTTTGTTTCACATAGTAACCTGCAAGATTCATCAACGCGAGATTCATAAAGCGGCCGATAGAGGTGTTGGCTGCCTCGTTAATTTCACCCTGACCACAGTCAATTCCAAGTTGTCGCGACACCGGGCCATTCAACCAGCAATACGGCACCCAGGCGTGAGTACTCGCCAAAGTACGACGAAACGAAGGAGCTCCTATCGCCTTTGTCATTGCTATAAGAATAGGCATATACTCGGGTTTACAACCCGCCATAGCGCCATTCACCGCAACGTGCCAAACCGTAGTGTTTCTATGAGCAATAGGGAGTACCGCAACCGTCTCGTCCCACGGTTTGTCGGTATAACGCAGGAACTCGCTCACAGCATCGAACGTAGGCGGAACGATCGGAAACCCGTCCGACCAATTCATCTCGCGAAAGTGGTCGTTCACCTCCTGATATGTACCATAAAATATATCGTCACGAAGACCACCCTGATTACTTTTCGCACTCCGAGCCAACTCCTCGGCCGTTATAGGGGTAGTAAGAGCTGTAACGATTTGAGGCCACAACACTTCGCGCGTATTCCGAATCAACTCATCCGCCGTATGCGATGAAAACGCTCCGGGATACTCTGCTACGCGTGGAGCCGGCACACCGTTATTCGTAGCTGTATAGAAAACCTGTTCGGCGAATGTCGGTGCAGCAATAGCCACTGCAGGGACACCTATATATTCGGCTGCAATACACGAGCCAACCTCCTTTGGCGTACAAAGACCACAACCACAATTACCTGAAATAACGGCATCTACACGCATCGAGCGGAGTCGCTCCTGAAACTCATCTTTCGAGCGTCGAGTAACACCCGGCGCAGGATAAACACCCGCCGAGCCAATCTCATCGAGCAGAATGACGCGCGCCGTAGGATAGTGCGTCTCGATGAGTCGTTTGAGTTCGGGATGGGTGGTGCGTGCCATAAAACTACCGCCGACGATAGCAATGGTCTTACCCTCGAGCGATGTGAGTCGGGGTGCCATCTGAATCATCTGCACCGTAGCGCGACCCACAGGTGAAACGACAGCAAAGCCATCACCCTTAACGACCGTTGCACCCGATTCGGTTTTACAATTTTCATCGCACACAATGCGTGATGCGGTTTGCGCCGACGCAGTAGCGATTAGAACAGCTACAAAGAGGAAGAATTTTAGAGCAAACTTCATATTGTTAGTATTGGTAAATTATATATTCAAGATACCAAAACTATGTGAAGGTTAAATCCAAACAATATTAAAACTCGGAGGAGACATTCTCAATGGTAAATCTTACTGATTTCGCATTTATTCACACATTTTATATATCTTTGTATTAATAAACAGCAATTTAACTATGAATATTTTTCAAAAACTAACCGGTGTTATCCGTGAAACAATAAATATCGATACCCATATCGACACCGATGCTGCCGAAAAAGCAATTAGAGGAAATATTGCATTCAGAGGGCCTAACGCTTGGATTCTTGCGGTTGCAATTATCATAGCATCTGTCGGTCTGAACATCAACTCCACTCCTGTCATCATCGGAGCAATGCTCATTTCGCCTTTGATGGGACCGATTTTTGGTCTTGGCCTTGGTCTCGGAATCAGCGACATCAACCTGATGAAGTATGCCGGTAAGAATCTCCTCATTATGGTTTCTATCAGCGTAGTAGTGTCGCTTTTATACTTCCTGATCTCTCCGCTCAGTCTGAGTAACCCTACCGAGCTCCTTGCCAGAACCAGACCTACAATCTTTGATGTAATGATTGCCTTGTTTGGCGGTTTTGCCGGCATACTCGAACAGTGCAGAAAGGAGAAAGGTACCGTATTCTCCGGAGTTGCAATCGCCACTGCGCTGATGCCTCCGTTGTGCACAGCCGGCTACGGACTTGCCACAGGAAATCTGGGTTCGTTTTTCGGCGCTATCTATCTTTTCTGCATCAACTGCCTTTTCATCACATTGGCAACATATATCCTGGTTAAATATTTCCGTTTCAAAAAAGCCGAATATGCCGATCAGGGTTTTGGCTTGAGAACTCAACGAATCACAACACTTCTTATAATCGTCTTTTTGATTCCAAGTATATGGTCTGCAGTTATTTTGGTCAAGCAGAATAATTTTGACAAGAAGGCAACCGAATTTGTTGAAAATCATCGTTCGATAGGCAACAGTATCATTTACGACTACCAGATTGATCATACCGATGGATCTGTTCTTAAGATATTTATGACCGGCGAGACGCTGAGCGAAGCCAGCAGAAGCAATCTATATGTTTACGCAAAAGAGTACGGAATCAAAGAGGAGCAGATCGTGGTAAAGGAGTATACCACTCAAGCTTCAAAGGGTAATGACGAGCTCTTCAAAGGCATTTACGAGAAACTCGATTCAAAGATCGACCATTATAAGAGAACGATTGAAGAGTTGACCAATGAACTGCAAGCTGTAAAGAGAGAGGAACTGCCATATATACAGATTGCCAATGAGATATCGGCCTCATATCCTGACATCAAGCATATTTACATGGGGCAGGGAAACCATATCGACATTGATAGTCTGAAAGCTTCCCCTTGCTTGATTTTCAAAATTCATTCAGATACATTGATGTCCGAATCATCGCTTGAGCAATTCAAGAGATGGATTAAAGTAAGATTACAGACAGAAAACGTTGAAATCGACCATACTTTTGCCAAATAAAATTCACAGCTTAAGTAAGGCCAACAAAAAATCCGGTGTATTCAGATTGTTTTGAATACGCCGGATTTTTATATGTGATTATTCGAAGAATCGTTCGTCGAAGTTCACCAAATAGAGGCGCTCTGTGGCGCGAGTCATTGCCGTATAGAGCCAACGCATCATATCGCGCGTCATCGGCTCGTCGCCAAACAAGAAACGGTCGATAAAGACGGCCTTCCACTGACCACCCTGCGCCTTATGGCACGTTACGGCGTAGGAGAACTTTATCTGAAGTGCATTAAAGTACGGATTTTCACGAATTTCCTTAAAGCGTTTTATCTTACTTTTCAGATCCAGATAATCCTTCTCGACCTCGTAAAACAGACGCTGACTCTCTTCGCGCGTGAGCGACGGCGACTCGGAATGCAGCGTATCAAGCAGCACTTTACACTCGATCTCCGTATCGTCATAATCGCCAAACGAGAGAACGGCATTGGCGAAATTAAAACCGTACAACTGCTCGACGCGACGCAGACGACGCAAACGAGCGATATCGCCATTGGCGATGAAGCTCATCGGGCAGTTCTCGATGCGTTCCGTATAGTGATAGTTATTCTTCACGACCATCAACATATCGCCACTCTCGATCTCCTCCTCGGCAAAGAGGATGTTGCGACGAATACCCTCGTTATATCTGTTCGCGCGCTTATTGGAGCGCGTTATGACAATGGTCTCATCCTTACCATATCGGTCGTAACAATCCTGCAAAAGCTCCAGAAACTCACCGCCCTGCACGGCACAAATATCCGGATAGTCCATATCGAAGTGAGGTATGTCGTACATTCCGTTTTCGAGCATACAGCGCACCAGCGTAGCATTAAACAGGATGCCCGAAGTCTGCTCCTGACGCACAACCTCATCCATCGACTCGTAGACCACCTCGCCATACTCCGCCATCTCGTCGGGATTCAGCGCCGGAGAGTAATCATCCCCCACCGGTGGCAACTGCGCCGCATCGCCCACCAAAATCAGTCGGCAAGAACGACCACTGCGCACATACTGCACCAGGTCATCCAACAGCGAGCCACTACCGAAAATCGACTTATCGTCCAAGCTGCCACTTGAGAGCATCGAGGCCTCGTCGACAATAAACACAGCACCCTGTTCGCGATTGAGATTCAACGAGAAACGCGATTCGTAAGAAGCATTGGTCTGCTCGCGATAGATGCGCTTATGGATGGTAAGCGCCTTTTCGCCCGAATAGTGCGAAAGCACCTTCGCGGCGCGGCCCGTCGGAGCAAGCAATACCGTCTTGACGCCCAACTCCTTCAACGCCGCCACCAATGCAGCAATAAGGGTGGTTTTTCCCGTTCCGGCATAACCGTTCAGAACAAAAATACGCGAAAAATCATCATCCGAAAGATAGTCTGCAACACTTTCGATGATTTTTTTTTGATTTATAGTTGGTTGAACCGAGATTTTTGCGTAAATTTGGCTCGCGATAATGGCACTGTCCATTTCGTAATTGTTTTTAATTTGCTACAAACTTATAATAAATAATTAAAATGGGAAAGAAATTAATCCAATTTGTCCTCGCTTTGGCGATTCTTGGTTTGGCATTCTACGTTTATGTACTCATTGCCACCCCTATCAAGTTCGAGAGCGAGCAGAAAATCCGTGAGAAGGCCGTTATCGAGCGTATCAAGGACATTCGTACGGCAGAGCGTCAGTTCAAGAGCAAGTATCAGCACTTTACTGCCGATTTCGACTCGCTCATCAACTTCGTTGCAAACGAGACTATGGAAGGCGAGCGTAAGATCGTCGATGAGGATGACTCGGTAGCAATGGCTCAGTTGAAGAAGCTTCGCAAGAAGAACATCGAGAAGTTTACCTACTCGATCAAGGACTCGCTCTTCAGCCACCTCTCGATGGAGGAGGTTCACAATCTTCGTTACATTCCGTTCACTAACAACCAGACTGAGTTTATCCTCGATGCAGGTATCCTCACTACGGAGTCGAAGATCGTCATCCCTACCGTTGAGTGCCGTGCTCCTTACATTGCATTCCTCGACACTGTTACATACCGTCAGCAGGTAATCAACCTCGTTGACAACTGCTTGAACGTGCTTAACAAATATCCGGGCATCAAGTTCGGTTCGATGGAGAGCGGTAACAATGAGGCAGGTAACTGGGAGTAATCCGATACCGCAACAAAACGAAGTGTCCATCCGGCTCAATTCGGGTGGACACTCTTTTTCTGCGGATACCCTCTCGGCTTTGGCGCAGAGGGCCGAAAGCGAGCCGAATGCCCGAATCGTATTCGTGGTTGACACTCCGCGCGTCACGTTAGTTCCGCGCGAAGAGTTTTCGACCGAGGCGATGGAGAGTTATCTCGCCGTATGTGGCATTGAGTGCCTATCCGACGAGATTGCTATTGCGGTTGATGCGGACGAGCCGATTATGGCCGTTGTAGCCATCAATCGCGCAGCGCACGAGAGCATCATCGCCAAATTAGGCGACAAGGCCAAGTTCACAACCCCGCTGCTCGACGATCGCCATCCGGAGCAACACTGCGTGAGTATCAGCATCGGCGAGAGCGTTTGCTATGTGCGATATCAGAGGCCGAACGAACTGCGCTTTGCAGAAGCACTCACACTAGGCAGCGATGAGGATCTGCTCTACTACACGATGCGCATATTCGAGGCCGAGAGCATTGCGCTCGATACACCTATATATATTAATGGCAGCCATAGTGCCGTCAAGCTGTTAAAACGATACTTCAAACACGTTATATGCGAATAATAAGTGGCAAATATCGCGGTCGCACAATCAATCCGCCGCGCAACCTACGAGCACGACCAACGACAGATTTCGCCAAGGAGAATCTGTTCAACGTCCTGACCAACCTCGTCGACTTCGAGGAGTGCGACGTGCTGGACCTCTTCTCCGGCACGGGCTCCATCACCTACGAATTTGCGTCGCGTGGCGCGCGCAGCGTAACGTCGGTCGAGATCAATGCCGTACACCACAACTTTATTAGACAGACGGCACGCGAGCTCGGCGCATCGAATATCTTTGCCGTAAAAGCAAACGCTTTTCTCTATTTGCGCTCGTGTCCGAAGTCGTTTGACATCGTTTTTTCGGATGCTCCGTACGATTTGGAGGGTGCTGACGAAATCGTCGATATGGTCTTGCAGGGCGACATTCTCAAAAATGACGGAATTTTCATTTTCGAGCACTCTGAAAAGCACGATTTCTCGAAAAACGAATATTTTTGGCAATTAAGGAGTTACGGAAGTGTGAATTTTTCCTTCTTTAAAAAGTGATATTTTTTTTGCAAAAAAGTTGCAAAAAAGTTTGCAGAATGAAAAATTTGCTCTATATTTGCACTCGCAATCAGCAATCAAACGGTGCGTTAGTTCAGCTGGTTAGAATACGTGCCTGTCACGCACGGGGTCAGGGGTTCGAGTCCCCTACGCACCGCCAAGAAGAGAGTCTTTCGAGACTCTCTTTTTCGTTTTATGATTCCACCACTATTTTGATGGCTCGCCGAGCATTGGCTCGACACTTATGCGACCGATGTGTATCGCTATAAGCAAAAGCTTATCAATCCACATCGTCCGCATAATTGCATCTGCGATGCAGCCATCAAATACCACAACATCACTCTCTATATTTGCAGCGGAAGTGGCCTCTCACAAGTATAAGGGGTTGAGCGAATAATGCATAAAAAGTACGCATACTCTTCGTATGCGTACAACAGAGGTATTCGCTCTTCGGCTACGCCGGTCGAGTCCCCTACGCGCCGCGAGGAAGAAGACGGATATTAATGGCATTTAATGGCAGTCGTTCGCTGACGCTCACTGAATGACAACGAATAACAGAATAAGAAGAAAATTGCCATTATATGCCATTCAGCAGTCGTCAGACTGCGCTTGCCATTCAGCACTCTGTAAGAGTGCGAATGCCATTAGTTATAAGATCAAGTAATGTAAGGCAGAAAATAGCAACATGAGTTGCCTAAACGCCAAAAGCGGCTTATTGATAAAAAGATACGGTGAACTACCGCAGTAGTTCACCGTATTTTTGGCGCAAATAGAACTACTTATTCCACTTGCATTCAGAAGTGGCTCTTACTGTTTGATTATATCCTCTGTGTTCGGTTGTGCCAACGTTACTTTTATTATTACTATGAATTTGGTCCACTATATTACCTTGTGTATCATATACCGTAGTACGAACTTGATATTCACCTTTGGGTGCAGTATGTCCTGCTTGCGACTGATATCCATCCTGATAGTAATTATTATTAGCGCGTGTTTCTACTCCTGCATCTTTGCAGTTATTATTATTCCACTGATAGCGCGAATCGTTCTGCGGCGGATTGTTTTGTGCAGCCATTACAACAGAACAAACAAAGAGGCATACTGCCAATACAAAAATCTTTTTCATTTTATTTAAGCGTTTTTATTGTTTCCCCTACTCACTTAACGGCTTTTCGAGAGTCTCCGTGGCGTGCCTTAAATAGTCGAGAAATATACGCACATAAAAAAGCGCGGCACTTTCAGTATATTCCCTACCTAAGGTGTTTGGCGTAACCTAACAGCAGAATACCTAAAAGCCCGCACCATCAAGCGCGAGCATTCTTGCAATATTCCTGCTGTTTCTATATAAGTCGCCAAACTTTTAGGTAGCAGAATAAAGCTAAAACGCTTTTTCAATATGTTTACAATGTGCGTATCAAACTATACGCTATGTTTCATAGGCAAAATATTTTTAATTGTTTGCACAAAGTTATAAATTTATTTTTCAACTAACAAATCAAATACGCACACCATCAAGCAATACGGGCTACCTAAACGCCAAAAGCGGCAGATGTGCGAATAAATTCGCCTCTGCCGCTTTTGCGTTTAACACCTTTCGGTGTATCTATTTTCTGCGCATCACTCGTTATGCACCGAAGTTATCATACAAGATATTCTCCGGTGGAACACCGAGCGAATCGAGCAACTTCTCTACCGCGCCGACCATCATCGGAGGTCCACACATAAGGTAGATACATCCCTCTGGATCCTCGTGGTTCTTCAGGTAGTTCTCGAAGAGAACGTTGTGAACGAAGCCCACCTTGTAGTCAACACCTGCTGCATCTGCCTCCGGATCCGGACGGTCGAGAGCAAGGTTGAACTTGAAGTTAGGGAAGTCGCGCTCGATCTCTGCATAGTCCTCCAAATAGAACGCCTCCTTGAGCGAACGAGCACCATACCAGAAGGTAACCGGACGCTTGGTCTTCTCGGTCTTGAAGAGGTGCATAATATGCGAACGCATAGGCGCCATACCTGCACCACCACCGATAAAGATGAGCTCCTGATCATCCGGCAAGTTATCCGGCAAGAAGAACTCACCGAATGGGCCCGACATCGTGATCTTATCGCCCGGCTTGAGCGAGTAGATATACGACGAGCAGACACCCGGATTAACCGGCAACATCTTACGATCCGGACCGAATGGAGGGGTTGCGATACGCACGTTCAGACGGATGATATCGCCCTCTGCCGGATAGGTTGCGCACGAGTAAGCACGTACCTGTGGCTCTGGGTTCACCATCTTCAAATCGCGAAGACCGAACTTAACCCAATCCTCTTCGTACTGTGGATCAACGTCGATATCCTTATAATCAACAGTGATTGCAGGAACGTCAATCTGGATATAACCACCCGAACGGAAGTTGAGGTGCTCACCCTCAGGAAGCTTAACGACAAACTCCTTGATGAAGGTAGCCACGTTGTGGTTCGACACAACCTCGCACTCCCACTTCTTGATGCTGAGTACCGAATCAGGTACTGCGATCTTCATATCCTCCTTAACCTTAACCTGGCAACCCAAACGCCAATGGTTACGAATCTGGGCGCGGTTGAAGAAGCCCTTCTCGGTTGGGAGCACATCGCCACCACCCTCAAGAACCTGGCACTTGCACTGACCGCAAGCACCCTTACCACCACAAGCCGAAGGAAGGAAGATATCAGCAGTTGCCAACGTAGCGAGGAGGTTACCACCTGCCTCTACCTCGACAACCTTCTTGCCATCGTTAATATCGATGCTAACCTTACCCGACGAGGTAAGTTTTGCCTTTGCAAAGAGCAGCAGAGCCACCAACAAGAGTGTCACTGCAAGAAAGGCAACAATTGCATATAAAATTACTTCTACCATCTTTTTACTCTTTTTAAAGGTTTACAACTGAATACCCGAGAAGATCATAAACGCAATACCCAGCAAACCGGTGATGATAAAGGCAATACCCGGGCCCTTCAATGCAGCAGGAATGTTGGAGTAGGTACAACGCTCGCGGATAGCAGCCATCATAACGATAGCGATCCACCAACCAATACCCGAACCAAGACCGTAAACTACCGACTGGCCAAAGTTGTTAATCTCACCGGCACCAACCATCTGCTGCATAAAGAGCGAACCACCCATAATGGCGCAGTTCACAGCGATCAGCGGAAGGAAGATACCGAGCTGGTTATAAAGCGTTGGCGAGAACTTCTCTACGATCATCTCCACCAACTGAACGAATGCAGCGATAACGGCGATAAAGATGATGAATGAGAGGAAGCTCAAATCAACACCCTCTACGAGAGCGTTAGGAGCCAAAACATACTCGTTGAGCAAGTAGTTGAGAGGCACGGTCATTGTCTGGACGAACGTTACGGCAAGACCAAGACCAAGAGCCGTCTTAACACTCTTCGATACAGCGATATAGGAGCACATTCCGAAGAAGAATGCGAACACCATATTGTCGATAAAAATCGAACTGATAAACAAATTCAATGTTTCCATACTCTACCCTCCTATTTTTCCTGTAAATCCTTATTGAACGAACGGTGAGCCCAGATGATGCAACCTACGATGATGAGTGCCATCGGTGGGAAGAGCATCAAACCGCAGTTCGAGTAGAAACCACCCTCTGCAATGTAGAGGCTCTCCGGAATGAGGCGGATGCCGAACAACGTACCCGAACCGAGCAACTCGCGGAAGAATGCGATGATAACCAGAATCGAGCCATAGCCCAAACCGTTACCAATACCATCGAGGAACGAATCCCAAGGCTTGTTCTGCAATGCGAACGCCTCGACACGGCCCATCACGATACAGTAGGTGATGATCAGACCGACATATACCGACAACTGCTTCGAAACATCATATACGAATGCTTTGAGTACCTGGTCCACAAGAATAACCAACGCTGCGATAACCACCAACTGAACGATAATACGGATACGCGAAGGTACACCGTTACGCAACAGCGACATCACAAGGTTGGAGAATCCGGTAACCACCATAACCGACAAACCCATAACAATTGCAGGTTTGAGTTGCACGGTAACAGCCAAAGCCGAGCAGATACCGAGAATCTGCACGATGACAGGGTTATTGCCACTGAGTGGCGCTGTCAAATTTTTCAAACTCTTACTTGCCATTGTTTTACTCGTTTAAAGTGTTAGACTCTGCCTGCTCCTCGACTGCAACCGGTGCCGCTTCAACCGCAGCACGCGAAGCCGAGAGGTATGGCTTGTAATAGTTAAGGCAATCCTTAATCATTGCAGTTACGCCGTCGCAAGTCTTCGTACCACCCGAAATAGCATCTACCTCGTGCGGATTCGACTTATCGGCACCACCCTTCTTCAAAGTGATACCAACCAACTCGTCGCCCTTATAAACGCTCTTGCCGACATACTGTGCCTGATGTTTTGCAGTGGTAATCTCTGCACCCAGACCAGGAGTCTCGCCCGCGTGGTCAAGAACGATACCCTTAACGGTATTCATATCGGTATCGAGTGCTACATAGCCCCAGATAGGGCCCCAGAGACCTGCACCGTAGAGCGGCACAACAACGCCCGAAGTTGCAACGAAGAGCGGATACTGACCCGCTGCGAAGCTTGCCTTCAAGTCGTTCAACGCAGCAAATACTGCATTGGTATCCTCCGAAACAACTGCGCCCGAAGCATCGAGCAACACTGCCTTTGTGATTACGTCGTTGTAGGCAACCTCAGCTGGATTCTCGCCGAGCGCCTTAACAATCTGCGTCTGCTTCTCGTTGAGGATGTTCGCATCCTGACGCGACTTCAAGCCGAGTGCAGCGAGCGAAAGCAGTACCGCAACGATTACTACCATTACTACCGAATAGATAATAATATAGGTATTACTGTTTGTATTTACTTTCATATCTATATCCTCCCTATTTTACGGTTTTAACACGATTTTGACGACGACGGATGTTCTGCTCAACTACGAAGTAGTCAACCAGCGGAGCAAGCGCATTCATAAAGAGAATCGAGAGCATCATACCCTCCGGATAAGCAGGGTTTACGACACGAATCAGGATTGCGATTGCACCCGTCAAGAAACCTACGATATACTTACCGGTCGAGGTCTGTGCCGAGGTTACAGGGTCGGTTGCCATAAATACGGCACCGAACGCGAAACCGCCAACCAACAAGTGGTAGTATGCAGGATAGTCGAACGAGCCGATTGCACCGAAGAAGTACGCTGCAGCTGCACCACCGACGAATACCGATACCATTGTCTTCCACGATGCGATGCCTGTAACGAGCAGGATAACTGCACCGATGAGGATAGCCAAGGTCGAAGTCTCGCCGAACGAACCAGGGATAAAGCCGAGGAATGCATCAAGTACGCTCCACTGCATCGAACCGCTCGTTGCGAGCTGCTCCAAAGCAGTTGCACCCGACACACCGTCAACCTGTGCGCCCATCATAGTCCAATCCGAGTACCATACCTTCTCTCCCGACATCTGCGGAGTGTAAGCGAAGAATACGAATGCACGAGCCAAAACAGCCGGATTAAATACGTTCATACCCGTACCACCGAATACCTCCTTACCGAAGATAACGGCAAACGCAGTACCGAGAGCAACCATCCAGATAGGAGTGCTAACAGGCATTACGAGCGGAATGAGCAAACCCGACACGAGGAAACCCTCGTTGATGGCGTGGCCGCGCAACTGTGCTGCGGTAAACTCGATACCCAAACCTACGATGTACGAAGTTGCAATCATCGGAAGGATACGAACCAGACCGTAGAAGAATGCCGTCAAACCCTCGAGACCTACCTGAAGACCGGTATTGTAGCAACCGAACAACAACGCAGGAATCAAAGCCAACACTACGACAATCATCGTACGCTTCATATCGTTACAGTCGCGAATATGAGCACCACGCTGCGTCGTCTTGTTTGGAACGAACAAGAAAGTCTCGAAACCGTCAAAAGTCGATTCGAGGAAAGCCAACTTTCCACCTTTGGAGAAGGTAGGCTTCAATTTATCAACAATATTACGAAGTGCCTTCATTTACGCCTCCTCCTTAATCATTAAGTTAATACCGTTGCGGATAATCTGCTGCATCTCGGTCTTCGAAGGATCGACGAACTCACACAATGCGAAGTCCTCTTCAACAACCTCGTAGATACCGAGCGCCTCCATCTTATCGAGGTCACCTGCCATAATTGCCTTGAGCAGGTGCATCGGATAGATATCCATAGGCAGATACTTCTCGTAGAGACCTGTTACAACGAATGCACGCTCCTCGCCGTTCATATTGGTATCGAGAGCATACTTCTTACGAGGGCAGAGCCACGAGAAATAAGCACGCGAAACCGAGAACTTGCTGAAACGAGGCATTGCCCAACCGAGCAACTCATAGTCGTCGCCCTCCGGAATAACGGTCAACTGATTTGCATAGTAGCCGAGGTGGCCCTCTACACCGATATTGCGACCGGTGAGTACGTTACCCGAAATGTAACGTGCGTGAGCGTCGGCAGCAACCTGACCCTTCAAAATCGAGTCGATCTTTGCACCGGCTACAACCTTGCAGTAGCAAGGAGCGCTAACCTCCGAGCCCGTTACTGCAATGGTGCGGGTCATATCAACCTTGCCATTGAGGAACAGACGACCGATGATAGCCACGTCTGCATAGTTTACTGTCCAAACCTTCTCACCCTTGTTGATCGGATCGATGTGGTGAATCTGAACACCTACGTTACCAGCCGGATGCTTGCCCTTGAAGGCGTGCAACTCTACGCCATTGATAGCCGGAGCTGCTGTCTCGGCGTGGTACGACAAGTGTACCTTACCATCTGTCAGGCGACGCAATACGTCAAAACCCTTCTGCAATGCGCTCTGCTCGCCGGCGAGTACATAGTCGTACTGCGGAGCAAGCGGTGCTGAATCGAACGCCGATACGAAGATCGACTTCGGAGCTTCATCCGGATTTGCGATGATGCCGTAAGGGCGCTGAATAATCAACGTCCAAAGACCCGATTTGAGCAACAGGGAGACAATCTCCTCACGCGATGCCTTCTCAACATCGAGTGTCTCGAACTCCTCGTAAGCGATAGCAGCATCGGCAGCAACAGTTACAGAGAGAATACGACGCTTCTCACCACGATTGACAGCAGTAACAGTACCGCTGACAGGCGAAGTGAAAACAACCGAAGGATTGTTCTTGTTGAAGAACAACGCCGTACCCGCTTTAACTGCGTCACCAACCTTCACCAGCATCTTTGGAGTGACACCCTCGAAATCAAGCGGCGATACTGCATACTCTGCAGCCAACGGAAGTTCCGTGGTCTTGAGCTCGGCAGCACCCTGCAAGTTGATGTCCAAACCTTTGCACAGTTTAATGATTTTCGACATTGTTAAAACTGTTTTAGTTGTTAATTTGAATTAGTTTATAAGAGTAAATTTATTGTTTTTTCCTGACCAAAATGCATAGTCCATAATTCGCCCGCGAAGATACAATTTTTTTCTCAATTTTAGACATATCAATCCTTGTTTTCTTTATTTTATTGATAGTTTTTGTATTTTTGCAAAAACAAATTGGTTTACAGATGGTCCGACCGGTAAATATCCACACTCACCGATGTTGCGCGACGGAGACGACAATCCGCACCGTCGGCATACACCCCTACGAGGCGACAAAGGCAGACGAAGGGCTTGTTGCGGAGATGGAACTCGGTGCTGCAGAGGCAGATGCAGTCGGCGAGATTGGGTTGGATTTTGCGATCGATGCAGACCGCGATATACAGTGCAATCTCTTTGCCCGACAACTCGCCATTGCCGAACGACTACACAAACCGATTGTTTTACATTGCGTGCGGGCATTCGAGCCCGTGATGGATATGCTGCGGAGCGTACGAGTGCCGGCCGTAATTTTTCACGGATTCATCGGCTCGGCGGAGCAGGCACAGCGAGCCGTCGAACGTGGCTACTACCTCTCGTTCGGGGAGCGCACACTTCGTTCACCGAAGAGCATCGATGCGCTGCGGAGTGTACCGCTTGCGAGAGTGTTTGTCGAGACCGACGATTCGCCCTCTCCGATTGAGGAGGTCTACGATCGAATTGCCGCCCTACTCGACATATCCGCAGAGGAGTTGATGCTCCAAACGAGAGAGAATTTTGAACATATTTTTGGAAAGAGATGATAGCAAATTGGTTGGAGAGAAGTGAACTTTTGCTCGGAGCAGAAGCGCTGAAGCAACTCGCAGACGCACACGTTCTTGTGGTAGGCGTCGGTGGTGTTGGTGCTTATGCGGCAGAGATGATTGTGCGTGCAGGTGTCGGACACCTTACCATTGCAGATTCGGACTGCATCTCGGAGAGCAACATCAACCGACAGCTCATCGCCCTGCACTCGACTATAGGTCGCCACAAAACTGATGTTCTGGCCGAGCGCCTGCTCGACATCAATCCGACGCTCGATCTTCACGTCGTGGCCGAATACATCAAGGATGAAAAGACGGACGAGATACTCGACAGCCGCAGATTCGACTATGTGGTTGATGCCATCGACACACTCTCGCCCAAGCTCGCACTCATCACGGGGTGTTTGGAGCGCGGATATCCGATAGTGAGTTCGATGGGTGCAGGAGCAAAGCTCGATCCGACACGAATGGAGATTTGCGACATCTCGAAAACCCACCACTGCCCGCTTGCACATATGTTGCGCAAACGCCTGCACAAGCTCGGTATTCGACGCGGATTCAAGGCGGTATTCTCTGCAGAGCCACCGCGTGAGGGAGCGATGATTCTGTGCGAGGAGCGTAACCACAAATCGCAAGTCGGCACGATCTCCTATCTGCCGGCACTTTTCGGCATAGGATGCGCATCGGTCGTCATCCGAGACCTGACGCAAAAGAGTACCCAAACAGAAGAGACTAATAACGAGTAAACAATATGGCAAAAATCGTATTTCTGGACGAATATTCATTAGGCGGAAACGACCTCTCCGCAATCACATCGCTGGGCGATTATACGGGCTACGACCGCACCTCTCCAGAGCAGGTTTTGGAGCGCTCGGCAGGTGCCGACGTCATCATCTCGAACAAGGTTTACATCTCGGGCGAAATGATGGATCAACTCCCTGACCTCAAACTGATTGCAGTCGCTGCAACGGGAATGAACAATGTCGATCTGGAGGCCGCTGCAGAGCGCGGAATCGAGGTACGAAACGTATCGGGATATTCGACCTATTCGGTAGCCGAAGCAACACTCGGAGCGGCCCTTTCGCTGCTTCGTAATTCGGTCTATTACGACCGCTATTTCAAGAGCGGTGCGTATGCCGCGACGAGCGATATTTTCCACTTCGGTCGACCGATTTCGATGCTTCGCGGAAAGTGCTGGGGTATCATCGGACTGGGTGCAATCGGCCGTCAGGTAGCCAAGCTAGCCGAGGCGTTTGGTTGCCGCGTGGCGTACTACTCGACATCGGGCGTAGCGCGCGAGGAGAGCTATCCGCAGATGTCGCTCGATGAGTTGCTCGCGTGGAGCGACGTGGTCTCCATCCACTCGCCTCTCAACAACCGCACGGCAGGTCTTATCGGTGCGGACGAGCTCGCTGCAATGAAGCAAAGTGCCATTATAATCAACGTCGCGCGAGGCGGCATCATCGACGAAGCAGCACTTGCTGATGCGCTGAACAACAAGCATATAGCAGCTGCAGCTCTCGACGTATTCTCAAAAGAGCCACTTCCCGCATCGCCGCTCTATACGCTCAGCGATCCCGATGCGCTACTCGCTTCGCCTCACACAGCGTGGGCGGCAGACGATGCCGTAGAGTTGCTCATTAAAGGCATTGCCGCGAATATTAAAGATTTTTTGCTATCTTTGCCCCATTAAAATTCCAGACAAGAGTTATGTTAAGCAGACAAGTTGCCGATAAGTTGGCAAAATACGAAACTCCATTCTACTTGTACGATATTGAGTTGCTCGATCAGACGCTCGAAAGTCTGATGTCAATGGCATCGAAATACGGCTACAAGATTCACTATGCCATCAAGGCAAATTACGATGCCCGCCTATTGCAGATTATCCGCAAGTACGGCGTGGGTATCGACTGCGCAAGCGGCAACGAAGTTCGTTGCGCGATTGAGGCGGGTTTCGATCCTAAATCTATCGTGTACGCAGGCGTAGGCAAGCGCGACAAGGAGATAAAATACGCTATCGAGCAGAACATCCTCGCCATCAACTGTGAGTCGATCGAGGAGTTGCACCTGGTCAACGAGCTTGCAGCCGAGGCGGGCAAGGTGGTAAGCATTGCTCTGCGTGTGAATCCTGATATCGACCCAAAGACCAACCACTGCATTGATACGGGTCAGGCCGACAGTAAGTTCGGTATCTCGTACGAGGAGATTCTGTCGAGCGTGGAGGATATTCGCGCGCTAAAGAACGTGGACGTAATCGGTATGCACATCCATATCGGCTCACAGATCAGAGAGTTGCACGTCTTCGAGAATATGTGCAACAAGGTGAACGTTATTGTAGAAAACCTCACCAAGCTCGGTTTCGAGCTTGAGTTTGTCGATGTCGGCGGTGGTCTGGGTATCAACTACGATATGCCGGAGAACGAGCCGATTCCTAACTTTGCATCGGTATTTGCAATCATCAAGCAGCACCTCAAAGTCGGCAAGCGCGAGGTTCATTTCGAGTTTGGTCGTTCGATTGTGGGCCAGTGCGGCGAGCTCATTACACGCGTGTTGTACAACAAGACAACGGCTACGGGACGTCGATTGGTCATCGTCGATGGCAGTATGACCGAGTTGATTCGTCCGGCTCTCTACGGCTCGTATCACAACATCGAGAACATCACATCCGAGGCCGAGCAGCGCCTCAAGTATACCATCGTAGGTACGGCGTGCGAATCGACCGACGTGTTCGACGAAAACGTATCGCTGCCTATCACCAAGCGTGGCGACCTGCTCACCATCAAATCGGCAGGCGCATACGGAATGTCGATGGCATCGCGCTACAACCAGCACGACCTGCCGGCTGCCGTATACAGCGACGAGTTATAACCTGCACCGCTCCCTGCGACAGACAGCAGGCGCGGCGAGCACCGACAATAAAAATCCCGTCCGAAATTAACTTCGGACGGGATTTTTGTATGACTATAGGTCAAACTATTTCAACTCTGCAAGAGCGTGACCGGTCATCTCCTTTGGCTGCTCCAAGCCCATCAGTTTCAATACGGTAGGAGCAACATCGGCCAAGATACCGTTCTCAACCTTTGCTACGCGATCCGACACAACGACAATCGGCACCGGATTGAGCGAGTGAGCCGTGTTAGGCGTACCGTCGGCATTGACAGCATTGTCGGCATTACCGTGGTCGGCAATCATTACAACCTCATAGCCGTTTGCTTTGGCTGCCGTAACAACCTTCTCAACGCAAGCATCAACCGCCTTAACGGCCTTCTCGATTGCCTCGTAGATACCCGTATGGCCAACCATATCGCCATTTGCGAAGTTCAAGCAGATGAAGTCGTACTTCTGCTCGCCGAGTGCGTCAACCAACTTATCGGCAACCTCGTATGCGCTCATCTCCGGCTGCAAATCGTAGGTAGCGACCTTTGGTGACGAAACAAGGATACGATCCTCGTTCTCGAACTTCTCCTCACGGCCACCATTCAGGAAGAAGGTAACGTGAGCATACTTCTCGGTCTCGGCAATACGCAACTGCGACAAACCGAGCGACGAAACGAACTCGCCGAGCGTGTTATTCACATTCTCCTTATCGAAGAGGATGTGCAAGCCCTGGAACGCAGCATCATACGGAGTCATACAGCAGTAGTAAAGCGGCAGCGTGTGCATACCCTGCTCTGGCATATCCTGCTGTGTGAGAGCAACCGTAATCTCGCGTGCGCGGTCGTTACGATAGTTGAAGAAGATAACCATATCGTTCGGACGAATCGTACCAACCGGATTGCCCTGCTCGTCTACGCGAACGATAGGCAAAACGAACTCGTCGGTTACGCCCTCGTCGTACGACTTCTGCATAGCAGCAACCATATCCGTTGCCTTCTCGCCAACGCCCTCTACGAGCTGGTCATAGGCAACCTTCACACGCTCCCAACGCTTATCACGATCCATAGCGTAGTAGCGACCGATAATCGATGCTACGACACCTGCCGACTGCTTCGTATGGTTTTCGAGCGCCTCGATAAAGCCCTTACCGCTCTTCGGATCGGTATCACGACCATCCATAAAGCAGTGAATGTAGGTATTCTCGATACCGTAGTGCTTCGAGATGTCGCACAACTTGAAGAGGTGATCGAGCGACGAGTGTACACCACCATCCGAGGTCAAACCCATAAAGTGAACATTCACACCATTCTGCTTTGCATACTCGAACGCAGCAACAACCTCTGGATTCTCGAGGATCGAGCCATCCTTGCAAGCGCGGTTGATCTTAACCAAATCCTGATATACGACACGACCTGCGCCAATGTTGAGGTGGCCTACCTCCGAGTTACCCATCTGGCCGTCAGGCAGTCCTACGTTCTCGCCATCGGTACGCAACTCTGCGTGAGGATACGTCTCGGTGAGCGAGTTAATAAATTTTGGATTGGTCGAATAGATAACATCCGACTTGGTGTGATTACCGATTCCCCATCCGTCGAGAATCATCAACAAAACTTTGTTTGCCATATCTTTTTTCTTGTTTATTTTTCGTTTTCTCTTGGGTTAGGCGAGCTTCTCCTTGATGAGCTCCACTGCACGGTCGATTGCCATACGCAAACCGTCAGGATTCTTACCGCCGGCCGTAGCGAAGAACTTCTGTCCACCGCCACCGCCCTGGATTGCCTTGGCTGCCTCGCGAACTACCGCACCGGCATCTACGCCCTTGGCAACAACATCGTCACCGAGCATAATCGTAAGGACTGCCTTGCCATCAACTACCGAGCCGACAACCATCACGAGGTTAGACTTGCGTGCACGCAAATTGTAAGCCAAATTCTTGATGAAATCGGACGAGCGAGGCAACTCACGAGCTACCACGAAGTAGCCATTCTCCTCGATAGTATTCTCCACGATCTTCTCGGTAATAGCATCGAGCTGCTCCTTCTGCATAGCTTCAACCTCCTTGGCGAGCGAATCGTTGCTCTCGACCAGACGCTTTATTGCAGGAACGAGCTGCGAGTTGCCGAGCATCTCGCCAAGCGACGTGATCAAATCCTGCGCCGCATAGATCATCTTCTCTGCATTATCGCCCGTTACAGCCTCGATACGACGTACACCTGCCGAAATCGCGCCCTCGCTTACAATCTTGAACAGACCGATGTTACCCGTAGCCGAAGTATGCGTACCACCGCACAACTCTACCGAGTCGCCAAAGCGTACCATACGCACCTTATCGCCATACTTCTCACCGAAGAGCATCATTGCACCTGCGGCCTTTGCCTCCTCCTGCGTCGCCTCGCGATTCTCTACGAGCGGATCGTTTGCACGAACGGCACGATTTACGAGCTGCTCAACCTCGCGCAACTGCTCCGGCGTAACCTTCTGGAAGTGCGAGAAGTCGAAACGCAACTGCTCCGACGTAACCATCGAACCCTTCTGCTCAACGTGATCACCGAGCACCTTGCGAAGCGCTGCGTGGAGCAAGTGGGTAGCCGAGTGGTTGTTGGCTGCCGACTGGCGCTTCTCCGAATTCACAACTGCACGGAACGTGCCGTCGAGCTTCTCCGGCAACTGCGTTGCAACGTGGATAATCAGACCATTCTCCTTCTCGGTTGCGATGATATCAATCCTCTCGTTGGCGTTTGCGATATAACCCGTATCGCCAATCTGACCACCCGAATTGCCATAGAATGGTGTGCGGTCGAAGACCATCTGATAGGTTGTCTTATTCTTGCTCTGAACACGGCGCACACGAGCGATCTGCACGTCGCACTCCAACTCGTCGTAGCCGACAAACTCGCTCTGCTTGATATCGATAAGTTCCTGCCAATCGTCCACATCCTGCGCTGCAGCGTTACGCGAACGCTCCTTCTGCTGCTGCAACTCGCGCTCGAACTCCACCAGATCAACCTCTACGCCCTTCTCCTTTGCGATGAGCTCCGTAAGGTCGATCGGGAAGCCGTAAGTGTCGTACAACAGGAAGGCATCCTTACCCGAAATCTTACCACCATTCAAACCGCGAATCACATTCTCAAGCATATTGATACCCGTAGCAAGCGTACGCAAGAACGACGCCTCCTCCTCTTCGATTACGCGCTCGATGAGCGTCTGCTGCGCCTTCAACTCCGGATACTGCTCACCCATCTGTGCTACGAGCGTAGCAACCAAGCGGCACATAAACGGCTCATTGAAGCCCAAATATGTATAACCGTAACGAACGGCACGGCGCAAGATACGACGAATAACATAACCCGCCTTGACGTTCGACGGCAACTGACCATCGGCAATCGAGAAGGCGATGGCACGAAGGTGGTCGGCGATTACACGCATTGCAACATCGACGCTCTCCTCCTCGCCATACTTCTTACCCGACATCTGCGAGATTACGCTGATGGTTGGCTGGAATACGTCGGTATCATAGTTCGACTTCTTGCCCTGCATAATCATACACAGACGCTCGAAGCCCATACCCGTATCAACGTGCTTTGCAGGCAGCGGCTCGAGCGAGCCATTGGCCTTGCGGTTGAACTGCATAAACACATTGTTCCAAATCTCGATAACCTGCGGGTGGCCCTCATTCACCATCTCACGGCCCGGCTTCACTGCAATCTCTGCCTCGTCGCGCAAGTCGAAGTGAATCTCGCTGCACGGACCACACGGACCGGTCTCGCCCATCTCCCAGAAGTTATCGTGCTTGTTACCGCGAATGATATGATCCTCCGGCAGGTACTGCTTCCAGTAGCCGTATGCCTCCTCGTCGAACGGCACACCGTCCTCCTCCGAGCCCTCGAATACGGTAGCATACATACGATCCTTCGGAAGTTTGTAAACCTCGGTCAGCAACTCCCAAGCCCAAGCGATTGCCTCCTGCTTGAAATAGTCGCCAAACGACCAGTTACCGAGCATCTCGAACATCGTGTGGTGATAGGTATCGTGGCCTACCTCCTCCAAGTCGTTGTGCTTACCCGATACGCGCAAACACTTCTGCGAATCAGCAGCGCGAGGGTACTTACGAGGTGCATTGCCAAGGAAGATATCCTTGAACTGATTCATACCGGCATTGGTAAACATAAGCGTCGGGTCGTTCTTTACGACCATTGGAGCCGACGGAACAATCGCGTGTCCCTTCTCGGCAAAAAAGTCCAAAAACGCTTGTCTGATTTTGTTAGATTCCATATAGTTACAATAATTATTCTCTTGCTACGTTTGTACAGAAAATTGTTTGAATTTATTCAAACAGTTTCAATCGGTTGCAAAAGTATAAAATTTACACTAATTTTGCACCTATAAGCGGGTAATTTTTACCTATATAATTAAAATTTTTACACTGTGGGGGTATTACGCAACGAAACGCACGCAACGAGCATCGATAATACGGAGAGAGTCCGTATGACGCGCTATGCCCTATTGCGTAAGATTCTCATCGGGTTTATCGTCATCTCGATTCTCAACCTCGCAATCTCACAGCTGTTCTACACGCCGAAGATGTGGTCGCTCGGCAAGCGCAACCGCGAGCTCGTTCTCAAGTACGGCATCCTGCAAGACCGCATCCGCTCGCTGCAAAGCCAGATCGACGAAGTTCATCACCGCGACATATACGTCTACCGCTCGCTCTTCTCGGTCGATTCGCTCTCGCTAAACGGCATATACACGCCTTATCCGGAGTCGAAATACGCCGCACTGCAGGGCGACGAGTACACCTCGTTGATGAATAAAACGTGGCACGACATAGATGCTTTGGCACGCACGACCTACGCGGCGTCGCTCTCGCTCGACGAGTTGCAGATTATGGCCAAAAACAAGGAGAATATGTCGTTTGCCGTACCTGCCATTTGGCCGGTCGACCGCACGCAGTTGCAGGGTTTCTACGCCTTTGGCGTACGCTCGAAGCACCCGATTTTCAAGACTCGCCGTATGCACAAGGGTGTCGATCTGTCCTGCAACAAAGGTGTGCCTGTGTATGCGACGGGCGATGCTGTCGTACAGATGACCGATGAAGGTATGCGCCGTCGCGGATATGGCCGACAGATATTGCTCAACCACGATTTCGGATACAAAACCCGATACGCCCACCTGAACAAAATATTTGTCAAGAAGGGCGACCGCGTAACTCGCGGCCAAATAATCGGCGAAGTCGGCTCGACGGGTGGCTCGACGGGTCCGCACCTGCACTACGAGGTTATATATATGGGCCGAAACGTCAATCCGGTCAACTATTTCAACAAGAATATGACCTCCGACGAATACAAGCAGTTGATGGAGAATATGAAGTATAACACCGACCTCGAAACCGAATAACGATATGGTGGAACACAACAACGAACACGCACCAAACAATCGTCGCAACACGTTGCGCCACAACGTCTCGCGTCTGGCAGTGAAGCTGCTGACGTGGGTAGGTGCCGTTGTCATATATTTCATCGTCTTTTCGTTGCTGTTCGACACCCCGTCGGAGTACGCTTTGCGCCACTCGACCGACCGATTGCAGGAGGAGTACGACGCGCTCACCGCGCGTTATGATTCGCTCAGCGCTGTGGTAGAGAACGTGATGGAGCGCGATCGCAACATCTTCAACATCCTCTTCGAGTCGACACCTTACGACTTCAACTCCGAGTACAAACAACAGCGTGTCGAGCTACAAGAGCAACTGCTCGAAAAGTCGGACCGACAGATGAAGCGCGAGATGCTCGCATCACTTGACGAGCTCGAAAAGCGACTCACCGATGTCGAGAGCTCTTACGCAACGCTGCAGGATCGCCTTGCAGAGATTGGCAACGGTAGCAACAACATACCATCCATCCAGCCGGTCATCAACCATCAGCTGACGCTGCTCACTGCTGCATACGGACTGCTGATGCACCCATTCTACCGCACGCTGCAATCGCACCAGGGCGTCGACTACACGATACCTGAAGGCGAGCCGATATTTGCCACGGCGGATGGTATCGTAAAGGAGATTTCGGGCAAAAATTCCACGTCAGGACTCACCGTAGTCATCGACCACTACAACGGATACACCACTTCGTACAGCCACCTGCAAAGCGCAAAGGTTAAGCGTGGCAACCGAGTACGTCGCGGCGACATCATCGCTCGTTCGGGCAACTCGGGCCTGTCGCTCGCTCCGCACCTGCACTACGAGGTGCGCTACGAGGGTATGCGCGTCGATCCGATTCACTACTTCTTTATGGAGCTCACACCGGAGGAGTATCAAAAAATCATCCGCATATCCCGCTCGGGAATGCAATCATTCGACTAAACCGCTATGCACATAAAACTACTGCTACTGGATTTTGACGGCACACTCGCCAACACGGGTCGCGCCAACGCTACGTCGTACATCGAAGCGCTTGCCGAAGAGGGTATAACGATTTCGATGGAAGAGTATCGCAAACGCTATTTCGGGTGGCGTTGTCCGGAGTTTTTGACCGATTTGGGCATCACCGATCCGGAGCGTCAGCATCGCATCAGAATGCGTAAGGTTGAGATATACCCTACTCATTTTGACATGGTTACGCTCAACGAGCCGCTCTGGAATTTCGTATGCGACTTTCGCCGTCAGGGTGGCAAGGTGTGGATTGTATCGACCGGTCATCCGTCGAATATTCAGAATGTGATGCGCTATCTGGGCATCGAAGATGGCTTTGACGGCATACTCTCGGCCGACGCTGTCGAGCACTCGAAGCCTGCGCCCGACTGCTTCTTGAAGGCGATGCAGATTGAGGGTGTTACCCCTGCCGAAACGCTGATCTTTGAGGATTCGGAAATTGGGCTTGCCGCAGCCAAAGCAAGTGGCGCAGCGTATTTCAAAGTAGAGTTGCCGTTTTAGTTACGAGCGAGGAATCGCACGACTTACTCATTTCCGCGCATACATATATCGGCGAATTCGCAGATTTCACACGACTTCCTATCCGCACATTGACGGAATGGCACTTGAGCGTCGAACATCTCGGCCAAAATCTTCGTGATACAAGCTTCAAAGCGCTCCTTGTATGTCGAATAGCGATCGCCACGATTCTTACGCTCCTCATCCGCAATGAGTGGCGTATACCCCTCTTTTGCCATCGAACGCACGAAATAGAGCGCCGGCTGGGTATCAACCCCTCGGGCGTGATGAAGAATCATCGCATACATAAACGTATTTATCGCACTCGTCTGGCGACTATCCGCCTTGCCAAAGAAGATATCCTCAATAAAGTCGATCTTCAAGTGTTCGGCGCCGGTCTTGTAGTCGATAACGCGTATCAAATCATCGCCTATGGTATCGATTCTGTCGAACTTACCCTCAAACGTGATACTCATCGGCTCGCCGTTGCATTCGAACGGGAAGTTGTATTTCTCGATCGTCTCCAACTCGAGCACCTCGTAGCCGCTCTGCGAAGCATCGTACTGCATCACGTTATCACGCAGATAACCAACGAGAATCTCCCGAACGACACCAATCTCGCCGCCAAGCGCTTTAACCTCATCGGTCTCAAATCCGTACTTGCGAATTGCCTTGTCCATCTCGCGCTCAGCGCTGCCATCCTCACGCATACACTGCAACTGCTCGCTCGGCGATTTCACACCTATAAGTTTGCCGTAGATGTTTTCGGCTGCAGAGTGGAAGATGTTTCCGAAGGCCATATTATCGATATCCTCCGTCAGTTCGTTATCCGGACGCAGATGCGCCACCGAGGTAAAATAGAACCGTAACGGACACTTCACATAGCGCGAAAATGCGGTTGGCGACATTGTTGCCTTGCCATCCAAATAGCGATGCAGACGTGCCATAACACGTTCGTCCTTATCAATCTGAATCGGTTTGCTCTCCGCCATCTGCACATCCACTCCCACATCCGTATATGATATCGGAATGCCACTTTCATACTGCAACTGGCGGATATATCGACTCGGCTCGCCCGAGCCACGCTTGTCGGAGTGGGCACAATAGAGCATCGTAACCCGTTCGGCACGCTGAATCAGTCGGTAGAAATAGTAGCCATATACGCCCTCGTGATGCTCCGGCGTAGGTAGGCCGTAGGCATAGCGCAGGTTATAAGGCACGAACGACGAATCGGCCGTCCTGTTTCCCGGGAAGTTAGAGTCTGTCATCGAGAGTATCAGCACATTGCGGAAATCAAGGTTACGAGTCTCCAAAATGCCCATAATCTGAACACCCTCAAGCGGTTTACCCTCGAACGGAATACGCACACCCTGCAAATGGCGACGCACAAGTTTGCGACAAATCGTAAGCGACAGATCCACCCCGCACGATGCTATCATATTGAGCAGTTGCGACAAACTCTCGACCATAACGGCCAGGTACTCGCTACGCATCGGTGCGTCGTCGGCCGTTGTCGGTGTCGAGCCAATGGCGATAAGTGCATCGCGCAGATACTCAATCAGCGACCGCCAATCGCTCGTCGTACGAAACAACGTCGCAAGCAGCGGCGTACGCGCAACCATCTCGACAGGCACATTAAATATGCGTTGGCGGGTAATCTCCGCACGAATATCTACCGTCGTCTGCGGCTCAAGTTCGGCGATATACGGGTGCGACAGCAACATATCGACATTGATATGGTAGAAGGTCTCTCCATCCGGCTTCACGCGAGCGTGAGATTGCAAATCGAGCAGACACTCGACGAGGGCATAAGTCGGCGTATTGCGCAACGGATAACCCATCGTTACATTCACTCGGCCCAACTCCTCCGGCATAGAGTAAAGCAACGGCATCAGCAGGTTCTCGTCCGTGAGCACTACCGCCGTATTCTTATCGAGCTGTCGCTGGCGGCCATCCTCTTCTCGGCCGGCAATCTCGCGCAACAATTTTACGGCATAGTTGCATTGCGCAACGGCCGTCGACGTAGCAACAACATCCATCGAGGCGATATTTCGCAGATTGTCGTGCGAGACCGAATCATCGGCAGGCAATGACGCAAGATTGCGACGAATAAAGACGCCCGCCTCCTGCGTATCGTTGGCGACGTAGTAGTCGTCGTAGTCCCAGAAGAAGTCGGTCGAGTAGTTTGTCGCCATATAGCGCAACAACCGCATCTCGCACTCCGACAGCGCATTAAAGCCGGCAAAAACATATCGTTCGTCGGGCAGACGCAGCGTCGCATCGCTAGCGATACGCTCCACCGCATCGCGATATATCATTCCCGAGTAGCCAATGCCGAGCGTGCGCAAACGTGCGCGATACTCATCGTAGATTGCACCGAGCGTACGCCACAAACCCAGAAAGCGGTGCTTCTGTTCGGAGAAGGACTCCTCCTCGCCAATGGCACGCCAAAACTCGCGCACGATTTGCAACTGCTCCGGTGTCAGATAGTCCAAATCCTGCTCGAGTTCCTTCAAATCCGAGATATTGCGAAACAGGCGCGAGGCATCGACACAATATTTATCAATCATATCGAAGTCCGCAACGAGCAGTTCGCCCCAATGGTAGAAGCGGTCGAAATCCTCCGTATGATATTTCGAGTAGACGCTGTACAACTCCGCAACAAGACGCAGTCGGTCGACCGATCGCAACGCGGAGATGCTCGACATTATATCGTCGATAGCAAGGTATTTCGGGGCCCACAACGGACGCGATGCAATCTTCGAGAGAGCATCCGCAAAGAATAGGCGTGCGCGCTGTGATGGAAAGAGAATCGAGAGCGACGATACCTCGTCGCCATACTTCTCATGGAGCCGAGCGGCTACTTCTGACAAGAACGTCTGCATAGGCCCACAAAGCATTTACTTGATAGGTGCAATTTCGCCACCGAAGAGCGAATTACGATTACGTAATATCGCAGGTGCACCCTCATAATACAACTTGGCAGCGGTCGACGTTACGGCCTCCAAACGCTCCTCGACTGCGAGATATACCTCCGCACCGTGCGAAGCATTCACATCAGCCGAGACGGTCTTCAACGCCCGAGCATCGACGTTTGCAGTCGAGACTGTAAGCTTGAAATAGCGAGATACGCCTCCCAGTTTCAAGGTGCTCTTACCCGTACACTCAACGAACGAATCGAGCACATCCAAATCCATCGTAACAATAGCTCCACCCGAGACCGAGAGATCGAACAACGTACTGCGAATCGGCTCGGCAAAAGTAGCTGTGGCGTGGTCGATTTCCACCTCGCCGAGCGCAACATAATAGACCGTAGCATCGGTTATGAGCGTCGCCTTTGCATCGAAACGCTCGGAGATTTGCAGCACTCCGTTCTTGTTCACCGTAGCACGGAAACGCGACGTCGCACTACCCTTCGTATCGTAGACAATCTTCGCCTCGTCGGCCTTCTCAACTCGCTTGAAAGTGATATTCACAGGACCGGAAACGCTCACTTTGCCAAACTCCGGCAACCAATCGGTCTTCGGGAGCGACACCGGCTGAAGAGCTTGCATCGACTGCGTTGCACCCTCATCGACAGACTTATTTTGAGCAGAGCCGCTACCGACCATTAGGAGTAGTATCGTTAATATCGTAACTAATCGTTTCATATCCATAACGTGTGTTTAGCGTACATTTACCAGAGCAAGATACAACTTTTTTCGCAGATACGAGCACTCTCGGCAAGGTTTTTTATAATCTTTTTGTCGTTGCGCCCGACTGCCCCGAATGGTGGCGAGCGATAATTTGTATTTTATCGATTATTTTATGGCAATTATTCAATATTTTTCGTATCTTTATAACGAATTTGCGCGTAATGTGAAAGCACACACACGACACGCATCAAATACCATACAAATAGTCAAACATCAAAGAAGTTGAACTATCTATGAAACAGTTTTTTACCATTCTCATCGTTGCGTTGATGTACGCATCGGTGGCTGTTGCGGAAAATCACACAACAATCAACATCAATACTACTCCCGAAAAACCGATCGGACAGAGCGATAAAACCGATACCAAGAAAGAGCGTAAGGTTCACGCTTTTGAGATTGAGGTGGGCATCGGCGTTGCTATGGGTGCAGACAACTTGAAATTCGACAAAACCAAGGCCGGTTTTAATGCCCTTGCCGAGGTGCGATACAACTCTCGTTACGGCATCGACATCGGTTTACAGGCCTCAATCAACGGCTTCAACCGCCAAACACTCAACAAGGAAGCGCTGAAGTTTCTCTCGAAAAATGCATTTTTGGTATTGGACTACAACCTCTTCCAAGACAAAGGCATCACACTGTTTTTTGGTGCGGGTGCAGGTATTGCGTGGACCAAGAATACGGGCGAGTCGACAGTCGAGGGCGACAACTCGTTCCTCGGTAAAGGCCACTCGTTTTGCGTTATGCCGCGCGTCGGTATCGAGCTGTTTCACCGTATTCGCGTAACGCTCGACTACAAGTTTACAAACAAGGCAAATCGCAACTTCGGTCTATCGGCCGGTTTTGTTTTGGGCGGAGGTAAAAAATAGCACCATACGAAGATGAGCAACATCAAGGCGGAGATTCTAAATGCCAGCGCCGGCTCGGGTAAGACATACCAGCTTGCCTACAAATATGTGCGCGACATTCTGCGCGACCAATCCGAGGAGAAGGGCGGAGGATTTGATCCGTATGCCTATCGCCACATCCTTGCCGTAACCTTTACGAACAAGGCCACCGAGGAGATGAAGTCGCGTATCCTCAAACACATCCACCGTCTTGGTGCAGGGTTGAGCAGCCCGTATCTTAACGACTTAATCAGGGAAACATCGCTCTCCGAGAAGGAGTTGCGCCGTCGTGCGGCACGCGCCAGAACTGCCATTCTGCACGACTACTCGCGATTCTCAATTCTGACGAACGACACCTTCTTCCAGCGCATCCTGCGCGGTTTCATCAAGGAGCTAGGTATTGATATGAACTACAATATCGAACTCGACGCCACATCGCTGCTCACGCAGAGCGTCGACGAACTGATGGACAACATTGCCGATAATGCAGACCTGAGAGCGTGGGTATCCGAGATAATCCAGGAGAATATCACAGACGGCAAGCCGTGGAACGTGCGCGACGATTTTCTGCGTCTGCGCAACGAGCTCTTCAAGGAGAGCACCAAGCAGCGCATCACGCGCATCACCGACAAGCAGCAGTTCAAAAAGAGCATATTCGGCCACATAAATCGCGTGGACAAAGAGTTGGAGCGCTTGCAATCCATCGGACGGCGAGCTTGCGAGATGATTGCCGAGGCGGGATTCGAACATTCGGATTTTTCAAATTCGTTCACTGTCTATTTCGACAAGGTTGCCAACGGCACAGCATCGGCGGCATCGAAGACCATTATCAACCATTGGGACGATATGCCGGAGCAGTGGTTCAGGAAGGATAAAAATCCATCCGCAGCACTACTCTCTCTTGCCGAGGAGTTACAGCCGATGCTGCGCGAGGTTTGCGAGTATGCGCCATTAGCTGTCAGTCGCAAACTCCTGCTGCAAAACTACCGCAGCTATGCCCTGCTGAACGACATCTACCGCAAGGCGATGGAGATTTGCCACGAGGAGAACAGAATGTTGCTCTCCGAGACGAAGCACACGATTGCGGAGTTCGTAACCGAAATAGACGCGCCATTCATCTACGAAAAGGTCGGTAATCGCTTCGAGCGATATATGATTGATGAGTTTCAAGACACATCGTGGCGCGAATGGAAGAACTTCCTGCCGCTGTTGCGCAATGCAATGGCACAGAGTGCAAGTGCTGCGGTGTTGCTTGTCGGCGACATCAAGCAGTCGATATATCGCTGGCGAGGCAGCGATTGGAGCATTCTCGGCAAGATTGCACCCGAAGATTTGGCTCAAAACGGCAACGAGATATTTATCGACACGCTGAAAAACAACTTCCGCAGTCTGCCCGGTGTGGTCAACTTCAACAACGACATCTTCGATAAAATCGTCAAGCAGCACGATGGCCGACTCAACGATATGCTGATTGCAGCCCATAGGCGAGGACAAATCTCCGCGACACGCCTTTGCGAGCTCGAAAATATGTTGCAAAACGCCTACCACGAACATTCGCAGACGGCACGTCGCAAATGTACACATAAGGGATACATCAACGTATCGACGTTCGACGAAGAGCCGGACGTTACAACCCGCATAAAGGAGATTATCGGCCGAGGATACAGACCGTGCGACATAACCATCCTGGTACGCAACAAAAACGAGGCGTACAACATTGCACAACAACTTCTTCGTGCAAACGAGGCAAACGACGAGCAGCACCAATGGGACATTATGACACAGGAGGCGCTGTTGCTCAACAACGCTCCAAGCGTACAGTTCATACTCGCCGTAATGCGTCTGTCGGTCAATCGCAAAGATGCTACAAGCCGAGGCATATACCTCCGCTACTATCACGATTGCGACTTTTTGCACGAATTCAGCGATGAGGAGTCGGCACTCTTTGACCGTCTGCGCGCCCTCTCGGTCGAAGATGCATTCGAGCATATCGTAATGCACTACTCGGATTTTCTGCACGACCATACGGCATACGTTCAGGCGTTGCACGAGCACGTCGTACAATTCTGCGCCGGCAAGGCGGCCGATACGGCAATGTTCCTGCGCTGGTGGGAGGAGAACAGCAACGGACTCTCGGTAAGCATCGAACGCAGCGAGAAGGCAATAGAGATTATGACTATCCACAAGGCAAAAGGTCTGGAAAACAAGGTCATATTACTGCCATACTGCAACTGGGCACTCAACCCGAAATCGGCATCCGGAAGAAAAGCATCCATCATCTGGGCAAAGCCGGCCGAGAAAGCGGGCTTCGGCAAGGACGAGGAGTTCCCGATTTCGATAAGCAAGGGATTGAAGGACACCATCTTCGCAGAGGACTACTATAAGGAGATTGTCTATTCGCACATCGAGGCGATAAACCTACTTTATGTAGGTTTCACTCGCGCGGGCGAGCAGTTACATATATTCATTCCGGCCGAGAAGCCGACCAAGGACGACGGTAAGAGCAAAAGCAAGAGCAAAGAGAAGGAGATATCGACCGTAAGCGATCTGATCAAAGAGGCGCTCGGCATCTTCGGCGTACAACAACCAAAGGTTTGCTTCGAGGAGGGAGTATTCGACTCGCCGGAGCCGGCAACAGAAGATGACACGTCGGACGACGAGCCGGAGCACACCTCGGCTCGACTCTCCGAGTACAACATTTCGCCTGTCGGCATACGCCTGAGCAGTTCGATGTCGCACTATTTTGAGGAGACACCGTCGCTCTCGCCACGCGATGCGGGTATTATGCTGCACCGAGCCTTCGAGCAGGCAAAGACCATCGACGAGATACCGCAGGCGGTAGAGCGAATGCAGCTCAACGGTCTGCTCTCGGCAGAGGAAGCCGCCGCTCTGCAAAGCAATATCGACAAGGTATTAAGCGAGACTATTGCCGGCGAATGGTTCTCGCGCGATTGGGAGAAGGTGCTGTGCGAGAGCAGTATCATAACCCCGAAATCGGGCTCAAAACGTCCCGACCGTGTGATGATTGACGGCCAGCGCGCAGTCGTTGTAGACTACAAGTTTGGCGAGAAGATGCACTCGCACCGCAGGCAGATTGCTACCTATATCGCGCATCTTCGTAGTATGGGCTACGAAGAGATCGATGGATATGTGTGGTATGTAAATCGAGGCGAGATAGATAAAATCGAGGAAGAATTACCACTGATAGAGCTCACAGAGAGCGCTCGTTACGAATAAATTTTGTACTTTTGTGCTATGAACACTACAATATTGAAGGTCATACCCCGCTCGTTTAGAGCCAAAGGTTGTCTGGTAACGCTCACGATATTCGTCAGGGCGTTGCTCAACTTTGTCGGCTTGGCAGCGCTGTTGCCCGTATTGTACCTGATACTCGACATCGAGGCGATTCACACCAACCCGATTGCGCAACGCGCATACGAGTACTTCGGCTTCTCGTCCGATGCGGCATTTGTCATTGCGGTGGCTGTTGCAATGGTGGTGTTCATCATTATCAAGAATTTGATCGGATTGGGGCTCTATCGCGTTGAGCGCGACTATATATACGCCCTCTACAAATACCTCTCGCGCAACCTCTACATCGACTATTTCAATCGAGGTTTGGGATTTATCAAGTCGTCGAACTCGGCCGTTCTGGCGCGCAACGTAAACGTCGTATGTTATACGTTTGTTGCGGGCGTGCTGCGACCTATGGCATCGATATTGAGCGAAGTTATGTTGTTCCTGATGCTCTTTATCGCCATTACGCTATACAGCCCGTTAGCGGCAGCGCTCTCAATCGGCATATTCATACCGACCATTTGGCTCTACTTCACGCTCGTTCGTCAGCGCGTGAATCAATACGGACGCATCGAGAACGAAGCACAGCGACAGAAGTATCGCAACGTCATCGAGACCTATCGCGGTTATGCCGACATCGAGATAAACAACGGATTTGGCAGTATGCTCGAATCGTTCGACCGCAATATAGACACAATCGTGGAGGTTGGTGCGAAGAATGCCACTGTCGCCACATTGCCGCACACGCTCACCGAGATTGGATTGGCCGCAGGTATGGCTCTGCTCGTATCGCTCAGCGCGTGTATGAACGACAGCGATATGAAGATGCTCTTCGGAGTGTTTGCTGTCGCCGCATTGCGTCTGCTGCCTTCCATCAGGGCAATTATGGCTGCGTGGACCTCGCTCCGCTACAATCGATACGCAATCGGTATCATTCGCGACGCGGCAATCGACACGCAGACGAGCACCACCGAACAGGGCTCAAGCGAGCGATTCAATTTCCGCGACGCAATTCGTGTCGAGGGGCTCTCGTTCCGCTTTGAGGACAGCAATCACGATACGCTGCACGACCTCTCGCTGACTATCGCCAAAGGCGAAAGAGTGGGTATCAATGGTCGTTCGGGTGCAGGCAAAACGACTCTTTTCAACCTTCTGCTCGGACTCTACGCTCCGACTTCGGGTCGCATCAGTATCGATGGCGAGACACTTTCGGCCGAGAATCGTCGCAAGTGGCAGAACTCCATCGGCTATGTTTCGCAGAGCGTATTCCTGACCGACAGCACACTGCTTGCCAACATCACACTCGGTTGCAGAGCCGAGGATATTGATATGGAGCGTGTCGAGCGAGCCGTAAAGATGGCATCGCTGGAGGAGTTTGTAACACAGCTTCCGAATGGTCTTGAGAGTCGCATTGGCGAGTGCGGAGCATTGCTATCGGGCGGACAACGCCAGCGCATAGGTATTGCACGCGCACTCTACAAACAGGCCGAAGTGCTATTTTTCGACGAGGCGACATCGGCTCTCGACAACGAAACAGAACAGAGTATAAATCAATCAATTGAGGCGCTGTCGCAAGCCGACACGACGCTTACGATCGTAGTGATTGCCCACCGAGAGAGTTCGCTCTCGTACTGCAATCGCGTCATAACATTGAAATAAACAAAGAACGATGAACTACATAGTTGCACAATACGGAATTGAGACTCGAGGCGAGCACTCCGACCTGGTTGCTTGCGGCGTACGCGGATTTGCTCCATTTGTCGTAGATACGCTCGACCGCGAGCCGGCAATGATTCTGCACACCGACCGCCCTATCGCAAGCAGCGATTATGTATGCGTGGAGGAGTTGAACAAATTCCGCTTCGAGATGGATTTGGCAGAGTGCCGTCTGTGCCGTACGGAGAGCGGTTACATATTCTCGATGCTCAAGGGCGAACGCGAATTTATCTTCGTAAAGGAGGAGAACTCGAACGAGGTATTTACAAATGCCGGATTGGGCGAGCCAATCGACCCATTCTTGTTGCGTTTTGCGCTGTGGCTGATGTTCGGATTGTGCATCGCTCCGCTTGGTGGCATTGCAATCCACTCGTCGGTAGTCGTTGCAAACGAAGGCGCTGTGCTCTGTCTTGGCGAATCGGGCACGGGTAAGAGCACCCATACCCGACTGTGGCGCGAGCATATTGCAGGTGCACAACTGCTCAACGACGACAGCCCGATAATCCGTATGGTGGATGGCGTGGCAACGGCATTCGGCTCGCCGTGGAGTGGCAAGACGCCTTGCTATCGTAATTTGAGTTTCCCGATTCGTGGCTTCATACGCCTGTCGCAAGCACCGTATAACAAGATTCATCGCCTGTCGGTATTGAACGCCATTGGCGCGCTGTTGCCATCGTGTCCGCCAGCATTTGCCCACGACGACACGTTGCAGGACAACATCTGCGACACACTCTCGCAAATGATTGGCAATGTACCGGTATATCATCTTGAGTGTCTGCCCGATGCTGCGGCAGCTCAACTATCGTACAACACTATTTTCGGAGCATAATGGCAGCACCAAACGCATCGAATCGTGCCGTATTTTCGGTCGTGCGCGATCTGCTCATCGAGGGCGACAACGTCACGGCAAAGGTCAAGGGACAGAGTATGCTACCATTCTTTCGTAGCGGCTCGGTCGTATTATTGCGCCCGATTCGTGAGGAGGATTTCAAACCGCTGAATGTCGTATTTGCCGACACGGGCCGCAACTTCGTAATCCACCGCATCATCGCCGTCAACGACGACAGCGTTACGCTGCTTGGCGACGGCAACATCTACGGCACCGAGACTATGCCGCGCGACAAGGTTTACGGCATCATCGACTGCTCGGTCCTACACCTCTTCTTTGCACGCATCTGGCTGTGGATGCGCCCCGTGAGACGCTATCCGCTGGCCATCTTCCGTCGTATTACACCCAGGTAGAGACACAAAAAAAGACGCTACGATTAATCGTAGCGTCTTTCGTATTAGGTTTGGCCCGAATTAGTCAGCAAGCGATACTCGCTTGAATACGAGAACCTTAGCCTCAGCGTCAACAGCCTTGATAACATCCTTAACAGGAGTCTTACCATCGCCCATCTGATAGCCCTGCTCTTCGAGAGTCTGCTCCTTGAAGAACTTCTGAACACGACCCTTAGCGATATTCTCAATCATATTCATATTGAGGTTTGCAGCCTTAGCCTCGCCTACGGTCTTGATAATCTCACGAGCCTGAGCAGCCTGCTCAGCTGTAATCCAACCCTTCGACTGATTCGACTCAATGTGCTCCTCGCTATCAACGTGTGCTGGGTTGATACCTGCCTTAGTGAGAACAGCGTTAATCTCCTTCTGAACGAGTTCGTCCTTGGTCTTCTCGATAGCTGTCTTGTACTCCGAGTCAATAATGCTCTGTGGTACCGAATCTGCCGATACTGCAACTGGGTTCATCGAAGCAACCTGCATTGCAACACCCTTTGCAGTCTGTGCGTCGATCTCCTTATTGAAACCAACAACAGCAGCGAGTTTACCAGTAACTACGTGCATATATGCCGAAATAAATGGAGCCTCAATAGCCTCATAGCCAGCAACAACGTGCTTCTCGCCAGTCTGACCAGTCAACTCGATAACTGCAGCCTCTACAGTACGACCGTCTGCGAGCGGACAAGCCATAAGAGCCTCCTTATCAGCAGGGAAGTTTACGATAGCTGCCTCAGCGATACTCTGCGCAAGCGCCTGGAAATCAGCATTCTTAGCCACGAAATCAGTCTCACAACCGAGACCTATCACAATTGCCTTATTGCCCTGAATCTTTGCAATAACAGCGCCCTCAGAAGTCTCGCGGTCAGCACGCTTTGCTGCAACGAGCTTACCCTTCTCCTTGATGATCTCCTTTGCACGTTCGAAATCGCCCTCGGCATCAACAAGTGCCTTCTTGCAATCCATCATACCTGCGCCGGTCATCTTACGAAGCTTCATTACATCGGCAGCTTTAATCTCTATTGCCATAACTTTAGTTCGTTTTTAGTTTGTTAGAAAATAATTACTCGGCTTTCTGCTCCTCGGTAGCTGCAACAACCTCTGCTACAACTGCCGCCTCTGCATCAATCGAGGCCTTAACACTCTTCTTAATGCGTGGCTTACCCTCCTTCTTTACAGGAGCTGCCTCAGTGTTTGCCTCTGCCTCAATCTGCTCCTTCTCCTTCTCAAGCTTGCGCTCCTCTGCGCCCTCTGCGATAGCGGCACATACGGTGTCAAGGACTACTGCGATTGACTTTGTTGCATCGTCATTTGCTGGGATAACGTAATCAATGTCGGTTGGATCACAACAAGTATCTACCATTGCAAATACCGGAATATTCAATCGTTTTGCCTCCTTAACAGCGTTCTGCTCCTTCTGCACGTCGATAACGAACAACGCAGCTGGAAGACGAGTAAGGTCTGCGATAGAACCGAGGTTCTTTTCGAGCTTTGCACGCTGACGTGCAATCTCCAACTTCTCACGCTTCGAGAAGTTATCGAAAACGCCGTCGCTGGTCATCTTATCGATGGTTGCCATCTTCTTAACGGCCTTTCGTATAGTAGGGAAGTTTGTCAGCATACCGCCTGCCCAACGCTCAGTAACGTAAGGCATACCTACTGCCGACACCTTATCGGCAACAATTTCCTTTGCTTGTTTCTTGGTTGCAACGAACAACACGCGACGACCGCTCTTTGCAATCTGCTTGAGTGCTGCAGCTGCCTCATCCAACTTTACAACAGTCTTGTAAAGGTCGATGATATGGATGCCGTTCTTCTCCATAAAGATATATGGAGCCATTTTAGGATTCCACTTGCGCTTCAAGTGACCGAAATGAACACCGGCTTCCAACAATGTATTAAAATCTGTACGAGACATTTTTGTTTTCGTTTTTTTGTTAAATTTTAATTCTCTTTACTTCAACTCCCGGTAGCAATCCTTGATTGGTCCGAGAAGTTTTCCGCGACAGGGCAATCGGCGGGTAGTACTCTATTATAATATATATAAGGTAGTCGAACCGATTTGAGAACCCTTGTCGTGCTTTGCCGAATAGTTGGTTGCGGTAAGGTTTAACGCTTACTGAACTGGAACTTACGACGTGCACCAGGCTGACCCGGCTTCTTACGCTCAACCTCACGCGAATCACGAGTAAGGAAACCGTTCTTCTTCAAAACGGCACGATACTCAGGATTGATCTCGCACAATGCGCGTGCAATACCCATACGGGCTGCCTCTGCCTGACCCTTAATACCACCACCAACGAGGTTTACTACTACATCGTAGCTCTCGGTAGTCTCGGTAACGAGCAACGGCTGCTTTACCTCATACTGAAGAATGTTCAGTGGGAAGTAAACTGCGAGTTCCTTCTGGTTGATTGTAATGTTACCTTTACCCGGCTTCACGAATACGCGAGCAACAGCTGCCTTACGGCGACCAACGGTGTTTACAACTTCCATAATGTTTACTTAATCTCGTTTAACTTAATTTGCTTCGGGTTCTGTGCAACGTGCGGATGCTCTGCACCTGCATAAACCTTCAAGTTCTTGATAATGGCAGCACCAAGGCGGGTCTTTGGGAGCATACCGCGAACTGCCTCTTCGATAACGGCTGTCGGCTTACGGTTAAGAAGGTCAGCAGGAGTAGCGAAACGCTGACCACCCGGATAGCCGGTGTGGCGTACATAGACCTTATCGGTCAATTTCTTACCAGTGAGCTTTACCTTGTCAGCATTAACTACGATAACATAGTCACCGCAATCAACGTGTGGGGTATAGCTCGGCTTGTTTTTGCCGCACAGAATCTTTGCGATCTGCGAAGCTAAACGTCCTAATACCTCGTTCGTAGCGTCAATGACAACCCACTCCTTGTTGACAGTTGCCGCATTAGCCGAGATAGTTTTGTAGCTTAATGAATCCACTGTTTTTACGTTTAATACTTGTTAATAAATAATTTGTAATCCAACCTCGCACTTTGCGAGTGCGCAAAGGTACGAATAATTTTTTGAATTTCACAACCTTTTACGTCGCAAAATCTCTTTTTATACCAATAATTTTAAGATTTTTGAAAAATTACGCCCGTTTAGGGAGTAATCCGGCACAGAAAAGGGCTTTTTTCGGCCCCAAAACCTACTCTGACAAGAGAGACATTCGTTCCGGCTCGGCGCACGAAACGACGATTTTCCTACCGTCAACGAGTTCTATCAGGAAGAGATTGTCGAGCCGTGTGGCGTAGAGCGAAAACGACCCTATCTTACCGGCATAAAAGCGGCCGAAATAGCCAAACAGACCACCTACGCCAAACGTACGCACGGTCGATTTCAGAGTCCTATCGGGCAGACGTTCGATGCGCAGAATCTCGTGGCGATGAATCACGACGCTCTTATATCGACGCAGAATTACGAGCTTCGACTCCCCTATCTCCAGACGTTGCGGAGCATACCCCTCGCAGAGAAGTATCATCGGCAACATTATGACATTGAACACGACGAGCGAGACAATCGGCGCTCCGGCCGCCTCCGCCATAAATATCTGATAGAGCTGAAAAATCGAGACTCCTATCCACAACGCAAAAGTGGCAAACGTAATCACCCAAACGGTCTTGCTCCACACAAACGGGACGGTATAAAATCTCTTGTGACTCATAATGTTACGATATTAGAACTGAATCTTCACACCGGCCGTAAAGTGGATGCCGTACTCGCGATAATATACCCAACGATAGATGTTCATATTGGCCAGATTGCGACCCTCGATAAAGACCGTACACTTATCGCTTGCAAACCAGTCGGCCGTTACACCTACATCGACCGTAGTAGGCACTTTAACACCCGGATTTATTGCCACCATCGCCTGGAAATCCTGACCTTGACGATACTTCAAAATCGATGTCCAACGCGATGAACCAACAAGGTCGGCACTTGCTCCGATGGCAAACTTACGATGCGTATATCGCAATGCCAGACGCGCCTCAATCGCCGGTAGAGCATTTTCGACAGTAGCGAACGTAGTATAGATCATACCTCGAACACGCGCCTCGACGATGAGCGACGAAATCGGCTTATACTCGACCGATGCATTAATCGAGCATATATTGCGACGCGCAAGCTCCACACCGAAGAAGGCACGATTGACACTATACCAATAGAGCGAATTATCTATGAACGCCATATTCGCATAGAGGCGGTAAGCCAGACGACTGTTCTTGGTATGGCCCGTAAAACCGAAACGCAGATTATAGAGTGCCGTATTTGGCAACGACTCTGCGCTATTCATCGACGGCATACCCGCATAGCCGAGCATTGCAACATACGGATTACGACGCTGTAACTCCTGATAGCTGTTGTTATGCAACTCACCGTTAAGCTCGACATAAGGCACAAAACGGCCATTATCTCGGACGTTCAGACCGAGGTAGACGTAAGGCATAACGTGGTGCTTGGCAGCAAGCGACGAGACCTTATCGAAATGGTAGTCGACACCGACCTTCAAATCGAGCATACGCTTCGACTTGTAGCCATATCGCACCGCAAGCGAAGCAATCGTATTGCGGTAGTGCGAGAGCGTGCGCATACCATAATAGCCGCGATAACCGGCCGCAACGGAGAACATACTGCGCTTACCAATATTGCGGGCAATGCGCGCGCTTGCCGATGCTGCAATCTGCTGATATTTATCGGCCGTCGCAGGGGCTTTCAAATCGGCAAAATTGACCGTAGCAGACTTATCATTATAGAAATCGAAGCCGGCATCGACCATAAAATTCAAGTGCGAAAGATCGGCAAACGAATCGCCAAATTTGAGTTTCAGCGCGATATTCTCGAAATCTATTTTACGAGGATCATACTCATTCACAGCCTCATACGGATAGCGGTTATAAACATCCGACTCATAGAACACATCGCCATTGAGCGTGTAACGACCGACATACTTACCACCATTCACGCCCACGCGATTGAGCATCTGGCGCGCGTTGTTATTGAAGATTCCCTGCGTCGAAGGATCAATCACCTTTATCTTCGAGAACTGTCCCTGATGATTGACATATCCCGTCAGGTAGCCCACATCGGCACGGTGCGTCGTAGCATACAAATCGGCGATGGTATTGAGCGGATAGCCGACACCCGCCTTCAGGTAGAACGGATACTTGCGATCGTACTCCCAATAGGTAACCGATGCCGGACGCAGACGGCTCGTATTGAGAGCCGACGAGAACGAGCGCGGAGTGATGGTATAGTCAATATCCGGACGAATCGTAACCGTATCGACCATATTCGGCTCGATGCTCTTCTTCTCCGCCTTTGCCACCTGCGGTATATAATCCTTCGTTACCTCAACCTGCTTGGCAACCTGCGCCGAGACACTGCCGCCTACCGCAGCAGCCGTCATCAGACCAATCAATATTCCGTATATTCGTTTCATAGACTAATCGAGTTTTTCCATACACTTCTTTGCTTCGTCGACAACACCGTCGTCTGCCGGCATATATCCGTCAATAATGCTTTGGTAGGTTGCCCTTGCCTGGAATGCATCGCCCTTATCAGCGTAGATATTACCCAGTATCACGAACGCACGGCCCAACCAATATGTCTGCGGAGTCTTCTTATCGGCCAAATCATATATCAGCGTCTCGGCCGTCGTTTTATCGCCCGACTCGTAAGCGGCACGAATCACGTTATAGGCCGACTCGGCACCCTCGCGGTCGGCAACCGACGCAACACTCAACTCCTTATAGAGCGCCAACGCCTCATCACCTGTGCCACGTGCCGAGAGGACATTCGCCTTAGCAAAACGTGCGCTGCGAAGCGACGCTGCATCAACATCCGGCATCTGCTCGACATCGGCCGACATCGCCAGCACAAGTTCCTGCTCGCCATCGGCAATCGTCGCCTTGACATATTTTGCAGCAGCAGCAGTTCTATCGGTCGCATTATCCACCGCATCGTACAGACGACGGAACGCGGAGGCCGACTCGACGAACATCTTGTTGTCGAAGGTAATCTCACCGAGCTTTTTGAGCACCGTCTCCGTATAACGATTCTTCGGACGATCCGAAAGCAACTTCATTCGTTCGACAGCCCTATCGAGCGAGTCGCACTTCAAATAGCTATCACTCAAGCAGAAGAGCGCATCGTCAACATAATAACCTCGTGGATACTGTTGCAGATAGTTTTCGAGTTGATTCACCGCATCCGTATGGCGCGATGCGAGGTAGAGCTTCTGCGCCGCACGATATGTGAGCGAGTCGCGTGTCATAACGCTCAAATCACACTCCACTCCCGTGCGCTCGGCATAGGCAAAGTACGATGCCACATCGCCACGCGAAACGTATATCTCGCGGACACTCTGCATAGCATCCTTGGCGGCCGACGATTGTGGTGCAGCCGAGATAATCTTATCGTAGCAAGCTAACGAACGCTCACTCTTGCCGAGGTTGAAATATATCAAACCTAAATCGAGCATCGCCGGCGTATAGTAAGGCGACGACGGGTACTTTGCAACCAAATCCTCCAGCACCGTAGCACCATCCTTATAACGCTCCGAAGCGACATACGTACGGCCCAACTCATAGCCGGCATCGTCCACAAAATCGCCCTCGCCCGTCTTGATAATACCCTTTAGTGCCTCAATCTTCTTCGCCACGCCACCCTGCGCCAAACCAAGAGCCACAGCTCGACGATAACGCGCGTAGTATCGCTCGGCAGTATTCAGTGCATCGGCCTTCTCGTAGCTCTTTACCGCAGAGGTAAAGTCGCGCTGCATATACTGAACATCGCCCAAGCGGTTATATCCGTCTGCACGATAGGAATCGCCATCCTTATAGAGCCACAAGAAGCCCTCCAACGAGCTCTTTGCCTGCGACATATCGTCCAATGCCATATACGCATAACCGAGATTGTAGAGCGCCATTTTATACTCGCGCTCCGAACGCGGCGCACGCTTAATGTAGTAGTTATACTTCTCGATAGCACCCTTATAGTCGCCAGTATTGTAGGCAATTTCGCCCAGCCAGAACGACGACAGCGCACCATACTTCGGGCTCACGCCAACGGCTTGCGACTCGGAGAGTGCCTCGCGAGCCACAGCATAGTCGCCCGCCTTGTATGCCTCCAAACCTTTGAAGTAGGTAATCTTCTGCAATGCCATTTTCAGGTTGCCGTCAGGCGACGGGAAGGAGCGAATTGCGCGATATGCCGTATCATAATCGTGCGAGTTATAGTAGGCCGCAATCAGCAACTCGCGCGCCTCCTGCACGCGCGGCGACTGCGGATACTTCGTCACGTAGCGTGTGAGCACATTAATCGACTCGTTGAACGTACCGCCACCCGTCTCGAAAAGCAGCTTACCATAGTTGAACAACGCATCTTCGGCAATCTCGTTCGAGTACTTATCATCGGCAGCCATCGCAAATGCGTATGCAGCCAAACGCTTATCGCCCAACTTGATATAGCAGTCTGCCAGGTGATACGATGCATTCTGAGCCAACGAGTCATCGCCGTTGCACACACTCTTGAATGTCTCGACAGCCGTTGCATAGTCGGCCGTACGGTATGCCGAATAGCCGAGGATGTAGTTCTCCTCGCGCTCCATCTTACCACCGCTGCGAGCGAAAATCGCGATATATTGCAACGCCTTATTGTAGCCCTCCAAGCGATACCACGACTCGGCAGCCGTACGAATCAGCTCGATACGCTCAAGATCGGCCGCGCCCTGAATCAATGCATCGCACTCGCGCACCACATATTTGTAGTTGCCACGAGCAAACTCAATCTGAAGGATGTAATACGGAACAACTTTGGCGTAGGTATCACTCTCCTTCAACGACATAAAGCCGTTCCACGCCGTATCGTAGTCGTTACGCAGGTAGTGGATATACGACTTGTAGTAGATTGCGTGGTCGCGATAGTTGCTCGTAGTCGGAATACGCGCAAAGTAGTCGTAAGCGGTTTGATAGTGGCCCTCCAAAAACTCGATGTAGCCCATACGGACATCGTAACGCTCCTTATCTTCGTTCGTCAACGACTTGTACGGCACAGCGGCAAATTCGCGTTTTGCGCTGACAAAGTCGTCATTCTCGCAGTAGTGCAACGCAAGCAAAAAATGGATATCGGCAGCATAGACCGAACCCGGATAGCGCGACAAGAAGTCGTTCATTCGCTGCACGGCCACATTATCGTCGAGATGCGCTGCACAGACGGCAAGGCCGTACTCGATGCTCTGCACCGCACCCTCGTCTTCCGTCGAAACAATCGAAAGCAGACGCTCGTACTCGTGACGCGCATCGCACCAACGTCCCTTCTCGAGCAGCGAGATTGCTCGCGACAGAGTAACATCCTTTTCGGGCGGTGTCATTGCCTGCACGCCAAAGACAAGCGCGAGGAGCAGAACCGATATGAGTGGTAATTTTTTTTGCATAACAAACCAATTAACATATACAACTGCAAAAATAGTAATTTTTCTTCGTTTTTACATAAATTACATTAATGTAATTTTAGTAAAACTGCCGATTACGGGCAGATATTTTCGAATTGTGCCCTGCGACGACGGAATGATTATTGCACCCTGCCGTAAACGAACCGATAAAACTGTTTTTACTATGAAAGTCTCTGTTAGCGTAAATTTATCGAACGACGGAAAAGTTCGTCTGAACGATGGTCGCAAAATAGCCGACCTCAACCCCAAAGAGCTATTGCTGTGTTCGGCTGTCGAATGTGCTGCACTGACGCTGCACGGCATCCTCCAAAAGGAGCAAATCGAGCCGAAATCCACCGAGTTGGAACTTTCCGGTGTGCTGGACACCGAAAGCGTAATGGCACGCAGTGTATACACCTCATTCAATGTGTGTTACCGCATCGAGTGCAACACCATCAGCGAACAGGCCCGCATCGGTCGCGCCGTACGACTCACGACCGACAAATACTGCGGTCTGTTCCAGATGTTGCGACGTATCGCACCACTCTCGCACGAAATCGAAATCGTGTCGGTCGAGAGCGTCGAGGCATAGACATTACACTAAAAAAGCAAGGCGCAACTCCGTGCAGGTTGCGCCTCGTTTATAGGTACTTATCGGCAAGTTACTCTATGTCTCGACAGTTACGTTTATCGGTTATCGTACCGTCTGTCAGACGTACCAAACCCACATCTGCACGCAACATCGTCTTCATAGTCTTCGCATCAATATTATAACAGCGCACCGGTACGCTTCCGTCGAACGAGCGATAGGTCGGACGCGTAATTGGCTCTGGCGTAAGCAGAACAACAGCCGCCGAAGAGTCGGTAGCCTGCTCGACCACGTGACGCAGACGTTGCTCGCACGCCTCGCCAACATCGTTCAGCCGCGAAACACAGAGCATATACAAGTCGCCCTTTATCGACAAGAGCGAATCGGTTACATCGCCACGCTCGTCGCTGACGTAGAACTCCAAAATCATCGGCTCCACGCGGTGGCGATTATCCCCCTCCGACAAGACGCGGGTTTCAACCCACTCCCATCGTTTCTCGTTATGCCACGCCTTATCTTTGAGCGAGAACTCGCGCAGTTTGCCGTTTCGACGATTGCGATAGACCAGCACCACCTCCGAATTTTGTTGCTCGGCCTGAGCTTTCTGCATCTGCTCGGTGATATTTACACCCTTGCGATACGGCAGCAGGTCTATCAACGGAAGATGGTAATAACAGTAAGCTCCGACACCCATACTGATTGTACAGAACGTTACCGCCAGCACCATCTCCAGGCGCGAAAATGCAAACACCTTATCCGGACGATAACGCCACCATACGCACAACACCATCGGCAGTAAGATGATGTTTTTCAGGAAGGTCTGCCAAGGCGAGAGCTTCATCACCTCGCCAAAACAACCGCAATCCTCGACCGGAATAAAGGTAGCCGAAAGGAAGGTGAGCAGCGTGAAAAATATCATCGACACGGACGAAAATATCGACACCATACGGATTCTCACCTTGAATAAGAGCATACAGCCCATCATCAGCTCCGCACCGCACAACCAGATGGAGAAGATCATCACGAGCGGTTTGAGCGACTCCAAGCCATAGGTTACCAGGTAGTTGTTGATATTGATAGCCGTACCCCACGGATCAATCGCCTTGAAGAAACCCGAAAAGATAAACGTCACGGCGACTATCGTGCGGCATACGTGCGTCAGCACACGAAACCAGCGTCTATTTCTGAGAGACTGCCCCATCCGACTATCGTCCGTTTAAGAGAGGAGCGATACGCGCCTCGATTTTTGAAAATATTCCCTGCGGAGAGTCCATCTCCCCATCAGCATTACCGCAGTCGATGACGGCAAGCGTCTCGTCGCTCTTTGCAGCTTCGAGGTAGACCTCGCGCACCATCTGCTGCAGAGAGAGTGATGACTCATGAATATCGGCCGCACCATTCAGATACGAGCGGTCGTCGCCCGAGCGGACCGAGGTGAGCGAGTTGACCGTAAAGGCAAACGGAACATCGAGGAAGAGCGATATGTCGGGACGCGGGATGCCGAAGTAGCCATACTCCGTATCCAAAATCCAGCGATGCAGGGCACGACGCGCGTCGGCATCAGCGAGCTTTGCGCACTGATAACCGATATTGGAGTAGACATAGCGGTCTACAATCACCACCTTGCCCTCCTGCTCCCAAGCGCGGATTTGCGGTGCCATATCGGCACGGTCGCCGGCAAAGAGCAGAGCCACGATATAGGGATCAACCTGCTCTACACCACCAAGTTCGCCTCGCAGAAAACGAGCAATTAACTCACCATACACCGGCGCATCAAAGCGCGGAAAATGGACATACTCGCTCTCAATGCCGCGAGCAGACAACATCTCGCGCAACATACGGATTTGGGTAGACTTACCTGCTCCGTCCAAACCTTCAAGTACGATAAACATCTCTCTTTCTCTTCTCGTTTATTTAAGCATACGCACAGCACGCTGAACACCCGCAACAAGGGCATCGGCATCGGCCGTCGTATTGTAAAGTCCGAATGATGCACGGCACATTCCGTTCACCCCGAAGCGGTGCATAACCGGCTCGGCGCAGTGGTGGCCCGTGCGAATTGCAACACCCGTTTTATCGAGAATCATTCCGATATCGTAGTGGTCGCAACCATCAACCGTAAAACTTATAATTGGCGCCTTATCGGCAGTAGTTCCATAGATGTGCAATCCATCGATTGCAAGCAGTCGCTCGGTTGCATACTCCAGCAGCGCGTGTTCGTGTCGGCAGACTGCCTCCATATCCAACTGCTCCAGATATGAGATTGCTTCGCCCAGACCAACCGCACCGATAAAATTCGATGTACCCGCCTCGAAACGCAGCGGCAGCGGCGCAAAGGTCGTGCGCTCGAACGACACCTTATCGACCATATCGCCACCCGACAAGAACGGCGGCATCGACTCCAACACCTCGCGCTTGCCATAGAGCATACCGATACCCGTCGGTGCATAGAGCTTATGGCCGGAGAAGGCATAAAAGTCGCAATCCAGCTCCGCAACATTCACCCTGCCGTGTACAACACCTTGACAGCCATCCACAACCGCGATAGCTCCAACAGCGTGAGCCGCATCAACAACCAAACGCAGGTCGGGACGCGTACCAAGCGTATTCGACGCCTGCGTAACGGCAACTACGCGCGTACGCTCGTCAATGAGCTCTCCGAGCATATCCAATCGCAACGCGCCGTCGTCCGCCACCGGCAACACTCTCAATTCGCACCCCTTACGCAGGGCTGCCTGTTGCCACGGAACGATATTCGAATGGTGCTCAATCTCACTCACGAGGATATTATCGCCCTCGTGCAGAAACTTCTCGCACCAAGCATACGCCACCAGGTTGAGCGATGCCGTTGCGCCCGACGTGAAGATCACCTCCTCGCGCGACGCAGCACCGATAAAACCTCGCACCTTTTCACGCGCCTCCTCGTAGAGTGCGGTCATTCGATCAGAAAAGTAATGTACACCACGATGGATATTGGCATTCATCGAGCAGTGCATACGATTGACCGCATCGATAACCTGCTGTGGCTTTTGAGCCGTTGCACCGCTATCGAGGTAGATCAACTGTCGACCATAGACGCTCTCGGAGAGCATCGGAAAATCGCGACGTATCTTTTCGACATCAAACCCCATAATGACAACTCTGTATTTTATATTTCGGCGAGCTTCTCCATCACTCGTTCATCAAGCAATGCGCACACCGGCGAGGTTTGGCAACGCGACACCACATCGCGCACAAAACCCTCAATCTGCAGTAGACGCGCATCGGCTTCAGAGATACCGCGCTGGCGCATATAGAAGATCGCCTCCGCATCGGAGTATCCCACAGTCGAGCCGTGCGAGCAACGAACATCGTCGGCGTAGATCTCCAACTGCGGCGTTGCTACGATACGCGCATCGTCCAACTCTATATTACGATTCTGCTGCTGTGCATCCGTACGTTGTGCATCGGGAGCAACATAGACCAAGCCACGGAACTCGCCCGTCGAACGGCCCGAGGCAACACCCTTAACCATCGAACGGCTGTTGCAATCGGCCACCTCGTGACGCGTCTCGACCGACAGCACAGCGTGCTCGCTACCCGACACGACAAACGCCGCATCAAGTTCGCTTTGAGCATGCGCACCCTGCAGAACAATCTTATACGATGTATTTGCACCACACAACAGGGCCGACAGCACACGGCACTCGCTCTGCTCCGCCTGATGCACCTCGATCGACGAGAGCGACTTCGCAAGATAGAGCTCCGTAAGCGACAACTTCGCCTGCGGAGCAAGCGTGAGCACGACCGACGATTGGCACGACTCGGTATATACCACCGCCAAGTGAACCATCTCGGCCGTCTGCACATCCACGCGCAGAAGCTTTGGATTGACCACCACAAGCGGCTTCGACACATCCGTAGAAGAGTCGATCACGCCACCGGCAAACGGCTGCAGTGCACCCTGTTCAATCAATTCAAAAACAGTCATCGCTCGTTACTCCTTATAGTCGTTTATCAACCAATCGTAACCCTCCTTCTCAAGGCGCAAAGCCAACGACTTATCGCCCGAATAGATGATGCGTCCCTTATAGAGAACGTGGACAAAATCGGGAACGATATAGTCGAGCAGACGCTGATAGTGGGTAATAACCACCGTTGCGTTATCCTCTCTGTGCAGGCGCGTTACACCCGTTGCAACGATACGCAGAGCATCGATATCCAGGCCCGAATCGGTCTCGTCCAGGATAGCCAGCTTCGGATCGAGCATCGCCATCTGGAAGATCTCGTTCTTCTTCTTCTCGCCACCCGAAAAGCCCTCGTTCACAGCTCTCGACGTGAGTTTGGCGTCCAGTTCCACGACTGCGCTCTTCTCGCGCATCAACTTCAGGAATTCGCCTGCCGAAAGCGGCTCTTCGCCCATATACTTGCGACGCTCGTTCACGGCAATCTTCATAAAGTTAGCCATCGAAACGCCCGGAATCTCCACCGGATACTGAAAACCGAGGAACATACCCTTACGCGCGCGCTCCTCGATGGAGAGCGACAACAAATCTTCGCCCATAAATGTCGCCTCGCCAGAAGTTACGGTAAACTTTTCGCTACCTGCCAAAACCGACGCAAGCGTACTCTTTCCCGAGCCGTTAGGGCCCATTATAGCGTGCACCTCTCCCGGCTTGACGGTAAAGTTAATACCGCGAAGAATCTCCTTATCGCCCACAGAGGCGTGCAAATCTTTAACTACCAACATATTTGTATATCTCTTTTATTTTTCTTCCTTACCCTGTTATCCGACCGAGCCTTCCAAGCTGATGGCCAGCAACTTCTGCGCCTCGACAGCAAACTCCATAGGCAGTTTCGCAAGCACCTCCTTGGCATAGCCGTTCACAATCAGGCCGACTGCATCCTCGGTCGAAATACCACGCTGATTGCAATAGAAGAGCTGCTCCTCGGAGATTTTCGAGGTCGTTGCCTCGTGCTCGATCATCGCCGTACGGTTGCGGCTGTCGATCTGCGGGAATGTATGCGCTCCGCACTTATCGCCAATGAGCAACGAGTCGCACTGCGAATAGTTGCGTGCGCCGTCTGCCTTTGGCGCAACCTTAACCAAACCGCGATATGAGTTCTCGCTCCTGCCTGCCGAGATACCCTTCGATACGATACGGCTGCGGGTATTACGGCCCAGGTGTATCATCTTCGTACCCGTATCGGCCTGCTGGAAATTATTGGTCATAGCCACCGAGTAGAACTCGCCCACCGAGTTATCGCCGGCAAGTACACACGACGGATATTTCCAGGTGATAGCTGAGCCGGTCTCGACCTGCGTCCACGACAGACGCGCATTCTCGTGGCAGATGCCTCGCTTAGTCACGAAGTTATAGATACCGCCCTTGCCATCCTTATCGCCCGGATACCAGTTCTGTACGGTCGAATACTTAACCTCCGCATCGCGCTCAACGACAATCTCCACAACTGCGGCGTGCAGCTGATTCTCATCGCGACGTGGCGCGGTACAACCCTCCAAATAGCTGACATAAGCGCCCTCATCGGCAACAATCAGCGTACGCTCGAATTGGCCCGTACCCTCGGCATTGATGCGGAAATAGGTCGATAGCTCCATCGGGCAACGCACACCCTTCGGGATATAGCAGAACGAGCCATCCGAAAAGACGGCGGCGTTCAGCGCAGCATAGAAGTTGTCGGCATACGACACCACCGAGCCCAGATACTTGCGCACAAGGTCGGGGTATTCGCGAATCGCCTCCGAAATCGAGCAGAAGATGATGCCCTTCTCGGCAAGCGTCTCACGGAAGGTGGTTTTAACCGACACCGAGTCCATCACGGCATCCACCGCAACGCCCGCCAACGCCATCTGCTCCTCCAACGGAATGCCGAGCTTGTCGAACGTACGTTTGAGTTCGGGGTCGATTTCATCCACCGACGAGAGCGACTTGCGCTGCTTCGGCTCGGCGTAGTAGATGATATCTTGAAAATCGATTGGCGGAATACGCAGGTGGGCCCAAGTCGGCACCTCCAACTTGCACCAATGGCGATAGGCCTTCAAACGCGACTCCAACATCCACTCCGGCTCACCCTTCTTCGCCGATATTGTGCGAATGATACCTTCATTGAGTCCCTTTGCGATGGTTTCGGTCTCAATATCGGATGTAAAACCGTATTGGTATTCTCTCTCTTGGAGAGTATCAAGTATATCTTTATTCTCCTCTTTCATACTTACAGTACGCATAATGCGCGTAAAGTTACGGCAAAAATACTAAAAATTCCGCAAACAACCACTTTTCACGCCTTTTATATAAGGTATTATATAAATTTAGCACCCTACAAATATCAAGCGAGACTATTTTTTCACTTTTTTGAAGTTTTATTTTGTAGTTTGCCAAAAAAATTATACTTTTGTGCGCTCTTAAAAATAACGAGTACGGAGGGTTGGGTGAGTGGCTTAAACCAGCAGTTTGCTAAACTGCCGATATCGTAAGGTATCCGCTGGTTCGAATCCAGTGCCCTCCGCAAAAGAAAAGCAGGTCGAAATCGACCTGCTTTTTTTTTTGCGAAGGAGTGTGTTACCTATCCCCCAACCCCCCCTTTCTGTAAAGGGGGCTTTATACGTCGCAACAAGCACTCTCGGAAAATCGCACCCTGCTTTTTTCTTTTGCACCTTTACCCACTACAACTCATCAGGCAGCGGAACGCGCTTACCCGTATCGCGATAGGTCGGCATAGGCGACTGCCAAGCGCGCAGACGCGAGCCAAGTTCTGCGGCAAGCTCCTTAACCTTCTCGGGATGAGCCGCAGCAACATTGTTCTGCTCGCCGATATCGGTACGCAGATTATAGAGTTCGAGTGCGCCGGTACGCATACGATAGACGAGTTTCCAATCGCCCTTACGCACAGCGCTCAAATAGTCGATATCCTCCAAATCGTACGGCTTCCACTGGTGCGGATAGTGGAAAATAAGCGCACGCTCCGGATCCACACCCGACACGCTCTCGTCCACCACAAAGCCATTGGCCTCCTTCTGCGAGGTGATTTCGCCCTTAGCCGCCGCTTTGGCTGCCAAGTGCGAGCCCTTGGTAATCAGACTGACAAGCGACTTGCCATCGACCGTTTGACGCACCTCGTAGTTCTTCACGCCAGCCATTTCGAGAATGGTCGGGAAGAGGTCTTCGCAGATAACCGGCGTATTGAGGCGCGTACCGGCAGCGGCCTTACCGCTCCACTTAACCATCATCGGCACGCGGATACCACCCTCGTAGCACGAACCCTTACCATTACGCAACGGCAGATTATGCATAAAGCGTACACCGCCCTTGCTCTTATTCTCAGCATTACCGCCATTGTCGGTCATAAAGATTATGATGGTATTCTTCTCCAAATTATGGTCGCGGAGGTAGTTCATCAAATCACCGAGCGACTTATCGACGCCCTCGACCATCGAGGCATATCGCGCCTGGCCCTCGTCCATACCCGCATCGAGATATTTCTGCACGAAACGCGGATCGCGCTGGATAGGCGTATGTGTCGCATAATGAGCAAAATAGAGATAGAACGGCTGGCGATGCTGCACCGGATAGTCGAGCGTCTTCAATGCCTCGCGCGTGAGCGCTTCGGTCAAGTGCAAACCCGTACCATAGTACTCGGTCATATTCTGCACGGCAAGCATATTCCACTTCTCGGCCGTATTGCCATAGTTATCTTCGCTCAAATAGCTGCGCGGCATACCTGCGACGTTACCCGTTACGTTCACAACGTAGCCCATATTATACGGACTTGCACCAGGCGTGCCGGCCGATGCCCAATGCGCCTTGCCGACGTGGATCGTAAAATAGCCGGCATCCTTGAGCAGTTGTGGCAGCGGTGTAGCACAAAACGTACCCTCGACACCCTCCGTCGGGCTCATTCCGTTCAGATTCCACTCCGGACGCGAGAATCTGCCTCTCAAATCCATATTCGCACCACTCTGCGCCATTGCAACCGCTCCACCCGTAGCATCACTCGGCACATCGCGCATCGTTGATGTCCAGTTCGTTATGCACGAATGCGCTGCATTGACACCCGTCAGCAACGACGTACGCGTAGGCGTCGACACAGGGCAGGCATAGGCGTTGGTCATCAGCACACCCTCCTCGGCCAGACGCGCCATATTTGGCGTATGGTAGCGCATATTATTCGGATATACCTCCTCGCCGTAGGCAACCGACGAATCCATCCAACCCATATCGTCAATCAGAAAGAAGACGATATTCGGACGCTCTTTGGCAAAGACGGCCGTCGGAGCAAGCAACGAACAACCGATCAAGGTCTTGGTCGAAAATTTCATTTCAGTACAGTTTTGGTTTACACTTGGTTTATTAGAGAACAAATATAGCACTTTTATCGAACTATTGCAAATATAAAACAAGGTTGCCCGACCTCGCAAGATCGGACAACCCCACATTTGTTTAACTATTTTTGACGACTATTTGAAGTAGCGCTTATAGAGGCCCTCAAAGCCCTTGCCGTGGCGTGCCTCGTCCTTCGCCATCTCGTGAACAGTGTCGTGAACTGCATCGAGATTCTGCTCCTTTGCCAAGCGAGCCAAACGGAACTTATCCTCGCAAGCACCGCTCTCGGCATTCATTCGCTTGTAGAGGTTGGTCTTCGTATCCCAAACTACCTCGCCAAGCAACTCCGCAAACTTCGCAGCGTGCTCTGCCTCCTCCCAAGCGTAGCGCTTGTAGGCCTCGGCAATCTCAGGATAACCCTCGCGGTCGGCCTGACGGCTCATCGCAAGATACATACCCACCTCGGTGCACTCACCCATAAAGTGGTTCTTCAAACCCTCCATCAGCTCGGCATCAGCACCCAGACCATCGCCCAACTTATGCTCGGTTACGAACTCCAAATTCTCGGACTGCTCCTCGATCTCTACAAATTTATCTGCAGGAACCTTGCACAACGGACATCTCTCCGGTGCCTCGTTACCCTCGTGAATATATCCGCATACCGTACAACGAAATTTCTTTGCCATAATTTTATCCTCCTTTTAAGTTTTAAGTTATTTTTTATTATCTGTTTTTCTGTTTTGCTACTGCAAAGATAATATCAATTTTACATAAGTGCAAATTGTATTTTCTTATAAAACTATCAACAAAACTTATTGCGCAGCGTTGCCAAGCAGATACTCTATCTCCTCTACCGAGGTCGAATCCTTGACTAGCACTCGCTTTGCCGAATCGAGCAGGTAGAGCGACGGAATGGCTCGCAGATCGTAGAGACGCTGCTGCTCGATTACACACCCCTCATCGTAGCCGCTAATCCACTCCGACGGCAATGGATGTTTATGCCACTCGGCAAGATCGCGATCGGGATACACGGCAAGCACCACAAGGCGTCGCTCGGCAATCATCGTCGAGAGCAACTGCGAGCGCTCGATTGCCTGTTGAATATCGCGACACATCGGGCAACCGGGATTATTTATATATAGGAGAGTGTATTCGGCCTTCGTAGCATAGAGCGACGAGCGGCGGCCCGAAGCTGTCGTGTAGCGGAAATCGCTTGCCTGATGACCAATTCGATTGCGCTGCGCAAGCTCCAAATCGTACTGCGGGACGAGTCGTTCGTACTCATCGTAGAGTGGCGAGGCGAGTTGTGCCTCCAAAACCGGAATATAGAGTTCGTCGCTACGCAGAGGCGAATTCGGATCGTGCAGAACGCGCTCGGCGAGCATCACGAAGTAATCCATCATCGGGCGCGATGCTCCGGCTCGCTGCATCAGTCGACGCACGGGAGTGCCATCCGTCGGATTCACAAAGCGGCCGACGTAAGCGGCATAGGCGCGCAACATCTCCGCCGTATCTGCCTTGGCAATAAAGAGCGTGTCTGCGAAATCGAACTTATCCCAATAGTGCTCCTGCATATACTCCAGCTGCTCTTGTCGCGTCATATAGGCAGGTGGCGTTACCGTACGAAAATGATACGACGCGGGCTGCGGCTCTCTCACCTGCTGCTTGCGCGATGCACCCCCACCGCAAGCAACCATCGCTACGGCCATTACCATATATATAATAGTTCGTCCCATTTCGTGGCGGAATTAAAGTTCCAACGTGTAAATATACAACAAAATCCCGTCCGACACACCTCGTCGGACGGGATTTTAACTCTTCGAGCGAAAAATACTACTTTTTCAACTCCGCCAAAGCTGCCTTCGCTGCCTCTACGCTGTTACCAGCAACAACCTTCTCAAGGTTTACGATTGCCTGTGGCTTCATCTCCTTTGCGTTGTACGCAGCACCGAGGATGAAGTAAACATCGCTCTTGTTCTCGTCGTCGAGCTGTGCTGCAGCAGCAGTCTCACCCAACTCGATAACCTTATCGTAGTCCTTCTTGTTGTTGTATGCCTGGATGCGAATCTTCTCTGCAAGAGCCGATGTAGGATCAGTTGCGAGCATCACCTCGGCCATTGCGATAATGCCGTCGTGATCGCCAGCCTGCTGCAAACGAGCAACCTCGTTATTGGTATACATCGCCATCTTCTCGCGAGCCGATGCAATCGCTGCCTCGTACTTGGTAGCGTTCATACCGCAGATGTTGTTGCAAACATCCATACCCTTCTGGTACTCACCCAACTTGAAGTAGCTCTCTGCGAGGTTGAGTGCCATATCGGTATTACGCGGATTTGCAGCATAACCCTTCTCAAACACAGCTACAGCGGTAACATAATCCTCGGCATTGAACGCCTCACCACCCTGCACCTGATAAACCTTTGCAAGAATAGTGTTTGCCTTTGCCTTACCCTGCATATCGCCCCACAACTCCGCCTTATCGGCTGCCTTGGTGAGGTTCTCGATTGCTGCAGCAAAATCCTTACGGCCCGCAGCTGCGGTACCGATACGCTGGTAGCAAGTAGGGATATACTTCTTCGCAGTAGCCACGCAGTTCACTACGTTGCTATCCTCCGAATCAGCACCGCCCTTTACAACGCTCTCGAAGAGCGACAAGGCCTTTGCCCAATCCTTTGCCTGGAGAGCAGCTGCACCATCGTTATACTTCTGAACAATTTCACCTGCACTTTGAGCCGAAACCATTGCAAACGAGAGCAATGCAACAGCCATCAAAACAACTTTTTTCATCTTTTTAAGGTAGTTTTAATTAAGTTTTTATCTCTTTTGTATTTGTTACGTTTCGATTGGGTATTACCCAATATTTTGCAAAGATAAGTGTTTTGTTGAAAATAACCAAATTCACCTCAATTTTGCAAAAAAATCTACCATCAGTTGCTCGCACTCCGAAGCCAACACTCCGGCCACAACCTCCGTTCGCGGATGAAGCAGAGCGCTTCCAAATCGGGAATAGCCGCGCTTTGCATCCGATGCGCCATATACAATGCGCCCGATTTGACTCCACGCCAACGCTCCGGCACACATCACACACGGCTCGACCGTAACGTAAAGCGCGCAATCGGTCAGATATTTACCGCCGAGCGTCGAAGCCGCCGCAGTGATGGCCTGAATCTCGGCGTGGGCCGTAACATCGACGAGCGTCTCGACCAAATTATGGCCTCGACCGACTACTCTGCCACCCGACACAATCACCGCTCCGACAGGCACTTCGTCACTATCAAACGCCTCTTGCGCCTCTTTTATTGCCAAACGCATATATTTTTCGTCCGTTTCGCGAGATACTTCCATAAATTTTCTTATTTTTGCACGTTATTTACCGCAAAGGTACAAAAAGCAAGAAAGAAATACAATACAAATACAACACTATGTACAGAAGTAATACCTGTGGCGAATTGAGAGCCGCAAATATCAATCAGAGCGTAACGCTCGCAGGATGGGTACAGAAGGTACGCAACCTCGGTGCGATGACATTCATCGACCTGCGCGACCGTTACGGTATTACACAGATTGTCGTAGAGGAGACCTCCGCAGAGCAGACACGCGCAACAGCAGCACGCCTCGGTCGCGAGTTTGTCATCCAGGTGAAGGGCCGCGTAATCGAGCGTCAGTCGAAGAATCCGAAGATGCCGACTGGCGACATTGAGGTTGCAGCCGACGAGATTACGATTCTCACCGAGGCCGTAACTCCTCCGTTCACCATCGAGGAACACTCGGACGGTGGCGACGACCTGCGTATGAAGTATCGCTACCTTGACTTGCGTCGTCCGCCATTGCAGCGCAATATGATTCTGCGCCACAAGATGGCACAGGAGATTCGCCGCTTCCTCGACAGCGAAGGTTTTCTCGAAATCGAAACTCCATATCTCATCAAATCGACACCGGAAGGTGCTCGCGACTTTGTCGTTCCAAGCCGTATGAACCCTAACGAGTTCTACGCTCTGCCACAGTCGCCACAGACGCTGAAACAGCTCTTGATGGTAGCCGGCTACGACCGCTACTTCCAGATCGTGCGCTGCTTCCGCGACGAGGACCTGCGTGCCGACCGTCAGCCGGAGTTCACACAGATCGACTGCGAGATGTCGTTCGTCGAGCAGGAGGACGTACTCGAGATCTTCGAGCGTTGGGCAAAGCATATGTTCAAGAGCGTCTTGGGCGTTGAGTTCAACGAGCCGTTGCGTCGTATGCCTTGGATAGAGGCGATGGAGAAGTACGGTTCGGACAAGCCGGATTTGCGCTTCGGTATGGAGTTCGCCGACATCACCGATTTGGCTCACGGCCACTCGTTCTCGGTATTCGACGATGCGGAGTATGTTGTAGGTTTCGCAGCTACGGGTTGCGCTTCGTACACCCGCAAGCAGATTGACACCCTGACCGACTTCGTTAAGCGTCCGCAGGTTGGCGCAAAGGGTTTGGTATGGATTCGCTTGGAGCAGGGCGGCGGTATCAAGTCGTCTATCGACAAGTTCTTCTCGCCGGAGGATTTGCGTGCCATCGCCGAGCGTTTGGGCGCAAAGGAGGGCGACCTCTGCTTGGTAATGTGCGGCAAGAAGTTCAAGGTGCTCACCCAGCTCTGCACGCTCCGCTTGGAGGTTGCCGAGCAGTTGGGCTTGCGCGATCCTAAGAAGTTTGCCCCTCTGTGGGTTATCGACTTCCCGATGTTCGAGTGGGACGAGGAGACCGAGCGCTTCTATGCTATGCACCACCCGTTCACTTCGCCAAAGCCGGAGGATGTGGAGTATCTCGAAAGCGACCCTGCACGCGTCCGCGCCAACGCTTACGACTTCGTTTGCAACGGTACGGAGTTGGGTGGCGGCTCGATCCGTATCCACGACGCGCAGTTGCAGTCGACCATCTTCAAGTGCTTGGGCTTCACGCCGGAGCAGGCCGAGGCACAGTTCGGCTTCCTCATCAACGCCTTCAAATTCGGTGCACCGCCTCACGGTGGTTTGGCATTCGGTTTCGACCGTCTGTGTTCGCTCTTCGGTGGCTCGGAGTCGATTCGCGACTATATCGCATTCCCGAAGAACAATGCCGGTCGCGACGTTATGCTCGATGGCCCGTCGCCAATCGCACCGGAGCAGCTCGAAGAGTTGTATCTCTCGCTGGTTAAGCCGGAGTAACGGAGAAGAACGTTCGATTATAGATAATGAGAATCGGGATTCTTGCTCGATTCTCATTTTTTTTATACCTTTGTATTACTATGGCAACACCACTTGCAGAGAGGTTACGACCTCAACGATTGGAAGATTATATCGGTCAGCAACATCTGGTCGGTCCGGAGGGTGTGTTCCGTCGATTCATCGAGGCGGGCAACGTGCCTTCGTTCATCTTGTGGGGCCCTCCGGGAGTAGGCAAGACAACCCTTGCCCGAATTGTCGCAACCGAGTTGGAGCGACCATTCTTCACGCTCTCGGCGGTAACATCAGGCGTCAAGGAGGTGCGCGAAGTGATTGAGTCGGCAAAACGTCAGCGATTCTTCGATGCGCGCACTCCGCTGCTCTTCATCGATGAGATTCATCGTTTCAACAAGTCGCAGCAGGACTCGTTACTCGGCGCTGTCGAGCAGGGCATCGTGACGCTTATCGGAGCTACGACCGAAAATCCATCGTTCGAGGTCATCTCGCCACTGCTCAGCCGTTGTCAGGTATACACGCTGCGTCCGATGAACGACGATCAGCTCGACGAGTTGCTGCAACGCGCACTCTCGACCGACAAGGAGTTGCAGAGTCGCGATATCGAGGTACGCGAGCGCGATGCGCTGTTCCGCTTTTCGGGTGGCGACGCGCGCAAGTTGCTCAATATTCTGGATATTATCATCAACGCATCGACCGACAAGATTATCATCGACAACCAGACCGTTACCGACGCTCTGCAGCAGAACATAGCGCTCTACGACAAAAATGGCGAACAGCACTATGATGTCATCTCGGCATTTATCAAGAGCGTGCGAGGTAGCGATCCGAATGCCGCCATATACTATTTGGCGCGAATGTTGGCAGGAGGCGAAGAGCCGCGATTCATCGCTCGACGCCTGGTGATTCTCGCATCGGAGGATATCGGACTGGCCAATCCGAACGCGCTGTTGCTTGCCAACGCCTGCTTCGACACCGTTCACAAAATCGGAATGCCCGAAGCGCGCATAACGCTTGCCGAGACGACAATCTATCTGGCAACATCGCCAAAGAGCAACTCGGCATATATGGCAATCAACGAAGCACTCGCCTTCGTCGGCAAGGATACGACCAACCGCCCCGTTCCGTTGCATCTGCGCAACGCGGTTACGGATCTGATGAGCGATGCGGGCTATGGTAAGGAGTACAAGTATGCGCACGATTTCCAAGGCAACTTCGTTGAGCAGGAGTTCCTGCCGGAGTCGATCGCGGGCACACAGTTCTATCATCCGAACACCGGCAACGCGACGGAGCAGAAGATTGCTGCTCGTATCGCCGAGCTATGGAAAGGCAAGTACAACAAGTAAAACGACTGCGTATGAAGCGTTTGGTATTAGCAATATTGGCGTGCTGCATTGCAGCCGGCGTAACGGCAGCCGAGTTTCAAACCGTGCAGTATGCCGAAAAGGGCGGTGAGAAGTTATACCTCGACCACTACCCTGCCGTTGGCGTAGAGGGCGTGCGTCCGTGCGTGATCTTTGCCTTTGGCGGAGGTTTTGTTCGCGGTAGCAGAAACGAAAAGCTTTACGGCACCTATTTCGATGCACTGACACAAGCGGGCTACGATGTAGTTTCGATCGACTACCGTCTAGGACTGAAAAACCCACCAAAGGATTTAGGCATACGCGATATGATTTCGCTGATGAAGCGATCGGTGGACTACGCCGCAGAGGACTTGATGAGTGCAACGCGCTTCGTGTTGGAGAATGCCGCAGAGTGGAGCATCGATCCTACGAAGATTGTAGTCAGCGGATCGAGCGCCGGAGCTATCGCAACGCTGCAGGCCGAGAACTACATCTGCAACCGCAATCCGATTGCAACGGAGATTTTGGGCGACTACAACTTTGCCGGCGTAGTTGCATTTGCGGGCGCGGTATTTTCGGTCGGTGGTCGCCCGACGTGGAAGGGCACGACCTGTCCGGTGATGATGTTTCACGGCACGTCCGACCGCAATGTACCATATAACAAGTCGTCCATCTTCGGCATCGGCTTCTATGGCTCGAAATTCATCGCAAAGCAGTTGAAACGCAAGGGCGGAGCATATTGGTTCCACTCGGCAAAATACCGTTCGCACATCATTGCAGGCGAGCCGATGGTGCTCAACACCCGCGAGATTATCGACTTTATCGAGAAGTGCGTAAAGGGCGGCAAGCATCTGCAGATCACAACCGAGGTAGAAGATAAGGCACACGGCAAACAGCCGACACGATTCAGCGTAAAGGAGTATCTTTCTGCCAACTACGCTCAAAAATAGGCCACTCAATGAAACGCATCGGAGTCATATCGGACACGCACAACACCTTCGACGAGCCACTGCGACACTTCCTGAAGGATGTCGACGAGATTTGGCACGCCGGCGATATCGGCTCGCGCGAACTCGCCGACGAGATTGCCGCCTTCAAGCCGTTGCGTGCCGTGTATGGCAATATCGATGGCGGCTCGACGCGTATGGCATTCGACGAATTTGCGTGGTTTAAGTGCGAGGATGTTACGGTGCTGATGACGCACATCGGCGGATATCCGCGCCACTACGCGCCAAAAGCGCTGCAACGAATTCAGTCGGCACGACCGAAGCTCTTTATCGCGGGGCATTCACATATCCTGAAGGTGATATACGATCAGGTGTACGATCTGTTGCACATCAATCCGGGTGCTGCGGGGTGTTACGGATTTCACGACGTTCGCACCGCAATCCGCTTCACAATCGACGGCGAGAAGATTTCGGATATGGAGATTGGGCATTGGGAGCGCAAAAAATTGATTAACGAAAACAAATAAAGATAAATGACAATGAAAAAATCGGTAGTTTCATCGTTCGATGTCGATCATCGAACACTGCGCGAGGGCCTCTACCTTCGCTCGACATACACAATCAACGACACGCTTGCCGTGCTCTCATGGGATTTGCGATTCTGCGTCCCGATGGACAAAGCACCGCTCTCGGCTGGCGTAGTTCACACCATCGAGCACCTGATGGCTTACCACTTGCGTCTGGACGAGAAGATTGGCGCAAGCATCGTATCGTTCTGCCCGATGGGTTGCCAGACGGGTTTCTACCTCTCGACGATGAACAACGTCACGGCCGAGGATATTGCCGCAGCGCTCAAAGCGGTATATGAGAAGGTATTCCCGATTCACTCGACGGACGACATCGTAGGTCTGAACGAGGTGCAGTGTGGTAACCCTGCACTGTATGCCATCGAGCAGACCAACGAAGCAATGGCGAACTACATCAACGTACTCTTTCCCGAAAAATAGACCGACGCTATGAATATACTCGTAATTACCCCGACCTCGCGCGAATACAAAAATATGGCGTCGACGCTCGCCACGAAAAGCGGTCTGCGCCACACCTATACGCTTGCACAAAGCGGTATCGGCAAAGCGGCCGCTGCGGCTACCGTAGCGAAGACCATCGCTACGAGCGCGACGCAGTTTGATATGATTGTCGTTGTCGGTTTTGCGGCCGGCACGCTCGGCTTCCATCAGGGCGATATCGTCTGCCCAAGCGTTGCGCGCTACCACGACTGCGACGTGCCCGACGGCTTTATTCCGGAGCTGACCGACCCGTTCTCGCTCGCTGGTGGCGACGAGATTACGGTCTTCACGGGCGACTCGTTCGTAAACGCCGATAGCGTTGCTGCCATCAAGACGCGCTTCGGTGTCGAGCACGCAATTTTCGATATGGAGATTACTGCCATCAAAATCGCGGCGGACATCTGTGGCAACATTCCGGTAGCGGTTGTGAAGATGATTTCGGATGTTCCGGAGGATGGTCACACCGAGCACTCGTACGACGAATTTGCCGATTCGCACTCCGATTTCACGCCTATCCTCGAGCAGATTGAGCAGTTGTAGCAGACGCTGCACACAGTAAAACAACGGAGTGGCTTTTTCGGCCACTCCGTTGTTTTGTAATATACTCTGTACGTTCCTCTACTCCGTAAAGTCGTACGGCTCGATATAGTCAGCGTAATTTTTCCAATATGATGCTGCTTTATATGCATCTACCGATGCCGTAGGGGCATAAATTCTGCGACCCGAGGCGTTGTAGTCGAATGCACTCCAAGATGAATAACCCTCTTTATCAGCAGTTGGCGGAGTAGTTGGTTTGCAATATACCTTTTTCAGCGCGGAGCACCAAATGAATGCACCATATCCAATCTCAGTAACGCTATTAGGGATAGTAACACTTGTCAGCGCGGAGCAATTACCGAATGCATACTCTCCAATCGAAGTAACGCTATTAGGGATTGTATATGTAGTTAAACCGGCGGGAGCAAAAGAATGAAGTGTGCCATCAATAATCAAACAACGATTATCTTCGGACGCAAATTTACCATAAAAACTTTCCAGCGCGGAGCAACTATAGAATGCACCCCATCCAATCTCAGTAACGCTATCAGGAATTGTAACACTTTCCAGCGCTTTGCACCATTCGAATGCATTCTCTCCAATCGAAGTTACGCTATTAGGAATTGTAATACTTTCCAGCGCGTCGCAATCAGAGAAAGCCCACTTTCCAATCGAAGTAACGCTATTAGGGATTGTAATACTTGTCAGCGCGGAGCACCTAATGAATGCCGCCTCTCCAATCTCAGTAACGCTATTGGGGATAGTAATACTTTCCAGCGCGTCGCAATCATAGAATGCTCTATTTCCAATCTCAGTAACGCTATTAGGAATTGTAATACTTGTCAGCGCTTTGCAATCATAGAATGCCTTTTCTCCAATCGAAGTTACGCTATTAGGAATATTAATACTTGTCAGTTTTTTGCACTCGTAGAATGCATAATATCCAACTTCGGTTACATTTCCGTTAAATTTCATAATACCCCTTCCCTCTTCGTAGGTGTTAGATAGCAATATAGCACCACCAAACTCATCATCGAAATATGGCTCGACGATGTTTCCATCCTTCGAGGTGTACCATATCTCGTTAGCGGGAGGGGTGGTGGGTTGGGCGGGAATACTTGTCATCGGTACAATATGATTGCGCTCGATAGTCAGCGAGTTTGTGGTCGATTTGGTCATTGTTGAGCCATCTGTCCACAAAACATCAATAGTTATACCCTTCTCGAATGTCTGCGGTGGCAAAGCGATATAGAATGCCGTAGGAGTTTCGGAGTTGAGCGCAACGCCGTTAACACAGTTGAGAGTAACTTCGGTCAAAATTGTATCGTCGAAGACAAGATTGCCACCCGTGCCGCCTATACCATCGTCTTCGGTGCTACCCATCTCGGATGCGAGTACGCACGAAGCATCGTCGGCGCAGATATAGATATTGCCTGCAACCTGCTCGCCATTATTGCCACGCAAGACAATATTCGACAAGTAGCCCGTACCCGTAAACTGCAATTTCAACCAACCGCACATATTTTTGAACGACAACTGCGTGTAGTAGCCCGACGAAATCATAGGCGACGAGCCAAGACCATAGCTATCTGCAAGATAGGTCTGCTCGGCAGGGAGCGATGCCTCGATATTGCCCGACGATGGTGTGATAAGATAGTTTTCGTTGTACGGATATACCGCCACGACTTTCTCCATAGCAACGGTTGCCGTGCCGGCGTTTACGCGTTTCAGCATACCGGTCGCATCGCCCGTATTGCCCTGGAATTGCCACTGCTGATTAGCATTGGACTTGTAGAATACCGACACAAGGTCGCCCTCGGTCCAAACGGGTGTGCCGTTTTCACCAAGTTGGATACGCGATGTCTCCTCGTCGAACGAAACATAGAGTTCGTCGGGCGAGGTTGGGATTTCGGGTGCAACATCCTGTGTTGCATCGGTCGAACAAGCAGCAAACAGAGTTGCCACGAGCGCGAAAAGGAAAAATTTCTTCATATTACTTTGTTTTTAGTTTGTTATTCTTCGATTATTTCGTCGGTGGAGCGTAAAGACCAACCCTGCTCGGGGTCTACGGTCGGGATTTCGAGCGAAGCGCCGAAGCCGCGCTCGGCGTGTAGCGCAACGGTGCGCACTACGGGTTGTGTGTAATGTTTATTATTCATAGCCATACGGTTACCGTAGCATCTCCTATGCGGTTGATCAGTAATAAAAAGAAAGTGTGGAGATGATTTCGTCTATCTAACGGAGGCTCTGACAAAACCCTGACTAAAATAAACGATACAATGCCCCACACCTGAATAGTATGGGGTATATGCACAATGAGGTGCATAGCCAACAAACTATACAAGAAATGAGTGCTGTTCGTCATCCCTTAGTCATTGAAAACTGTCAGATTTTCCGTTAAGGACTTCCGAAAACACTTTCGATATGTCTGCTATTTGCACAATAGCACCACAAAATTAAAAAGATTTTCTGAAACGAACAACACTCTTATTGGGACATTGTTCGGCGAGAATACAAAAAATCGCCTCTCGCAAGAAAGCGAAAGACGAAATTATATTATATAAGGTAAGTTGTATTTGTACCCGCAAGGAGAGTATGCAAACCTGGCTACTCGCCGCAAATCTCCATTTTATCGCACTCCAACTGCGCGCGCAACTCCTCGACCGACGAGAACTTCTGCTCGTTGCGAATCTTACGCAACAGTCGCACTCGCAGACGACGGCCATACAGATCGCCACTAAAGTCGAAGACGTGCGTCTCGAGCAGACGAGTGCGACCATCGACCGACGGGCGCGTTCCGATGTTCGACATCGCACGATAGGTGCGACCATCGATATCTATCTCCGATTCGTAGACTCCGTTTTCAAGGTCGGCGCGGTCGGCAACATCCATATTGGCAGTCGGAAAGCCGAGCGTGCGCCCAAGCCGGTTGCCACCGATAATCTCCCCCTCGACTTCACATATCATCGCACTATACATTTTCGGTCAACTTCTTAACGAGTGAATACTGTGAGAAAAACTCCTTGGCGAATACTCGCAACACCGTGTACGACGGTATAGCAAGCAGCATACCAAGAATACCGCCGGCCGAGCCCGCAAGCAGAATCACGATAAAGACTTCGAGCGGATGTGCATTCACGCGCTCCGAGTAGAGAGTCGGCTGCAAAATAAAATCGTCCACACCCTTAACGGTCATCAGCACACAGACGATAACCGTAATCGTATAGCCGATCGTGCAACCCTCGATAGGCGAAACAACACCGATAAAGAGCGATGCAATGCCGCCCATCAGCGGACCCGCATAGGGAATGACATTCATCACACCCATAATCGTACCGATAAAGCAGGCATCCTCGGCGTGCATACCGAAGGTAATCATCGTAACCGATATGATGACCATCAGTATCAAGCTCTCGGTCAGCAGGCCCGTAAAGTAGCGTGCAAGCAGAACGGTAATCTTGCCGAGCGCACGCTCCACATTCGGTTTGTAGTGCTCGGGAAAGAGGGCCGAGACCATTGCCAAAAACAATCCGTCCTCTTTCATAAAGAAGAAGGTAATGAACGACACCGAGAAGAATACAACAAGCATCGACAATCCCAAATCTATCACAGACGAGAAGGCCGCGTTAATCGTGCCGTAGTCGATCACCGTACGCATCCAATTCACAAGGATCTCCGTAATGGAGACCTGCTCGTTCTGCGGCGTAATCATAAACGCAGAGAGGTACTCCTGCACACGCTCCAACGGCTCTTGCACGCTCGAGAGTGTCGAACGCAAATCGAGCGAGGCGAGCGAGGCAATCTTTCCCGTCACGAGCGGAATCATCAACGAACACACACCGATGATGACAACCCACATAAAGACCAACGTCAGCAGTGCCGCCAACCAGCGCGGAACGCACCGACGACCAACCTTTATGCCCGTAATAACGCGCACAACCGGACGGCCGATGATAGCAAATACCGCCGAGACGAGAATATATATCACGACCGAGCGGAAATACCACAACAGCGCCACAATCGCCGCCGTAACGGCGAGACCGGCTGTCCAGCGCAAAAGGTTTTTAGGGGTTGCATCCATAAATATCTGTTGTATGCTTCTTCGCGTTACGCTTCATCGTTATACTCTATTCGTCCTCCTCATCCTTCGCTGCAAAGTCGCCGATGCGGGCAATAGGAGTCTGCGTACCGACAACGCGGTCGCCAATCTCAACCAACAGCTTCGCATCGGTAGGAAGAAGGATATCAATTCGAGAGCCAAACTTGATGAATCCACACTTATCGTTCTGCACGACGTGCTCGCCAACCGTCATATACGACACGATACGACGCGCTACGACACCTGCAATCTGGCGGAACATAACCTCTACGCCCTTATCGGTCTCGACAACGGTCGTCGTACGCTCGTTCTCCGACGAGGACTTCGGGTGCCAGGCAACCAAGAATCTGCCCGGATGATACTTGAAGTAGCGAACGATACCTCCTACCGGAAACCAGTTGATATGGACGTTGGTTACCGACATAAATATCGAAACCTGCAAGCGTTTGCCCTGGAAATACTCGTCATCCTGCACCACCTCGGTAACCACCACACGACCATCGCACGGCGAGAATACCAGGTCGCCGTCGTGAATCTTCACTCGGCGCGGCTCGCGGAAGAACGACACGATAAAGAACCAAAACAGCACCAGCAATGCCGAGAGGATAATCAGCAACAGACTACGCTCCTGCACCTCCAGCATATAGTAGATGAGTGCCCATATCGCTGCGCAACATACGCCCGACACGGCAATGATTCTATAACCCTCTTTATTTATTTTCATATGTAATTTTAGTTTTAGAAGTTTCCAAAAATCAGAAGATAGACAAACGCATACGGTGCCGAAATAAGGAATGCATCGAAGCGATCGAGGAAGCCGCCGTGGCCCGGCATAATGGCACCCGAATCCTTAACATCGGCCGAGCGCTTGAAGAGCGACTCAACGAAATCGCCGGCCACGCCCGTAACTGCCATCACAGCCGCAAGACCACCCCACACAAGCAGATCGCCATCCAGCAACCAGCCAAACAATACGCCCGTAGCGACTGCCACAACGACACCACCGATGAAACCCTCCCACGACTTTTTCGGCGAGATGCGCTCGCACATACGATGGCGACCAAGCGTGATGCCGAACAGATAGGCAAAGACATCGTTCATCCACAGAATTGCGATATACGCCAATGCCATCAGCGGATTCCACTCGCCACCACCCAACAAGAGTGGCACGAAGAGCAGAAGCGACAGAGGCAAAGCGACGTATACCACGCCGGCGAGAGTCGTTGCAATATTTGCAATCGGAGTCTCGCTACGATGCCACAGCTCGCAAACAAACATCGCCGGAACAATCATCAGCAGATAGAGAATCAGGCCCAGCACAAGTTTGCCCGTCGCATAAGTCACCACGTTACCATACTCGACAAAGACGAAGAGCGCCAATGCAAAGGAGGCAACGCCCGTAATCAGACCGATAGTGCGAAGCGGTTGGTAGCCACACGCACGACACAAACGATAGAACTCGATAAGTGCGCCCGCCATAATCACGAGCAACAGGATGGCGAAGCTCCACTTCGACCACAAAATCGCCCCGAAAAAGCAGAGGGCCAATACCAATCCGCTCAACGCGCGCGTCATCAAGTTTTTCATCTTACTTGTCATATCATTTAGGTTAGTTAGTTTCTCGTTCAAAATCAAAGGTTAAACAGCATCGGTCGGCTGCGCAACATCATCTGCCGACTCCTCTGCTACCACCTCCGAAGCGATTTCGTCGGTTGCGTCCGAAGCCGTCGACGGCTCACCCGCGGAGAGCTTTGTCTGCTCGGCCTTCTCGCGCTCGATATCCTTCTTGCGCTTGCCGAAAATCTGCTCAACATCCTCCGTAAAGACAACCTCGCGCTCGAGCAACAACTCCGCCAAACGAACCATACCATCGCGATGCTCGGTAAGCACCTTCTCGGCCATAGCATACGCCTTGTCGATAATTTCGCGCACCTCGTCGTCAATCTGCTGTGCCGTGCGCTCGGAGTATGGTTTGGTAAATGCCATATCGCTCTGACCGGTCGAATCGTAATAGCTTATCGTGCCGACCTTGCCGCCCATACCATAGTAGACTACCATTGCGTACGCCTGCTTGGTTACGCGCTCCAAATCGTTCAACGCACCGGTCGAGAGGTGGCCAAAGAACATCTGCTCCGCCACACGGCCCGCAAGCGTTGCTGCGAGTTCGTCCATCATCTGGTCGCGGGTAGTAATCTGTCGCTCCTCCGGCAGGTACCACGCAGCACCCAGTGCCTTACCACGCGGAATGATTGTTACCTTCACGAGCGGATTGGCATTCTCCAAAATCCAGCTCACGGTTGCGTGGCCCGCCTCGTGGTAGGCGATAGTCTTGCGCTCCGTCGGAGCAATGACCTTGTTCTTGCGCTCCAAACCGCCGATGATGCGATCGACAGCAGCCAAGAAGTCCTCCTTCGAGACGAACGACTTATTATGACGTGCGGCAATGAGAGCCGCCTCGTTACACACATTTGCGATATCCGCACCCGAGAAACCCGGTGTCTGCTTGGCAAGGAAATCTCTGTCGAGTGCAGGGTCGAGCTTCAGTCGACGCAGATGCACATCGAAAATCTCGCGACGCTCGTGCAACTCCGGCAGGCCCACCTCAATCTGACGATCGAAACGACCTGCGCGCATCAACGCCTTATCGAGAATATCGGCACGGTTGGTCGCCGCCAACACGATAACGCCCGCATTGGTCTGGAAGCCATCCATCTCGGTAAGCAACTGATTGAGCGTATTTTCACGCTCGTCATTACCCGAGAAGCCCGCGTTCTTGCCGCGCGCACGACCGATGGCATCAATCTCATCGATGAAGACAATGCACGGCGCTTTCTGCTTGGCCTGATCGAACAGATCACGCACACGCGACGCACCGACACCGACGAACATCTCCACGAAGTCCGAGCCCGAAATCGAGAGGAACGGAACATTTGCCCCGCCGGCCCCCGCCTTTGCGAGCAGTGTCTTACCCGTTCCCGGAGGGCCTACAAGCAACGCGCCCTTCGGAATCTTCGCACCGAGTTCGCGATACTTTGCGGCATTACGCAGAAAGTCGACAATCTCCATAATCTCGACCTTCGCTTCCTCAAGACCAGCAACATCCTTAAAGGTAATCTTACGCGACGGATCGTCCTGATTGAACTCCTGCGCGCGCGCTTTACCCACATTCATAATATTGCCACCGCCGGCACCGCCACGCGAGAAACCGCGCATAATGAATATCCATATTGCGATGAAAAAGAGCCAAGGAACCCACTGCATCACAACATCAAACCAATCCTCGCGATTGTTGTCGTAGGTTACCGTAACCTTATTGCCCGATGCCTCGACCGCCTCGTCCAAATCGCTGCGGAACGAATCCACCGAGCCGATGGAGAAGGTCATCTGCACGCCCTGCAACGGCATACGGGAGTACTGCGACTGCTCGCCACCCGCCTCGCGCATACGCTCGGCAACACCCTCCTTCAAATAGACTTGTGCGATATCGCGATTGACAATCTCGATCTTATCAACATCGCCCGCTCGCACCAATTCGTCGACCGTTGCCCAATCGCTGCGCACCGGCTCCTCCGGCGACGAGCCAAATAGCCAAAAGCCGAGAATCAGCAGCAACACTGCCGACCACAGCCACATTATATTCAGACGAAGAATCCTTCTGTTATTCTGTTTTTTTGCCATAATTTTTCCTTTACATTAACACTAATTTCATTGCACTCATACGCGCACTCCGAACAGGATAACGCATCCAAGCGCAACAAAATTGCACGCGTGCCCGCAAAAATGCGAAACACCCGCGACGCCGACTACAACTCGTACTCGTAGCGAGTGAGTGGCGCATCAGCCCACAACTGCTCCAGACGGTAGTAGTCGCGCAGGTCGGTCGTAAAGATGTGTACCACGACATCGATATAGTCGATAGCTACCCACAGACCGGTCTGCTTACCCTCCACACGCCAAGGATTCTCGCCCAGCTCAACGAACACCTTCTCCTCGATGCTGTCGGCAATAGCCGAAACCTGCGTCGGCGAGTCGGCGTTACATACTACGAAGTTCGAGCATATAGCTCCATCAAAGCCATCCAAATCAAGCGATACAATATCCTTACCTTTCTTATCCTGAATGGCATCTACAATAGTCTCTATCAATTTGTTCTTATCCATAATCACCAAATATAATATATATTTGGACAAAGGTACGAATTTTATTCGATAAACAAACTCTTTTTCGGTTATAATTTCCCCAAAAAAACACAAAAAGAGGCCGCTCGCGACGACCTCTCGTTATATCTCTCCGTGAATCAAAGCGTTCTACTTGCCGACGCACTCAACTATTGTTGACCGCAGAGCATCAACAATCGACTTTTTGACATACGTACGGCGGATGGCAAGCGAAATTTTACGCGACGAAGCACCCTTAAAGAGCGTCTTGACCTGACGTTCGCGCTCCTTCGGAACGTACTCGAGCGACATCTCCGGAATGATCGTAATACACGACGTACAATCGACAATACGCATCAACGTATCGAGCGAGCCCGACTCAAAGTAGTAGCGCGACGGCAGCGAATGACGCGCCTGGCAGAGTTCGAGTACCTGGTCGCGCATACAGTTACCCACGCTGAGCAACACCAAATCGCGCATATCGATATCCTCGATACGGATATTGGCGCGATTAAAGAGCTGATTTGCAGGCGAAACATACGCATAGAAGCGGTCGTCGAACATATCGTACTCGATAATGCCCTCGCCACACGTTCCTCCGGCAACCAGAGCGACATCGATGCTATCCCTGTTCAAAGCATTGACGATATCCTCGGTCTTCATCTCGCGCACCTCAAGTTCCACTTTCGGATAGCGCTGCACAAACTCCGGAATAAACTTATGGAGCAGGTATGGGGCGATGGTCGGAATCACTCCCAGGCGAATTTTACCCGCAATCTCGCCCTTCAACTGCGAAACAACCTCTTTGATTGTCTTATACTCCTTCAATGTTTCGCGCACCTGCGAAAGCACCACCTCGCCCGCCTCGGTCGGGATGACCGGCTTTTTCGAGCGATCGAGCAGCATCACGCCAAGCTCCTCTTCGAGCGACTTAATCTGCATACTCAGAGAGGGTTGCGTAACGAAACAATGATCGGCTGCAATCGAAAAACTACCACAATTTGCAACCGCCAAAAAGTATTCAAGTTGGATTATCGTCATACATCAAAACTTTATCTTCACCACAAAAGTATAAAAAAAAACTATACTTACAAAACAGAACTGCGCGAATCTAATTTATTTTCATAAATTTGCAGTTTGGAAACTATGCCCACGGCAATGTTTCGCAAGCAAAAACGAAACGTATAAATTATTGAATATAGAATGAAAAAGATTATTCTGACAGGCGACCGCCCTACCGGCAGACTCCATTTGGGACACTTTGTCGGTTCGTTGCGTCGCAGAGTGGAGTTGCAGAACTCCGGCGAGTTTGAAAAGATATTTATTATGATTGCCGACGCACAGGCACTCACCGACAATGCGGATAACCCCGAGAAGGTGCGACAGAACGTAATCGAGGTTGCTCTCGACTACCTCTCGTGCGGCATCGACCCATCGATTTCGACCATCTTCATTCAGTCGCAGGTTGCCGAGTTGTGCGAGTTGGCATTCTACTATATGAACCTCGTAACCGTTGCACGTCTGCAGCGCAACCCGACCGTTAAGACCGAAATCAAGATGCGCGGCTTCTCGGAGGAGCAGGTCGAGGGCGACACAACGCAGAAGAAGGGTATTCCGGTAGGTTTCTTCACCTACCCTATCTCGCAGGCATCGGACATCACCGCCTTCAAGGCAACGACCGTTCCGGTTGGCGAGGATCAGGAGCCGATGATTGAGCAGACACGCGAAATCGTACATAAATTCAACTCCATCTACGGTGAGACGCTCGTTACGCCGGAGATTCTGTTGCCGGACAATGCCGCTTGTCTGCGTCTGCCGGGAACCGACGGCAAGGCAAAGATGAGCAAGTCGCTCGGCAACTGCATCTACCTCTCCGACAGCGAGAAGGAGCTCAAGCAGAAGGTGATGGGTATGTATACCGACCCTAACCACCTGCGTATCGAAGATCCGGGCCAGGTCGAGGGTAACTGCGTATTTACCTACCTCGACGCATTCTGCCGTCCGGAGCATTTCGCACTCTACCTGCCTGAATACGAGTCGCTCGACGCACTGAAGGATCACTATCGTCGAGGAGGTTTGGGCGACGTAAAGTGCAAGAAGTTCCTCATCGCAATCCTCAACGAGTTGCTCGCACCGATTCGCGAGCGCAGAAAGTATTGGGAGCAGAATATCGAGGAGGTTTACCGCATTCTCGAGGAGGGCTCGAATGCCGCACGCAACGCAGCTGCACAGACGCTCAACGAGGTACGCGAAGCAATGAAGATCAACTACTTCGCCGATCGCGAACTCATCGCCGAGCAGGCAGCACGCTACAAGGAACAGGGCAAGTAATATTCGCAAGAGAAGAGAAGGGTGATTGACGAATCGAAATACATCAAAGCCGCCGGTCGAGACAAGATATATCGCTGGTTTCTGCGCATCACTCAACGACTGAGCGAGCGCCAGATGCTCGCCATACTCGCCGCTGTGGTGGGTTTGGCGGCAGGTATCGGCACATATCTGTTCGAGGTATTGCTGCACCTGATAAAGAGTTGTCTGGTAAATTGGTTTGATGTCGACACGTTCCACTTCCTATACCTCATCTACCCCGTTGTGGGTATTATTCTCGCGACGCTGTTCGTAAGGTATATCGTCAAGGATAACATCTCGGAGGGTGTAACGCGAGTGCTCTACGCTATGTCGCGTCGCGGCTCGCGCATTGCCGGCCACAACTGCTGGACCTCGATAGTCGGCGGTGCAACGACCATCGGTTTTGGTGGTTCGGTAGGCCCCGAGGCACCTATCGTGCTGACCGGTGCGGCCATCGGCTCGAATATCGGAAAACTCGCAAAACTCAACTATCGCAATATCACGCTTTTGCTCTGTTGCGGTGCGGGTGCTGCGGTGGCATCCATCTTCAAAGCACCGATTACGGGCGTAGTGTTTGTGCTCGAAATCCTGATGCTCGACATCACATCGGCATCGGTCATTCCGCTCCTCATTTCGTCAGTAACAGCCACCACGATAGCAATCGTACTGCGCGGTTTTGACCCGATAATATCGGTATCGCTCACGGCGGCAGACGGCTTCCAAATCAAGCAGATACCGCTATTCATCCTGCTGGGAGCAATCTGTGGCGGTGTATCGTACTACTTTACCCGCACGAATGCAGCCATAGCCAAGCACATCAGCAAAATCGACAACCAATACAAGCGTTGGGCGGTTGCCGGCGCTATCCTCGGTCTGCTGATTTTCATCTTCCCACCGCTTTACGGCGAGGGTTACGAGGCATTCGTGTCGCTGATGCACGGCGACAAGCAGACGATATTTGAAAACTCGCTATTCTACGCCTTCAAGGACATTGAGTGGGTGGTGCTGATTTATGTCATTGCCATCATATTCTTCAAGGTGGTGGCGATGGCTACGACCAACGCATCGGGCGGTGTCGGAGGTACGTTTGCGCCGTCGCTCTTCGTCGGAGCATTTACGGGAGCATCGCTCGCGCTGCTATGCAATCTGTGTTTCGACTGGAATCTGTCGCTGGCAACATACACGCTGGTCGGAATGGCGGGCGTGATGGCGGGCGTGATGAACGCACCGCTGACCTCGATATTCCTTATCGCCGAACTCTCGAACGGCTACGAGCTCTTCATTCCGCTGATGATTGTCGCCTGCATTGCATTTGCAATCGGCTACTATTTCGATCCCGATTCGATCTACACCAAGCATCTGCGTAAGCGTGGCGAGCTGCTCACGCACGACAAGGATCAGTCGGTGTTCGTATTCCTTCGTCTCGAAGAGTTGATGGAGACCGATTTCGTACGCCTGAAGGAGCACTTTACGTTGGGCGATGTGGTTTCGATTATCGCATCAGCACGACGTAACATCTTCCCCGTTATCGACAATTTCGGCCGTCTGTTGGGTATCGTTCAGCTGGACGACTTGCGCGAGGATATGTTCAAGCGCGAGAAGTGGGGACGTCCGATTACGCACTATATGATTCAGCCCCCGGACAAGATTATGGAGCGCGAACTAATCCAGGAGGTGCTGCCGCGTTTTGAGCAGAATCACACCTGGATGTTGCCTGTCGTCGACAAGGAGAACCACTATCGCGGCTTTATCTCCAAGTCGAAGATTCTGAACGCTTACCGCGAACAACTTGTCAATATTTCGCAATAAATAAACGGACTCGCACGCAATGAAACAGATCAAATGCGTACTGCTCGATTTCGACGGCACGACCGCAGATACCACGCCGAGCATTATCCACTGCATCGACCGCGTATTGGAGCCGGAGGGGCTATCGATCGACCACGAGACCATAGCTCGCAACACGGGATATACGCCAAGTCAGGCGTTTCGACTGCTCGCGGGCTGCGACGACGAGCAGCGCATCGAACGTATCGTATGCGCATACCGCAAACTCTACGCCGAAGAGGGCCTTGCAATGATTACGCTCTTCCCACGAGTGCTCGACACACTGCGTACGCTGCACAAGATGGGCATCAAAACCGCCATTGCATCGAACAATATCAGTCCGCTGATTACCGAGATGGCACAACGCCTCGGAATGAGCGACTACCTTGACACGATAGTCGGCATCGACCACGTTGCCGAGGGCAAGCCCAAACCGGATATTGCTCTGGAGTCGATGCGACGTTTGGGTTGCGAGCCGGAGCAAACGCTGATGGTCGGCGACTCGACATTCGACATACTGATGGGCCGAGCGGCCGGTTGCCACACTTGTGGCGTAACCTACGGCAGCCACGACCGCGCAACGCTGCTCGAAGCAGGTGCAGAGCAGGTGGTGGACGACTTTGCCGACATTCTTCAATTTATCACACAAGAGTAACCTATGGCACAAATCACAATATACACGGACGGTTCGGCACTCGGCAATCCCGGGCCCGGAGGCTATGGCGTAGTGCTCATCAGCGGTCCGCACCGCAAAGAGCTCTCGGAGGGTTTCCGACTGACGACCAACAACCGTATGGAGCTGATGGCAGTCTGCGTGGCATTGGAGGCGCTGAAGTTCGACGGCTCGGAGGTAACCATCTACTCCGACTCGAAGTATGTGGTGGATGCCATATCGAAGGGTTGGGTATTCGGTTGGGAGAAGAAACGCTTCACGGGCAAGAAGAATCCCGATCTTTGGGTACGATTTCTGCGCGTGTATCGTCGCCACCACGTCCGCTTCGTTTGGGTAAAGGGCCACGCCGAAACGGTCGAAAACAACCGTTGCGACACGCTTGCCGTAGCTGCGGCCGGCGGAGCAATGCTCAAGGAAGATGTTGGCTATCAGCCGGAATAATTGCTCGACTTTAATCGTCAAACAGAGCGTCTGTCCGCCTCGTGCGAGCAGACGCTTTTTTGCGCCCCGCGACTGCGGTTTTGCACAAACTTTGATATATGTTGCCCATAAATCAACCTTCAATTATGGACAACAATCTGCTCAGCGAACAACTCGCCTACAATGGCAACAAACGTACCGTTACACACGTTCATCGGATAGACTACAACGCCACAACCATCGAGGATGCAACGGGCAACATAATCAACACGTTCCACCCTCGCAACAAAAGTACAACGAGTTGGATTCGTGTGCACGGTCTGCGCGATACGGCACTCGTCGAGTCGATTTGCAGGGCTTTCAACGTTGATTTTCTCATCGTGCAGGACATCCTCAATATCGACCACCCGTGCAAGGTCGAGATGCACGACCAATACAACTTCGTCGTAGCAAAACAGATTGACAAGAGTGGCAACGTGATGCACCTGTGTTTGGTGCAGGGCGCAAACTTCGTACTGACGTTTGCCGAGAACGAATCGTCGCTCTTCGACGAGGTGCGTGTAGCCATAACGAAGAATGTGCTGCGCATACGCTCGCGCTCGGCAGACTACCTGCTCACGGTGCTGATGAACACCATAGCGAGCAATTTTGTTGCCATAGGCGAGGATATATCCGACCGATTGGACGAAATCGAAACCGAACTGATGGGCGAGCACCACAACAGCGATGTCGGCACGAAGATACAGATTCAGCGCCGCAGATACATCGACCTGCGACGAATCGCAATGCCGCTAAAAGAGCAGTTTAACAGATTGACGCACACCGATTCGCAACTCGTTCGGAAGGCGACTTACCCCTACCTGAACGACGTAAACGACCACTTGGCGTATGTCGTGCAATCGATCGAAACGTGTCGCGAGACGCTTGCTTCGCTGGTCGATCTGTATGTCTCGAACACCGGACTGCGCACCAACGACATTATGAAACAGCTCACCATCGTATCGACAATCTTCATTCCGCTGACCTTTCTGGTCGGCGTCTGGGGTATGAACTTTCGATATATGCCGGAATTGGAGTGGAGATACGGCTATCCGGCAGCGTGGCTACTGATGCTCGGAATAGGCATCAGTGTATACTTTATGCTCAAACGGCGACGCTGGATGTAGCGCGCAATGTCAAGCGGCTCACTTGCCGTAGCGAAAGACCGACGGTGATAGGCCCGTACGGTTTTTAAAGAGTGTGGCAAAATACTCCGGACTCTCGAAGCAGAGCGTATAGGATATCTCCTTGATCGAAATATTCGAGCCACGCAGCAACTCCTTGGCGCGATACAGACGCAGATTGATAAAGTATTGGGCAGGCGAGAGACCTGTATACTTTTTGAAGATATGGCGGAAGGTCGAGTAGCTGATATTCAGGTACTCGGCGACATCGGGCATACTGATATTCTTCTCGACCGACTCCTGCATATATGCCTTGGCACGAGCCACCACCTCCGGCAAATCGCCACGCGTCGGCATACTGTTGTGGCGCGAGGTCATAAACATCAGCCCGAGCAGATGATTCACCACGCCGGCAAGCAGTTGCTGGAAGAAGGGATTTTGGCGCGTAGCCGTCTCGATTGCCTCCTCGTAGAGCGAGATAATCTTTTGATTTATGCCTATATGGTAGAGCGGTTTATCCGTCGAAAAGAAACCTTCAAGTACGCGATTGTCGATATTCGCACCACGAAAACCAATCCAATACTCCGACCAACCCGTCGAGCGTTTCGGCTGATAGGTATGCCACTCGCCCGGAAATATCAGAAACATATCGCCTGCGCTAACCGAATGACGGCCGGCTGACTGCGTCTCGAGGTCGCCCTCGCCGTCGACGATATAAAGCAACTGATACTCATCCAATACACGACCTCGCTCGGCACAAAACATATACTCCTGATTATGCCCCACCGGCGGATAGTTCTCTCCCGGCTTGACACACTGAAAACCTACCGAACAGACTGCAAGTCCCCAACGCTCGTCGGAGAGATTCTGAGGTATATATTTTATCGGTTCCATATCTGTTTTTTTAGGTTTTTCATCGATTAGCTACCACAATTTTAGTCATTTTTTTGTGAGTGGCAAAAATTTTTAGTCAAAATATTAAGATAATAGCCATTTAACAAAGCATAAAAGAGCGAGAAAAAAAATATCTTTGTAATAGTAAAATGCAAAAACGCTACTATTCAATGGAAACAAGCCACTACATCTCGGTCGATCTCGGAGCTACAAGCGGTCGTGTAATGCTTGCCACTTTTGACGGCATTAAGGTTAATCTTACCGAACTTACGCGATTTGCCAACCCGATGATTCCTGTCGGCGGTCATCTCTATTGGGATTTGCCGGCTCTCTATAACGAAATTCTGCGCGGTCTGCAAAAAGCCGCTTCGGAGGGCATCAAGCCCGTATCAATAGGTATCGACACCTGGGGTTGCGACTTCGCATTCTTCGGTGCAGACGGCCAACTGATAGGTCTGCCGCACTGCTATCGCGACAGCCATACGGATGGCGCCGTCGAGTGTTTCTTCGAGAAGATGAGCGCCGAGGAGTTGTACGGCCGCACCGGCATACAGTTTATGAATTTCAACTCGCTATTCCAGCTCGATACGATGCGCCGCAACGGCAGCAGCGCGCTGGCAGCAGCCGACAAGATACTCTTCATTCCGGATGCACTCGCATATATGCTGACCGGCCACGCCGTAACAGAGTACACGGTCGCTTCGACGTCGCAGATGCTCAACTCGGCAGAGCGCGAATTTGACACCGCGCTGCTCGAGACAATCGGCATTCCTCGCGAGCGATTTGGCGAGATGACACAACCGGCCACCGTAATCGGCACGCTCACCGAGCAGGTGCAGCAGGCAACCGGTCTTGGTGCTGTGAAGGTTGTGGCAGTTGCCGGACACGACACCGCTTCGGCTGTGATTGCCGTACCGGCCACGACGCGCCACTTCGCATACCTAAGCTGTGGAACGTGGTCGTTGCTCGGCATCGAGTCGGACGAGCCAATCATCAACGAGGAGAGTTTCCACCAGAACTTCACGAACGAGGGCGGAATCGATGGCAAGATTCGCTTCTTGAAGAACATCTGCGGATTGTGGATCTTCGAGCAGTGCCGCACCGAATGGAAAGATGCGCCGGAGGATGTCGGCGAGTTGGTTGCACTCTGCACCACTACGTCGTTCGACTCGCTCATCGATCCCGATGCAGCCGACTTCGCACACCCAGCTTCGATGTGCAAGGCCATCGACGACTACTGCGTGCGCACAGGACAGACCGCACCGACAACACCTGCGGAGTACTGCCGCTGCATCTTCCGTAGCTTGGCTTTGCGCTACCGCGAGGTGCTTGACATATTCCGCACCTTTGCACCTGTCGATGCACTCAACATCATCGGCGGTGGCTCGCGCAACAAATACCTGATGCAGTATACGGCAAACGCCGTAGGAATGGCCGTAACGTGTGGCCCTACGGAGTGTACGGCACTCGGTAATGCGTTGGTACAGATTCGCGCCGAGGGCCGAGTGCAGGGTATCGAGCAGATGCGTGCCATCTCTGCCGCATCGACGCAGACCGTCTCTTACGAGCCGTGCGAGAGCGAGGAGTGGAGCGCAGCTTACAAGAAATTCATCGAAATTAAGAACAAAAACAACTAATAAACTACAGCTATGAAAGAGAGCACAATTTTGAGCGCGTATGAAATCGCGCGCGAGCGTTATGCCAAGTACGGCATCGACACAGATAAGGTTTTGGAGACCTTGCAGCGTATTCCTCTGTCGCTTCACTGCTGGCAGGCGGACGACGTAGCGGGCTTCGAGAAGAGCAGCGACCTCTCGGGAGGTATTCAGGCAACGGGTAACTACCCGGGTAAAGCTCGTAACATCGACGAGTTGCGCGCCGACATCGAGAAGGCAGCTTCGCTCATTCCGGCAAAGCACCGTCTGAATCTGCACGAGATTTATGGCGAGTTTGGCGGCAAGTTCGTAGACCGCGACTGCGTGGGTATCGAGCACTTCGAGGGTTGGATGCAGTGGAGTGCCGAGACGGGTATGAAACTCGACTTCAACAGCACCTCGTTCTCGCATCCGAAGTCGGGCGACCTCTCGCTGTCGAATCCAGACAAGGCGATTCGCGACTTCTGGATTGAGCACACGAAGCGTTGTCGTGCCATTGCCGACGAGATGGGCCGCCGTCAGGGCGATCCGAGCATTATGAACTTGTGGATTCACGATGGTAGCAAGGATATCACTGTGAACCGTATGCGTTATCGCGAGTTGCTCAAAGAGTCGTTGGACGAGATCTACACAACGTCGTACGACAATATGAAGGACTGTCTGGAGTCGAAGGTATTCGGTATCGGTCTGGAGAGCTACACTGTTGGTTCGAACGACTTCTACATCGGCTACGCAGCCCAGAATCAGAAGATCGTAACGCTCGACACGGGCCACTTCCACCCAACCGAGTCGGTTGCCGACAAACTCTCGTCGTTGTTGCTCTACGTTCCGGAGGTGATGTTGCACGTCAGCCGTCCGGTACGTTGGGATTCGGATCACGTTACCATTATGAACGACGACACGCTCGATCTGTGCAAGGAGATCGTTCGCTGCAACGCCCTCGACCGCGTACACGTCGGTTTGGACTTCTTCGACGGCAGTATCAACCGCATCGGTGCGTATGTCATCGGTTCGCGTGCAACGCAGAAGTGTCTGTTGCAGGGCCTGCTCGAGCCAATCGCACAGCTTCGTGAGTATGAGGCAAACGGTCAGGGCTTCGAGCGTCTTGCACTCTTGGAGGAGGCAAAGACTCTGCCTTGGAATGCCGTATGGGATATGTTCTGCTTGCGCAACAACGTTCCGGTGGGCGACGAGTTCATTGCCGACATCCAGCAGTATGAGAAAGAGATTACATCCAAGCGTAACTAATAAACAAAAACATATATGTATCGTATAGTTTTAAATGAGACATCGTATTTCGGTGCAGGTTGCCGCTCGATTATCGCAGACGAAGTGGCAAAGAGAGGTTTCAAAAAGGCATTTTTTGTAACCGATAAGGATTTGATTAAGTATGGCGTAGCCGAGAAGATCGAGGAGGTTTTGAACGGTGCGGGCATCCCTTACGAGATTTACAGCGACGTAAAGGCAAACCCTACCATCGGCAACGTACAGCGCGGTGTGGAGGCATACAAGGCGTCGGGCGCCGACTTCATCATTGCACTCGGTGGCGGCTCGTCGATAGACACAGCTAAAGCCGTTGGTATCATCATCAACAATCCGGAGTTTGCCGACGTACGCTCGTTGGAGGGCGTTGCTCCGACCAAGAATCGCGCCGTGCCTACGTTTGCCATCCCGACAACGGCAGGTACTGCAGCCGAGGTAACCATCAACTACGTGATCACCGACGAGGAGGCAAAGAAGAAGATGGTGTGTGTCGATCCGAACGACATTCCGATGTGCGCAATCATCGACTGCGAGTTGATGTACTCGATGCCGAAGGGTTTGACCGCCGCTACGGGTATGGACGCATTGACTCACGCTATCGAGAGCTACATCACTCCTGGCGCGTGGACGATGAGCGATATGTTCGAGGCAAAAGCTATCGAGCTGATTGCAACTCACCTCAAGAATGCTGTTGAGAACGGCAAGGACGAGGTAGCTCGTTCGGGTATGGCCGAGGCACAGTACATCGCAGGTATGGGCTTCTCGAACGTAGGTTTGGGTATCGTTCACTCGATGGCTCACCCACTCGGTGCATTCTACGACACTCCGCACGGCGTAGCAAACGCTCTGTTGTTGCCATACGTTATGGAGTACAACGCCGATTCGCAGTCGCGTGCCAAGTATCTCGGCATTGCAAAGGCGATGGGTGTGAACACCGACGGCATGAGCGTAGACGAGGGTGTTAAGGCGGCTATCGACGCTGTTCGCGCACTTTCGCTCAGCATCGGCATTCCGCAGCACTTGTGCGAGATTGGCGTGAAGCGCGAGGATATCCCTGCGCTCGCAGTAGCGGCATTCAACGATGTATGTACGGGTGGCAACCCTCGCCCAACTTCGGTAGAGGATATTGTCAAGCTGTATGAAACTGCTTACGAATAGTTCGCAATGGATATTTTAATAGGTCTTTTGATTATCGCCGTAGGTGCATTCTGCCAATCGAGCAGCTATGTGCCTATCAATAAAATCAAGGATTGGAGCTGGGAGTCGTATTGGCTCGTACAGGGTGTATTCGCTTGGCTCGTATTCCCGCTGTTGGGCGCACAGTTGGCCGTACCGGAGGGACACTCGCTCGTCGAGTTGTTCGCCTCGGGCAACACCTTCAACGTGCTGATGACCATCCTCTTCGGCGTATTGTGGGGCATCGGAGGTCTTACCTTCGGTTTGTCGATGCGCTACCTGGGCGTAGCACTCGGCCAGAGCATCGCGCTCGGAACGTGTGCAGCCGGTGGTACATTGCTCGGTCCGGTCTTGCTCAACGCATTCTTCCCGGAGATGGGTGCACTTGCATCGCTCACGTTTGCCGTGATTTCGGGCGTCGTGGTAACACTGCTCGGCATTGCAATCATCGGCGTTGCCGGTATGATGAAGGCAAAGACCGTCTCGACAGATAGCGCAGCCGCAAGCGGAGAGTTCAATTTCCCGAAGGGCATCACCATCGCGTTGCTGGCGGGTGTTATGAGCGGATGTTTCAACGTAGGTTTGGAGTTCGGCAAGGACATCAACTTCGGCGAGCTTACGCCCGATATGTACAAGACTCTCCCTGCTACCCTGCTCGTTACGCTGGGCGGATTCCTGACCAATGCGGCATACTGCCTCTATCAGAACGCCAAGAACAAGAGCTTCGGCGACTACTCGCAGGGTAAGCTCTGGCTCAACAACGCGCTCTTCTGCGCGCTGGCAGGTGCGCTGTGGTACAGCCAATTCTTCGGCCTGAGTCTCGGCAAGGGCTTCCTCACCGAGTCGCCAACCCTGATGACGCTGTCGTTCTGCGTGCTGATGGCACTCAACGTAACCTTCGCCAACGTATGGGGCATCATCCTCAAAGAGTGGCGCGGTTGCACGAAGAAGACCATTGCAGTCCTTGTACTCGGTCTCTGCATTCTCGTTTTGAGCTCATTCCTTCCGGAGTTGCTCAAATAGCAGATATATCGCTCTTACAACCGAGCCCGTCCGGCAATTCAAGCAGACGGGCTCGGTTTTTTTATGACTATCGCGGTTCGATTATCTTTGATGGATGGGCAAGGCCGGCATAGGGAAAAAACAAAACCCGTCAGAATCAAGATTCTAACGGGTTTCTGCGATTGAAGTGACTCCGCCAGGATTCAAACCTGGAACCGCTTGATCCGTAGTCAAGTACTCTATTCAGTTGAGCTACGGAGCCATTTGCTGATTGCGAGTGCAAATATAGAGCATATTTCCGATTCCACCAAATAATTTCGTAAAAAAATTAAAAAAAATCGTCGAAAACTTTGCTCCACTTCTATTTCATTTCGGCTCTGCGCGCGTAACACCCAATGTCATAGACATATAGCAAGATGGCGTGCAAGAGGCATTTTTCGGGGCTATTCCTGCATCTTTTTGGCGAGTCCGCCCTCGGATGTTTCGCGATAGAGCGACGGCAGGTTATGGCCCGTCTCGTGCATCACCTCAACAACCTTATCGAACGACACCAGATGAGAACCGTCGGAGAGCGTAGCATAGGTGTTGGCATCAAACGCACGAGCTGCCGCAATGGCATTGCGCTCGATGCACGGCACCTGCACCAATCCACACACAGGGTCGCACGTCAGACCGAGGTGGTGCTCCAAACCCATCTCTGCGGCGTACTCGATTTGCGACGGCGTACCACCGAAGAGCTGGCACGCGGCAGCAGCAGCCATAGCACACGCCACACCAATCTCGCCCTGGCAACCCACTTCTGCACCCGAAATGCTCGAATTGTGCTTCACGACATTACCGAACAAACCCGCAGTAGCCAACGCACGAAGAACGCGGATACGCAGAAATTCACGCGAGGTGGCAAGGTGGTAGATAACCGCCGGAAGGACACCACACGAACCGCATGTCGGCGCAGTAACAACCTTACCGCCCGAAGCATTCTCCTCGGCAACGGCAAGCGCATAGGCGTAGATCTTGGCACGCGACGAGAGCGAATCGGTGAAGCTCTTCGACTTGACGTAGTAGGTACTCGCCTTGCGGGCAACCTTCAGGCCGCCGGGGAGCACTCCGTCGTTATTGAGACCTCGTTGGATGGTTTCGCACATTATCGTCCACACATTATCGAGATAGTCCCATATCTCCTTACCCTCGCAATCCTCGACGTACTCCCAATAGGTTTTACCCTCGCGGTAGCACCAATCCTTGATCTCGTGGATGGTGTGCATCGTGTAGACCTGCTTCTTATCGGCCGGAAGCGTCTGCTCGTTAGCCAGCGCACCTCCTCCGACGCTATATATCAGCCACTCGTCGTAGGCAACACCTCCGCGCAACGCCTCGAAGCGCATACCGTTCGGATGGAACGGCATCACAATCTCCGGCAACCAGACAATCTCTACCGGTGCGATAGGCCTCAGTACCGACTCGATTGCCACATCCGTAAGGTGGCCTCGTCCCGTCGCTGCCAGCGAGCCGTAGAGCGTAACGCGATAGCTCTCCGCATCCGGACAACGCTCGGCAAACTGCTCGGCCGCAACCTTTGGGCCCATTGTATGGCTGCTCGATGGGCCGTGGCCTATTTTATATAACTCTTTTAAGGACTCCATATCTTGTTTTATGCTTTTGCGGAGCAACGTATTCTCCGCTCGTTAGAATATGTAGTTCAATCCGATATTCGTGCCAAACTTTCCGTCAGACTTATGATTGAACGGGAAAGCGAACTCTGCCGAGAGGATAAAGTTGCGATTCATCACAAGCTGTGCACCTATACCGGCACTCATATGCAACGTCTCCTTATCGCCCTGATAAATCAACGCAACCTCTTGTGGTGTGAGGCGTGTTGCGCCATCGAGCGATGTAGAGGTCTGTGCAATCTGCTGCATCTCTGCCAAGCGGTATGGCTGTACGCAGGCACCCATATCGAAGAACGGGTTGGTTGCCAAGTACCAATTCTGCTTGATAAACTTGAAGCTTACCAACTTGAAACGCATCTCGAAGTTTGCCCAAGCGTAACCGTCACCCACGATACGGTTGAGTCGCGTACCACGCACGGTGTTAATCGAGCCCAAGCCGTCCGATGCAATCTGGCGCAGGTAGAGCGTCGAAATGTTCTGCAATGTATAGAACGGAGCATCGCCCGCAACGGTGCCCTGATATGCCAGGTGGTATGCAAAGACAATCTTATCGCGCCACAGCGGAACATACTGGCGGAAGTGTGCCGCGAGCTTCAGATAGTTGTTGCGACGGTGGAAGATTGCCGGCGAACCGTATGCATAGACCTCGGCCCAGATACCGCGCGAAGGGTCGGCCTCGTGCTCACGATTGTCGAACACCAGACCGGCCTTAAACTCCAAGTGCGAGCCACCCTCGGCCTCCTCGGGACGAATCAGGCCCGCCTTGCGATAGAGCTGATAGAGCGAGCCGCTGTGGATGTTGTTGCCGGCGAGGTACTCGTTATCGGTCATCGTATACTTCTTGAGCGAGATATCGCTAACCTTGTAGTACCAGAACGATACGCCCGCAGCCCAACGCAACTTATTCTTATAGAGGTTGCCCTGGAAGTCGGCCAACACGCGCAACATATGGCGGTTGATATTATAGATGGCCGTGCTTTGGTCGCGATTGCAGTTGTAGTCGTCGATATATGGCGAAGCCGTGCCGTTGAAGCCGTGGAACGGATACATCGTATTGAGCAGATAGGTAACGGCCGTAGTGAGTCGCACCTTCGGAATCAGATAGTCCGAATCGTAGAAGAGGTGAGCCGTAACCTGGCCCTTCGTGCTATACGATGCCTCGACATTGAACTTGTGGCGATATTGCGGATAGGTGCTACCGTCACCGTAGTGGAACAACTCGCACAATGCACCGATTGTAAAACCGGTGTCGCTACTATAACCGATAGCCGGGAACGGTGCAACATTCCAGCCCGTTTTGACGGTTTTGCCGTCGGCGGTTAGCTGCGTCTTTTCCTGCTTATCCTGCTTCTGTTTCTCTTTTTTACCATTTTCTGCCGATGCCACACCGACCGACAGGCCGACGATGGCAAGCATTATAAGAAGTCTCTTCATACGAATTTGGTTTTATAACGTGGATAGAAGTTTCATCATCAATACGCCGAGGTGGTTGCCGGCCGCATAGCCAATAATTCCCGCACTCAAACCGGTAACGATAATCTCTTTGTTACGCATCGCAGCGGCCGCCATTGGCACGAACGGTGGCGAGTTGATAAAGGCAACCGACGAGATGACCATCGAGTCGGCATCAACCCTCAACAATCGGCAACCCAGCGCGTGAAGCACAAGCGAGAAGAATACAGCAACCAGCATAAATGCTAACTGGTTGATACCATCCTCGAGATTGAGGTGCGAGAAATCCGCCATCGAGGCGATTACCATACTGAAAATATAGATGAGATACATTCCGACGTAGTAGCTCAAATCCATCTCGCGCACTCGCTTGATGAACGAGCACGAGACGCCCAACGTCGTCAGCATCAACATAAACACTATCATAAACCACTCTTGCGGCAGGGCCAACGCAACAGCTGCCGAGAGCCCCACAACCACAATGGTTACACCGAGAATCTTACCCAACTGCGCTGCACCCGAACGCGTAAAGAGTTTGCGATAAGGCGTCTGCTTGCTCTGCTCGATCTGTGCGTCAATCTCGAGTTTGTCCTCCTGCGAGAGAACTCGTTCGCCCTCGCCATACAGGCGACGGAACGCACGAATACCAAATGTGAAGAGGAAGACGAAGTAGACGAACGAAATCAGTATGTCGTACGAATTAATCAACACGTACGTCTCGCCCTTCACCTTGAATATCGCTTGCAGAGCAGCCGCATTGAGCGTGCCACCCGTGTACATACCCGTAATGATACCTCCGACCTCCGCGCCCTCTTCGAGCTTGTGGCCAAACAGCAGATAGCCGACCAAAATTGCAAGCGCCACCGAACAGAAACCGCTCAGCACGATTTTGAACTGTAGGCCGGCCTGTCGGCGCGTGAAGTTGCAACCGAAGAGCATCATCGGAATTGCCAACGGAATCAACACATTAGGCAGAATCTCCTGAATGGTAGCCATCTGCGACGGGAAGATAGGCAGATTGCCCATCACCATACCGATTGCATACAAGACCATTATTGGTCCCAACTTATTTATTGCGGGGTAACGACGGCAGAGCCAGATGACTAAAGCGGGTACGCCGCAAAAGATAACGAGGAGCAAAAGATAGTTTATTGTAGCCATAACGCACATATAAATTGATGCAAATATATAAAATAGTTGCAATCAAAGCAAATCAACGCCCGATTAATGTTCAAAAAGGTGCTACGAATACTCCAAACTTCGCATCCGATTCCGTATGCAGCAAACAAATACGGGCCATCCGACTCATCAGTCGAACAGCCCATATTTTTTATGCGCGCCTCCCCTATCACAGCGAGGCCGACGACAGAGCGGTTACTCCGCAGGAGCCCACTTGCAACGCACCGGAGAGACAATTGCGCCCTCCTCCTTCAGCTCCTTCATCGCCTTATCAACCTCTTTGCGGTCGAGGCCCGAGAGCTCTACAATCTTACCTGCGTTTACCGGCGCACCCGCCTGCTTCATAGCTGCCAATACTTGCTCTTTTACGTTCATAGTCATAAATGTTTTAATAGTTACTATTTCTAATATTCAATGTTATGTCCCGATACGAGCGTATGCCCTGAATATAATCGGCATAAACCACCTCCGCCTCACGCCCCCGAAGCACGCTGCACTTGCCACACATTTCGCAACTGTGCATACAACGCCATTGGTCGAGCACATAGGCCAAACGCTCCTGCGGCGAACTCTTATCGATGCTTGGTGTTGCCATATTCCGAATCTCTGTTTTTCAACCTTAAATCGCGAGCGCACAAACAATTGCCGAAGCGGTCTCGGGTTTGTTTTACGATACAAAATTAATACAAAATATCATTCGCACAAATCGTATTTTTTTATCCCTGCATAAGCAAAAACTATATCCCACAAAATCCATTTCCGCCACTTACATTTCCAAAAATCAGCACGACTACCGCAACAGAATATTTATACGACAAAACGGCGCAAATTTTCTTGTAAAAAAATATGGTATTCGATATTTTGTCGTAACCATGTCCCGAATGTTTGCTCTCTTGTAAGGAGTCATTTTTTTGATTGAGCAAGGGGGTATTGTTAAGAACAAATTAAGTGCAGACGTCAATATGAAGTACACACTATTTTAGGCAAAGATGAGTTGCGAGCGAGGGTGCTATTCCGCTCCGACACTCCACACCTGCAAAGTATCGATTGAGCAGGGTTTTCAGCTATCCATAAACGCAAACTGCGTTAACAACAATTACGGAGATACAAATCTCGGAGAGCTCAGCGACAACGCCGGCGATCTCGAATAACGGGTTACGAATTATGAAGAAGATTTACAATATTTTGATGCTTGCTGTCGTGGCGGCAGCGGCATTGGTTGGTTGCACCAACACGGACAACACTCTCGACGAAACGCCTACCCAGAACCCATCGAACGGCGTTTATCGTCAGCTTACATTCACGACTGCAAATGAGTCGCGTACTCATCACAATGGCGAGACGATCGTATGGTCGGACGGCGACCGCATCCGTATCTGCTACACCAAAGACGGCGTATGGCAGAATGCAGAGGGTCGTGCAATGGGCGATGCTGCAACTCCAAAGCTGTATGCGTCGACCGAGCAGAATGGCAATTCCGAGCACTCGATTTTCCGCATCACGCAGTACTTCTACGACACGGGCGCAGGCGAGCACATCTTCTACGGCCTTCATCCCTCGGCAATTACCAAAGGTAACAAGCCGGACTTTACGGAGGATGGCGTAGTGCCGATTTTGCTGCCTTCGATCCAGAATCCGTCGGCCACATCGTTCGACGGCTGTGCCGACCTTTTGGTGTCGCGTTCGGCCGACTCATACGACAGCTTCCCGACTTACGAGGAGCAGATTTCGATGGCTTGGACTCGTCTGGTTACGCACGGTATGATTACGCTCAAAAACCTTACCGCAGCAGGTATGGTCGAGGGCGAGACGATTAAGTATGTAGAGTTCGCTGCGGACGAGGACGTTGCTCTCACTGGCGAGTTCGCACTCGATATCGCAGGTCAGGCACTGACGGCTACCAATGCGAAGAATAAAGTTCGTTTGTCGTATGCCGACAACACCGAGTACAATACGCTTGTTGATGCTGACACGGACGGCGTAGCCGACGATTTCGTTGTATGGTTTGCAACCGCACCATTCACAACGACCGACCTTACCGTAACCATCGGCACCAACAAGGCAACCTACACCCGCACGTTCACCGGTGCAAACAAGACGTTTGTCGTAAACAAGCGCAACCTCCTCGGTGTCAATATGTCGCAGGCAACGCGCACGCCATTCGAGATGGTCGAGGTGTATGAACTTCTGACCGACGCATCACTCTTGGCAGTCGGCAAGAAGGTCGTTATCGCAGCTGCGGATGCGGATATGGCGATGAGCACATCACAAGGTAGCAACTATCGTACAGCTGTTGCCGCTACAAAGAACGGCAAAAATATTACAATCAATGACGACACACAAATACTCGAAATAAAGGAGGGCACAAAGGATGGGACCTGGGCTTTTTACACCGGTAGCAATTACCTTGTTTCAACAACCAACAACGGACAATTAAAAACAAGTTCGCTTACTCTTTATGGAAGTTGGTCTGTTGACATTACAGACGATGGTATTGCAACATTGTTAGCATCCACCGGCACATACAAAAAGATGAGATATTATGCATCCGGTACAACATACGCTTTCCGTTGCTACTCAACAACTGCCACCTCTGCATCATATCACGACATCTCTCTCTACCACAATGTAGAGTCGTCGGAGTCGCAGTTGAAGCAGATGGTAGCACCGGTAATCGAGAGCGCAACCGAGCTGGAGGGCAACACCGTGAATGTTGTGTGGACTCACGACACAACAGATATTACGGGCGAGGTATATTACACTATCGAATGTACCCAGGGTGAGAATAATGTCGTATTCGACAGCATCACCGAGACGGAGTTTATCGCCGACAACCTTGCCGACGGTGTATGGAGCATCACAGTTACGGCACACGCCGACGGCTACAATCCGGCAACATCCGAGGCAGTAGAGGTAGAGGTTATCGGTATGACGCCAACCATCTATATCGAGCCATCGGAGTTACACTTCGCAGGCAACGGCGGCTCGCAGCAGGTTGAGATTTCGGTAAAGAATCTCGGCAGCAACTTAACCTTTACGGCCGAGTCCGATAGCGATGTATTTACAACTTCGTTCAACAAGCAGACTCTCACCGTCACAGCAAAGAAGAACGATAGCGACACTGGACGTTCGGGCAAGATTACCGTTACCGTTTCCGGCTCGGTTGCCACCGTTCAGACCGATATTCTTGTTTCGCAGGATGCCGGTGCCGTAATCTACAGAAAGATTACCAGTATGCTTAAGGACTTCTCGGGCCAGTATCTGATTGTTAACGAGGCAGAGAACACAGCATTTAACGGCTCGCTCACAACGCTTAATGCCAACAACAACTACACATCGATTACGATAAGTGGTAACGAGATTGCTGTACCTGTTACATCAAACAACTTCTACTTCACTATCGAAAAGTCGGGTGCGAATTATATCCTCAAGACTGCAAGCGGCAGATACATAGGAAAAACAGATAATGCAGATGGTCTAAACTCAAGCACCAGCACCAAATACACCAACTCGATATTGTTCAATGGCACCGATATGGATATTGTGGGCCAGGCAGGAGCATATTTGCGATTTAATGAGAGCAGTAACAAGTTCAGCTACTTCTCAACCGGCAATTATGCCAATTATTCGACAATCCAGCTCTACAGATTGGAGGGTACGGGTAGCAACGAGACTCTGACTCGACTCGCAACCCCTGTCGTAATAACCTCGGTTGATGGCGCGACCATCAACGTTTCGTGGGAGGCAGTTGCAAATGCCGAGAACTACAAGGTTACTTGCGGCGATGAGTCGCAGACCGTAACCGGCACATCGGTTTCGTTCAGCGGTTTGCAGTACTCGACCGAGTATACTGTTTCGGTTGTTGCAAATGCTGCCGCTGATGGCGATTACTACGATTCGGCCGCAGCCACTGCAACCGTAACAACGGGCGAGAATCCAAATGCCGGCCAGGGTGTGATTGATGTTATCGACCTTGCGTTTACGGGCGTAGCTGCAACGACCACTTCTGCTTCTTATGCAAATTGGGAGAATACAAGTTCTATTTCGCAGGTTGTATATAGCGGTCGTTCGGCAGGAGCATATAGCTCGATTACACTGACAACCCCTACCAGCTCGCAATACTACGGCATTGTAACAAAGACATCTGCCGGTAAGGCGACAATGGTTGTTGTCCGTTGGAATTCCGCTACCGCCAGCGGCCGTACGTTGGATATCTATGGCAAGAACGAAGCTTACACATCAACCAACCTGTACAGCTCGACAACCAGAGGCACAAAACTCGGTTCGATTGTTTGTGGCACATCAACAGCGTTCGTAATCGATGGCAATTACGAATACATCGGTTTGCGTTCTAGCAGCAGCGCAATGTATATCGATGAGATTCAGATTGTGTGGAACTATACTCCGCTTGCAGCGCCAACTGTTACCGCAACAGTAGAGGGCAATACCGCTACCGTTTCGTGGAATGAGGTTGCCGGTGCAGCGAACTATACCGTAACTTGCGGTGAGCAGACGCAGACCATAACCGGCACATCGGCTACGTTTGCAGGCTTGCCTTACTGGTCAACGCACGAAGTTTCGGTTGTGGCAAATCCTACAGCAGACAGCACTACACATTGCTTCTCGCCAACGGCAACCGCATCGGTAGAGATCGGAGCAAACCCAACCAAGAGAGAGTATCAGCTCGTCTTCCTGCCAACCGATTTCCCTACAGCAAACACATCGAAGACTTTCACTATGGTTGCAACTGCTACTGATGGTTCAGGCGATACTATTAATGTATTGTGTGGCATAAATTATATGTGGAATAATGGAGGAATCATCTACTGGCAGCAAAGCGGCTCACTGCTTTACAATGCAACGGGATCGGATTTAGGATCGATTACTTCGGTTGCAATTGACAGCACAAGCACAAAACTCACGACCACCATCGGTGCAAGCCAAAAACCATCGACAGCGGTCGAGGGCGGAGGTTATTTCCAAATCAAGGCCTCCGGCTCAACAAATGCAAATAGAGTTACCGTAACATTCGAGAAATAATTTCTCGATCGCCAAACGACAACCCTGTCCAACTTATCGGTTGGACAGGGTTGTTTTTTGTGGATGCAGTTCGGAGCGTATAACAATTGTGATTGTAAATAAGACATATAGTATCTCAACCCGTACAAGATTAATGTAAATTTAGAACCAAAATTGAGTCATTTTTAACAGCCATTTAGAAATAGCGCTAACAATGTAGAAAATTGCAAATCTTGGCCTTGTCGTTTTGCGCGTCTCCGACCGAGGGGCGAGCCCTGCCGTATCGGACAACGGCTCGATGCATTGCGACGATTTTACCCACTCCGCCACGGCCAATTTGCAACGAAATATTTTCTGTTCGTCCGACCGCTCCCAAAGGTCTACAGAGGCGATTTCTGTCCAAAAACACCCATACTATATACAAAAAATGGCTTTTCTTCTTGTTTATTTGGATTTATTTTCATAATTTCGCCAAGCAAGCAATTGTCTGTACGATGCGGACGCCACCTTTTATAGCGTTAGAAGGTGTGTAATGGTGTCTGCTTTTATGGCCGATTGCAACGCTGCCGAGGGAGGGGTGAGCGACGATTTCCGACTGCGAACGATAGTTGTTTTCGGATTACGAACCGACTCTTTTTCAAGCCACAACGTCACCCATCTCGCTCTGACAACCTACAGAACCTAAAACTTAAACGTCCACCCAGTGTGCAGGGTGGGCCGACATAAAATGATAAAACGCCTTGCAATATTGGCGACATTTGTTGCACTCTGTTGCTTTGTGGCAGCACCGCACAGTGTCGCACGCGACTCGATGGATATCCATTCCCGCATAGGAGAGGATTCTGTCGAGGCGGAGCATTTCCATAGCGACAAGGCCGTCGAATCGTCGCACACTTCCAATCTGGGCGAGGCATCTCTCGCAGGGGGGGGGCAGACCATCTCCATCCCCGATTCCGTTATCGTTCGCCACTGCGCAGGCCGTGATTGGCGTCAGTTGCGTGTTTTTGCAAGTCTCGACAATAATGTGCCGTCGCAGCAAGCCGTGGTAGACCTTCTTGACATCATTGCTGCCGAGGCAGAGAGCGGCCGTCCGCATCAGGGCGACCCGATTGTGCGTCTGCAGAACATTGACGACGGCAAGGCGTACGACTATCTGGTCAGCAACCACTTCCACAAGTTGCGCGTAACGAAGTATCTGATTGCCAACTACCGCTCTACCGACGCTTCGACTGCGAAGTTAACCCTTTCGGCAGAAAAGACGCAGAGCGATGTGCCGCAGCCGCTTGAGGTCGTAGCAGAGAGTACCGCACCGACCAAAAAGTCGTTCTGTATGTCCATCAAAACCAACTTGTTGGAGGATGTGGCCTTCACACCGAACATCGGCATCGAGTTCCACCTCGGTCGCGGATTCTCGATCGCTGCATCGGGCCACTTTGCGTGGTGGAAGAACGACTCGAAGAAGCAATACTGGCGCACCTATGGTGGCGAGTTGGCTATCCGCAAATATCTGGGCCGAGCAGCCAAGGCGAAGCCGCTCACGGGCCACCATCTCGGTATCTACGGCCAGGCGTTCACCTACGACTTTGCATTTGGCAGCAAGGGTTGGCTGTGCGACACCTGGAGCTATGCGGCGGGTATCGAGTACGGCTACTCCGTGCCTATCCACCGCCGACTCAACCTCGATTTCGTTATCGGCATCGGCTATATGCAGGGCCTCTATAAGGAGTATATTCCGCAGGACAACTGCTACGTATGGCAGGCAACCAAGCGTCTGCAATGGATCGGTCCGACGAAGGCCGAAATCTCGTTGGTATGGCTGATTGGCCGTGGCAACTATAATAATATAGGTAAGAATCGCAAGAAGAAGTAATGAAGCGCCACCTCTACATATTACTCGTTGGGGTTGTGTGGTTGCTTTCCGGTTGCAACCACAAGGATCTTTGTTACTCTCACCCTCACGCCATCGACTTTAAGGTTACGTTCGACTGGGCTTCGCTGCCGGATGCTATGCCCGAAGGTATGTGCGTGTACTTCTACGCTACCGACAACCGCACCGCCTCGTGGCAGCGCTTCGACTACGACAGCCGTTTGGGCGGTAAGGCGACACTCCACGTCGGCACCTACCACGCGATATTCTATAACAACGACACTACCGGTGTGCTGTTTGACAATACCGACTCGTTCCCTGACCACTATCTCTACACCCGAGAGGGCAGCGTTATGGAGCCAATCTATGGTAACTCGAGCTACTCCTCTCCTCGCGCACGAGGTGCGGAGGATGAGCGCGTGGTAATCTGCCCCGATGTCGTATGGGGTGGCTTTGCCATCGATATCGAGGTTACCGACCTGGGTGTAACCTACTCCTACATTGCGAGCCGTAGTGGCGAGATGGTGTCGGTCGAGATTCCGCAGAAGGAGCTGATCCTCTACCCTACGGAGCAGACCTCGATCTACACCTACGAAATCAACAATGTGGAGAATCTCAAATACGCTTCGCTGATGTGTGGCTCGCTGACGGGCGTGTCGGCGGGTGTGACTATGGCATACAAGAAGTTAAGCCACGAGTGCGTAACTATCCCGTTTGAGTCGATTGTCGATCAGCCGAGCAACCGCATCACGGGCGAGTTCGTTACATTCGGCCACAACCCCGACAACAGCGAGACTCACAACTTTGTGCTCTATGTGATTTTCGACAATGGCGAGAAGTACTACTACACGTTCGACGTTACCGACCAGGTCGACAATGCGCCCGACCCAAGCCGCGTGCATATCGTAATCGACAAGCTGACCCTGCCGACACCTATTTACAACGGCGGAGGTTTCGATGTCGATGTCGACGATTGGGTGGATGTCAATGTGGATATCATATTGTAACAGACAAATAAAAACAACAACTAACTAATAACTAACTAATAACTAACATTTTAACTAACAAACAAACTTAACAAACAAACAAACAAAAAACAAACAACTTTTTTAACTATTAAAACCTTATTATTATGAAAAAACTTTTATTAGTCGCTTTGGCTGCCATCACTTTGGCATCTTGCGCACAGCACGAAGTCGTTGAAGTTAACAAGGGTAACGAAATCTCTTTCCGCGCTTGGACTGCAAACGCTGGTCGTACAGTTCCTACTACTACTGCTTCTATCAGCGAGTTTACTGTTTGGGCTTACACTGAAAAAGACGATCTTTATATGGACGCTATTCAGGTTAAGAATACTACAGGTGATTGGGATTATACTCCTCACAAGTTCTGGCCAGCTGACGCACTCAACTTCTACTCGGTTAGCCCTACAGTAGGTGGTGCTTCATTGGTAGAAGATAATGCTACTTCTGTTGTAGTTAAGAACTTCACTGTTGCTGCTAATGCTGCAAACCAAATCGACCTTCTCTACGCAGTTAACACAAACGAGACTCGTAAAGACACTGCTGTTCAGGTTGCATTTGACCACGCTCTTTCGCAGGTTTCGTTCAAGGCACGCAACTCGAACACCGCTCTTCAGGGTATCGAGGTAGTTATCTCGGGTGTTGATGTTGCCGGTGTTGATAGTAAGGGTAACTTCATTCTCCCTATCGGCACTAACACAGACGCAACTGACGCTGAGGCTACTGCTGTGCAGGGTGATTGGGCTACTACAGATCCTGCTGAATTCACCGCAGGTATGGCTACTGCTGAGTACACTGTAACTGACACTGCTACAGAACTTACAAACGCGGCAGGTCGTCTTTTGCTCCTTCCTCAGACAACAGATGCTTGGACTCATACAGCCGCTTATGATGTAGAAGAGGGTGCTTGCTTCTTGGTAAACTGTACTGTTAAGGATAAAACTTCTAACCTCTACTTGTGGGGTGCAGAAGATGCTCCAAAGCCGTTGGCTATCCCATTCAAGGCTGAGTGGGAGCCAGGTATGCACTATATCTACACATTCGTATTTGGTGAGGGTGCAGGTTTCGACCCAACAACTGGTGAGCCAGTTCTTGCACTTATCAAGTTCGATGTTGAGGTTGATAACTTTGCTGAGGATCCACAGGTAGAGAACAAATTGTAATCACTTCCAACTTTGAATAAGCACTTTGTTAAGTTAGAAGTTAGAAAAGTTAATCGCAGTTGAAATACTGCACAGACCGTGAGGGGTTGGAAGCCCCTCTCGGTCACACGAGAAAGAACGAAAGAAAGAGAGAAAGAAAGGAAAAAGAGTTATGACACGAAGTTTGAAAATAGCAATTTGCGTGGCGATGGCGGTGCTGTCGCTCGTGGCGACGTCGTGTCGTAACGATATCGGCGAACACGACTCGCTCGTTACGTTCGGCGACGAAATAGTCTTCAACGTATCATTCGACAAAGAGTGGGTTGAGGGCCAAACCGAGCAGAGCCGCACGCAAGGCGACGAGCGTATTGCTGCGTTGAAGATTGGAGGCGACTCGCTGTTTATATCGGTGGTCGTTGAGCCAAACCGCTCGCTGCCACTCGGCTGCACAACCATCGCAAAGCAGAGCGATGCGGCCGACTCGCTTGCCTCGGCATCTGCAACACGAGGCGAAGCCCTCACGACGGCAACGCTCACCGAATACTTCGTTACGGCGGCGTTGAGTGGCTCGAAGCTCTATTTCGAGGATCTGCCGATGACTCCGACATCAGCGTCGGGCAAGTTCTGGCCTGCAGAGCAAATGACATTTATGTCCTACGCACCCGAGGCGGCTCGCCCTGCGATGCTGACGATGACGAACGACCAATGGCAGGCGAGATTCACATACACGATGCCTGCACCGACGGGTAGCGGCGAAGATGCAGTGGCGCAGCCGGACTATGTATACTGTCTCAAACCGAACGCATCGAAGGGGGCAGGAGATGTCGAGCTGGTATTCCACCACGCCTTTGCGGCAATCGCCTTCAAGGTGGGCGATATGCCTGACAACACCACCGTTAAGAGCATAACGCTCAAGCAGATATACTCGACGGGCGAGTGTACGTTCACCAACAGCTCGGGCGACACAACATTCGCCTGGGCAAACCACTCCGCACAGCAGAACTACAAGCAGACGTTCAACAAGAGTGTGGCTGACGGCAGCGAGATAAGCTCGTCGGAGCAGACCTTTATGGTTGTGCCGCAGACGGTGCCGGCCAGCGCGGAGTTGTCGATCGTGTTTACCGTGAACGGCAACGAGTACACGCTAACAAAGTCGTTGAACGAGCTCGGTATCACAAATTGGGTTGCCGACAAGCGCTATCTCTACACGCTGAGCATCAATAACGAGGTACAAATCGAGATTACCGACAGCGTAAGCAACGACTACAAGGTAAAGAACAATGTCGTAATCGTAAACCGCGGTCTCAACGTAAGTTATGTGCGTGTGGCGATTGTCGGTTGGTGGGAGAAGGAGATTGGCGGCGAGTGGCAGAGCATTATGCCGTGGAACGACAACAACCTCGCCACGCCTATCTACGGAGAGTTTAATTGGGGCGGATCGTGGAGCACCTACTGGGTGCAACACACCGACGGTTTCTACTACTATAAGCAACCTCTTGCAAAGGGGGCAACAACTGCTGTGCCGATTTTCGAGAGCTACACACTCACCGAGGCAGCCCCTGCGCTGAATGCCGAACTACGACTGCAGATTATCGTTCAGGGCTTGGTACAGAACGCAGAAGGCAAGGCAGAGTGGGAGTATCTCGGTACGTTGTTCCCATAAAAAAAAGAGCCGCTGAAACAAAAATGCAAACGAAATGATGAAGAAGTTTATACATATAGCGATTATATCGTTGCTGTTGATGGTTATCTCGCACGGCACGGCTTCGGCGTGGGAAACAAATAGTGTGGCCTTCGGCAATATGCCGACCAAAGGAAACTGGGGCGAAGCGGGCAAGACCACGAATATCACCGGTGACGGAACAATCAACCTCACCGGAAACATCAGCGTTTTAGGCCCTATCGCTATCAATGGAAATATCGTAATCAACAACAACACAAGCGGCGAAATCACGATTACCTGGAAGGGAACGTGCGGCACATCGGATGCAGATGAAGAGAAGAGTATGTTCCGCGTGCGTAACGGCTATTCGCTTAAGATAACGGCAGCCACCGGTAAGCGTATCTACCTCGACGGCGGTGCAACGTGGGATACAACCAACGGAAAATACTACGAGAACGCCGAAGCAGAGGCCAGCGATGCGTATATGACCGTAAACCACTTCAAACCGGCAAGTGGTTGTAAGCAGTTGCCTCACGGACTTATCAGAACGTTCGGAACACTGACGCTCGAGTACGTCAACCTGCGTAACACATACAACAATACCGACGATACCAATGCTTGCGGTGTTACGGTGGAGAACCACGCCAACAACGGTAAGACGACGTTAACCCAATGTCATTTCTACCGACTTGTGGGCAAGATGTCGCCCGCAATTTATATGCGTGGTAACGACAATGTTAACGACGAGGATGCTACGAAGGTTACGATGACCGGCGGCTCGATTCGCTGCTGTCGTTCAACACAAGAGAGCGGTATTATGCGTACAAACGGAAAGACCGACGCCTCGTTGTTGATGGACGGCGTGTGGATCTTCTGCAATTACAGTTCGACGGGTGGCGGCGGTATTCACTGGAACGCTTCGGGCGGTAAGAACGGAAAAACGAAGCTCACATTGAAGGGTTGCACCATCGAGAGAAACATTGCAGCTGATGGTCGCGGTGGCGGTCTGTTCGCAGAGGCATCGTTTGAGTTCACGGGTAGCAAAACCGTCATACAGAAGAACCGCGCATCGGGTATGGGTGGCGGTATCTACATCAATGCCTACAACGGCTCGACGCTGACATCGGCGTTCGACTTCGTATTTAGTTTGAACAACTTGGTTGAGATCAAGAACAACCAAAGTAGCGATGTGGGCGGTGGCGCAGCAATCGACTTCGACAACGGAACAATCGCAAAGGGTTCGACGGTGACGATCAACATCAACAACACAACCGTAACGGGCAATACAGCCGGCAGACACGGTGGCGGTGTATACGTTCGATACAATCCGGCAGATCCGTCGGTGTATAAGTTCACCTGCAAACTCGGAGGTTCGAACATCTCGAGCAACACGGCCGGCCTGGATGGTGGCGGTCTTTGGGTGCAGGGCGCATCTATCGGCACAACCGGAAGCGGTACGACCACAATCTCGGGCAACAAGGCGCTCGATGGTCGTGGTGGCGGTCTGTATCTCTTCAACGGTGACCTTACGCAGGGTAACCTGATCGTAACAAACAACAGCAGTGCAAATACGAGCAACCGAGATGGCATATCGTACTACGGTGGCGGTATCTATCAGGTAAACGGTAGTTTTACCTGCTCTGGCGAGGTGACAATCACGGGCAACTCTACATCGGCCCGAGGTGGTGGTTTCTATGTGAACAGTGGCTCGGTAACATTCTCGTCAACATCGTCCGTAGCCAACATATCGAACAACTCGGCCGGCGGGCACGGTGGAGGTTTCTACGTTAATTCGGGTAACGTCGATATCCAAAGCGCCACAATCAAAGGCAACTCTACAAAACTTAACGGCGGTGGTTTTGCGGTTGGTGGCGACGGAACTAACGGTATCGTAAACATCCACGGAACGGTAACCGTAGACTCGAATACCGCAACGGTATCCGGCTATTCGGGTGGCGGTATCTATATCACGCAGGGTCAGCTCAACTTCAAGGGCGCTGCAACCATCACGAATAACACGGCTGCTAAACATGGTGGCGGTATCTATGCCGTCAGCAGCAGTAACGTGACGTTCAGCAACACGGCAACTATCACAGGCAACAAGGTTACCGAAGCATACGGTGGAGGTTTATATGTATCGGACGGTAACGTGACGATGTCATCAACGGCCACCATATCGTCCAACAGCGCAATTACATACGGCGGTGGCATCTATGTAACGAATGGTGACGTAACGATCGCAAATGCGACGCTGACAAGCAACACCGCACAGAACGGTGGCGGTATCTATACGCTCGGTAACGGAACGCTCGGTAATGTCACGATTACAAACGCGGTATTCAACCAAAACAAGGCGACATCGGGCAGTGGCGGTGGTCTGTTCGTGAATACGGGAGACCTCAAAATCACGAAGAAAGCAACATTCACGGGCAACACAGCAACCTCTACGGGTGGCGGTATCTACACCACTGCGGGCAATGTCATAATCACTGATGCAGAGCTGGAGTCGAACACAGCGACGACCTCAGGTGGCGGTATCTATGCCACAAATGGTGACGTAACCATCACCAACGCTACGCTGACAAGCAATACAGCAAATAACGGTGGCGGTATCTACACGCTCGGTAACGGCACACTCGGCAACGTCACTATCACAAATGCGACATTTGATCAAAACAAGGCTCTGTCGGGCAGTGGAGGTGGCGTATTCGTAAATACGGGTGACCTCAACATCTCCCAAAAAGCGATTTTCACAAGCAACACCGCAACAACATCGGGTGGTGCGATGTATGCAACCGGCGGACACGTTACCATTGCCAATGCGGAGATGGAGTCGAACAACGCAACAACATCGGGTGGCGGTATCTACGCAACCGGTGGCGACGTAACCATCACCAACGCTACGCTGACATCGAACTCATCAGCCAAAGGTGGCGGTATCTTCGTAAATGCCGGTAACCTTTCCATCACATCGAACGCCGTAATTACGTCGAACAGTGCGACATCTACGGCAGGTGGAGGTTTGTGTGTAACCAGTGGCGACATCTCGATTGCAAATGCCAATATCAGTCCGCACAGTGCCGAAACATCGGGTGGCGGTATTCACCTCGAAGGTGGTACGCTGACCATCACAAAGGGTACGATTTCAAACAACATCGCAGGCACATACGGCGGTGGTCTGCACGCAGAGAGTGATACGGCCAAAGACATCACGTTGGCAGGTGGTGGTGTGTTTACGAACAACGAAGCGACAACGTGCGGTGGCGGTATCAGCGTAAGCGGTCCGATCACGCTGAACACCAGCGGCTCGATCAAGTCGAATAGTGCCAAAAATGGTGGCGGCATCTACCTTACGGGTGGTGCAACGATGAACTTCTACGAGGGTATGATTTGTAACAACCAGGCAACGGGCACAACGGGCACAGCATTTACAACGGCTTACAACAAGACCGCATCGCAGGTCTACGGCGTGGGTGGAGGCGTATTTATCGAGGAGAACTCCAAACTCTTCTTTGATATCGGCTCGACGACACTCGGCCTCTACGGCAATACGGCGACTATGGCTGCCGACGATATCTTCGCAAACGGAAACGGCACAGCGGTCGAGATTCCGCAGGTAGAGACGATGGTATTGACCGACTTTGACGTACCGACATCGCGTCTGCTCTGGGCAGAGGATTATATGACGGGCGACACCGGTTACGCCAACGGCACAAAGATTATCAACAACTGGGACGAGCTCGACGACAAATTCTCCCACGTTACGCGTTATAAGGTGGCGCAGAGCGTACTTGCGCTCCGTGAGTTGGTATTCTCGGCATCTTCGCTCACATTGCCTCGTGAAGAGAGCGAAGCGTACCCTCCGGGCCCTGGTAAGTATGTATGTCTGACGCTCGGTTACAACAATATGTCCATCAAGATTACGAAAGAGGGATTGAAGGAGGGCGAATGCGCCATATTTACCTACACGCGCTCGGGCGACGTCGAGCCGATGGGCCGCATCGTATTGACCGGTATGGGCGAATCGGTTCCTGTGTCGAAGATGATTGTGTTGAGCGAAGGCACGTGGATTATTGCCGAAACCGGCTGGGGATACACCTATAACGTCAACCCAATGTCGATTACTCGAACAATCTCGGCATCGTCGTCCGACCAGGATAAGACCTTTACATTCACAAACACGAAGAGGTCGTCCGTGCCTGCTCACTCGGAGATGAACGTACTGAATATAATGAAGTAACAAATCGTTATTTGTGAAGAGTTAAACACTCGACCTGCGGAGTTGCAGGTCGAGTGTTTTTTGTGAGGTAAGAGGAAATTAGAGAGTTTAGGAATTTGTATTGGAGTAGATATTCGGCGGGATTGGCTCGCTTTCGCTCGCCTTTCCCGCGGGGAATCCTCGGATTGTCCGGCGGAATTGACGCAGCCGCTATGCTTTACTGCGTCTTTCCCTTGGAATACTCGGCAAAGCACAACAAGAAAGCCGTACTTGGCGGAATTGACGCAGCCGCTTCGCTTTACTGCGTCTTTCCCTTGGAGTCCTCGGATATAAACAATCATCATTGGCAAGTTCTGCAAAGCAGAATATCTTTTGTAATATAAGTAGTTGTAAGTGTGCAAGCACCCACAACTACTTATATTACAAAAGCCACCCCTTACGGAGTGGCTTGCCAATAATGTTTGTTTATATCGCTCGTGATTCCGGCGGGATTCGAACCCACGACCCACAGCTTAGAAGGCTGTTGCTCTATCCAACTGAGCTACGGAACCAATCCATCGTTCGGCATACGTCGCGCCAAAGACGCCACAAAAGTAGGCATTTTTTTCTAATTAGCGCAATCTTTGCAACGAAATATCACACAAAGAGTATTTATCGCACGATTTCGCCTCGCCAAAGAGCTATATTTCCGCAATAATCCGTCACACGGAGCTCGACTTCGCGGCGTTGTCCGGCAGCGGTCGTCGCAGCATCAAACGTGTAGGTCATTTCGTCGGTCATCGGGCTATAATCGACGGCGCACCACTTGCCATCCACGCGCAGCTCGTAGGTGTTGATATCCGAAAAATTGTCGCTCACGCGGAATCGCAGGGCTGCACTCTTACGCATATCTGCCCCACTCTCGAAGAGCGGTGTAATCTGTGGTGCAGCAACATCGGCCACAAGGGCCATTGCGCCACACCGCTTTGTCGACAGATACCCTCCACCCGCAACATAACATCCGCCCGCGTAACGCCACTTGCCCTTTGCATTGCGACGCGCGAAGCACACCCGCGACATCAACTCGAGCGGCACATCGGCCTCGATATACACACCCACGCTGCCACGCAACGGCACATCGGCCGAGAGCACGTTATACTCCGGCGAGAGCACCTCGACCCCTTCAATCGTCTTGTCTACCGCGCCCATCTTCGCAACGGAGCAGAACGTCGGCTCGTAGAGCGACCACGCAGGCACGCCCAATCGCGCACCTCGGCACGCAACGGAGATATCTTTCGCAGCACCTCCGACGAGAGAGTGTGGCGGGCGCAACGATTCGGTCGCAGGCAGGATAGCATCACTCTCGCGGCCCAGCACCACGAATCTCGCAACCGACACATTGCCACAATCGTCCTCGACCTCGATCTCGACACGCTTCTGCTCGTTTGGCTCGGCGGCAACCACTCCGCGCCGTGCCGAAGCCGTAATGTAGTGATCGACGCAAGGGCCAATCTTCGCCAGGCGCAGTACCTCACAACGTGCCGTACGTTGCAGTGGGTAGTACGACACCACGTTGCACGCCCGCGTATCGTCGAAACGAAAACCATCCATACGATACTCAAAAATCGAGCTATCGTCGATACGTACGCTCGCGCGGTAGATGCCATAGCGGTTACTTGTGCCATTCTGGCGATCGCGACAACTCAAAACAAAGTATCCACAACGACCAACCTCTACCTCGCCGTCGACGACATACTCCTCGCCACGCTTTTCGAGCGCATAGGAGCGACGCAGACGTTCGACCGACACGCCGTCGAGCGTATCCGTATCGATATAGTCGAGTGTCAAAAGTTGCGGAGCGATATCATCGTGTGGCGCGCACAATCCACGACGAATAACATTAAGCGTTTGCTCGCCATCGGCCGTACGCAACTCGAAGTGCAGATGCGGGCCAAAGGACGAGCCGCTGTTACCCGAATAGCCAATCACTTCGCCTCGACGAACGGGAAACACGTCGGCCGCAAACGACACATCTACGCGATTTTGGCGCAGCGCATATCGCTCGACGCGAATACGGTCGGCAACATCGGCTCGAAAGCGCGACAGATGGGCGTAGACGGTCATCGTACCAAGTGCGGGATGCACGACATAGAGCGCGAGTCCATAGCCGGAGGGCGAACATAGCGCACGCGAAATATATCCGTCGGCGGCCGCGACAATCGGCTTGCCCTGCTTGCCCTCGGTCTTGATATCTATACCCGAATGGAAATGGTCGGGGCGCATTTCGCCAAACGATGCTGAGTGCAGACCGCGCACGTCGAGAATCGGATAGTCGTAATCCGAGCCACTCGCCACACCGCAGGTCAGCAACCACAACGTGATCGACAATAGTATTTTACACCAACGAAAAGTCATCATTAAAAGAGTGCGGCATCGTCATCGTCCGCTTCAATATTTACACTGTCTACGCACTCGCGCGCGGTAGAGAAGTCGTACCCTGCCGACAGAGCATAGCGCAACAATTTTTGGCGCGCATCGGCCGCCGACTTGTACTTCAGCGTCTTCATTCGACGGGCAAGCAGCGCTGCCAATCGCTCGCGCATATCACTCGGAGCGGCTTGCTGCATCGCCTCGTTAATTACCTCCTGTGCGATGTGTTTCGCTCGCAGAGCCGCAACTATCTTATAACTACCCCACCCGCTCAATCGCATCTTTTCGCGCACGAAGGCCTCGGCGTAGCGCGAATCGTCGATGAATCGCTCCTTGATGAGTCGCGCAAGCACATCTGCTGCATCCACATCCGAGAGCCCCCATCCGTGCATCAGTCGCAGAGCATCACCCGACGAGCGCTCGGAGCGCGCGCACAGACGCATCAGCGAGGAGAGCGCCTCCTGCGGAGTCTTTTCACGTTTTACTTTCTGCACCATACCATTCGTTCTTTAAGGTTAGCATCCTCGACCGTCGCAACATCGCGAAAACCGCGCTCGCGCAACATTGCACACATCTGCTCGCCATAGAGCTCGTAGATCTCAAAGCAGAGCACACCCCCATCGACCAGCATACGACGCGCATTATCGGCTATCGAGCGGTAGAAGAGCAACGGGTCGTCATCGGGCACAAAGAGCGCCGTATGGGGCTCAAAATCGCGTACGTTGCGATGCATTGTCGGGAGATCCGACTGCGGAACGTATGGTGGATTCGACACTATCGCATCAAACTCGCCAAGCGACGACATATCGCCCAACGCATCGGCCTTCACGAAATGGACCGACACATCGTTTCGGCGGGCATTCTCGCGCGCCACATCCAACGCCACATCGGAGATATCGACCGCCGTAACACGCGCCCCCGACACTCGACGAGCCAGAGCGACGGCTATCGCTCCGCTACCCGTGCCGACATCGAGGATTCGTGCACCACTCTCCACCCGTTCGGCCACCAGAGCAACGAGCTCCTCGGTCTCGGGACGAGGAATAAGCACACCCTCGCGCACGGCAAATGTCATATCGCAGAACTCCGACTCGCCCATCACATACTGCACGGGACGTCCCGAGCAAAGCTCGGCGATGAGCGCATCCAGCCCCTCGATATCGCACTCTGCATCGTAGTCAGCCACCAGGTGCGAGAAGTCGAGCCCCATCGCACGACACACCACCTCACGCGCGACGGCATCCGCCTCGCGTGGCTCGTATATCGTGCCGATTGCCGAAGCAATGCGGCGTACCGTCTCTCTACGGGTCGCCATTTGGGGAAATATGAGAAATTTATTTTGATTCGGAGAGCAATTTCAGCTCCGCAAGGGCAATAGCCACAACCGCCTCGACCACCACGCCTGCGCGCAGAGCGATACAGCAATCGTGACGGCCCGAAGCCACCAACGGCTCGACGCTCGCCGTAGCGAAATTGTAGGTCTGTTGCGGGGCAGATATGCTCGGAGTCGGCTTGATTGCAGCGCGCACCACGATATCGTTTCCGTTGGTGATACCGCCATTGATACCGCCCTCGTTATTTGTGAACGTATGACCTTCGGCATCGGCAAAGCGGTCGTTACGCTGCGAGCCACGCAGGCGCACGCCCTCGAAACCGCTACCAAACTCGACACCCTTCACGGCCGGAACAGAGAAGAGCAGATGCGCGATGACGCTCTCCGTCGAGTCGAAATACGGCTCACCGAAACCGCGCTCGACACCCGACACGCTACACTCTACGACACCGCCGACCGAATCGCCTTCACGCTGTGCGGCTGCGACCACCTCGCCAAAGCGCGACTCATCACGCACGCCACCGATCTCGACGATGCGCGTCGTGAATTGCAGTTGCGGATTGATACGTTTGGCCACAACACCGGCTGCAACGAGCAGCACGGTCATTCGGCCCGAAAAGATGCCGCTACCACGCAGGTCGATTGCCTCGCCATACTTGGCACGAGCCGCAAAATCGACGTGCGATGGACGCGGATGGGCCGCAAAGCGGTCGTAATCGGACGAACGAACATCTTCGTTATAGAAGACAATCTCGACCATATCGCCTGTCGTTACACCCTGCTCGACACCCGACACGATGTGCGGAATATCGCGCTCGTGGCGTGGCGTAGTGCCTTTTGCACCCGCTCTGCGACGGGCAAGGTCGCACTCGAAATCCTGCTCGCAAAGCGACACACCCTGTGGCACGCCCCAAAGGCGCACGTGTAGCGACGGCGCGTGCGATGCTCCCTCAACTTCTATGCGAAATCTATCTCCAAACGTATTATGCATATTCGTTCTGTTCGTTTGTTATTTCACGCGCAGCGATTCGAGCACCTCGAAAAAGTCGGGATAACTCTTGGCTACGCACTCGGCATTGCGAATCGCCACCTCGCCATCGCTGCACAAGCCGGCAACCGCCATAGCCATAGCCATACGATGGTCGTCGTAGCTCTCGGCGAGCACACCGCCACGAATCGCACCACCCTGAATCTTCATTACATTGTCGGTCGAAAGATCAACCTCGATACCGAGTCGGCCGAACTCCGTGCGAATCGCCTCGGCACGATTACTCTCCTTATGCTCCAAACGCGACGTGCCGACAATCACACTCTCGCCCTCGGCCGACGCCGCCAACACAGCCAGCGCAGGGAAGAGATCCGGACAATGCGTCGCATCGAACTCAAAGCCACGCAACGGGCGTTGTGCCGCCGTGATGGTGTTCTCGTCGCTCGTAAGCGAAGCACCAGCACGCACCAACGCGTCGCACACCGCAACATCGGCCTGCTTGGAGAGCAGCGACAGATTACGCAGCGTAACCTCGCCAGCGACAGCACCCGCAACGAGCAACATTGCGGCTGCACTCCAATCGCCCTCGATGGCCATATCGGTCGGCTCGTAGCTCTGACCGCCCTCGATGTAGAACTCGGCATAGTCGTTATGCTGGATACGCACACCAAACTGCTCGGCCGTAGCGATAGTCATATCGAGATATGGTTTCGACACCGCACCTGCAACGTGTAGCACCGTATCTTCGGCCGCCAAAGGCAGCGCAAGCAGTAGGCCCGTCACGAACTGCGACGAGACAGAGCCATCGACATCAATCTCACCACCGCAAATCGGACCACACACCTCTATCGGAAGGCGACCTCCGCCATCGCGGACATCGACACCCAATCTGCGCAGAGGCGAAATCATCATATCCATCGGGCGGTGCAACAGCGTGCCCTCGCCGGAGATGGTAATCGGCATATTACAAAGCGAAGCAATCGGGGTAAAAAGGCGGGTTGCAAGGCCCGATTCGCCAACGTTCAGCGTATCGGAGACGGGTGCAAGTCCTCCCGTAACGACTATCGTCGAATCGCCCACGCGACGCACCTTTGCGCCGAGCGACTCTATACAACGGATTGCGGATTGCGTATCCTTACAAAAATCGATATTGCGGAGAGTGGTCTCTCCATTGGCAAGCAACGACGCTGCAAGCGCACGTTGCGCATAACTTTTCGAGCACGGTGGTGCTACAACTCCTGCGACGCACCCTCGCGGGACTGATTTATCCATATATTGGTTTTATTGATTTTCCTGCTGATTCTTTATTTGCGGCTCGGACTCGGGCTCGAGTGTAACCTCCGGCTCTGGCTCAACCTCGGATTGTGGTTCTACAACAACCTCCGGCTGTGGCTCGGCAATTGGCTCGACAGTCGACTCTGCGGTCGACTCTACAGTCGACTCCGGCTCCGCTTCGAGCGTCGGCTCTTTCTCCGGTTCTTTCTCCGGTTCGGCTTTTAGTTCGTAGCGGTGGTTGCGCTTGAGCTCGAAGTTCTTACCGAGATATACGCGACGCACCATCTCGTCGGCTGCCAACTCCTCAGCCGTACCCGTCTTGAGGATTTTACCCTCGTAGAGCAGGTATGTTCGGTCGGTGATGGCCAGCGTCTCGTCGACATTGTGGTCGGTGATGATTACGCCGATATTCTTCTGCTTAAGCGTTGCCACGATACTCTGAATATCCTCCACCGCGATAGGATCGACACCCGCAAACGGCTCGTCGAGCAGAATGAACGACGGGTTGATGGAGATGGCACGCGCAATCTCCGTACGACGACGCTCACCACCCGAGAGCTGGTTACCATAGCTCTTACGCACCTTTTGCAGACGGAACTCCTCGATGAGCGACTCCAATCGGTCGCGCTGGTACTCCTTCGTATAGTTGGTCATTTCGAGCACGGCACGGATATTATCCTCGACCGTCAGGCGACGGAATACGGATGCCTCCTGCGCCAAGTAGCTCACACCGAGTTGCGCACGCTTGTAGACGGGCAACGACGTGAGTTCGCTCACTCGGCCGTCGTCATACTCGAGGAAGATACGGCCCTCGTTGGGTTTAATCAGGCCCACAATCATATAGAACGACGTGGTTTTACCCGCACCGTTAGGGCCCAACAGGCCCACAATCTCGCCCTGACGCACATCAATCGACACGTGGTCGACAACCGTTCGTGCCTTATACTTTTTTACAAGTTCGCTCGTATAAAGTCGCATATCGCAATAAAAAATTTCAGAATTTTTCACAAAGTTATGGTTATTTTCACAAATTTTACTATCTTTGAGTAACTTTTTACAAGTAAAAACACACGTTAGGAAGCAGTAGGCGATGGCACAGAATCTGACAAACAGAGAGTTGATTTACCAAAAACTCAAGGAGCATTTCGGATTTACCTCGTTCAAAGGTAATCAGGAGCAGGTTATTTTGAATTTGCTCTCCGGCCGCGACACGTTTGTTTTGATGCCTACAGGTGGAGGTAAATCATTGTGCTATCAGTTGCCGGCGCTGATGATGGACGGCGTAGCAATCATCATTTCGCCGCTCATTGCGCTGATGAAGAATCAGGTTGACGCGATGCGCACCTTCTCGGATAATCCGGGTATCGCCCACTTCCTCAACTCGTCGCTCAACAAGAATGCCGTACAGCAGGTGCGCGACGACGTTTTGGCAGGCAAGACCAAACTCCTCTACTTTGCGCCCGAATCGCTCACGAAGGAGGACAATGTGGCCTTTCTGCAAAAAATCAAGATTTCGTTCTATGCCATCGATGAGGCACACTGTATCTCGGAGTGGGGACACGATTTCCGTCCGGAGTATCGACGCATCCGCCCTATCATAAACGATATCGGCCAAGCGCCACTCATCACCCTCACGGCAACTGCAACGCCGAAGGTACAGATGGACATTCAGAAGAATCTCGGTATGACGGATGCAACGGTCTTCAAGTCGTCGTTCAACCGTCCGAATCTGTACTACGAATTGCGTCCGAAGAACGATCCCGATCGCGACATTATCAAATACATCAAGCAGAATCCGGGCAAGAGCGGTATCATCTACTGCTTGAGCCGCAAGAAGGTGGAGGAGTTGGCCGAGTTGCTCGTTGCCAACGGCATCAAGGCACGCGCCTACCACGCAGGTATGGACGCACAGACTCGTGCCGACAATCAGGATGCGTTCCTGATGGAGGGCGTGGATGTCATCGTGGCGACAATCGCCTTCGGTATGGGTATCGACAAGCCGGATGTGCGTTTCGTCATCCACTACGATATCCCGAAGTCGCTCGAAGGTTACTATCAAGAGACCGGTCGCGCGGGCCGCGATGGCGGAGAGGGCCACTGCCTTACCTTTTATAGTTATAAGGATATTCAGAAGCTCGAGAAGTTTATGCAGGGTAAGCCGGTTGCCGAACAGGAGATTGGCAAGCTGCTTCTGCTCGAGACTCAATCCTATGCCGAGAGCTCGATGTGCCGCCGCCGTACGTTGCTGCACTACTTCGGCGAGGAGTATACGGAGGAGAATTGCGGCGAGTGCGACAACTGCTGCCACCCTCGTCCGCGAGTTGATGCAACGAAGGAGCTTGTATTGGCATTGAAGGCGTTGCGCTCGATTGGCGACAAGTTTAAGATCGACCATCTTGTAACGCTGCTGCTCGGCAAGACAACAGCCAACATCAAGAGCTATCGCCACAATAAGAACGAGTTTTTCGGTGCAGGCGAGGAGACCTCCGACGCGCTGTGGAACGCCATCATCCGTCAGGGCCTGATTATGGGGCTCATCGACAAGAATATCGAAAACTACGGTCTGATATCTATCACTCCGGCCGGAGAGCAATATATCGAGCATCCGAAAACCATAAAGATTGCAGCCGACCACGACTACGACGACGAAGAGCCGCCAATGGCTCCCGTTCACAGCGGAGCGGCCGACGAGGAGCTCTTTGCAATGCTCAAGGATCTGCGCAAGCAGGTGGCAAAGAAGCACGACCTTCCGCCGTTCGTCATCTTCCAAGACCCTTCGTTGGAGGATATGTCCATACAGTACCCTATCACGCTGGAGGAGATGCAGAATATCTCGGGTGTGGGTGCAGGCAAGGCAAGAAAGTTTGGCGGAGAGTTTATCCAGCTCATCAAGGCCTATGTCGAGGAGAAGGAGATCATCCGTCCGCAGGATATGGTCGTAAAATCGGTGGCAAACAAGGCCGGCAACAAGATTTTCATCATTCAGTCGATCGACCGCCAGATGGATTTTGAGGATATTGCTCGCGCCAAGAACCTCTCGTTCGACGAGCTGCTATCGGAGATCGAGACCATTGTAAATTCGGGCACGCGACTCAACATCCAATACTACCTGGACGACTATATGGATGAGGACAAGATTGAAGACATCTACCTCTACTTCAAGGAGGATGCCGAGAGCGACTCGCTCGACGAGGCAATTCAGGAGCTCGGCAGCGACTACACCGAGGAGGAGATTCGTCTGGTACGCATCAAGTTCCTCTGCGAGGTGGGCAACTAACCACCAGGTGGGGAGGGGCAGACAAAGGTAATATAGGGTCGAGTAGGGACAAGCCAAGGTCAAATAAGGTCAGGTAGAGTATTTTCAAATGGCATTGAATGGCAAGGAATGGCATTGAATAACAAATAACAAGGGCTGTCGGTTATATTCGACAGCCCTTGTGCTATTCTAAAACCGCACTACTCTGCAAAGTTGTACGGCATCAAAATCTGCGTCTCTTGATAAACCGGTGCGTAAACAGCGTAGGTATTCCACGACTCCGCTGCAACATAACCGTCATAAGCCGATGCAGGAACATAGATAACACCACATCGTGTAGCACCATTTCTCGGCAACCATATCAAAGTCTCATCAAATACTGCACCGCCAAGCTCCGGAGCAACTACCGGCTTACAATATACGCTTGCGAGTTGCTCGTTGCCATTAAACGCCATATTGCCAATCTCGGTAACGGTCGAAGGAATGGTAACAGTTGGCAAATTACAACCTGCAAATGCCAGAATGCCAATAGACTTAATACCCTCCGACAAGATCAACTCCTCCAGATTCCAGCAGTTATAGGCAACACTCTGCTCAATAACCTCAACGCCGTGCGGAATAGTCAACGACTTGAGCGATGTACAATAAGCAAATGCAGACTCGCCGATCGAGATAACGCTGTCAGGCATAACGACGCTCTCCATTGCGCGGCACGAATTGAATGCCAATTTAGCAATCGAGACAAGACCATTAGGCAACTTGATCGAAAGCAAGCTGTTGCAGCTTGCAAATGCAGATTCGCCGATAGTCTTAAGGCCCTTGCCGAGCTTAACCTCGGTCAACGACTGATTCTCGGAGAGAGCATTCGTGCCGAGTTCCGTAACGCTGTTCGGAAGCGACAGAGTCAAGAGGGCAGAGCGACCACGAATAGCCGACTCCAAAACAACCAAATCCTTCTCGAACGCGATAACACCCGCACCGGTCTCCTCGTTAAAGGTATGCGAAACGATCTTCGAGCCAAAGCACTCCTCCTCGTACATAAAATAGCCGATATGCTCGGTTGCAGTGTACCAAATCTCGTTGTTTGGCTGTGCCATCTCGGTTGCTACCAACGGAACGTACGCCGACTTGATATCGGTATTACCGTCCGAGATACCGAGACGTGCGCTGAATGTAGTCGTACCGTCGAAGAACGACTCGCCGAGATTCTCACCCGCTGCGCGAACGGTAATCACGCCATTCTCAACATCGCCCACACACTGCGTAACAGGAAGGTCGATGAATACGATGGCGCGAGTCAGGGTATTTACGGCCTGAATCGAGAGAATCGACTCCCACGACTCGACAATCTCCTCTACGGCATCCTTTGGCGACACCTCGAAATCCATCTCCAGATAACTTGCAGCCACAACACCCGACGCAGGAATATATACCGATGCAGCACCGTCGTTGTAGCGCGGAACAAAGCATACCGACTGCAAGCGGTTGAACAGGTAGCTTGATGCGAGCGGAAGCGTAAGCTCCGTACCATCGGCAAGCGTCAGATAGAGGTTATTCTCGTCCTGCGTTACAGCGCTGAAGAACGAATCGCCATCCTTGCCGTCGATGCCATCTTTGCCATCCTCGCCGGTTGCACGATAGAGCTGTGTCCACGAAGCACCGTTATCGTAAGATACGTACCAATAGTCGTTCTCGATCTTCAACTGCGGAGTAACACCGTCAGCGCCATCCTTACCGTTTGTACCATCCTGGCCGTCCTTACCATTTGTACCGTCCTGGCCGTCCTTACCATTTGTACCATCCTGGCCATCCTGGCCATCCGTACCAACGGCCTTAATCTTATTACCCTTGCCATCGACCAGCCACTCGCCATCGAGCGTCCAGTAGTAGATGCCGTCCAAGTCCTTCATCACACCGATTTGCGGAGTATGACCATCCTTGCCGTCAACGCCATCCTTGCCATCCTCACCGTGGTAGATCGTAACCGAACCACTCTTCGTAAACGAGATAGTGTAGCCGACGGTCTTGCCGCCCTCCGTGAGTGGCGTAACGCCCGTAACGTAATCGTTGTTCTGCAATGCTATGACAATCGAATGCAACGACACGATGTTTGCATTGATTGCCTGACACTGCTCCTCGAGCGCTGTAACGCGCTCCTCGAGGTTGTCGAGTTCCTTGTTCAAGCCCTCAATCTGTTCATCCCAATGGGAACATCCGGTAGCAGCAAATGCAACGACTGCCACCAATAAAGTCAATAGTTTTTTCATAGTTTTTATCTTATAATGTTAAATTATTTGTCTCTGCGCAAAGGTCTGCTGCTCCGCCTTGATTTACACAGCGGAGCGGATGAAAATCGGCATCTCATTACCCGTAAAACCTGCCTGTCTGCACGCAAAAAGACGCAAGAGCGCCCTCTGTAGGTCGTGCAACCTTCGCAAATTGCGATGACAAATTTACACAAATTTTCAAATATACGCGACTTTTTGAACCAAAGTTGTTACCTTTGCACAAACAAGTGTTGTGATTATGACAGAAGTCAGAGCAAAAAAGGCACTCGGTCAGCACTTTTTGACCGATTTGAACATCGCGCAAAAGATTTGCAATTCGCTCGGCGGCGGCACGGCTGAAGCGCCATATCCGACATTGGAGGTCGGTTGCGGTATGGGTGTGCTGACGCAGTATCTGCTTCGCAGGGATGACATCGTAACCTATGGTGCGGAGATCGATTCGGAGAGCGTCGAGTACCTGCACGCACACTACCCCGATTTTGCGCCGCGACTCATCGAGGGCGACTTCCTCAAGTTGGATCTGCACGAGCGTTTTCCGCAGGGCGTACGCATCATCGGCAACTTCCCGTACAACATCTCGTCACAGATATTTTTCAAGATCATCGAAAACCGCGACCTCGTTCCCGAATGCGTCGGAATGATTCAAAAAGAGGTTGCCGTTCGCATTGCCGAGCCACCGGGCTCACGCGAATACGGCATATTAAGCGTACTCCTGCAGGCGTGGTACGATATCGACTATCTGTTTACCGTCTCGGAGAAGGTATTCAACCCACCACCAAAGGTCAAAAGCGCGGTGATTCGTCTGCGACGCAACAATACCACGCGTCTCGACTGCGACGAGCAACTTTTCGTCAAGGTGGTCAAAGCGTCGTTCGGCCAGCGTCGCAAAATGTTGCGCAACTCGCTGCGTGCAGTATTCGGGCAGTTTGGCGGCGCCGAGCATCCGCTCTTCTCTACCCGCGCCGAGCAACTCTCGGTAGAGCAGTTTGTCGAGTTAACGCGCTGGGTAGCAGAGCATATCTAACACGGCAAAAAAAAGCAGTTCCGAACATACGAACAAAACGCCCCTGCAAGCCAATCTGCAGGGGTATTTTTTAAAATATCGGCTGACAATTCCGTTCCCGAGCGTCTCTGCCCGACACGCCATTCGCACTTGTTAGTAAACTAACAACGTTTTTATTTGGTTTGCTCCCGATAACTTTGTACTTTTGCGTGCGTTTTTAGCGAGGTTAGGTTATCTCTCGCTCGATTATTGCAAATAAATTCTAAAACAAAATAAAAAATTATGGCAGAAAAGAAGTTTATCACTTGTGACGGCAACTATGCCGCAGCGCATATCGCGTATATGTTCTCGGAGGTTGCCGCCATCTACCCTATCACCCCGTCGTCGACAATGGCAGAGCTCGTCGATGAGTGGGCTGCACAGGGTCGCAAGAACATCTTCGGCGAGACCGTAAAGGTTGTCGAGATGCAGTCGGAAGCAGGTGCTGCAGGTGCCGTTCACGGTTCGTTGCAGGGCGGTGCTCTCACATCGACATTCACAGCATCGCAGGGTTTGTTGCTGATGATTCCTAATATGTACAAGATCGCAGGTGAGTTGCTCCCTGGCGTATTCCACGTTTCGGCGCGTGCTTTGGCTGCGCAGTCGCTCTCGATCTTCGGCGACCACCAGGACGTTATGGCTGCTCGCCAGACCGGCTTTGCACAGCTTGCAACGTCGTCGGTACAGGAGGTTATGGATCTCGCGGGTGTGGCACACATCGTAGCCCTCAAGTCGCGCATTCCGTTCCTGCACTTCTTCGACGGCTTCCGTACGTCGCACGAGATTCAGAAGGTAGAGCTCATCGATCAGGCATCGCTCTCGGCTCTCTTCGATCGTGAGGCACTCAAGGAGTTCCGCAACCGCGCACTCAACCCGGAGAAGCCACTCTCGCGTGGTACGGCACAGAATCCGGACATCTACTTCCAGACTCGCGAGGCATCGAACAAGTTCTACGATGCAGTGCCTGATATGGTAGCAGAGACGATGGAGAAGATCTCGGAGATTACCGGTCGCGAGTACAAGCCGTTCGTTTACCACGGTGCAGCTGATGCTGACCGCGTAGTCGTTGCGATGGGCTCGGTAACCGAGACTTTGAAGGAGTGTGTAGACTACCTGACCGCTCGTGGCGAGAAGGTGGGTGTTGTTACCGTACACCTCTATCGTCCGTTCTCGGCGAAGTACCTCTTCAACGTATTGCCTACAACGGTTAAGACGCTCTGCGTACTCGACCGCACCAAGGAGCCGGGCGCAAATGGCGAGCCGCTCTATCTGGATATCGTAGACGCATTCTACGGCCACGACATTCAGCCAAACATCATCGGTGGTCGTTATGGCCTTTCGTCGAAGGACACAACGCCTGCACAGATGCTTGCCGTATTCGAGAATATGGCACTCGCAACTCCGAAGAACCACTTCACCGTCGGTATCGTGGACGACGTAACGAACTTGTCGCTCACGGTTGGTGAGGAGATTTCGATGGCGAAGGAGGGTACGTTCGAGGCATTGTTCTTCGGTTTGGGTGCTGACGGTACGGTCGGTGCAAACAAGAACTCGATTAAGATTATCGGTGGCTCGACCAACAAATATTGCCAGGCATACTTCTCGTACGACTCGAAGAAGTCGGGCGGTTACACCTCGTCGCACTTGCGTTTCGGCGACAAGCCGATCACATCGCCATACTTGGTAACTACGCCGGATTTCATCGCGTGCCACGTTCCATCGTATGTCGACAAGTACGACGTATTGAAGGGCCTGAAGAAGGGCGGCTCGTTCCTGCTCAACTCGGTTGGCGACGCAGAGACAACCTGCAAGACGCTGCCTGACCATATGAAGGTGTTCTTGGCGAAGAACAACATCAACTTCTACATCATCAACGCTACGAAGATCGCTGCCGAGCTCGGCTTGGGCAGCCGCACCAATACCATTATGCAGTCGGCATTCTTCAAGATTGCTAACGTGATTCCGTTCGACCAGGCGGTTGAGGAGATGAAGAAGGCGATCTACAAGTCGTACGGCAAGAAGGGCGAGGATATCGTCAATATGAACTACGCAGCGGTTGACGCAGGTGGCTCGGCTGTTGAGAAGATTGATGTACCTGCCGAGTGGGCAAACATCTCGCTCACCGAGCAGAGCGCATCGGTAGACGAGTCGCGTCCGGAGTTCGTTCGCAACGTCGTAGACCCTATCAACGCACTGAAGGGCGATTTGCTCCCTGTATCGGCATTCAACGGTCGTGAGGATGGCTCGTGGGACAACGGTACGGCAGCTTGGGAGAAGCGCGGTATCGCAGTGAACGTACCGGAGTGGGACGTTGACAAGTGTATCCAGTGTAACCAGTGTTCGTATGTCTGCCCTCACGCAGCAATCCGTCCGTTCCTCGCAACCGAGGAGCAGGTGGCTGCCGCTCCGGAGGGTACGACCTTCAAGCAGGGCTTGGGTAACACGAAGGAGTACAAGTTCCGCATTCAGGTTTCACCACTCGACTGTACGGGTTGCGGCAACTGTGTTGACGTATGTCCTTCGAAGGAGAAGGCACTCGTTATGCGTCCGCTCGCTTCGCAGATGGGCGAGCACGAGAAGTGGGAGTATATGCACCACAAGGTTGGTTACAAGGATATGGATCGCGCAAAGATGGTTAAGAACAGCCAGTTTGCACAGCCGCTCTTCGAGTTCTCGGGTGCGTGTGCAGGTTGTGGCGAGACGCCATACATCAAGACCATCACACAGCTCTTCGGCGAGCGTATGATGGTAGCCAACGCTACGGGTTGTACGTCTATCTATTCGGCTTCGGCTCCATCGACTCCATACTGCACCAACGAGAAGGGCCACGGTCCGGCTTGGGCAAACTCGCTCTTCGAGGATAACGCAGAGTATGGTTTGGGTATGCACGTCGGCGTTGAGAAGTTGCGCGACGGTTTGGCATCGATTATGAGCAAGGCCATCGCCGAGTGCTCGTGCTGCTCGGAGGAGTTGAAGGGCGTAATGCAGGAGTGGATTGACAACCGTCATCTGGCAGCTGCATCGGCCGAGATTTCGGCTCGTCTGGTAGCGCTCTGCGCGCAGTGTTCGTGCGACACCTGCCGCGAGATTCTGGAGAAGAAGCAGTTCCTCGTGAAGAAGTCGCAGTGGATTATCGGTGGCGACGGTTGGGGTTACGATATCGGCTTCGGCGGTGTGGATCACGTTTTGGCTTCGGGCGAGGATGTAAACATCCTGGTTATCGATACCGAGGTTTACTCGAACACCGGTGGTCAGTCGTCGAAGGCAACTCCGGTAGGCGCTGTTGCGAAGTTCGCTTCGATGGGTAAGCGCGTTCGCAAGAAGGATTTGGGCGCAATCGCTATGACATACGGCTATGTATACGTTGCACAGGTTTCGATCGGTGCATCGCAGAACCAGCTCTTCAACGTACTCAAGGAGGCAGAGGCATATCCTGGTCCGTCGCTCATCATCGCATACGCTCCTTGTATCAACCACGGTATCAAGGGCGGTATGACTCGCACGCAGACCATCGGCAAGCAGGCCGTAGAGTGCGGTTACTGGCACTTGTGGCACTACAATCCGCTGCTTGAGGAGCAGGGCAAGAATCCGTTCGTGCTCGACTCGAAGGAGCCGGATTGGTCGAAGTTCCGCGAGTTCCTCTTGAAGGAGGTACGTTACACCTCGCTCCAGAAGACCTTCCCTGCCGAGGCAGACGAGCTCTTTGCAGCAGCCGAGGAGAACGCTAAATGGCGTTACGAGTCGTACGTTCGTCGTAGCAAGATGGAGTTCTAACGATTCTCAACTCATAACAACGAAAAGAGGTTGTCTCGGCAAGTTTTGTCGGCAACCTCTTTTGTTTTCCGGCAAATAAGTTTAACTTTGCAGTAGTTAATCGGGCAAAACCTATGAAACGCTTATACATATTTATATATATTGTCCTCGGCGCACTCTGTCTATCGTCGTGCGTCGGCGGATGGGAATCGGATAAACCGAGTATGTTTGTATCCATCGCACCGCTGCGTCCTCTCGTTACGGCGATTGTCGGCGACGACTTCGATGTGCAGGTGCTCTGCCCTGCCGGAGCATCGCCCGAGACCTTCGAACCGACGCCGAAACAGTTTGCCGCCTTGGGCAATGCACGGATGGTCTTTGGTGTCGGACTACTCGATTTCGAGCGCGCACTGCTCGACAAGGTCGACCTTCCGGAGAAGGTGATTCATCTGGCGAAGGGCATTGAGCCGATTGCCGGCAGTTGTTCGCACACGCATCACGGCAAGTGCCACCATCACGGCATCGATCCACACGTTTGGTGCTCGCCAAAGCAGTTGATGATAATGGCCGAGAACGCCTTTACGGCCATCAATGCCGCGATGCCCGACTCGCTGCACTACACCGAGCGATATAACGCGCTATGCGAGCAACTGCTCGACCTCGACGAAGAGGTGAGCGAGTTGTGCCGCTGCTCGCCACACGGCTACTTCATCATCTATCATCCGGCACTCACCTATCTAGCTCGCGACTACGGATTGGAGCAGATTGCCATCGAGCACGAGGGCAAAGAGCCGAGTGTAAAGCGACTCGCCGAAATTATCGACTACGCGCGCAGGGATGGAACACGACGTATCTTCTACCAATCGGAATTTCCGCAGTCGAGCGTCGAGGTCATCTGCGACGATATTGGTGCTGAAGCGGTGGAAATCAATCCGTTGGACGAGAATCTATTTGACAATCTGCGCGAAATCGTGCGTCTTGTAACCGAATAGAAAAGAGGTATGAGCCGCAGCATAATTTCACTTCGCAACGTATCGGTTGCATACGATGGCGAGCCGGTCATCCGCAACGCCTCGCTCGAGATTTTCGACGACGACTTTATCGGCATCATCGGCCCGAATGGCGGTGGCAAGACCACGCTCGTAAAGAGCATTCTCGGTCTGGTATCGCACAAGGGCGAGATTGCGCTCTCGCCGGAGCTCTATCGCAACGGACGACGACTCATCGGATATATGCCGCAGCAGTCGGCATTCGACCGCTCGTTCCCAATCTCGGTCGAGGAGGTGGTTATGTCGGGCCTGCAGGGCGAGAAGGGGTTGTTCGGACGCTACACATCGAAGGATCGCAAGCGCGTGGCTGAACTGCTTGATATGGCGGGCATTAGCGATATTGCACATCACTCGATAGGCGAGATTTCGGGCGGACAGATGCAGCGCGCATTGCTCTGTCGCGCAATAATTATGCAGCCCCGACTGCTGATACTCGACGAGCCGACCAACTTCGTGGACAACCGCTTTGAAAACGAACTCTACAACTTGCTGCACGAACTCAACCAACGGATGGCAATCGTGATGGTATCGCACGACATCGGCACCATAACCAGCGTCGTAAAGAGTATCGTCTGCGTCAACGGCAGCGTGCATCGTCACGACTCGAACATCATCACGCAGGAGCAACTCGACAACTACTGCTGTCCGATTCAAATCGTCTCACACGGCAGTGTACCCCACACCATTCTTTCGCATCACGAAGGCGATGGTTGTGGATGCAACCATCGGCATTAGAGAGTCGTCTGTCGAGTTTTTTGACATTCGGCCGACACTTTCCACTCCCAAAATTTGGAAATGTCATAGGGGGGGGTATATTTGCATCCACAAATCATTAAAAACAATGATGTTATGAAGATGTTAAGATTTATTTTCGTATTCGTGGTAGCACTCTCGTTCGCAGCATGCGAAAAGGAGATTGATTTGGGATATCCAAAAACGGTAACATTCTCGAAAGATGGTGGCTCGCAAACAATCACCACCGCTAACGGCAACACTTTTTCGTTGGCCGAAATACATGACTATAAGAGTGGAGATGACGGAACGTTTGGCACACGCGAAGACGGCACAACGGAGTACAACACCTACGAGTGGCTTACGGTTGAGTACCAACCACACAGCACCGAGTTGAGAATTATTGCCAAGCCGAACAACTCTCGTTCACGAACACTCCACATCGAACTATACTCCGGCCCGGATTATCACGTCGTGAAGGTGACGCAGGAGGCGGCCATGATGTTGGAATAAACCTCGCTGCGAGAAAAATGGTAATGATGCAAAAAGTGGCGCTTTACCAAAAATGTAATTACCTATAAATTTGCAAATTACAGCGATATTTTATAGATTAGTAGAAAGCAAATTTCTACTAATCTATATTTTTATGGTAAAAAAGCGTAAAATTCGACCGGAAAAGCAAAGCCGAAAGTGGAGATGCCGACCGGAGGGATTGGCTCACATTCGTTCGCCGTTCCCCTCCGCTCGCCGCGAGGGGGGGGGACCACACCTCTACCTCATTTTTCATCCAATGATTCGACCGGTCGCAGCAGGCAAGAGGTGACCAAAGGGGATTGGCTCACATTCGTTCGCCGTTCCCCTCCGCTCGCCGCGGGGGCCCTTGCAAACAGCACTCCGCAAGAAGTTGATTTATCAACTATTTTTGCTTTTATATGCATGTGTCATCAAACGAGTTTGAGCACTGCATATAAAAACAAAAAGATGTCGAAAAATTTCGACATCTCCTTGCTACGTTTGTTTGCGGAAAGGAGGGGATTCGAACCCCTGAAACGCTTTTGACGTTTACTCGCTTTCCAGGCGGGCCAGTTCAACCACTCCTGCACCTTTCCTTACTCGCCACATCAGTTGCGGATTTTCAGCCGACAAATATAGAGTATTTTTCCGAATATACCAATTTTAGCGTCAAAAATAGAGCGTCGCAGACGAAATCCTCACAAACCGAACACGCACTGACACACCACCCCACTCGCGCCTAACGCGCCACGACCATATCCATCCGAACATCGTGCGGCTCGGCAGGCAACTCGTCAAAGAGTTGGCACTCGTAGCAGACACCAATCTTGAAAGCGCGAAAATCGGCCGACGAAAGGTACTTGTCGTAGTATCCGCGACCGCGACCACAACGCACACCCTCGCGCGTGAAGGCCACGCCCGGCACAATGACGACATCAATCTCGGCGGGTTCGACACGCTCGTCGCCTTGTGGCTCGTCGATGCCGAAAGCGCCCTTTGCGAGTTCACCAGACACCCCATCGGAGGCAGGCACATAGCGATAAAACGCCATATCATCGCCATCGACACGCGGCAACACAACCCGTTTTTCTACGGCCAACGCAGCGATGGCCGAAGAGGTCTGCGGCTCGTCGGGAAGCGACGAAAAGAGGGCCACGGTCGACGCTTTGCGCACCTGCTCGACACACAACACGCACTCGACAATCGAGGCCGAAGCGGCGGCTTTCTGCGTGGCACTCAACGCCCGAACACCCGCTTTTGCTGCGGAACGTATCTCCTGCTTGGTTTTTATACTCATTTTTTCGACTTAAATTATCAAAAAACCGTTGTTATTTCACAAACAATTCGTATATTTGTATGTTCTATATCGGTATAAACTTTATTTATGCCCTTACGGAACGCGAACAGAGAACAAAACTTTTTACAAAAATAACATTAATAAAAACTATTTTCAAATCATTATGGGTTGTTTTTTAACTAATTCGTCTCTTGGAAGAAAATTGGTGATGAGCATCTCGGGTTGCTTCCTCGTGCTTTTCATTCTCTTCCACATGTCAATGAACGTTGTAGCCATCATCTCGGGTGATGCCTACAATATGATTTGCGGTTTCCTCGGTGCTAACTGGTATGCACTCGTAGCAACCGTTGTTTTGGCGGGTGGCGTTCTCGTTCACTTCCTCTATGCATTCTGGCTCACTTGGCAGAATCGTAAGGCACGCGGTAACGTACGCTACGCTGTAACCGTAACCGAGAAGGGTGTTGATTGGGCATCGAAGAATATGCTCGTACTCGGCATCATCGTTATCCTCGGTCTCGCACTCCACCTCACTCACTTCTGGTCGAAGATGCAGTTGGTAGAGTTGATGGGCGAGCACACTAACGCTCTCGGCTTGTCGCCAACCGACGGTGCTGCTCTCATCCAGTACACCTTCTCGAAGTGGTACAACGTAGTGCTCTACATCGTATGGTTTGCAGCGTTGTGGTTCCACCTCAACCACGGTGTTTGGTCGATGTTCCAGACGGCAGGATTCGCTAACGACACTTGGCTCCCACGCCTGAAGTGCATTGCTAAACTCATCTCGGCAGTTATCTTCCTCGGTTTCGCAGCTGTTGCAGTATGGTTCTACGTACAGAGCGTTTGCCCTTGCTGCGCATAAATTTTGAGTTAAGAAAATAATAAATTTAGATATATATGGCTTTCAAATTAGATTCCAAAATTCCTGCTGGTGAGTTGGCTCAGAAATGGAGCAACCACAAGGCGGCTATCAAGGTTGTTAGCCCTGCTAACAAGCGCAAGTTGGATATTATCGTTGTAGGTACCGGTCTCGGTGGTGCTTCCGCAGCTGCTTCGCTCGGTGAGCTCGGCTACAACGTAAAGGTATTCTGCATCCAGGACTCGCCTCGTCGCGCTCACTCGATTGCGGCACAGGGCGGTATCAACGCAGCAAAGAACTATCAGAACGATAACGACTCGGTATATCGTCTCTTCTACGATACCATCAAGGGTGGTGACTACCGTGCTCGTGAGGCAAACGTGTACCGTTTGGCAGAGGTATCGAACCTCATTATCGACCAGTGCGTAGCTCAGGGTGTTCCTTTCGCTCGTGAGTACGGCGGTCTGTTGGCTAACCGTTCGTTCGGTGGCGCACAGGTATCGCGTACGTTCTACGCTCGTGGCCAGACGGGTCAGCAGTTGTTGCTCGGCGCTTATGCAGCTCTCAATAAGGAGATTCACAACGGCTCGGTTAAGTCGTACACTCGTCACGAGATGCTCGACGTTGTAATCGAGAATGGTGAGGCAGTAGGTATCATCGCTCGTAACCTCGTAACAGGTGAGATCGAGCGTCACGGTGCTCACGCAGTGGTTATCGCTACGGGTGGTTACGGTAACGTATTCTTCCTCTCGACCAACGCTATGGCATCGAACGGCTCGGCAGCATTCCAGTGCTACCGTAAGGGTGCAGGTTTTGCAAACCCTTGCTTCACGCAGATTCACCCTACCTGTATTCCAATCCACGGTACACAGCAGTCGAAGCTGACGCTGATGTCGGAGTCGTTGCGTAACGACGGTCGTATCTGGGTACCAAAGAAGTTGGAGGACGTAGAGGCAATCCGTAAGGGCACGAAGATGCCGGCTGACATCGCCGAGGAGGATCGCGACTACTACCTGGAGCGTCGCTACCCTGCATTCGGTAACCTCGTACCTCGTGACGTTGCATCGCGTGCTGCAAAGGAGCGCTGCGACGCTGGTTATGGTGTGAACGAGACCGGTTTGGCAGTATTCCTCGACTTCAAGACCGCTATCGAGCGTTTGGGCAAGGAGGTTATCGAGAAGCGTTACGGTAACTTGTTCGATATGTACAAGGAGATTACCGACGTTAATCCATACGAGCAGCCAATGCAGATCTTCCCTGCTGTTCACTACACGATGGGTGGTATCTGGGTTGACTACAACCTGATGACTACTATCCCTGGCTTGTACGCTATCGGTGAGGCAAACTTCTCTGACCACGGTGCAATCCGCCTCGGTGCTTCGGCGCTGATGCAGGGCTTGGCTGACGGTTACTTCGTATTGCCTTACACCATTGGCGACTACCTCTCGAAGAAGATTCAGGCACCGAAGGTTTCGACCAACACGCCTGCATTCGACGAGGCAGAGAA